>DATEZP010000045.1:0-30996 GCA_035255465.1 Holophagaceae bacterium
CTTGTAGTACTTCACGGCGCGGCCCAGGCCCGAGGCGTGCTGGGTGTGGTTGCCCGTGAGGCTGCTCACGTTCTGGATGCCGATCTCGGGCTTCCCGAAGTGGTTGCTCATGTGGCGGCCGGCGCTGCTGGGATCCGTGGCCTTGGAGATGCCGTTGAGGATGATCTCCTCGGGCGTGAGGCCGCCGGCCAGGCAGGTCATGAGGTCGCGGTAGTAGGGGAAGAGGTAGTCCTTGCCAGGGCGGAAGGCGAGGCCCAGGGCCAGCTGGATGCCCTCGTGGCCGGCGCAGGGGGCGTGGTAGGACCAGCCGATGGCCTGCTTCAGGTAGTTGGGGGCCTTGTCATCGAGCAGGCGGCCCATGTGCATGAGGCCGTACCACTTGAGCAGATCCTCGTGGGAGACCTCCGCCTCGGATCCAAGGGCTTGCAGGGCGGCCTTCACCAGGGTCGGGGTATCCACGCATTCCTCCACGGCACCCCGTACCCGGGGTCAAACGAACATCCATCATCCCATGAGGCGAAGGCTGGAGCCACACCCAGTCTGGGCCCGGGGGTGGCCCGCCGGCCCCACGGGGCGGAGTTCCTCAGGGCCGCCAGGCCACGGTTTTGGGAAGGGCCTGGGCCTCGGTCTGCGCGGCTTCCAGGCGGGCGCGGACGCTGGCGAGGTGGAGGTCATCCTGCTCCGGCTCCCACAAAGTGGCGGTCATGGGGAGTTCCCCGAGCTTCTGGCGCAGGCGGTGGATGAGGATCTGGGCGCCGCCCCGGGGCGTTCTTGGCAACAGCAGGAAGCAGCGCCCCTGCCCTTCGCAGATGAGGAGATCCTCGCCCCGGAGCCCCTCCGCCACGGCGCGCAGGAGGCGCAATTCCTTCGCGGGCTGGGTCCAGCGCACCACGGCCATGGGTTCCGCGCGGCGGCGGGCCAGGTAGAGGTTGGCCTTGAGCCAGATCTCCAGGTAGCGGCGGTTGGGCAGGCCCGTGGCGGCATCCTGAAGGGCGCTGTCCTCCACCACGGCTTCGGTGAGGGCCAGGGCCTCCTGCAGACGGTGGAGATCCACCTTCAGCGCCTCCACTTCCAATGCCTTGCCCAGCAGACCGGATACGGCGTGAAGCAGCGCCACCTCCGGCCGCGTGAAGGGACGGGGGTGCTCCGAAAGGGCCAGCAGGGCCCCGCCGGGCTGGCCGCCCTCCCAGACGCTGACCGCCGCCAGGGCCCCCAGGCCCTTCATGTCCGGATGGCCGGCCCAACGGTCGTCCCCCCGGGCATCCCGGATCACGAGGGTGCGGCCGGGGTAGTCCATGGCCCAACGGGCCGGCGCTTCGGGCGTGCGGCGATTCGCTTCGGGGAACTGCCAGGTGGAGGCCCAGCCCTCCCCCACGGGGCGGGCCAGCAGCACCGCGTCCACGCGGAGGTGCTTCTGCAGATGCTCCAGGCTGTGGGCGAAGAGCGCCGGCGCCGCTTCGGTGGCCCGGCGCAGCAGTTGGTCATAGGCCCGCAGGTGGCCTTCGAGGCTCGCCTGCGAGCGGGCCCGCACCACCACGCGGCGGGGCAGCTGGAGCGAACGCGTGTGCGCGGGACGCGGAATGGTGTTCAAGGAACCCCCGTACCCGATTCTTCGGGCGGGAGGTCCGTGGACTTCAACCGTGCATCGTCAGGTCAGTACGCGATCACCTGGATGTTGGGGTCCACTTCATCCTGGATCAATCCTTCGATGAAGCGCAGGGTGCCGCCGGAGGCGCTGGGGCAGCTGCCGCAGGCGCCGTGGTAGCTGATCTGGAGCGTGTGACCGTCAAAGGAGATGATCTCCAGGCCGCCGCCATCCCCCGCCAGGCCGGGCTTGATGCGGGTCTCCAGCAGGTCGTTGATCTTGGCGAGCTTGTCGTCGGCGGCGGCGTCGGGGCCCTTGGCCACGTGGTCGCCGGCGGCTTCCTCTTCCACCTTCAGGTCCTCGACCACCTCGCAGATGGGATCGATGAGGCTGCTCCACTCAGCGCCGGAGACCTTGTTCACGGTGACGAAGCGGTCCATGTAGAACACGGAGGTGACATTGCCCAGGGCGAAGATGCCGCTGGCCAGGGGATCCCCCACGGCAGCGGCCATGTCCTTGAAGCTCCGGGTGCCGGACTTCAGGATCGCGGGCGTCACGATGAACTTCAGCGCGTCCGGGTTGGGTGTGGGCTCGATGTTGATGACCTTGGGCATGGGCATCCCTTCCGAGGGAATAGTTTACTCCATTGGTCAGGATTAAAAAGCCCCCTTCTGGGTAGCCTCAGAGCCATGCCCTCCCCGAAGATCCTGCTCTCCTGGTCCTCCGGCAAAGATGCCGCCTGGGCCCTCCACACCCTCCGCCAGGCGGGTACGCCCCCGGCGGGCCTGCTCACCACTGTGAACGAGGCTTTCGGGCGGGTGGCCATGCACGCCGTGCGGGAGGAATTGCTGGAGGCCCAGGCCGAAGCGGCGGGCTTGCCCCTGCGGAAGGTGCGCATCCCCTACCCTTGCACCAATGAGGCCTACGAGGCGGCCATGGGCGCGGCCTGCGCCGCCGCCGTGGTCGACGGCTTCACCCACGTGGCCTTCGGGGACCTCTTCCTGGAGGACGTGCGGGACTACCGCATCCAAAAGCTGGCGGGGTCGGGGCTGGAGCCGCTCTTCCCCCTGTGGGGCCAACCCACGGCCGCCCTGGCCCGGGCCATGATCGCCGGCGGTCTCGCGGCGCGCATCACCTGCGTGGATCCCCGGACCTTGGATCCCGCCTTCGTGGGCCGCGCCTTCGATGCCGACCTCCTCGCCGCGCTGCCGCCGGAGATCGATCCCTGCGGGGAACGGGGGGAATTCCACACCTTCTGCCACGCGGGGCCCATGTTCCACCGGGCCATTCCCATCCAACCGGGGGAGGTGGTCACCCGGGACGGGTTCACCTTCGCGGACCTGCGGCCCGCATGGGGTTGACCGCCGCCAAGGCGCGACGCCGATGCAGTCCCAGTTTCGCGCCCGGATCACCGCCGCCGGGTTGAGATCCAGGGCACGGGCCATCGTGCTTAGACTGATCCCATGAGCCTTCCCAACGCCTTTGATCCAGCCGTCACCGCGGAACTGCTTGGCCGCCTGGATCAGCTGCGGCACGATGCCCAACCCCGGTGGGATGGCATGGATGCCGTGCGCATGGTGGCCCACTGCGCGGAGATCTACGAGCACCTCGCCAGCGGGGCGCAGCCCCGCCTCCCGTTGCACCTGCGCCTGCTTAACCGGTGGGTGTTCAAGTGGAAGGTCGTCTCCGAGCATCCCTACTCGGAAGCCAAGCCCGCGCCCGCCGCGCCCGTCGACACCCTCCCCGCCGATCTGGCCCGGGAGTGCGCGCGCCTCCGGGCCCAGATCGAACCCACCCACGCCCTCGGCGCGAAGGCCTTCGAAGGCCGGGTCCATCCCCTCTTCGGGCCCCTGAGTTCCCGCCAGTGGAGCAACCTGTTCTGGAAGCACCTGGACCATCACTTCCGCCAGTTCGGCGTGTGAGCGCGAGTCCCCGGCCCGGTTCGGGGTAGCATGGTCAAAACCCAGGACACCCCATGAGCCCCGTCTCCTCCCAACCGCTGGAAGCCCTGTTGGCCGAATGCCGCAAGGTGATCGTGGGCCAGCCCACGCTCCTGAACCGGTTGCTCGTGGCCATGCTCTGCCGGGGCCACGTGCTGCTGGAAGGCCTGCCGGGCCTCGCCAAGACGCGCACCATCAAGACCCTCGCCCAGGCCACGGGCATGAGCTTCAAGCGCATCCAGTTCACGCCGGACCTGCTCCCCAGCGACGTGGTGGGCACCCTCATCTTCGATCCCAAGGCCCTCACCTTCACGCCCAAGAAGGGCCCCATCTTCGCCAACCTCGTGCTGGCCGACGAGATCAACCGCGCCCCCTCCAAGGTCCAGGCCGCCCTGCTCGAGGCCATGGAGGAACGCCAGGTCACCCTGGGTGACGAGAGCTTCAAGCTGCCCAGCCCCTTCCTCGTGCTGGCCACCCAGAACCCCCTGGAGCAAGAGGGCACCTTCCCCCTGCCCGAAGCGCAAATGGATCGCTTCCTCTTCAAGCTCCACGTGGACTACCCCAAGGAGAACGAAGAAGTCGAGGTGCTGCGCCGCGCCAACGCCCGCGATGAAGCGGTGAACCCCGTGCTCGAAGGCGCCGCCCTGGAGGCCGCCAGCCGCAGCCTGGATCAGATCCGGCTCGACGATGCCATCCGCGCCTACATCGTGAAGCTCGTGCAGGCCACCCGCCCCGGCCACGGCAAGGTGTGGAAGGGCAAGGAACTGCTCCGCTGTGGCGCCAGCCCCCGGGCCAGCCTCGCGCTCCAGAGCAGCTCCAAGGCCTTCGCCCTTCTGGCGGGCCGCGACCACGTGCTGCCCCAGGACATCGTCGAACTCGCGCCCGACATCCTGCGCCACCGCCTGCTGCTCACCTACGAGGCCGAAGCCGATGGCGTGCGCACCGATGAAGTGGTGAAGCAGCTCATCCAGGCCGTTCCCCGGCCCTGATCCCGCGCGGGCCGCTCAGCGCCCCGCGCCCCCGGCCCCCTTCCGACCCACCAGGGGGTTGAGCACCAAGGCCTGCTCCCGAGCCATCTGGCCCTGAGTCTGCAGATCCACGCGGCGGGGCCCCTCCGGCAAGCCCTTGGCCTCGGCTTCCAGGGCCAGGGCCTCCATCCACCGGGATTCCCCCGTGGCCGGGCCCAGGCGGGAGCATTCCCGTGCCTGCTCCAGGGCCTCGCGCCACTGCCCCTGGGCCAGGGCCAACCGGGCCATCACCAGCCGGGATTCCCGCGACGACCCGGAGCCCAGGGCCTCCTGCAGGGATCGCCGCGCCTCGCCCAGGCTCTGGGGCGTGGCCTTGGGATCCGCCAGCATCGCACGCGCCTCCAGCGCGAGGACTTCCGCCGGGGGGCGGCCCAGTTCCCTCAGCCCCACCGCCCAGCGGCGCGCCTCCGCCAGCCAGGCGCCGGGGTCGCGACCCTGCTCCTTGGCCAGCTCCGCCATGATGAGGGCCGCCTCGCATTGGAGGCGGAGCGGTTCCGCATCCCGGGGGGCCAACTCCTGGGCCCGGAAGGCCGCCCGGCGAGCTTCGGCCACATGGGCTTCCGCCTCCAGGCCGACCCACCACTCGTAGCGCCCCTGGAGGAGGTAGGCCTTCGCCAGCTCGCGGTAGATCCGGACATCTCGGGGTGAGAGCGCCAGGGCCCGGGTCAGGGCCGTGATGGCCCCCGTGGCCGAGGTGGAGGGATCCCGCCCCCGCTCCCATTCCGCGGTGGCCCGGGCCGAGAGGATCCGGCCTTCGAAGATGAAGTGGAAGGCGCGTTGGGGCCCCCGGAGTTCCGCCGCCCGCACTTCCGCGAGCACCGCCTCCAGCTCTGGCCAGGGCCCCGGCTCCCGGGTGACCTGGGCCACCACCCGTCGGGTCAAGGCTTCTTCGAGCAGGTAGGCCGCGAGGGGGTGGCCTGGGACCCGTTCGAGCAGGCGGCGGGCCCCGGCGATGGCGGGCTGGAGCTCCGCGGCCTGATCCGGCCCTTCCGCTCCCGCTCGGGCCAGCTGGGCCTGGATCAGCAGCAGGGAGGGCTCCCGCCACCCGGGGCGGGCCACCGCCGCGGCTTCCGCCAACCGTTCCGCCCGCTCGGCGGATCCCGCCGCATCCTCCCCCAAGGCCACCCAGGCCCGCTCGAGGGTGACCATCGGCGCACCGGGACTCATCGCGTACGCCCGGGCCAAGGCCTTGTGAGCTTCGGCTCCGTAGCTTTCGGAGGCCCGTCCCAGGCCGCGGGCGGTCCGCTCGGCCTGGAGCCAGCAGCGGTTCGCCCGGAGGAGCGGCCGGAGGTCCCCGGGGGCCGATTCGGCCGCGGCTTCGTACGCACGGCCCGCCTCCTCTAGCCGCGCCAGGGTCTCCCCGGAATCCCGCTCCCGGAGGGCCGAATCCCGCAGGAGATCCCCCTCCAGGAGCTTCGCTTCCGTCAGCCAGGGCTGCGCCGTGAAGGCCAGCCGGGCCCGGCGGAGCGCCTCGCCTTCGTGGTCCTCCAGGGAGCCCAGCAGGGCCCTCTGGAAATCCGGGGATTCCGGCCCGGCACCCAGGCCCTCGTGCAGCAGGGCCAACGCCCGGGGCCGGGTGCTCTCGTCCACGGATTGCACCCAGGCCAAGGCGGCCTCCTCGACGGGCAGGCGCTGGGCCAGGTCCCGGGTCAGGCGCAGGCGCGCCGCCAAGGCCCCCCCCAGGCTCCAGGCGATGGCGCGGCCCCGGGCGCCGGCCTTCCAGGCCAACTCCAGCTGATCGCAGCCCTCCTCCTCGTAGCCCATGGCCAGCAGCACGCGGCCCAACGCGTACCGGGCGGCGGGCGCGCCGTCATCCCCCAGTTCCGCGTGGCTCTGCAGATCCTTCAGGCGCTCTTCCACCTCGACCCACCCCTGGAGGGGCGCGCTGCGCAGGCGCAGGAGGCGGATCCGCTGCTCCAGCCGTTCGGCCTCGGTATCCATGCGGGCCATGGCCAAGGTTCGGCCGCGGGCCTCGAGCCGGTCGCGCACCAGCAGGAGTCCCGCCCCCGTCACCACCAGGAGGATGCCCGCGCCGGCGGCCATGCCCAGCCGGTTCTTGCGGGACCAGCGCAGCATGCGCTCGGGCCAGGAGGCCCGGCGGGCATCCACGGATTCACCCTCCAACACGCGGCGCAGTTCCCCGGCCAGCTCCCGGGCGTTGCCGTAGCGCAGCTCGCGGTTGCGCTCCAGGCACTTCCCCACCACGGTCTCAAGATCCCGGGGGATCTGGGGGGCCACGCGGCGGAGGGGCTCGGGATCCTCGGCCAAAGTGCGGCTCAGGGCCTCCAGCCCCTGGTACCGGGAGAAGGGCGGCTCCCCGCCGAAGAGTTCATAGAGCGTGGCGCCCAGGGCGTAGATGTCCGTGCGGCGGTCCAACCCCCGCTCCTCCCCCCGGGCCTGCTCGGGGGACATGTAGTGGACGGTGCCCATGACGACGCCGCTCTGGGTCAGGCCCGTGGTCGCCAGGGTGCGGGCGAGGCCAAAATCCAGCACGAAGGCGCGCCAGCTGCCCTCCACCTGCTTGACCATGAGGTTGGAGGGTTTGAGATCCCGGTGGATGAGCCCCTGTTGATGGGCCGCGTGGACCCCCTCGCAAACCTGGATCATCACGTCCAGCTTGTCGTCCAGGGTCATCCGTCGCGCGGCCACCTTGAGGGTTTCGCCATCGATGAGTTGCATGGCGATGAAGGACTGGCCCATCCACTCGCCCGCTTCATAGATGCGGCACACGTGGGGGTGCTCCACCTGGGCCTGGAGGCTCGCCTCATGGAGGAAGCGCGAGGCCAGCTCGGGATCGTCGCGGCGCAGCAGCTTCAACGCCACCCGGCGGTGGAGGCGGGTGTCCATGGCCTTGAAGATGCGGCCCATGCCGCCCTCCGCCACGAGCGTGAGATCTTCGAAATGCCCCCAGGATTCCACCCAGGTGGCCTTGAAGGCCGAGGCCCCATCCTGGGAGCGCGCCCCCTCCGAGGGCCGGGAAGCTTCGGGGCGGTCCAGCTCCAGGGCCAGCGCCTCCGCCTGCCCCGGGGTGAGCTGGCCTCCGGCCACCAGCTCCGCCAGATCTCGCGCCCCCATGAACGCCGCCAACCCGATCCACCCCTTGGCCAAGGCCAGGCCCTTGAGCCGTTCTTCCCGGGAGGTGCCATCAGAGGGGAGCATGAGGCTCCCATTTTGCAGGAAAAACGGGATTTGAGCGTTGACCCGCATCGCGGCTCAGGGCCAAACTGGGCTTTCAGGGAAAGGAGGTTGCGATGAGGTGTGAGTTGACGATCGCCGAACCTCCCTCGAAGCCCGCCGTCTGAGGAATCGCTCTCCGGTCCATCCCTTTCCGGAACCAGGCCCTCAGCGCGGCGACACCGTTTAGACGCCCGGCCTCCGCGGCCCGTCTCCGGGATCCCCTGTGATCATCCAATTCCTCGATACCGTCTGGGGTCAGGCCTCCAACCTGCTCACCGCCCCCGTGAAGTGGCGGCGCTGGGTGGATCTGCTCGTCCTCGCGGCCCTCGCCGGCCTGGTGCTCGGCCTGCTCTTCGCCGCCAAGCAGTGGACGGGCGTCCAGCGCCCCGTGGTGGAGATCAGCCTCTCCCCCTGGTCCCTGCCCAAGTACCTCTTCCTCAGCCTCGTCCGGGCGGGCGTCGCATTCGCCCTGAGCCTCACCTTCACCCTGGTGGTGGCCTACTGGGCCGCCAAGGATCCCATGGCCGAGCGCATCCTCGTGCCCATCCTGGACATCCTCCAGAGCATCCCGCTCCTCAGCTTCATGCCCCTGGTGCTGCTAGCCATGCTCACGCTCTTCCCCCGCAGCAACGTGGGGTTGGAGCTCTCGGCGGTGCTGCTCATCGTCACCTGCCAGGCCTGGAACATGGCCTTCAGTTTCTACCAGAGCCTGAAGACCCTGCCGCCTGAGCTGAAGGCCATCGCCGCCGTGAACGGGTTCAGCTGGTGGCAGAAGCTCCGCTGGATCGAGCTGCCCTACGCCACGCCCGGCCTGGTGTGGAACTCCATGGTGAGCGTGGCCAACAGCTGGTTCTTCCTCGTGTCCGCCGAGGCCTTCGCCTCCCCCACGGTGAACTTCCAGCTGCCCGGCATGGGCTCCTACATGAACGTGGCCACGAACACCGGCAACGTGAAGGGGCAGGTGCTCGCCATCCTCACCATGCTGGCCGTGGTGATCCTGCTCGATCAGATCGTGTGGAAGCCCATGGTGGCCTGGTCCCAGCGCTTCCAGATGGATGAGTCCGCCGAGGTGGAGGCCCCCGACAGCTGGCTGCTCCGCCTGCTCCGCCGCTCGCGGCTCTGGCGCTGGCTGGAGGCCCGCCGAGCCCACCGGCATGCGAAGCCCCGGCCCCGGAACCTCTACGTGCGCCGCGCCGAGGCGCAGTTCCAGCACCCGGGCCGGAAGGGCCGCTGGATCGCCATGGGTGCCCTCCTGGGCATCCTGCTGGCCTTGGCCTTCGGGGCCATCAGCCTCGTGCGCCTGCTGGCCAACGTCCATGCCGCCCAGTGGGTGCACCTCCTCAAGAGCGGCGCCGCCTCCACGGGCCGCGTGCTGCTCTCCACCATCCTCGCCACCCTGTGGACGGTGCCCGTGGGCCTCTGGATCGGCCTCCATCCCGTCTGGGCCAAGCGCCTGCGCAGCGTGGTGCAGGTGGCCGCCAGCTTCCCCTGGAGCATGCTCTTCCTCGCCATCATTCTCGCCCTGCGCAAGGTGGGCGTGGGCCTGGGCGTGAGCTGCGTGCTGCTGATGATGGTGGCCACCCAGTGGTACCTGCTCTTCAACATCATCGCCGGCGCCCAGGCCGTGCCCCTGGAGTTGAGCGAAGCCATGAAGAGCTACGGCCTCACCGTGTGGCAGCGTTGCAAGGCCCTCTACTTCCCCGCCATCTTCCCCTTCCTCGTCACCGGGTGGGTCACCGCCACGGGCGGCGCCTGGAACGCCAGCATCGTCACCGAGTGGGTGGAAGCCAAGCCCGAAGCCCTCTCCACCTTCGGCCTGGGCGCCGAAGTGGTGCACGCCGCCGGCCAGGACATGGCCCTCCTCGCCGCCGCCAGCCTCCTCATGGCCGCCATAGTCGTCGCCTTCAACCGCCTCGTCTGGGGCCCGCTCTACAAGCTGGCCGAGACGCGGTACACGCTGGAGCGATAAGGCCGTGAAAAATCTCACCACGAAGGCGCGAAACAGGCGAAGGCCACGAATCAAGGATTTCCCCTTCGTGGCTTTATTCCTTATTCGTGCCTTCCTGGTGAGAGTTTCAGCGCTTGACCAACCCTTCGAAATGCATGGTGTCCGATGACCACGACGACCCAGCCCCTCCTCGAACTCCGCTCCGTGCAGGTGCAGTTCCCGCGCCCCGGCCACAGCCCCCAGCGGGTGCTGGAGGATGTCCGTTTGGACGTCCGGAACGATGAGATCCTCTGCATCATCGGCCCCGGCGGTTCCGGCAAGTCCACGCTGCTGCGGGTGATGGCGGGCCTCCAGGCCCCGACCCACGGGGAAGTGCGCCAGCGGGGCGAGGAACTGGTGGGGCTCAACACGAACATCGCCATGGTGTTCCAAAATTTCGCGCTCATCCCCTGGATGACCGTGGAGGAGAACGTGCGCGTGGTGCTACGGGCCCGGGGCATCGGCGAATCCGAAGTGCGGAGCCGCGCCGCCGGCGCCATCCAGAAGGTGGGCCTCGAGGGCTTCGAGGAGGCCTTCCCTCGGGAGCTGGCCCGGGGCTCCAAGCAGCGGGTGGGCCTGGCCCGCGCCCTCGCCGTGGAGCCGGAGATCCTGCTCATGGACGAGCCCTTCAGCCAGGTGGACGCCCTGACGGCGGAAGCGCTCCGGGCGGAAATCCACGACATCTGGAAGGACGTGGAGACCAACCCCTCCGCCATCGTCATGGTGAGCCACAGCATCCGCGAGGCCATCGTCATGGCCGACCGCGTGGCCATCATGAGCGGCAACCCCGGCACCATCCGCACGATCATGGAAGTGCCCCTGCCCCGCCCCCGGGATCCCAAGTCCGCCGGCTTCCTCCGGCTCGTGGATCAGCTCCACGATCTCATCACCAGCGCGGAGCTGCCGGACGTGCAGGTCAGCACCCTCAGCCCCGACGCCGCCGCCGATGAAGTGGAGCCCCTGCCCCACTGCCAGAGCGGCCACGTGCTCGGCCTCCTGGAATTCCTCGATGGTCAGGCGGGCAAGAGCGACCTCTTCAACGTGGCCAGCCACACCCAGGTGAGCTTCGAGCGGGTGCTGCCCATCGTGAAGGCCGCGGAGATGCTCGACTTCGTGGACACCCCCAAGCGCATGGTGATGCTCACCCCCTTGGGTCAGCGCTTCGTCAACGCCGGCATGGATGAACGCAAGGATCTCTGGAAAGCCCAGCTCCTGGAGCTGAAGCTCTTCCGCGTGGTGCGCGACATGGTGGAGCACGCCGACGGCGAGCTGGCCAAGGAGGACCTCGTCCACGAGCTCGTGGCCCGGCTCCCCAAGGAGGACCCCGAGCACACCTTCGAAACCCTCGTGGCCTGGGCCCGCTTCGGCGAACTCTTCGCCTACCGCGAGGATCAGGAGACGCTCACGTTCGAATAGGGGCCGAACGGGTCAAGGGAAGAAAAAGGTTGAACCACCAAGACACCAAGAAAAGCAAAAGATTAGGTCGAATCAGGATCTTCTTCTTTCTTGGTGTCTTGGTGTCTTGGTGGTGGTCCTCAGACCTCGCTAAGCAACCGCCACCCGCTTGGGGCTGGCGGCCACCATGATGATGCCGAGCACGATGCCCAGGCCCCCCAGGAGACCCAGCGGCTTCAACGGTTCATGCAGCAACCACCAGGCGAGGAAAATGGTGGATACCTGCTGCCCTTGGAGGCCGATGGCCCCCAGGGCCGCGTCCACATGCCCCAGGCCCCAGGTGTTCAACCACCAGGCGAGCAGCTGCACCACGAGCCCGAGCGCGATGAGGCTCCCCCACGCGGCCGGGGTGTAGCCCGTGAAGGGATGCCCTTGCGCCAGGCCCACGACGCCGAAGCACACGAGGCAGGAGAGGCTCATCCAGAACAGGGTCTGGGTGGCCTGGAGGCGCTGGCGGGCCCGGCCCATGGCCAGGGTGAAGGCCGCGTAGCAGAAGCTCGCCCCCACGGCGATGATCTCGCCTTGGCCATCCCCCATGCGGGCGCCCTTGGCCAGGGCGAGCACCAGGGCGCCGCCGAGGCCCACCCCCTGCCCGGCCCAGCCCAGCCATGAATAGCGGAGCCGCAGGAAGGCGAAGGAGAAGAGGGCCACCCAGATGGGGCTCAGCCCGCCCACCAGCAGCGTGGCGTTGGCGGCGCCCGTGTGGTGCATGGCCAAGTGCCAGAGCCAGAGGTCCCCGAAGAAGAGGGCCCCCGCGATCAGCGCCCAGCGGCGACCCGTGGCATCTCCGACCACGTCCCCCGTGCGATGGGCCAGCAGGAAGGTGCCCGGCAGCGCGAAGAGCATGCGGTAGAAGCCCGTGGTGAGCACCGTCGCGCCCCCCGCCACGGACCACCGCACGAAGATCGCCGCGAAGCCCAGGATGGAGGCCCCCAGGAGCACGGCGCTGAGACCCTTCGAATCGCCTTTGGACATGCCTTAACCGTGAGGGCTGGCGCGATGCAATTCAAGGCATCCGACGTTCCGTCAAGCCCCGGCGCAGGCCGGGCCCCCTAGGCCTGCTCCAGCACCATCTTCACCAGGTAACCCACGGCGTTGGCGTCCACAGGCTTCGGTAGGAACCCCTGCACACCCAGCTTTTCCAGCTGTTGCACCTGGGCATCATCCCGATGGGCGCTGAGCACCACGATCTTGAGGTCCTTCAGGTCCTCCTCCTGCCGGATCCGGCGGATCACCGCCAAGCCCGGGCAGGTGGGCATGAGCAGGTCCACCAACAGCAGGTCCGGCAGCTCCAGCCGCAGGGCATCGATGACCTGCCCCAGGCTCTCCGGTTCCAGCTCGGTCACCTGGATCCCCTTGGCCCGCAGCGCCCCCGCCGCGAAGGTGCGGGCGAGCCGGCTGTCATCCAGGATGGTCACGCGTGCCATGGAAACCCTATCGGACCCAGGCAGGCCGGGAATGAGAATCCGCGGTTCGTCCCCCCCCCCCAGGAGGGGATCCCCAACATGGGACCGCGATGGACGCGATTCCCCTTCGCGGTCCAAGGCAACGCCCCCGCCTTCAGTTGGCCCAGCGGCTCACCTGATCCCAGATATCATCCTCCTTCGTCACGCCGTTCAGCAAGATCGCGAACACGCGCCAGCGGCCGTCCGGCATCTGGATGTAGCCGCAGAGGCTGCGCACGAGATCCAGGTAGCCGCTCTTCACCCGCACGCGCCGGGCGAGGTTTTCATCCTTGTGGCGCAGCTTGAAGGGCTCCCCGCCCACGATCTTGAGGCTGGAGACGAACTCGGGGCCCACCTCGAAATCGAACCAGGCACCGCGCAGCACGATGCCCAGGGTCTGGGCGCTGAGGCGGTTCTCCTTGCTGAGGCCGCTGCCATCCGTGAGCAGCACCTGCCCGGGCCCCAGGCCGAAGACCTTCGCGTAGAAATCGTGGATGCGGGCCACGCCCCGGGGCCAGGAGCCCTCCCCGAACTTCTTGGTGAGGGTCTCCACCATGAAGTTGTTGCTGAACTTGTTGATGTCCCCCACCAGCATCCGCAGGGGTGGGCTTTTGAAGCCCAGCAGTTTCACCGGAACGTCCGCGAGCCCCGCCTTGCCCGCCACGGGAATCCCCGCATCCGCCAGCACGGTGGTGATCTCCTCGATGGCCACGCGATCGGTGTCCGCCACGATGCGCCCGTGGGCGTTGCGGCCGAAGTTCACACTGAGGGCGGAGATGGCCGGCGTGGTGTCGGCGGTGGTGTTCTCCCAGCCGGTGGCCCAGCGCTGGTCGTCGAAGGCACCCTGATCCAGGCGGACCTGCCCCAGCACCCGCTTCACGCCCAGGGCGCGCAGCTCCCGGGCCAGGCTGTACAGGCGCTCGGTCACGAGGTAGGGGTCGCCGCCCCCCTTGAACACCAGGTCCCCCACCACCTCCCCGTTCACCAGCTGGCCCCACACCTCCGTCTCCAGTTGGAACTCCGGTTTCCAAGTCTTCAGCAAGGCGTAGGTGCTCACCACCTTCGTGGTGCTCGCCGGCACGAGCATCAGGTGCTCCTCGTGGCGGTTCACGGATTTGCCGGAGTCCAGATCCCAGCAAGCCGCGGAGACCTTGACGCCCCGCTTCTCCAGGCCCCGGGCCCAATCCAGGAAGTCATCGGCCCGGAGCGCGCCGGAGGCGGCGAGGACCAGGCAAAGCACCACGCGATTCACGCTCACTCCATGCCCCTATTTATCCTTGGGGGGCGGTTTATCCCCCTCGCCGGAAGTGCCTCCCCGGGTGCCCCCCGGAGTGCCGCCCCGGGCCGGGTCGCCCCCGGCGCCCAGCACGTTTTCGTCCGCCACGAAACGCCAGTCGCTGATGAGCGACTTGTTCTTGTAGAGGTGGAAGCCATCCAGATCGCAGCGGCTCTTCACGCCGATGATGGGCAACCCCTTGGTCTCGCCGCTGGAGCCGGGCTGCACCTGGGTGATGTAATCCCATTCCCCGTTGGCCACCATCGGATCCTTGTACTTCTGCCGCAGGATCAGGGGCCGCACCTTCAGCAGCTCATCCAGGTCCTGGGGGTACTTCCCAAACTTCGCGTTGTAGGTCTTCAGGGCCCGGGCGATGGCCTCGCCCCGGAAGATCAGTTCAGCTTCGTTCTCCCGCTGCACCTGCGCCTTCAAGGTGGGGTGGGCCATGGTGAGCAGGATCCCCATGACCACGATCATGGCCAGCAGCATCACCATGGTGAAGCCGCGCTGGGCGCTCGGCGTTCGGGGGTGGGCTTGGGGCGGCGGGCCGGAGTGCATGGAACGACCTCTGGACAAGGTTAACCGACGGGCGGAAGCCCCATCAGATCCTTCCCTCCCTGCGTGTCATGAGCTCGCAAAAGGCTTCCACCACCGTGGGATCGAACTGGCTGCCGCTTTCCTTCTTCAGCTCGTCCAGAGCGTTGCGGAACCCGATGGGGGTGCGGTAGCTCTTGCCGCTCGTCATCACCTCATAGGCCTCGATGACGTGGATGATGCGGCTGCCCATGGGGATGGCGCTCTCCCGCAGCTTGTCGGGGTAGCCGTGGCCATCCCAGCGCTCGTGGTGGTGGCGGATCACCCGCACCACGTCGAAGGGGAAGCGGAGGTCCTTGAGGAAGATGGCCGCCAGATCCGGGTGCTGGCGCATCTTGAGCTTCTCGTCCGGCGTGAGCTGGGCCTTCTGCACCAGGGTGGGATCCAGCAGCAGCATGCCCACGTCGTGCAGGATGGCGGCGATGGACACGGCCTCCACGTCCTCCGAGGGCAGGTCCAGCTTCAGGGCCACCTCCCGGGCCAGGCGGGCCGTGGCGATGCTGTGGCTGCGCAGATCCGGCAGGCGGGCTTCGGCGCTCTTCAGAATGCGGTGGCTCACGCTGAGGAAGGCCTGGTGGTACCGCTCGTGGAGGCGGGATTCCTCCAGTTGCATGCCCAGCACGCGCCCCATGCGCTGGATGATCTCCATCTCCGCCATGGAGAAGGGGCTATCCTCCTGCCGGAACACCATGAGCAGGTCGTGGCCCGAACTGCTCTCGTTCATGAGCAAGGGCAGGTAGGTGGCGAAGGCGCCATCCAACAGGGTGCCGTCGGGGATCTCGGCCTTGGCCACCACGCGCAGATCCTGCTCCCGCACGGTGGTGAGGTGGTAGGTGGCATGGGCCATCACCTGCTGCTGCAGGTTCTCGCTGATGGGTAGGGGCGAGAAGCAGAGCAGCGGGCGGATCTCCTCCGTGTCCTCCATCCACAGCACCACGGCGGCCACGGGCACGATCTGGCTGATGAGGCTCGCCATCTCCCAGAAGAAGGCCCGCAGCTCGGGGCTCATCATCCCCCGCTTGCGGTGCTGCACCGGGGTGGGCCGGCTGGGGGCCATGATGCCCGAGAGGGTGCGGTCGGCCGCTTCCCACGGCAGGGCGCTGAAGCCCACTTGGGTGTTCTCGTAGCCGAAGAGCTTCTCCCCCGCAGCCTGGCCTTGCGGCCCCACCTTGATGGAGGGCGTGTGGATCACTTCGGGCATGCCGGGCAGGGCTTCGGTGGTCTGCACCCACTTGGGGGCGTGCTCCACGGGGGGCGGCGTCTGGTTGATGAGTTCGGCGGCGGTGGGAAGGGGCTTGGCCTCCTTCACCTTGGCGGGGCCGTAGACGCCGAATTCCTTCACCAGGTCCACCAGCTCGTGGCAGATGCGCAAGGTGGGCGCCTCGGCGCGCTCCAGGTCGTAGGCGTCGCCCCGGGTGGGATCTCGCTGGATCAGCACGCCGATCTGATCGCCCATCATGTACACGGGGGTGATGAGGCAGCGGGGGCGATCCCCCAGGCCGAAGGCCGTGAGCTCCAGGGCGCCGGCGGGATCGTTCACCGCGAAGCTGCGCTTTTCGCGGGCCACGCGCACCAGCAGGGGGTGCTGTTCCGTGAGCTCCTCGGGGGGGCGGGTACCCCGGGGCCAGCCGTAGTGGCAGATTTCCTGGAAGGCGGTGCCGCCCGGTTGACGCAGGTAGAGGGCACCCTTCGTGCTCCCCACTTCCTCCAGGCATCGGTAGATGGCCTGGGCGCATCGGGTGGCGAGAGCCTCGCCAAAGAGGATGTGAGGTGGGGGCATGGGTGGCAGCCTGGAAGGCCTCAATGCTAGCCCAGTCCCCCCAGTGATGTCACGCGAGGTTCATCGGGAATTTCCGATTCCGTTGCAGCCCGATGGCCGTCAGACCCAGTTCATGTGGCCTTGCAGGCTTTCCACTTTGAGTTCCCGATCCAGCCACATCGTGAGCCCCGCCAGCTGCCGGCCGTGGCCGCACTCGAAGGCCCGCCCCGCGAAGGCGCGCAGCCCCTTCACCGTGAGGGGCCAGTGGATGGTGGCTGAAATGCTGACGATGGCCTCCTCCCAGGCCTCGAAGGCATCCTGGATTTCCCGCCCATCCAGGGGCGAAACCAGGGGGAAGGCCGGATCCCGGGGCCGCACGTGCTCCAGGCGGTCCTTCACGAAGGGCAGCAGGGGCGCCATGAGCCCGCAGTGCAGCGGATGCCGCACGGGCAGCAGGTCCGCCTTCATGCAGTCGGGCTTCACCGCCGCCACGAAGGCCTCCAGGGCCGGCAGGGGCCCCGACACCGTGCCCTGGGCCGTGCCGTTCACGTTGGAGAGCTCCAGCTCCGGGAATGCCTCCAAGCGCTTCCGCACCTCGGCCTCCTTCATCCCGATGGCATAGGCCATGCCCATGGTGCCCGGCCCGAAGCGGCGCTCCGCCTCATCCTCCGTGGCCCCGATGAGATCCAGGGCCGCCTCCAGGGGCACCACCTCCGCCGCCACCAGCGCGCTGAAGAACCCCATGCTGTGCCCCGTGGCCGCCGCCGGCATCGGCATCCCCGCCGCCCGGTGCGCCCGGAACAGCCCCACGCTGTGGCTCAACACCGCGCAGGGCGCGTGGCGCTGGGAACGCAGCACCTCCAGCGGCCCCTCCGCCATCCACGTGCGCAACGGATAGCCCGTGTGCGCCTCCGCCGTCGCCAAGGTGGCGACCCACGCCGGATCCTCCGTCCACCCCTTGGACATGCCCACGGCCTCGGTCGCCTGACCGGGAAACAGGAGAAGGAAGGGCGCGTCGCTCACCCTTTGATGGTGCCCTGGGACCCCTCGGATCGGGAGCACGGAAAGGATGGAATTCACCACCAAGACACCAAGAAAAGAAAAAAAGCTGACCAACTCGCTTTTACTTTTCTTGGTGTCTTGGTGTCTTGGTGGTGGCCCTTGACGCCTTTTAGTCCCGGTACCCGATCACCACCAGGATGCAGGCCCCGTTGGCGATGACCTCCAGCCCCGCGGCCTCGGCCTCCCGTACGGCAGCCAGGCTCTCCGCCCCCGGCTGCATCCAGATGTGTTTCACCCCCGCGGCGATGGCCTCCTTCACCACGGCCTCGGTGATCTTCGGCGGGGTGATCACGCTGATGCCCGTCACCCGCTTGGGCAGGCTCGCCAGCGAGGGGTAGGCCTTCAGCCCCTCGATCTCATCGGCCCGGGGGTTGATGGGGAACACCTCCATGCCGTGTTGCTGGTAGCAGCGCAGCACCTTGTTGCCGTACTTGTCGCGGTCGCTGCTGGCGCCCACCACGGCCCAGGGCCCGGCGGCGAGGAAGGCTTCGATCTTGGCTTGGACGGACGTGGACATCGGCGGCTCCTGAGCCCCAGGATCCCATAAGCTGGAACGGTGCAAGCCTCCCCCGCCTCCCAGCCCTGGCAGCAGGTGCCCATCCACCTCCGGCGCTCCTACTGGGAGCTGGCCGAAGCGGAGCGCCACGCCCTGCGCTCGGCCCTGGAGCAGGAAGCCGACGCCCTGGCCCGGGATCTGGATGCCACCGAGGCCGCCTACGCCGCCCTGCCCGAGACCCTCCGCGGGCGCCTCGTGAACGCCGACCTCATGGCCACCCTCCTGCCCACCCTCCGGGCCAACCCCACCCAGGGCTACGAAGCCCTGGAGGATCCCGGGGGCCAGGCCGTGGCGCACCTCAACACCCTCGGCAAGCGCCTGCGGGATCGCGCCCTGCAGCTGGCCGGCTCCACCCCAGTGCTCATCCTCATGGGCGGCCAGGCCTCGGGAAAAACCACCGGTGCCTGGGCCCTGGGCCGCGCCTTCGGGGCCGTGTTCGACGCCCCCCATACGGATCCCGAAGCCCTGGCCTTCCTCGTGCGCCGCATCCGCGACGACTGGCCCTGGGCCCAGATCCACCTCGCCTACGCCGACCGCAGCCCCGAGAGCAGCCTCTACGCCATGCTCGATCGCTCCGAGCGGGAGGGCCGCTACGTCCCCCTGGATCGCATGGCCCGCACCCACGCCCGGGCCCCCCACACCTTCCTGGGCCTCGCCTCCCTCCAGGACGAGGGTCTCTGCCTCTACCACGTGCGCACCCGCTGGAACGCCACCCCCATCGTCACCGAGGGGGAAGAAGCCGTGACGGGGGTCGCCGGAAGGCAAAAACCCACCGAAAGCGCCGTTGCCTGGCGGCTTCAAACGGCGTACCTTTCTCATCTAAGGACAATCCCGCATGACCCATCCGCACGGCACCCGCGAGACGTTCTCGCTGGCCTCAACCGAACCCTCGAGCCATGGCGACGGGCCGAAGCCCACCATCTCCTCCAGCGACTTTCTGAGGATGTGGCAGGAGGAAGTGCCCAAGGTCGTCCAGGCCCACAAGGACCACCACCGCCAAGTGCGTGAAGCCCTCGGCCTCGACTGAAGCGAGCTCACTCCCTTTGAAAGGCCACTCAACCCAGAGTGGCCTTTTCATTCGTGGCGCTAAAAAACAAAATCACCACCAAGACACGAAGACACCAAGAAAAGCAAAAACTGGTTGGTCCGTTTTTCTTCTTTTCTTGGTGCCTTGGTGCCTTGGTGGTTCCTCCTCCCGAGCGGCCTGCCCTGCCCTCACCCCCGATAGTGTTGCTCCAGGAACCCCAGGTGGTGGCGCTCATGCCCCACGATCTGGAAGGCCAGGCCTCGCACCGTGGCGGAGTAGCCGTTCGTCGTGCCCCGGTGATCCCAGGCCTCCACGGGCATCCCACGCAAGAAGGCCAGCGTGGACGCCCGCACGACGCGGTACTCCGCCAGCAGGTCCTCCAGGCCGCGCCCTTCGAAGCCCGCCGTGGCCACGTAGAGGTTCTCATCGAACCCCGGCAGGGCCAGGGGCTCCTTCCGGGCCACGCAGAGCATCCGATAGCCGAAAATGCGCTCGTCATCGATGAGGTGGCCGAGCACTTGCCCCACCGTCCACTTGCCCGGCGCGTAGGCATGTCCCAGCCGGTCCGCGAAGGCGCGGAACCCCGCCTCCGTCGCCGCCACCTGGGCCTCCAGGATGGCCACGATGTCCTCGCCGGGCAGGGCCGCGATGGGCCCCGTCATGTACTCCGCATATTCACCGGGCTGGGGACGGCCGGACGGGCGCAGGGGCATGGCTCACCTCCCCGCCATTGCAACGCAGCTCGCCGCCCAGGCCAAGCGCCAAACCACCCGGAATGACGATGTGTCAGGTCCGGTTCCGCGCAAAAAAAAATAGAACCACCAAGACACGAAGACACCAAGAAAAGCAAAAGAGGATCAAAGGAAGATCTTTTGTCTTTTCTTGGTGTCTTCGTGTCTTGGTGGTGACCCCTTTTACTTAAGGCTCTGCAGCGCCCGCACCGTCAGCGAGCTGCGCAGCGTATCCACCGCCTCGCAGGCCGCCAGCGCGGCGTTCATGTTCGTGAGGCAGGGGATCTTCAGGCGCAGGGCCTCCTTGCGGATGGCGCCCTCGTCGAAGAAGGCATCGCGGCCCAGGGGGCTGTTGATGACCCACTGGATCTCGCCGTTCTTGAGCAGATCCACCGCGTGGGGCCGCCCCTCGTTCACCTTGAAGATGCGGCGCACCTTGTAGCCCACCGTCTCCAGATGCCGCGCCGTGCCTTCCGTGGCGCAGAGGCCGAAGCCCATGGCGGTGAGCTTGCCCGCCAGTTCCTTCAGCTTGCCCTTGTCCGAGTCGTTCACGCTGATGAACACCGTACCGCTCAGGGGCAGCGGAATGCCCGCGGCCACCAGCGCCTTGGCATAGGCCTCGCCGAAGGTGTCGCCGATGCCCATGACCTCGCCCGTGCTCTTCATCTCGGGCCCGAGCACCGGGTCCACGCCTGGGAACTTGGCGAAGGGGAACACCACGCCCTTCACGGCCACGGCCAGGGCCACGCCGTCCTGGACGCCTTGCTGGTCCAGGCTCTGGCCCAGGCCGATGCGGGCGGCGATGCCGGCCCAATCCTGGCTCGTGGCCTTGCTGATGAAGGGCACCGTGCGGCTGGCGCGGGGGTTCGCCTCCAGGCAGTAGGGCACGCCATCCTTCACGGCCCACTGCAGGTTCATGAGGCCGCGCACGCCGATCTCCAGGGCCAGCTGGCGGCTCTGGGCCTTCACCGTCTCCAGCACCGCCTCATCCACGCCCAGGGGCGGGAAGACGCCGAAGCTGTCGCCGCTGTGGACGCCCGCCTCCTCGATGTGGGCCATGACGCCCGCGATAGCTACGCGCTGGCCGTCGCAGACCAGGTCCACGTCCAACTCCTGGGCCCCATCCAGGTAGCGGTCCAGCAGCACCGGCTGGTCCTCGTTCACCGCCGCCGCCTCGCGGAGGTACTTCTCCAGGCCCTCGTCATCGAAGACCACGGCCATGCCGCGGCCGCCGAGCACGAAGCTCGGGCGCACCATCACGGGGTACTGGATGTCGTGGGCGAGGGTGCGGGCCTGCTCCAGGCTGGAAGCCATGCCCCACTTGGCCACGGGGATGGCGAGCTTCTGCAGCACCTGCCCGAAGCGCTCGCGGTCCTCCGCATCGTTGATGGCCTGCAGGGGCGTGCCCAGCAGGGTGACGCCTTCCGCATCCAGGCGGCCGGCCAGCTTGAGGGGGGTTTGCCCGCCGAACTGGGCGAAGACGCCGAGCAGCTTGCCGTTGGACCCCTCGCGACGGATCACGCTCTTCACGTGCTCGTGGGTGAGGGGCTCGAAGTAGAGGCGGTCGCTGGTATCGAAATCCGTGCTCACGGTCTCGGGGTTGCAGTTGATGAGGATGGCCTCCACGCCGCTGGCGCGGATGGCCTCCACCGCCTGCACGCAGCAGCAGTCGAACTCCACGCCCTGGCCGATGCGGTTGGGGCCGCTGCCCAGCACGATGGCCTTGGGGCGATCCGAGGGCGCGGCCTCGCTGGCGTCGCCGTACTCCCAGGTGCCGTAGAGGTAGGGGGTTTCGGCCACGAACTCACCGGAGCAGGTGTCCACCCGCTTGTAGACGGGGTGGATGCCCAGCGCATGTCGCCGCTTCTTCACCTCGAAATCGGAACCGCCGCAGAAGCTCGCGATCTGGCCATCGCTGAAGCCGGCGCGCTTGGCCTTCTCCAGCAGTTCCTCCGGGAGGCGGTCCACGCTGAAGCCGCGCAGGCGCCCCTCGAGGATCACGATCTCCTCGATCTCCCGCAGGAACCAGGAGGTCACCTTGGTGAGGCGGTGCAGCTCCTCCACCGTGTGCCCCGCCTTGAGGGCGTGGTAGAGCCAGAAGAGGCGCTGGGGGCCGGGGATGAGCAGGTGCTCGCGCAGGCGGCTCAGGTCCAGCTTGCCCTCCAGGGCGCCGGCGAGGCCCGGGTGGCCTTCCTCCAGCGAGCGCACGGCCTTCTGCAGCGATTCCTGGAAGGAGCGGCCGATGGCCATGACTTCGCCCACGCTCTTCATCTGCGTGCCGAGCACCGCTTGAGCCTGGGGGAACTTCTCGAAGGTGAAGCGGGGGATCTTCACCACCACGTAGTCGAGCACCGGCTCGAAGGCCGCCTTCGTCTTATGCGTGATGGCGTTGGGCAGCTCCCAGAGCCGGTAGCCCAGGGCCAGCTTCGTGGCCACCCAGGCGATCGGGAAGCCCGTGGCCTTGGAGGCCAGCGCGGAGCTGCGGCTCACGCGGGGATTCATCTCGATCACGATGATGCGGGCATCCTCGGGGTTGAGGGCGAACTGCACGTTGCTGCCGCCCGTCTCCACGCCCACGCCCCGCATGATGGCCTTGGCGGCCTCGCGCATCCGCTGGTACTCGGGATCCGTGAGCGTGAGCGCCGGCGCCACCGTGATGCTGTCGCCCGTGTGCACGCCCATGGGATCGATGTTCTCGATGGAGCAGATCACCTCCACGTTGTCGTCGAGATCCCGCACCACCTCCAGCTCGAACTCCTTCCAGCCGAGGATGCTCTCCTCGATGAGCAGCTGGCGCGTGGGCGAGAGGTCGAGGCCGCGCATGACGATCGTCTCGAATTCCTCCACGTTGTAGGCGATGCCGCCGCCGCTGCCGCCCAGCGTGAAGGAGGGCCGGATGATGGCGGGGAAGCCCGTCACCTTCAGCAGCTCCCGGGCCTCGTCCAGGCTGTGGGCGAAGCCGCCGCGGCAGGTCTCCAGACCAAGCTCGTCCATGAGCTTCTTGAAGACCTCGCGATCCTCGCCCCGCTCGATGGCATCCGGCTGCGCGCCGATGAGCTTCACCCCGAGGCGCTCGAAGAGCCCCGACTTGTGGGCCTCCATGGCCAGGTTGAGCGCCGTCTGCCCGCCAACCGTGGGCAGCACCGCGTCGGGCTTCTCCACCTCGAGGATCTTCTCCAGCACCGCCAGGGTGAGGGGCTCGATGTAGGTGCGATCCGCCCGGGCCGGGTCCGTCATGATCGACGCCGGATTCGAATTCAGCAGGATCGTGCGGATCCCCTCCTCCCGCAGCGCCTTCAGGGCCTGGGTGCCGGAGTAGTCGAACTCGCAGGCCTGCCCGATCTGAATGGGGCCGCTGCCGAGGACGAGGACGGAGTGAATGTCGCTGCGCTTAGGCATGGAAGGCCTCCATCAGGCGGACGAAGCGGCCGAAGGCCGAACCGGCGTCGTGGGGGCCGGGGCTGGCCTCCGGGTGGTGCTGCAGGGAGAAGATGGGCAGCGTCTTGTGGCGCAGGCCCTCCACCGTGTCGTCACTCAGGTGGCGGTGCGTCACCATGATCTCGGCTGGCAGCGACTTCTCGTCCACCGCGAAGCCGTGGTTCTGGGCGGTGATCTCGATGCGGCCCGTCTCCAGGTCCTGCACGGGCTGGTTGGCGCCGCGGTGACCGAACTTCAATTTGAAGGTGGTGCCGCCAAAGGCGTGGCCCAGCAGCTGGTGGCCCAGGCAGATGCCGAAGATGGGTCGCTGGCCGATGAGCTTGCCCACCTCCGCCTGCATGGCCGGCAGGGCGCCGGGATCGCCGGGGCCGTTGCTGAGGAAGACGCCGTGGAAGCGGCTCGCCAGCAATTCCGTGGCCGGGGTGTCCCAGGGGAACACCTCCAGGTGCAGGCCCGCGGCGCTGAGCTGATCGAGGATGCTCTGCTTGATGCCGCCATCCAGCACCGCCACGCGGAAGGCGGCGCCCTCCTTCGCGATCTCGTAGCGATCCTTGCAGCTCACCTCGGCGCAGAGGGCCTGGCCCGACATGTCCGGCAGGGCCTTGGCCTTGGCGACGCCCGCCTCCAGGCCGCCGTCCCCCTCCGTCCAGATGATCCCGGGCTGGGAGCCCTGGTCCCGCAGGTGCTGGGTCAGCGCGCGGGTGTCCAGCTCCGTGAACACGGGGATGCGGTGCTTCTTCAGCCAGCCGCCCAGGTCGCCCTCGCTGAGGACGTGGTCGGGCTGCGCGTTGAGCCGCCGGCACAGCAGCGCCGTGGCCCAGGGCTTGGCGGCCTCGTTGAGGTCCGCGTGGATGCCGTAGATGCCCTGCTCCGGGAAGGTCATGGTGACCATCTGCCCCGCGAAGCTGGGGTCCGTGAGGATCTCCTGGTAGCCCGCCATGGCCGTGGTGAACACCGCCTCGCCGCCGCCGCCGAAGCCCAATGGCGCCCGCCCCCGGAAGATCGTCCCGTCCTTCAGGATCAGATGCGCCTTCATGCCTCACCTCCAGCTCGGCACCCCTTCGGGGCCGCGCTCCGCGCGGTGGCACTCCGCTCCTGCTTCGTGCTCATTCCGCCCCCTGGCAAAAACCCCGCATGGCCGTAAGCCAGCGGGGCGATTCAAATAGGCGGTCCTTGGGGGGACCAGAGTGAGTCTACCGAGGGGTGGGACTTGAGAAACATCCTTTTTGTTTCAAGGGTTTTGCCGCATACTACTCCTTTGTTCCCAAGGTCGGCGGTGGTGGTTGCATCCCCCGCGCGAACCCCGGAGAGCACCTTCGCCCTCAGGCCCTTTCCGCGGCCGGGTGGAGGTGCTTCTCCTCCGCCTCGATGCGCGGGCCCACCGCCGCGAGGATGCCCTTCGTCGGGGCGATGAATCCCGGCACATCCTTCTGGATGGCGGTCCCGCTGGGCCAGGCGCCCAGGTAGGCGCGGAAGGCCTGCTTGATGCCCCCCATCTCCTCCCTGTGCTTTCGGGCCAAGTCCGCGGCGCCCTGCCGGCCGCCGTTGAGCAAGGTCGGGGCGAGCCCCTTGTCCTCCATGGCCAGGTGCACCGTGAGCTTCCCCGCCATGTCCCCCGGGAGGTGTCGCGCCGCACCCCCATCCATCCCGAGGGTGTCCGCCACCACCAGGGCGCTGAGGTCCCCGGCCAAGGCCCGCAGGTCCCGGGGTTGTTCCTGATAGTTCGGAGTGTTCACAAAGGCTCCTGGGGTGGACGCTCCATTCATCGGGGATCATTCCCCCCGCTTGATTCACAATCACCTTCAGGCCCCCGCCCTCTCCGGACCTTCCCCCATGTGGACCCCCGACGACACCTACTTCATGCGCCTCGCCCTTGAGGAGGCCGAAGCCTCCGAAAAGGCCGGCGAGGTCCCCATCGGCGCGATCCTCGTGCTGGAGGGCCGCATCGTCGGCCGCGGCCGCAACCTCCCCATCACCCAGCACGATCCCACCGCCCACGCCGAGATCCAGGCCCTGCGCAGCGCCGGCCAGTGGCTGCAGAACTACCGCCTCACCGACGCCACCCTCTACGTCACCCTCGAGCCCTGCCTCATGTGCTTCGGCGCCCTCACCCACGCCCGCGTCGCCCGCGTCATCTACGCCGCCAGCGACCCCAAAGTCGGCATCTCCCAACTCCAAGACGCCCTCGCCCCCGCCAACCTCAACCACCGCCTCACCCTCCAAGGCGGCCTCCTCGCCGACGAAAGCCGCGCCCTCATCCAGGCATTCTTCCAGTCCCGTCGGGCGAAATAGGGGCCTCCCGGAACGCCGCCACGCCTCCGCGCCGGACCCGCACTCAATGCGCTACCGCAAATCCCGGAGCATTCCTTCCGGCTGAGCGATTGGAGGTGCCACCGCCCCATCACCCGAGGCCTCGTCACCCCATGATCCCCACGGAATTCGGCACCCCTCTCACCCGCCTGCTCTGGGGCGGCGTACGATTCCACCCGTGGAAGCCCAAGCCCTGCACCTCTCCCTCCGGGAACTGCCACCCGATTTCCGCACCGTGATCCACCGCCAGCTGTCCGCGTACACCCTCGTTCAACGCGAAATCGATGGCCGGGCCCTGACCTTCTACCGCACGCGCGGGTTCAAGGTCGTTCGGGGAGGCCGACCCGCGCTCCCCCTCGCGCCCGGCGCCGTCACACGCCTCGCGGTCACCTCTCCTCCCCCCTCGGGGAGCTCCCCATCCACGCCACCCTCCACGCCGTCGATGGCTATTTCTTGAGGTCATCACGGAATACCGGAGGATCGATCACCACGGAGACACCGGGAACACGGATGCCTCACGGAGGCACTCCGTGGCGGGCTCAGGCTCACTCGCCCGGCCAGCCGGGACCTCTCCGTGATGCCTCCGTGTGCTCCGTGTCTCGGTGGTGCAAATGGGTCCACGCAATCACGCGAAGAACCCTTTCTTCTCCATCACCTTCAACCGCGACCTGAGGCCCCTTCCCCCATCCACCCCCCTGCAGATCACCCGGACCACCCCCTCCTGGCGATCCAACCAGGTCCACCCGGAACAGCCCTTCCATCAGTGACGATCCAAATGCCCCGGGCATCGCGGGGTTCGCTGGCGCGGGCCTCTCCAGCACCTGCAGCCGGCGTTGAGACCCCTCCCCACATCCCTCACCTTGCAATCCCACCACCCCTCCCATCCTGGCGATCTCGCACGGATGGCCCGGACCGGCCCTCCCGACAATCGCACTCAAATGGCCCTGGATGTCGGAGCAGCCCGCGGGTTAGCGCCTCCCCATCACCTTACACCCGCATCTGAGCCCCTTCCCCATCTCCCTCGCCTTGCAATCCCACCACCCCTCCCATCCTGGCGATCTCGCACGGATGGCCCGGACCGGCCCTCCCGTCAGTAACGGTCCAAATGCCCTGCGTTTCTTGGTAGACTGAGCACTTCGGAGAGATGGCCGAGCGGTTGAAGGCACCTGACTCGAAATCAGACGTGGGGCAACTCACCGGGGGTTCGAATCCCTCTCTCTCCGCCAGCTCGAACGCCCGCGAATGCGGGCGTTTTGATTGCATGGTGGGCGCCAGCCACCTGGGCTCGCCCCATCCCAATAACTGTTCATTCGCGGTTAATTAGGTTTGCATTTCCAATCAATCAATCGACAACCCTCGTAATGCCAAAGCCCATCCCCCTTTTATTCGACTCCACCTCAAACCCCTGCCACCCAAAGCTCCGCCCCCTCGCCCAATCGCCATCATCCCCTCCAATTAGGATTGCCCTAAACCTGGCACCCCCCCTATCCCCCTTAATCTACAATCCAAACCAACCCCCACCCCCACCTCACCCGTTCTTTCCGACCAATCACCCCATCGTCCATTTCAAAGTTAGGCCGCAATGGCACGCACTCGGAAAAATCGAACACGGATCCACAAAGCGAATACCGTTCGTGAATATCACTGGGTGGTTCCGGCTTTGATTGTTGGACTATTTATCTTTGTGCTTGCTGGACTAAGTTCAAGCCACGCGACTTCGATTCCAGTCGTGTGTGGTCTATTTCTCTTATCGGTTTTTGGTACATGGTTTGCACTTCGAGCTAGGGTTATCTACCTTCGTAGCTACGCTATCTCTCGAGACAATGAACCCGCCAAATTTTGGCTCATTCTATTTCTCACCATAGGTCCACCGCTCGTCATCTCTGGAGGCCTTGTTGTTCTTCATGTTGTATCGCTATTTGCGGCCTAACCACTCAATGCACCTGACGCTGCCGCTACGCGGCACCGCAGGTGATTTCGAAAGTTAGGCCACAGCATGAACCGTTGCCCATTTTGTTCACACGCAATTCCTCGTTCGACCTCCCTCTTCAAAGGTGAGGCATGGAATTGCCCTGAGTGCGGGAAAGACTCTTTCTATCCAAAGAAATTTGTTTCCTTCGTCAATGCACTCATTGTGTTGAGCTACTGTGCGTTCATCGCTGTCTTTGATGCTCCTCATCTCAAATACGTCCGTTGGGCAATGGCGGCAATTTCTTTCGTAGTCATTCTTCTCTGGGATCGATTCCTTGTTCGCAACAAACCAAATGCAGAGGTCTAGGCTCCTGTGGCCTAACCACTCAATGCACCAGACGCTGCCGCTACGCGGCATCGCTGGTGATTTCGAAAGTTAGAGCGCATTCATGTCAGTGATGAGGCACACGGAAATGCCCGCAAACATCCCGAAAGCCGCCTTCATGAGCAATGCAAAGTGGAGGAAGCTCATTGCCATCCTTGAAAGAGGCTTTCCAATCATCGAATCTCGTTGGGAATATCTCGGGGATCCCAAAATCTATACTCGGCGTGGGTTCCCAACGATTGCAGATGCCCACGAATCGGGTCTTCGGGATGGTCGATGGCCGCCAATTGAGTTCAAGGAGATCTTTCGCATTACCATCCCAAGAGATTGTGAGAATCCTATGTCCGATCCAGTCCGCCCACTTCCTCGTGTGGAGCAGCCGATCGAGGAGTTCTTCAGAGCTTTGAGTTCGGCCGGCACATTCCCAATTCGAATTTCAGAGTCAGGGTTGGAGATTACGGCCTATGCGCTCTAACCACTCAATGCACCAGACGCTGGCGCTACGCGCCACCGCTGGTGATTTCGAAAGTTAGGGCTTCAAGCATCTTTCCTCATTTCCTAGGACCTTCATGTCAGACGAATCAAATCCATTCCAGGCTCCTTCTTCTGAGTTGGTTTCAACCGAAGAGCTCACCTTCCCCATCGAGATGGTCGGATCAGGACGTCGATTTCTCACTCACCTTGTGGATGTCGTTGTCATTGAAGTTCTCAAGTTCATTGCGGTGATTGGGGTGATTTTCATTTTTGGCCCTGAGAACCTGATCTCAACGAACACTTGGATCGCATTTCTATTCGGATTGGGGGTGATGATCCTCTACTACTTTGGAATGGAGGCCACGCTCCAACGGACTCTTGGTAAGTTCGCCACTGGCACTATCGTGGTTAATGAATCCGGCCTCCCCCCAACTGCGCGCCAAATCGTCAAACGGTCTTTCACTCGGCTTGTCCCATTCGAACCATTCTCGTGCTTTGGCGATCAATCTAGGGGTTGGCACGATGAATGGGCCAAAACATTCGTGGTCCGTGCAAAGAAGCCCTAACCACTCAATGCACCAGACGCTGGCGCTACGCGCCATCGCTGGTGATTTCGAAAGTTAGGGCTGCCTCATGACTTCACGCTTGGCCTTGAGAATCCTGCTTGCTCCTGTAGTTTCATTTGCCCTCGCCCAAGAGGCACAGCTAATCAGTAAGAAGTACATGGACGCCGAGTCTGTCTACTCTGCACTAAGGGCTGGAGAACTCGGTGGCCCGTTAGCTGAAGCTGCGAACCGAGATGGGAAGCCAAATTTGAGAAAGTTCCAGACTCCTGGTGTGCCTTTTGATTTCTATGTGATCGAGGGCTCTAGAGGGATTGCCTACACGGTGATGGTAGAGAATGATCACCTCGTTCTCCTTTGCTCAGCATTCGGCGGAGGCTATGCCACCGACATTGCCCTAGTTCAAGATGGTCCGAAGAAAGCCCTTACTTTCTTTTACACCGCGGGCAGCGGCATAACCAGGGTCTACGATTGTAAATATCTCCTTGGATCCGGCGTTGTCAGTTCTAAGGAGCGTCCATGGCAGCCCTAACCACTCAATGCACTCGGACCCAGCCGCTACGCGGCCGGGCCGGTGATTTCGAAAGTTAGGCGATTGAGATTGCTCCGAATGCACCTTCCACCGCTGAATCCAGGAGAGAAGTTGCTCGCGCAGACTGAAAAGGCGCCCGCGTTCTATGTCTGGTTTTCACTCTTCAATCGAACTCCAATAAACCTATGCGTCTTTGCCGCATTCGGATGGGCAATATGGTCCGAAGGTTTGAAGGGGATACTTGCAATCCAGTTATCTAATCTCGAAGCCCTCGTGCTCTTGGTCTTTGGAGGTCTAGGGATCTGGGCAAACGTGCGCATCTGGCGCGAGTACTTCAATATCCACTTCTTGCTAACGAATCACCGGCTTATCCACACTGATACGAAAGAAGCAACCACAATCTATTTCGAGGACTTGCACTCTTACAAAATCAAACCTCGGATCTTCGGCACCGACATCACGCTTAGGCTTTCTGATGGGCAGAGGTTTGTGGTCGAAAGAACCATGTATGTCTCTGCTACAAAATTGATTGAGGCTATCAAACGAATCAAAGTGAGCCAGCAACATGATTGATTCAGCAAAATCGCCTAACCACTCAATGCACCAGACGCTGCCGCTACGCGGCATCGCTGGTGATTTCGAAAGTTAGGTGATCCCTGGAACCCCTCGAATCCGCCATCTTTGATTGGGTACTCCAAGAGTTCCCCGAGTTGCTTCAACCACTCGGCGCTCAAATTTCGAATGCACGGGTAAAGGGGCGTAATTTCACCGGCGGAGCTGGGGTCTTTGTTGAGATTGAACTTTCCCCTGGCTCAGCTCCAATTCCCCCAGAAATCCTCGGTGGGCATCGATGTATCGACGGGCCGGAGGTTAGGTCCCCTGAATTTTCTGAGGGCTGTGGCTCTCTGCTGTGGTTCGAAAATGGGCATCTCGCAACAATCGAGATCTATTCTTACCTTTCCGAGTACCCAGTCGATCACCACCCATTCGCCTTTACTCTGATCCATCAAAAAGCAAACATCATCAATGACCAGTCGTAGATCACCTAACCACTCAATGCACCAGACGCTGCCGCTACGCGGCATCGCTGGTGATTTCGAAAGTTAGGAGGCTCCACATTGGCTGCGATTGACCCATCACAAGAACGTATGAAGAGGGGTTTTCAAATCCTCTTTGGAGTTTTCGGAGGGGCAATGTGGGTGTCTTCAATTGCCTTCATCGCCACGAGTGGTATTTGGCCGAATGGAATTGCCAATCGAGCTTCGACGCTTGCCCCAATTCCACTAGCGATCATTTCAACTATTGCCTCATACAAAGCTAGCCCAGGCTATGGGTTTGCAACGGCTGTTTATCTGATTGGAGCGGGCTTCCTTCCGATCCTTTTGTTCCCAAGAGATCCATCATTCTGGGGGTACTTCATCATCTCTGCGTCCCTAGGGTTGCTGCTCGCTTCGCTGTCTAGGAAACTCAATAGGATCATGAGCTCATGAGCGGCCATAGTTCGCCTCCTAACCACTCAATGCACCAGACGCTGCCGCTACGCGGCATCGCTGGTGATTTCGAAAGTTAGGCCACGCTGAATACTTCCGGAATATCGAGACTCCCAGATGCATCTTGAGCCTTACGAGCCATCTTCCAAGAGCACCGTCCCATCGGGTGAGTTCTATTTCATCAAATGCATCTTGTGCGGCACCTATTTCAACCTAGGCCCATCAATCAACCAGTCTCCTCGGGCATGCACTTGCGGGAATTTCAGGCTCG
>DATEZP010000046.1:0-2756 GCA_035255465.1 Holophagaceae bacterium
GCGCCGGGGCACCTCGATGCCGAAGAGCTTCTCGATGCTCTCGGCCCAGCCCAGGTTGTTGCTGATGGCCGCCACGTAATCCATGCGGTCGGTCCACACCTGGCCCTGGAAGAAGGTCTTGTCTTCGCAGATCTTCTCCACGCCCCGGTGCAGGTAGCCGATGATGGGCTCGCAGTGGGTGACCGTTTCGCCATCGAGCCGGAGCTTCACGCGGAGCACGCCGTGGGTGGACGGATGCTGCGGGCCCAGGTTGATTTCCATTTCCTCGTTTTTGAACACCGGGGACTCCCTAGTCAGCCTTGGGGATGGAAAGGTTGATGCCGAGGTTGCCGGCCTTCTCCATGGCGATGCGGTTCAGCATGCCGGAGCGGTCCTCGCGGAAGTCGATCTCGCGCTGGCCCCAGCCGAGGGTGGGGTACTCCTTGCGCAAGGGGTAGCCCTCCCAGCCTTCGGGGCAGAGGATGCGGGTGAGACCGGGGTGGTTCTGGAAGCGGATCCCGAGCATGTCGTAGATCTCGCGCTCCATCCAGTTGGCGGAGGGGTAGCAGGCGCAGGCGCTCTCGGGCTCGAAGCCTTCGGGGATCAGGATGCGGATGCGCAGGCGCTTGCGGCGGCTGAGGCTCGTCAGGTGGTAGACCACGCTGAACTGGAAATCCTTGCCCGCAGGGTAGTGCGTGGCGGATTGATCCGTGAGCATTTCGTACTTGAGGTGCGGATCGTCCTGGCAGAGGCGCAGGGCCTCGACCACGGCTTCCTTCTTCACCTGGCAGACGAGTTCGCCGGCCTGCTCGAACACTTCCTCGACCTTGTCGCCCAGGCGCTCGGCGAGGAGGAGCAGATCCGCGTCCTTCGCCTCCTGGGGGAAGGGCGTCTTCATGTCGTTCTCGTCCTTTTTGGGACCGGGACGCACGGGCGCCTTGGGCTCGGGTTTGCCTTCCTCGGCGGCCTTGGCCTTGGCCAACTCGAAGTCCGCCAAACTCTTCTGCCACTTGGCCTCGTCGGCCTTGAACTGCTCGGCGACCTCGGCCTGGTAGGTCTTGAAGCTGGGCACGGGAGCCGTCTTGGGGGCCGTCACCTGCCGGTTGGGGGCGGTGCGGATGTCCCAGGAGGTGGGCCCGGCGGGCACTTCCGCGGCGGGCGCGGGAGCGGCGGATACGGCCGCGGCGGTGCCATCGTACTTGATGACGTTCACGGGGCAGCCGGCGGCGGCGGCCACGATCTTGCTGAACTGCTCCAGGCCCAGATCACCCTTGAGCAGGGCCTTGGCGGCGCGGTTCTCGTCTTCCTTGCCATCCACCCGGGAATCCGCCTTGATGTGGCAGCTGTCCGCGGTGACGTGGAAGACGTCGGGGCACTCGGCCTCGCAGGCGTTGCAGACGATGCAGCCATCCTCGATCCACACCTTGGTGATGCGGGGAGCGTCGATGGCCACGGCAGCCTTAGGGGCCTCCGCCTTGGGCGCTTCCACCACGGGGGCGGGCGCGGCGGCCACGGGCTCGGGGGCCTTCACGGGCTCCGGCGCGGGGGCCGCGGGCGCGGCCTCGACCGCGTTGGCCACCTGCTCGTAGACGATGACGCTCACGGGGCAGCCCGCGGCGGCGGCCACAATGCTGTCCTCGAGCTTGCGCTGCAGGTCGTCCTTGAGGGGGGATTTGCCGCGGTTCTCGTTCTCGACACCGTCGACGCGGGCCTCACCCTTGATGTGGCAGCTGTCCTCGGTGACGTGGAAAACGTCCGGGCACTCGGCCTCGCAGGCGTTGCAGACGATGCAACCTTCTTCGATCCAGACCTTGGTGATCGCCATGGTTAGCCCACCGCCTCAAAGATCTCGCCGTACTTGTCCGCCATGGAGCTGGTCATGATCTTGTCCTGCAGCTTCAGGAAGCCGTAGATCAGCGATTCGGGCCGGGGCGGGCAGCCGGGGATGTAGACATCGACGGGGACGACTTTGTCCACGCCCTGGATGGTGTGATAGCTGTCGAAGGGGCCGCCGGCCGTGGCGCAGCTGCCCATCGCGATCACCCACTTGGGCTCGGGCATCTGGTCGTAGAGCTTCTTGATCACGGGCGCCATCTTGTAGGTGACGGTGCCGGCCACGATCATCAGGTCGCTCTGGCGGGGGGTGGCGCGGAAGATGCCGGCGCCGAAGCGGTCGAAATCGAACTTGGAGGCGCCAGCGGCCATCATCTCGATGGCGCAGCAGGCCAAGCCGAAGGTCATGGGCCACACCGACGAGGCGCGGGCCCAATTCACGACCTTCTCCACCTTGGTGGTGATGAGGATGTGCTCCAGGGCGGTGGGTTGGTTCATCACGCTCATGGCACTACTCCCAGGTGAGGGCGCCCTTGGACCAGATGTAGCCGTATCCAAAGAGCAGAAGGAAAAGGAAGATACCCATCTCAACCAGGCCGAAGAGCGCCAGCTCCTTGAACTGCACGGCCCAGGGATAGAGGAAGACGGTTTCCACGTCGAACACGAGGAACATCACGGCGATGAGGTAGTAGCGGACGGAGAATTTCTCCCGGGCATCGGTGGTGGGGGTGATGCCGCACTCGTAGACCATGTACTTGTTGGCATTCGGCACGTTGGGCCGGATCAGACGCGAAAGCGTCCACACGATCACTGGCATGGCCACGGCCACGAGAACCAGAAGCAGAATCGGGGCATACCCTTGCATGGGTCCTCCGGGAACGACCTTTCATTCTGGGACTTAGGTCACAGCGAGGTCAACGCCTCATCCCTGCCTTGAAGCGCGG
>DATEZP010000047.1:0-40279 GCA_035255465.1 Holophagaceae bacterium
CGGCCTCGTGCAGGCCAACGGCTTCGCGGCGGAGCCCATGTTCTACGGCGGGGCCTTCAAGAAGTACGGCGTGGAGGTGCAGGTCACCCGCGTGGGCAAGTTCAAGAGCGCCGTGGAGCCCTACATCCTCGACCGCATGAGCGCCGAGAACCGGGAGCAGCTGCAGACCCTGCTGGACGACCTCTGGTCCGAGTGGAAGGCCACCGTGGCCCAGGGCCGGAAGCTGGAGGCCGCCGGTCTGCAGTCCCTGGCCGACGAGAAGGGCATGCTCCGGGGCGAAGAGGCCCGGGCCGCCAAGCTCGTGGATCGCCTCGCCAACATGGACGAGGTGCTGGACCAGCTCAAGGAACTCACGGGCAAGCAGGCCAAGGACAAGGACTTCCCCCAGATCGACCTGGAGGCCTACCACGCGGCGGCCTTCAGCCCCAAGACCTCCGGAGGCCGCATCGCCGTACTCCACGCCGAGGGCGAGATCGTGGACGGCGAAGGCAACGCCTCCCAGGTGGGCGGTGACCGCGTCGCGCGGGAGCTGCGCCGCCTCCGCATGGACGACGGCGTGAAGGCCGTGGTGCTCCGGGTGAACAGCCCCGGCGGCAGCGCCCAGGCCAGCGAAGTGATCCAGCGCGAAGTGATCCTCACCAAGGCCACGAAGCCCGTGGTCATCTCCATGAGTCACCTGGCGGCCTCCGGGGGCTACTGGATCAGCGCCTACGGCAGCCGCGTGCTGGCGGAACCCTCCACCATCACCGGGTCCATCGGGGTCTTCGGCCTCCTGCCCAACGTGCAGAAGCTCGCCGCCGAGCACGGCATCACCTGGGACAGCGTGCAGACGGCCAAGCTCTCCAACCCTCAGAGCCTGGCGCGCCCCAAGAGCCCCGAGGAGCTGGCCCGCATTCAGGCCGTAGTGGACGACATCTACGCCCGCTTTCTGGACAAGGTTTCCGAGGGCCGCAAGCTCAAGCGCGACGCCGTGCAGGAGATCGCCCAGGGTCGCGTGTGGTCCGGCCAGGCGGCCCTCAAGCTGGGCCTCGTGGATGAACTGGGCGGCCTGCAGGACGCCGTGAAGGCCGCGGCAAAGCTCGCCAACCTCACGGACTATGCGGTGCAGGGCCCCGAGCATGCGCCGGATGGCTTCCTCAAGGCCGTGGTCAAGGGCCTCACCCAGGGCAAGCCCCGCCGCGTGGTGAAGGCGGGCCCCGTGGACCAGCTCAAGGGCGAGATGTTGCGCCAGTTCGAGGTGCTCGAGGGGCTCAACGATCCCCAGGGCGCCTATGCGCGGATGCCGTTCGAGCTGGGGCTGAAGTAGGAGCGATCAGCTGTCAGCTGTCAGCTGTCAGCTATCAGCCAAGAACAGGCGCCGACCCATCGGATGGGTCGGCGCCTCGCTTTAGCTGACCGCTGAAAGCTGATAGCTGACCGCTAACCGCTGACAGCTGATCCCTGACCGCTTCCCTCACCTAGGCAGCATCTCCGGACGCCAGCCCTGGAGCACGCGCATGTAGCTCGCCCGCTCATAGGCGCCGGGATTGGGCACTTTGGAGAGGCTCATGCTGCCGTGGGCCTGTCGGAGGCTCTCGTATTCCCGGGTCTCCAGCCACTCGGCCATCCCCTGGCGCAGGGCCTTGAGGTGGCCGGGTCCCTTGATGAGGAGGGAGGAGACGAGCTGCACCGAGTGGGCGCCGGCCATGACGGCCTTGAGGGCATCCTCCACTTCGTGCACGCCCCCGCTGCAGGAGAGGCTGCCGGGGAAGGGGCCGTGGAGCAGGGCCAGGGCGTGGAGGCGGGGCAGCAGCTCCCGGGGGTCGGAAAGGAAGAGGCGGGGCACCAGCTGCAGGCTCTCCAGGTCGAAGTCCGGCTGGAGGAAGCGGTTGAAGAGCACCAGGCCGTCGGCGCCCGCTTCATGGAGGCGACGGGCGAGGTTGGGCAGGCTGGTGAAGGTGGGGCTGAGCTTCACGGCGAGGGGGATCTTGACCTCGGCCTTCACCCGCTTCACCAGCTCCACCAACTGGTTCTCCAGCAGGGCGGCGGATTGGGTGGGGTCCGTGGCGATCTCGTAGGTGTTCAGCTCCAGGGCATCGGCGCCCGCCTCCTCCATGAGCCCCGCATAGTGCACCCAGCCCGTGGGCGTGGTGCCATTGAGGCTGGCGATGACCGGGATGGCGACCGCGGCCTTGATCTTGCGGATCTGCTCCAGGTAGGTCTGCGGCCCCAGGGTGAAGGCGGAGGGATCCGGCAGGTAGGTGGCCGCCTCCGCGTGGGCATTGGAATGCATCTCCAGGTCCATCAGGGTGCCGAACTGCTCCCGGGTGATCTGCTCCTCGAAGAGGGAGTGCATGACCAGGGCCGCGGCGCCGGCATCCTCCAGGCGGCGGACGGTGTCGAGGCTGTCCACCAGGGGGGAGGCGCCGACGACCAGCGGGTGGGGCAGGGTGAAGCCGAGGTAGCTGAGTGAGAGGTCCATGGTCATCCGCCTCAAGCCTGGGTGGAGGGGGTGGGGCCGGCCGCGGCGTCCATCTGGGCCAGCTGGGTGAGGGCCGCGTAGCGGCGGGCGAGGTCCATCTGGCTCTCGGCCAGCATGCGGGCGAAGGCTTCCGGATGGGCCTGCTCCACCATCCTGAACCGGGTCTCGTTGCGGAGGAACCGGCCCAGGTCGCCCTTGGGGGCGGCGCTGTCGAGCTGGAGCGGGGCCTGGCCTTCGCTGAGGCGGCGCGGGTCGTTGCGGAAGAGGGGCCAGTAACCGCTCTCCACGGCGAGCTTGGTCTGCTCGGCGCCCTGGGCCAGGTCGTAGCCATGGGCGATGCAGGGGCTGTAGGCGAGGATGAGGCTCGGGCCGCGCCAGCTCTCGGCTTCCTGGAAGGCCTTCACAGTCTGGCCGTCCTTGGCGCCGATGGCGACCTTGGCGACGTACACGTGGCCGTAGCTGAGCGCCAGCAGGGCCAGGTCCTTCTTGGGGGTCTGCTTGCCGCCGGAGGCGAACTTGGCCGCGGCGCCCATGGGGGTGGACTTGGAGGCCTGGCCGCCGGTGTTGGAATACACCTCGGTGTCGAGCACGAGGATGTTCACGTCCTCGCCGGAGGCCAGCACATGGTCCAGGCCGCCGTAACCGATGTCGTAGGCCCAGCCGTCGCCGCCCACGATCCAGACACTCCGGCGCACCAGGTGCTCGGCGAGGCCGCGCAGGCGGATGGCGGGGGCGTCCGTGCGGCCGTCCAGCAGCTTGACCAGTTCCTGGATGCGCCCGCGTTGGACCTTGATGGTGGCTTCATCGTGGGCCGTGGCCCCTGCGATGAGGCCGTCCACCAGCTCGCCGGGCAGGCCGCCCGAGAGGAGGCGCAGCTGGCCCAGGGCGAGGCCCTGTTGCTGATCGGCGGAGAGGCGCATGCCGTAGCCGAACTCGGCGTTGTCCTCGAAGAGGCTGTTGGCCCAGGCGGGACCGCGGCCGTCCTTGTTGGTGGTGTAGGGGGTGGTGGGCAGGTTGCCGCCGTAGATGCTGGAGCAGCCCGTGGCGTTGGCGATCATGAGGCGGTCACCGTAGAGCTGGGTGAGCAGCTTCAGGTAGGGAGTCTCGCCACAGCCGGCGCAGGCGCCGCTGAACTCCATGAGGGGCTCCAGGAGCTGGGTGCCCTTCACGTCGAGCTTCATGGTTTCGCGATCCTGTTCCTCGAGGCCCAGGAAGAAATCGAAGTTCGCCTTGTCCCGCTCGAGGATCGGGTGCTGGGGCACCATGTCGATGGCCTTGTGGCTGGGGTTGGACTTGTCCTTGGCGGGGCACACCTGGACGCAGAGGGTGCAGCCGGTGCAGTCCTCGGGGGCCACCTGGATGACGTACTTCTTGCCCTTGTGCTCGGGGCCCTTGTAGTCCGTGGACTTGAAGCCCTCGGGGTGACCGTGGAGCTCCGCGGGCTCGAAGACCTTGGCCCGGATGGCGGCGTGGGGGCACATGAGCACGCACTTGTTGCACTGGATGCAGATGGAGCTGTCCCAGTCCGGGACTTCCGTGGCGATGTTGCGCTTCTCCCACTTGGCGGTGCCCGTGGGCCAGGTGCCATCGGGGGGGAAGGCGCTCACGGGCAGCTTGTCGCCCTCGCCGGCCAGCATCACGGCGGTGACCCGCTGGACGAACTCGGGGGCGTTCTCGGAAACCACGGGCGGCCTCCGACGGGTGGTGGTGGGGGCCTTGGGCACCACCACCTCGTGGAGGTGAGCCAGCGAGGCGTCCACCGCCTCGAAGTTGCGGCGCACGAGCACGTCGCCCTTCTTTCCGTACGTCTTCTCGATGGCGTGCTTGATCGCCGCGATGGCCTCCTCGCGGGGGAGCACGCCGCTGATGGCGAAGAAGGCCGTCTGCATCACGGTGTTGATGCGGCCGCCCATGCCGCTCTCCTTCGCCACCTTGTAGGCGTCGATGGTGAAGAAGCGGATCCGTTTGCGGATCATCTCCTCCTGGAGCTCCAGGGGCAGGGCGTCAAAGGCCTTGGGGCCTTCTTCGGAGGTGTTCAGGAGGAAGGTGGCACCTTCCACGGCGGAACCCAGCAGGTCGAACTTGTCCACGAACTGGGGCTGGTGGCAGGCCACGAAGGTGGCCTTGCGGATGAGGTGGGGGCTGCGGATGGGGCGGGGGCCGAAGCGCAGGTGGCTGACGGTGATGGCGCCGCTCTTCTTCGAGTCGTACACGAAGTAGCCCTGGCCGTGGTTCTCCGTCTCCTCGGCGATGATCTTGATGCTGTTCTTGTTGGCGCCGACGGTGCCATCGCTGCCAAGGCCGAAGAAGAGGCAGCGGGCCACGTCATCGGGCTCGAGGTCGAAGGCCTCGTCCACCTCGAGGCTGAGGTGGGTGACATCGTCGGTGATGCCCACGGTGAAGCGGCGCTTGGGCTTGTCCTTGGCCAGCTCGTCGAAGACGGCCTTCACCATGGCGGGGGTGAACTCCTTGCTGGAGAGGCCGTAGCGGCCCCCGATGAGGCGGGGCTCCACGGCGAAGGGGCTCCAGCCCTCTTCGCGGGCCTCGCGCAGGGCGGCGGCGACGTCGAGGAACATGGGCTCGGCGGGGGCGCCGGGCTCCTTGGTGCGATCCATGACGGCGATGGATGTCACGGTGGTGGGCAGGGCGGCCACGAAATGGGCCATGGAGAAGGGCCGGTAGAGGCGCACCTTCACGAAGCCCACCTTCTCGCCCCGGGCCACGGCCCAGTTCACGTACTCCTCGGCGGTCTCCGTGCCGCTGCCCATGATGATCACCACGCGCTCGGCCTCGGGGTGGCCCACGTAGTCGAAGAGGCGGTAGGCGCGGCCCGTGCGGGCGGCGAAGGCTTCCATGGTCTGCTGCACCAGCTCGGGCACGGCGGCGTGGAAGGGGTTGCAGGCCTCGCGGGCCTGGAAGAAGGAATCGGGGTTGGCGGCGGTGCCGCGGATCACCGGGCGGTCGGGGCTCAGGGCCCGGGCGCGGTGCTCGGCGATGAGGTCGTCGGGGATGAGCGCGCGAAGGTCGTCCTCTTCCAGGGCCCGGATCTTGGCGACTTCGTGGCTGGTGCGGAAACCATCGAAGAAGTGCATGAAGGGCACGCGGGCCTTCAACGTGGTGGCGTGCGCGATGAGGGCCATGTCCTGGGCTTCCTGCACGGACGCGCTGCAGAGCATGGCGAAGCCCGTCTGGCGGGCGCTCATGACGTCGCTGTGGTCGCCGAAGATGCTGAGCGCGTGGGTGGCCAGGGTGCGGGCCGCCACGTGCAGCACGAAGGGCGTGAGCTCCCCGGCGATCTTGTACATGTTCGGGATCATGAGCAGGAGGCCCTGGCTCGCGGTGAAGGTGGTGGTGAGCGACCCCGCCATCAGCGCGCCGTGCACGGCGCCCGCGGCGCCGCCCTCACTCTGCATTTCCGCCACCCGGGGCACCTGGCCCCAGAGGTTCGGCTCGCCCGCGGCGGACCACTCATCGGCCAGCTCACCCATGGTGGAGCTGGGGGTGATCGGGTAGATCGCGATGACCTCGCTGAGTTGATGCGCTACGGTCGCAGCGGCTTCGTTGCCATCGAGGGTCACCCATTTCGCGGTCATCTTCGGCTCCCGGAGGCTTTTCGGATGCACTGCTCTCGAAAAGCTTCACCGAGCTTGTTCCTGCCTGGCTCCGCATTCAAGACCCCGGGGGTCAATGCGTGAGCGTGGTCACACGTCAACCCGCGGGAATAAGGGATTCGCTGGCGGGAGTGGCGGGGTCCGAAGTCAAACGGCCCCGGCCCCGCGCGGCTTCGCCCCGGCCCTTCACCGCGGCCTTGGGAAAATCCCTATGCTGGGGCGCCCGGAGGGATGGCCATGCTCCATCGATGCTTGACGTTGCTGCTCGTCATGGCCTTCCTGCCCTTGGGCGGGGGCGAGCCCATCACCATCGGGGAACGGGTGCGCCTCCGGGCGGAGAGCCTTCGGGAGGACCGAGACCTCCTCATCTCCGTGCCGGCCGATTACGTGCGAGGTCGCGAATCCTACCCGGTGCTCTACGTGCTGGATGGGGAGGATCACTTCCTGCAGCTGCGGGGAACGCTGGATTTCCTGGCCCGGAATGGCCTCGCCCCCGAAGTGATCCTGGTGGGCATCCCCAACACGAACCGCACCCGGGATCTCACGCCGACGCGGGGTTGGGCCCGGCGGATGGATGGCACCTGGGCTGAAGTGCCGGGCGCCGGTGGGGGCGATGCCTTCCTGGATTTCGTGGAGAAGACCGTTTTCCCCTGGGTGGAATCCCGGTTCCGCTCGGTGCCCTTTCGGATCCTCGCGGGGCATTCCTTGGGGGGCCTCATGGCCCTCCATGCGGTGGCCATGCGGCCGGGCATGTTCCAGGGCTGCATCGCCGCGAGCCCCGCCCTGCATTGGGATCGCGGGTATCCCGTGCGGGTGCTGGAGGAACGCCTTCGCGACAAGGCGCCCTTGCGCTGCACCCTCTTCGCCACCATGGCCAACGAAGAGGCGACCGCCTTCTACCCCTCCCCGGCTCGATTCACGCAGCTGAAAAGCCTGTTGAAGCGCGGTGGTCCCGAGGGATTCCAGGGCCTTAGCCGGGAGTTCCCTCAAGAGAACCACGGCACCGTGGTCTTCGAATCCCACTACTGGGGCTTGAGGGCGATCTTCGATGAATGGCGCCTGCCCAAGGATCCCTCCTTGCGGTCCATCCGATCCCACTACGACGCGCTATCCCAGCGGTGGGGATTCCCTGTGGCGCCGCGCGAGGCCTGGGTGAACAACGCGGGCTACCACCACCTGGAAACGGGAGATACCCGTGAAGCCCTGCAACTATTCCGGTACAACCTCGAACGCCATCCCGACTCCGCCAATGCCCAGGACAGCCTGGGCGAGGGGCTGGAGCGGGCCGGGCAGCTCCGGGAAGCCCTGGCCTGCTACGAGCAGGCCGTGGCGCTGGCCACCCCGTTGAAAAGCCCCCTCACGCCCGTGTTCGCCGCCCACGCGGAGCGCGTGAGGCGGGCCCTGGTGAACCCTTGAGGGGGCGGTTCAGAAGTGCCAGCTGAAGCTGGCCTTGAATTGCCGTCCCCGCTGCGGGACTTCCCGCACCACAACGCCCCCGGGGCCGACACCCAGGCCGCCACCGCGGGCCGTCGTGGCGTAGTCGGTGTCCAGGAGGTTGAGCACCGTGAGTTGCCAGCGCAGGCTTGGCCGCCAGTGGTACGTGACGGCCAGGTTGGCCAACCAGATGGGGTTGTCATGGGGCAACGTGGGGATCTGATCCCGCCAAACGGCGTTCACGTTGAGGTTCCAATCCCCGAAATTCCGGTTGAGCACGAGGGAGCCGAAGCGCTTGGCCCCGTAGTCCTCCGCCACGAACGCGTTGGGATCAGGGAGATCCAGGGTTTCGTTGTGGGTGATCTGCGTGAAGTTGACCCGGATGAGCCAGTCCTCGCCGAATTCCTTGGCCCCCTCCAGTTCGTAGCCCCGGTTGTGGTTGCTGCCGACGTTTTCGACCTGGGTTTTGCCACTGGGAAGGGCGACGCTGGAGAGGAGGTTGGTGGCGCGATTATCGAAGATCGTGAGGCCGGCTTGCCACCCGCCCCCTTGGTGCTGGTAGGCGAATTCGGCGGTGCGCACGCGGATGGGCCCTAGCCTTGGGTTGCCGAGGGTGACGCCCGCGTCCCGATCGTAGAGGTCGCCAAGGCCCGGGGCCCGGAAGGCGGTGCCGAACATCGCCTTCAACCGATCCTGCGGGGTCGGCGAAAAGATCAGGGCGGCCCGGGGGTTGGTGCTGGACCCCACATCGTTGTACCGGTCATGCCGGAGGCCCAGGGTGCTGCTCCAGCGGTCGCTCCAGCGGGCCTGGTGTTGCACGTAGATTCCATGGAGGTCCCGCCGTTTGTTCGCGACGAAGCGGTAGGCATCCCCCGGGAACTCCTGGTAGGCACCGACGTAGGCCCCGGAGATCGGGTCGAAGTTGCTGAGGGTGGAGGCCACGGGAATCCAAGCCTCCTCGTGGCTGCCCCCGAAGTTGAGGCGGTGGATGTCGCCCAGCACGTAGGCGAAATCGGCGGTGGCGTCGTAGGCATCGTGGATCAGCCGGGAACCCTGTAAGAGGTCCGCAGGCTGGGTACCCTGCAGGGCCAGGCGACCTTCGTAAGTCCAGCGGGTGCGGGTGGCCGAGAGCGCCACGGTGCCCGTGAGTTGGGGGCTCAGCTCCAGGTGGGTCCCCAGGCGGACGTGGCTCTGGGCATTGCGATCGGAATTCACCCCATCATCCAGGCGGCGGAAGGTGTAGAAATCCTCCAGCTGGTGTTGGGTATGGCGGAGCTGGAGAAAGGCCTTCCCCCACTCCAGGTTGGCCAGGGCATCCAGGCCTTTGCGTGGATCCCGAGTGCTGTCCTGCTGATGGTAGCGGTCGAAAGGGGCCTCATAGAGGTAGCCCTTGTCCTGGGAGGCCTGCAAAAAGGCCGAGTAAGCGAAGGTCCCGCTGGCGCCGCTGAGGTTTAACCCGAAGCGCCCAGCGGAAGGGGCGCCCGACTCCAAGGTGAGGTGGTTGAGATCCCCTGCGATAAAGGCGCCGGCCTCCAAGGTGAGGTCGTTGAGGTGTCGGGCGGTGACCAGGTTGATGACGCCGTTGAAGGCGTTGGAGCCATAGAGGGCGGAGCCAGGCCCGCGGATGATCTCCACGCGCTCCAGGTTCTCCAGGGCGATGAAGCGGTTGGCGAGGGTGAAGCCACCGGTGTAGTGCTCGTTGAGCCGCTGTCCGTCGAGCAGCAGGAGGAAGGACTGGCCGTAGGATTCGGGCGTTCCCCGGCCCTGCAGCAGGTTGTCCCGGCCTTCGGTGGGCTCGAAGAGGGCCTGCATCCCGGGCACCATGTTCAAGAGGTCCGTGAGGGAGTTCAGTCCCATGCGCCGGATCTCGGCGCGGGTGAAGACCGTGATGGAGGAAGGGGAATCCAACGTGGATTCCAGGTTCTTGGAGGCCACAATCACCCGGACCTTGGCGAGCTCCGCCAAGGAGGGAAAGGCTTCGACAGAAGCCTGGGCCCGCAGGACGGGCGCCCATCCAAGGACCAGCAGCACGGGCAGGAGGGTTGGGGGGTTTGAGCGCATGTCCGGGGCCGAGAGTGGGAATCAATTGCCGATTATTCCATCGGTCCTCCGGGCCCGGAGGCTGATTCTTGAATCGCTCAGTCGTCGAGCCGGTCCAGCTCCAGGATCCCTTCGGGTCCCTCCACCAGGTCCACCCGGTGGTTCGGGAGGTCGGTGGTCCACCAGGCCTTGATGTAGGGAACGTCATGGGTACCGCGGCGACCGGGGCGCGTATCGCGGATCACCACCATGTCGTAGCCCGCGGGGCTGGGCTCCAGGCGCAGCACCTCACCCACTTTGGCCCCGTGGTGGAAGACGTCGCAGCCATGCCAGTCGTGGCGGAAGCTCTCGCCCGCGGCGAGGCGGGCGCGATCCTCTTGGCCCCAGAGGGCCCAGCCCTTGAAGGGCTCGGCGGCGGTGCGATCGGGGATGCCTTCGAAGGCCAGGCAGGGGCGATCCCCGTGCATGCGGAAGGCCCGCACGGCGATGGGGCGGGCGGGGGGCTGGGGCTCGGCGTGCTCCAGATCCTGGTGGGGCGGGGCGAGGACGAGGCCCTGGGCCTTGGCGAGGCGCTCCGGGGCATCCGTGAGGGCGTGGAGGAGGAACTCCCCCTTGAGGCCCTGCAGCCGGGCGAGGTGGCCCATGAGGATCATCGGTGAACTCCAGAGGGAAGGGGCGGGGGCCTGGGTCCTTAGGTCCTTAGTCCTTGGCCTCATGCCTTGGGTACGGATGTGGAGCTGGGTCGCGCTCAGCCAAGGACTAAGGACCAAGGACCCAATTCGTTAGGCCTCAGCCTCCCGAGGCGCGCGGGGCTTCTTGTCTTCTTCGTGGATCTCGAGGCTGATGGCCAGGCGGTGCTTCTCGCCGGCGGCCTGCACGAGGGTGCGCAGGGAGCTGATCATGCGTCCGCTCTTGCCGATGATGCGGCCGATGTCGCCCGGGGCGGCGTGGAGGAGGGCCTCCACCTTCTTGCCCTCCGTCTTCACCTCGACCTTGAAGGCCTCAGGCTGATCCAGCATCGGCGTGATCACGTCCGTGAGGAAGGCTTCGAGATCCAGGGTGGGCTTGGTCATGGGAGGCTCCAGCTACTCTTTATGCCACGAAAAAGGCCGGACCCAGGGCCCGGCCTTCTCTTGATCAGAAGATCACTACAGGATCGCGTGCTTCTTGAACAGATCGAGCACGGTCTTGGAGGGCTGGGCGCCCTTGGTGATCCACTCCTGGGCCTTTTCCTTGTTGATGCGAATCGTCTCGCCGGCGGTGGCGATGGGGTTCACGAAGCCAAGGACCTCCAGCGCGCGGCCGGTGGGGATGCGGTCGTTCTCAGACACAACGATGTGGTAGAAGGGGCGCTTCTTGGCGCCATTGCGAGCAAGACGGATGGACAGCATGGTCACTCCTGAACGAGGTAGTGTAACGCGGATGTGAGGTGGTACAAAGCGGAAATTGCAGCCAGGGTCCCTGGTCCTTGGTCCTTAGTCCTTGAGTCCTTAGCAGATCCCGACCCATTGGACCTTGCCCGCCCATGGCATGCAGGCCAAGGACCAAGGACCAAGGACCAAGGACTCAATCAGAACGGCAGCTTGAACCCACCGAGCCCACCCCCACCCATGCCGGGCATTCCGCCCTTCATGCCGCCGGCCATGCGCTGCATCTTCTGCATGAACTTGGGATCGTTCATCTGGGACATCATCTTCTTCATCTCGAGGTACTGCTTCAGGAGCTGGTTGACCTCGTGGACGGGCCGGCCCGCGCCCAGGGCGATGCGGCGGCGGCGCTTGCCATCCAGGAGGTTGGGGTTGGCCCGCTCCTTGGGGGTCATGGAGTTGAGGATGGCCTCCATGTGGGTCACCCGCTTATCCGTGGCCATGGAGGCGAGCTGCTCCTTCATCTGGCCCATGCCGGGCATCAGGCCGATGATCTTCTGCATGGAACCGAGCTTCTTCACCTGCTGGAACTGCTTGCGCATGTCCTCCAGGGTGAACTGGTTCTTGGCCAGGCGCTGAGCCATCTGCTCGGCGTCCTTCTCGTCGATGCGATCCTTCGCGTGTTCGATGAGGGAGAGCACGTCGCCCATGCCGAGGATGCGCTGGGCCATGCGGTCGGGATGGAAGCGCTGGAAGTCGTCCAGCTTCTCGCCTTCGCCCACGAACTTCACGGGACGGCCCGTCACTTCCTTGATGCTGAAGGCGGCGCCGCCGCGGGTATCGCCATCGGCCTTGGTGAGCACGACGCCCGTGATGGCCAGCTTCTCGTGGAAGGCCGAGGCCGAGCGCACCGCGTCCTGGCCCGTCATGGCATCGGCGACGAAGAGGATCTCGCTGGGGTCGCAGGTGGCCTTGATCTTCGCGAGCTCCTCCATGAGCTGCTCGTCGAGGTGCAGGCGGCCGGCGGTGTCGAGGATGACCGTGTCCCAGCCCTTGAGCTCCGCCTCCTTCACCGCCGCCTTGCAGATGGCCACGGGATCCTTCTCTTCCGTGCGGAAGGAGGGCACCCCGGCGTCCTTGGCCACCACGTGGAGCTGCTCGATGGCGGCGGGGCGGTAGACGTCGGCGGGCACGAGCAGAGGGCTGCGGCCGGCCTTCTTGAGGAACTTGGCCAGCTTGCCGCTGGTGGTGGTCTTGCCGGCGCCCTGGAGGCCCACCATCATCACCACCGTGGGGCCCTTGGCGGCGTAGGTCAGGGGATGCTCATCCACCTGGCCGCCCATGATGGCCGTGAGCTCCTGGTGCACGATGTCGATGAAGGCCTGGGCGGGGTTCAGTCCCTCCAGCACCTCCTTGCCCAGGGCCTTCTCCTTGACCCGGTTCAGGAAGGTGCGGGCCACCTGCACATGGACGTCCGCCTCGAGCAGGGCCATGCGCACCTCGCGCAGGGCGGCCTCGATGTTGGATTCCGTGAGCTTGGAATGACCCCGGAGGGTCTTCATGGCTTTGGAGAGTTTGTCGGAGAGCGAATCGAACATGGAGGTCCCGGGCCATGGAAGGCCAATCGACCATTCTACCGGCCCGGTAGGGTCGCGGCGAGGCGGCAGGAGGTCAGGGCAGGTTCAGCCGGTGCAGGAAGGCCGCAAACCGGGGGTCGCTCCGCAGGGAGGCCAGGCCCGGGTCCTGGTAGGCCCACACCAGGTAGGGGCTGTTGCGGATCAGGGCCCGGTCCAGGCAGTCGAAGGCCTCATCCGGGTGGCCCAGGGCCGTGTGGGGGTAGGTTTCGAAGTAGGGGTCCCCATCCTCGGCCCGCTCCCATTCCCGGGCGGCCTTTACCCGCTGCATCCAATACCCTTTGGCGCCACCCCGGGCGTAGGCGCCGCGCAGGGCGCGGGCGACTTCCGCGAGGGACGCATCGCCCTGGGCCTGGCGTTCGGCCACCCGGAGGGCCGCTTCCAGATCGCCTCGGCTTTCGTGGAAGGCCCTGAGGCGGTCCGTGGCGGAGGTGAAATGGGAATCCAGCTCCAGGATGGACTGGAAGGCGGCCAGGGCCTCGGATTCCCGCCCGGCCCAGGCCAGGGCCACGGCGAGGTTGGTGCGGACCTGCAGGTTGAGGGGTTCCAGGGCCACGGCCCGCTCGAGCCAAGTCAGGGCCTCCTCATGGCGGCCGAGGCAGCTGAGGAAGAAGCCGAACCAGTGGAGGTGGGTGGGGTCCGAGGCCGAGGGGCTCCCCGGCTCGAGCCCCTTGCGGAACAGGGCTTCCGCCTCCTTCCACCGGTGCTCGTAGCGGAAGAGGAGGTAGGCCTCCACCACGGTGGTCGCGGGATTGGAGGGATCCACCCGCTGGAGGTCCCGGAGGGTGGCGCGGGTCCGCTCGAGGGTCTCGGCGGGCGTGGCGTTGCTGAAGACAGCCCCGAGGGCCTGGCATTCCGCCAGCGCGACGTAGGCCTCGGCGTAGGTCGGGTCCAGGGCGATGGCCTGGTGCAGGGCGGCCTCGGCCTTGAGGAGGTTGGCCCGGCTCCGGCGGTTCCAGTGGTGGCGTCCTTCGAGGTAGCTGCGCCGGGCCTCGCTGCGGCGCTCCCCCTCTACGGCGGCGGGCCCCCGGGCGCGGATCAGGTGCAGGGTGGACCAGACGCCCAGGCCCAGCACCGAGAGGAGGCCGGCGCCGAACAGTGCGGGCATCATCCGGGAGCGGCGGGGCCCCCGGGGCTCGGGCGCCAGGTGGGTGGGCATGCGGCCCTGGGCGAGGACCGCCAAGGCCGCCCGAAGGGACTCGTCGGGAGGATCCGCGAGGTGGCGGGTCAGCACGCGGCCCAGGGCCCGCAGGTCCTCGGCGGGATCCTCCGCCTCGGGGAAGGGGAGGGCGAAGTCCTGGAGGAGCACGCCGAGGCCGGGAACCTCCACGAGGCTGGTGGCCTCCACGGCGCCATGGACGATTCCTGCCTCGTGGGCAGCGGCCAGCGCCGCGGTGGCCTCCTGCAGCCAGCCCCGCAGTCGCACGGCGGGCAGCGGTCCCAGTTCCGCCAGGGTGAACCCGGTGAGCCAGGGGGTGACCATGTAGCCCTCCCGGCGCAGCATCCCCACGTCCTGGAAGCTGCGGATTCGAGCGTGCTGCAGGCCCGCCAGGGCATGGGTGCGTCGATCCAGGGCCGGCAGTTCATTTGCCGAGGGCAGTTCAAAGGCCTGGATCCGAGCGTCCCGTCCCAGGCGCAGGTCCAGGGCCCGATAGGCGCCGCGCCCCTGCGCGTCCGGCAGGAGGGCGCGGATCTCGTAGCGCTCGTTCAGGACGAGCCCGGGGGCTAAGTTCATGCGTGTTAGGGTTGGCTTCGTTGAGTGCGGTGATTTCGCAGATTATTGAACGGGAATCCAGGATGTCCAAGCCGAATCGCCTTGCCGCCAGCCTCAGCCCCTACCTGCTCCAGCACGCGCTGAACCCGGTGGACTGGTACCCCTGGGGGGACGAGGCCCTGGCCCGGGCCCGGGCCGAGGACAAGCCCATCTTCCTCTCCATCGGCTACAGCGCCTGCCACTGGTGCCACGTCATGGAGCGGGAGAGCTTCGAGACCCAGGCCGTGGCCGACGTCCTCAACGCCCACTTCATTCCCATCAAGGTGGACCGCGAGGAACGGCCGGACCTGGACGACCTCTACATGGACGCGGTGCAGACCCTCACGGGGCGCGGTGGCTGGCCCATGAGCGTGTGGCTCACGCCCGACCTGCGTCCCTTCTACGGCGGAACCTATTTCCCGCCCCAGAGCCGCGGCGGCATGCCGGGCTTCATCCCCTTGCTCGAACGCATCGCCACCCTCTGGAAGGACCAGCGCGCGGACGTGGTGGCCCAGGCCGAGGAGCTTACGGTGGAACTGAAGCGGCAGGCCACCCTGCAGGCGGGAACGGAGGTGCCCGGAGAAGCGCTGTTCGAGCGGGCCCTGCAGCAGCTGCGGGAGGGCTTCGATCCGAGGTGGGGCGGATTCGGACCCGCCCCCAAATTTCCCCAGCAGATGGCCATCGAGCTGATCCTGCGCCGCGGCTCGGAAACCGATCAGGCCATGGCCCGCCGCACCCTGGACGCCATGTGGGAGGGGGGCATGTACGACCACCTGGGCGGGGGCTTCGCCCGTTACAGCGTGGATGGGAAGTGGCTGGTGCCCCACTTCGAGAAGATGCTCTACGACAACGCCCAGCTGGTCTGCTGCTACCTGGCGGCCTATCAGAAGTTCGGCGAGGCCCGCTACGCCGACATCGCCCGGGAGACCCTGGACTACCTTCTGCGGGACATGCGCGATCCCAGCGGCGGCTTCCACTCCGCGGAGGATGCTGACAGCGAGGGCGAGGAGGGGCGTTTCTACGTCTTCACGCCGGAGCAGGTGGCGGAGGTCCTGCAGGGGGATGCCCCGACGTTCTGCGCGGCCTTCGGTATCACGGCCGAGGGCAACTTCGAGCACGGCTCGTCGGTGCTGCACCGCTTCAGCCGGGATCCCCACGGCGATTTCGATGAAGCCCGACTGAAGGATCTGCGCACCGACCTGCGGATGGCCCGGGATCGGCGGGTGCGGCCGGGTAAGGACGACAAGGTGCTGGCCGCCTGGAACGGCCTCGCCCTCTCCGCCTTCGCCCGGGGTTACCAGGTGCTCGGGGATGAACGGTATCGGGAGGCGGCCTTGGCCCTGGGCGGATTTATCGAACGGGAGCTATGGGATGGCACCACCCTCTACCGCGTGTGGCGCGGTGGCCAACGGCACACGGTGGGGTTCCTCGAGGACGAGGCCGCCGTGGCCTTGGGGCTGGTGGATCTCTACGAATCCGTATTCGAGGCGAAGTGGCTGCGCTTCGCGGAAACCCTGGCCGACCGCCTGCGGCACCGCTTCGAGGATCCCAAGGAGGGCGGCTTCTTCAGCTCCGAAGCGGGGCAGGCGGATCTCCTCTTCCGGCTGAAGCCCGCCTTCGACAACGCCATTCCCACGGGCAACACCCTCGCTGCCCAGGCCCTCCTGCGCCTGACCCAGCACCTGGAACGTGAGGACCTGCGCGCCTCGGCCCTCGGTGTGTTCAAGGCCTTCGGCCCCTTCATGCAGCGGGCGCCCCGGGCCTTCCTGGCCCTGCTGTCGGCGCTGGATCACGCCCTGCGTGAACCCCTGGAGGTGGTGGTCGCAGGGCCAGCCGAGGGGGAGGGAACCCGCGCGCTGCTGGCGGAAATTCATCAGCGCTTCCTGCCCCACCGGGCCCTCAGCCTGGTGGTGGCGGATCCTGCCCTTCCGCTGAACGCGGGCCGCACCACGGTGGCGGGCCAACCCGCGGCCTATGTTTGCAAAGCGCGTGCCTGCGCCGCACCGGTCACCCGCCGCGAAGCCTTGGCCCCGTTGCTTTCGTGAGCGAAGCCGCATCGCACAAATTGCCCCTTGTGGGCCTGCGGCGCCGAACTAGATTTTGGGGGTGAGAAGTTCACCTTCTCACTCAGCGGGGCGACCGTTTACGCCTGCCCCTTCCCGGCCCAGAAAGCGGAGCCGGAGACACCAAGGGCGCCCGATGGGCGCCCTTACCTGTGTCGGGACCGCGCTTCAAGAACGCTCCCGGTGCCCCAGTTCCCGGCGCAGATCCCGGCGCAGGTGGCGCAGGAGGATGCGAAGGCCCATCCACAGGGGACGCACGGCCAGCAGCACGAGGAAGCCGGCGAGGGGAACGGTCACCTTGAAGCCGATGTGCTTGAACCCGATGCCCCCCAGCACACCCCCCACGAAGAAGCTCACGAGCAGGAGGGACATCAGCTTGAGCTTGGCCCGGTCGGCGAGGATGGGCGGCGCGTCCTTCAACCGCTTTGAATTGCGGTAGGTGAGCTTGCTCAGCTCGATGCCGATGTCCGTCACCGTGCCCGTGAGGTGGGTGCTGCGCACGGCGGCGCCGCTGATGTTCGTGGTCACGGCGTTGTGCATGCCCATGATGAAGCAGAGCAGGGCCACGGTGGTGGGCACATTCCAGGCGAGGTCGTCCTGGAGGGTGGCGCCCTTGTAGCCGAAGAGGAGGAGCAGCGCTGCCTCGACCCCGAGGGCGTAGGCGTAGCGCGCCTGGATGTGCTTGCGCTTGCCCAGGGAGATCAGCGTGGTGCAGAGGAAGGCGCCGCCGAGGAAGCAGATGAGCATCCCGAAGGCCACGAAGAAGGCCTCCAGATCCTTCACGGCCAGCATGTCCGCCATGGTGGAGACCACACCCGTCATGTGGCTCGTGTAGTGACCCAACGCCAGAAAACCGCCCGCGTTGACGGCCCCGGCCACGAAGGCCATGGACCAGGCCAGCTGGCGGTTCATCTGCGCCGTGCGGAACTCCCCCTCCTTCGTCCAGTCGTTCCAGCGGGTGGGCAATTGTTCCAGGGTGCGGTCCAGCACCTCGTAATAGGTGATGGGATCCACGCTGCGCTTGAGGAACCGCGCCAGGTAACGGCGCGTGATGTAGGCGATGAATCGGGGGATGCGGCGCATGGGCTGATCCCATCCTAGCGGGTGGGAGCCGGAGGTGCGCGGAGGTCCGTGATCAGCGTCCGGGCTGAGGGGCTGGGTTCCGGGAGGCCAGCAGGTGCCCGATGGCCACGGCGGCGGCGTCCGCCGCGTCGGATGCGAGGGCGGTCTTGAGGTTCAGGAGGGTCATGACCATCTTGGAGACCTGGGTCTTGTCGGCCCAGCCGAAGCCGCTGACGGCCTTCTTCACCTGCATGGGGTTGTAGTCGCCCACCTCGAGGCCATGGAGGGCCGCGGTGAGGAGGATGCCGCCGCGGATCTGCCCCAGCTTGAGGGCGCTCTGGGCGTTCTTTTCCACGAACGGGGATTCCACGGCCATGAAATCGGGCCGGTGGGCGGTGATGGCTTCGGCCAGGCGCAGGTGGATGCCGTGGATGCGCTTCTCGAAGTCGGCGCCCCGGGGGGAGCGGATCACGCCCGCCTCCACGAGCGTCATGCGGGAGCCGAAGCGCTCCACCACGGCCCAGCCGCAGGCGAGGGAGCCGGGATCCACGCCCAGGCAGCGCACGGGTTGGGGAGGGGTGACCATCCTCCCCAGTTCACCATGAAGGCGGTCCGCCGCCCAAGTTAGGCTTGAGCCATGCGCCTCGACCCCGTGCTCGCGGCCCGCTACCGGGCCCTCGCTTCCACCGCCCTCGCCCGACCGGGCAGCCCCTTCAGCACCGTGCCCTCCCGGCTGGCGGTGGTGGACGTGGCCCGGCAGCGGATGGGCCTCCTGGTGGACGGCGCCCTGGCCTTCGAGGCCCCGGTCTCCACGGCCCTGAATGGGATCGGCGGGGAGGAGGGCTCCCACCGCACCCCGCCGGGGTGGCACAGGGTCCATGCCCGCATCGGCCTCGGCGCGGAGTCCGGCACCGTCTTCCGCAGCCGGGAGGCCACCGGGGAGATGTGGCGCGGGGAGGCCCGGGAGGAGGACCTCATCCTCACGCGCGTCCTTACCCTGGATGGCCTGGAGCCCGGTGTGAACCAGGGACCGGGCCGCGACAGCCGGGAACGCTACATCTACCTCCACGGCACGAATCAGGAAGCCCGGCTGGGACAGGCCGTCTCCCATGGCTGCGTGCGGCTCGCCAATGCGGCGGTGATCGGATTGGCGGATCTCCTTCGGGAAGGGGATCCGGTGCTTGTGGCCGTGGAGGGGGCCGAGGCGGGGTTGGGCCTGGGTCGCCTCCACTTCGCCGGGGTAGGCGGCAGCGGCATGAGCGCGCTGGCCCAGTTCTGCGCGCTGGAGGGCAGTCCCGTGAGCGGCAGCGACCGCAGCTTCGATCGCGGGGAGCGGCCCGAGGCCCGGGCCCTGCTGGCGGCCTGCGGCATCCGCTTCATGCCCCAGGATGGAACGGCCGTGGCGGGGGACTGTGCCGCTGTGATCTGCTCCACTGCCGTGGAGGACACGGTGCCCGATGTCATCGCGGCCCGGGCCGCAGGCGTGCCCGTGCTGCACCGGTCGGAGCTGCTGGCCCACCTGGTGGCGTCCCACCGCACGGTGGCGGTGACGGGCACCAGCGGCAAGAGCACCACCACGGCCATGGTGTTCGAGCTGCTCCGGGGTGCCGGCCGGGACCCCTCCGTGATCACCGGCGGGGACCTGCGATTGCTCCAGGCGGAGGGCACCTGGGGCAACGCCCACGTCGGGGCTTCGGGCCTGCTCGTCATCGAAGCCGACGAGAGCGACGGCAGCCTCGTGCGCTACGCCCCCGCCGTGGGTGTCGTGCTGAACCTCCAGCGGGACCACAAGGAGCTGGACGTGGTGGAGGGGTTCTACCGCACCTTCCTCGCCCAGTGCCGCGAGGGCGCCGTGATCGGGGAGGCGGAGAACCTCGCCGCCTACCGGGACGGCCGCACCGTCACGGGCTTCGGAGCCGCGGCCACCTTGCGGGCCGAGGCGGTGAGTCTGGCGCCGGGCTGCTCCCGCTTCACGGTGGAGGGCACGGCCTTCGAGCTGCCCCTGCCGGGCCGCCACAACGTGGAGGATGCCCTGGCCGCTCTGGCCGCCTGCCGCCTCCTGGGCGTGCCCTTGGCGGACCTCGTGGCGCCCCTGGCCGGCTTCCAGGGAGTGGGCCGCCGCTTCCAGCTTATGGGCGAAGCCCGCGGGGTGAAGGTGGTGGATGACTACGCCCACAACCCCGCCAAGGTGGAGGCCGCCCTGAAGGCCGCCCAGAGCCAGGGCGGGCGTGTGCTCGCGATCTTCCAGCCCCACGGGTTCGGGCCCCTGGCCTTCATGCGCGAAGACCTGGTGCAGGTGCTGAAGGCCACGTTGCGACCGGAGGACCGCCTCTGGTTCCTCCCGGTCTTTTATCCCGGCGGCACCGTGCACCGCACCGTGGAGAGCGACGACGTGGTGGCGGACCTCCGGGCCCTCGGCGTGCCGGCGCACCTCGCGCCCCGGGCCGACCTGCCCGCGCGTGTGGCCGCCGAGGCCCAGGCGGGGGACCTGGTGCTGCTCATGGGCGCACGGGACCCATCGCTGCCGGAGTTGGCCGAGGAACTGCTGGCGTCGCTGGGCTAGGGGCGAGGTTCGGACATGGCGCACCAGGAGGGCTTGGCACCGTCCCGTCAGGCCCTCAGGAGGATCTGAGCCTTGAGGGCCCGCTCATAGCGGCGGTTCACCTCCTCCCAGTTGAGGTTGGCGAAGAATGCCTCGAGGTATCTGGCCGCCGCGGCGCCGTAGTCCATATGGTAGGCATGCTCGTACATGTCCATCACGAGCAGAGGGAGGCCCGAAGCGAGGGTCTGGGTGTGCTCGCCGGACCAGGCCACGCGAAGTTCCCCGCTGGGCAGGTGGAGGTCGAGGATGGCCCAGCCACTGCCCCCGGCGAGGCTCTGCCCGAGGCTCCGGAAGGCCTGCTCCCAGGCGCCGAGGGAACCCCAGTTGGCGGCCAGGGCCTTGGCGATGGCGCCGCCGGCCTTGCCATCCCCGCCGAGGTTTCCGAAATAGGCCTCGTGCAGGGTCATGGAATTGCCGTAAGCCAGCTCCTTGACCCGGAGAGCGCCCACGAGGTAGCCCGGCGCGCCGGGGCCTAGCTGGGCGAGATCCGTGCGCACCCCGTTCAGGTTCTTCACGGCGCCCACGTAATTGTTGTCGTGGTGCGAGACGAGGAGTCTTTCCGAAAGGCCCTTGAGCTTTGTGGGATCGAAGGGCAGGGGCTTGGGAGCCAGGGTAGGGGGCCCGGCCAAGGCGTCCTTCAGGAGGGCCTCCCGTCCCGGCAGGATGCTTGCCGCCGCCGCAGCGCTGCCGCCGGCCACGAGGGTTCCAAGGAGGGCACGACGGGACATGGGGGGCATGGGACCTCCGCGGGATGAAACCAAGAATAGGTGCGGATGAATCTTGAACAAGATTCAGATGTATCCAAAAATTGGAATCGGAGATCCCATGGCCGAACCCCTCCGGTGGCTGCTGCTCTTCCACCAGCTCCCCGCCCAGCCCGCCTACCTTCGGGTCAAGGTGCGGCGGCAATTGCAGGCTCTCGGATCCGTCCTTCTGAAGAACAGCCTCTATGCCCTTCCGGCCTCGGCAGAGGCGGGCGAGGACTTCCAATGGATGGTGCGCCAGATCGAGGCCGCCGGAGGCGAGGCTTCCGTGGTGGAGGCGAACCTTGTGGAGGGCCTCTCGGATGAAGACGTGAAGGCTCGCTTCCGGGCGGCGTCGGATGAGGCGTATGGCGAACTGGCCCGGGAGGTTCAGGGAGCCCTCAGGGGCCCCGCCGAAGAGGGCGAAACCCTGGCGATTCGGTTCCGTCGGCGCCTGGAGGAGATCCGGACCCTGGATTTCTTCGGGGCGGCGGGCCGGGCCGATGTCGAGGATCTCCTCGCCTCTCTGGAGGCCCGCCGGCTTCCCGCCCGGAAACCTGGAGCCGGGTTGGCCTTGAAAGACCTGAAAGGTCGCACCTGGGTGACGCGTAAAGGCATCCACGTGGATCGCATCGCCTGCGCCTGGCTCATTCGCCGGTTCATCGACCCGGGGGCGCGCTTCCGCTTCGTGGATCCCAAGGGGCATCGCATCCGGGCCGGGGAGCTGCGCTTCGACATGGCCGAAGGCGAGTTCACCCACGAGGGCGATCGGTGCAGTTTCGAAACCTTCCTCCACCGCTTGAACCTGGAGGCCCCGGGCCTGCGGGCCGTGGCGGAACTCGTGCACGACGTGGAACTCAAGGACCAGCAGTTCCGTCGGCCGGAGACGGAGGGCTTTGCGCGTGCCATCCAAGGGGTGGCCCTGCTCCATGGGCGGGACGAGGATCGCCTTGCCGCTGGAGCGGCTCTCCTTGATGCCTTCTTCGCCGCATTGAAGGGGACTCCCCCATGACCCAATCGGCGCCGCCCCTGGGGGCCTTCGCCCGCTATTTCCTTCGCCTGGGCGCCTTGGGGTTCGGTGGCCCCATCGCCTTGGCCGGCGCCATGCACCGGGATCTCGTGGAGGCCCGCGGCTGGGTGTCGGAGGCGGACTACCAGGAGGCCCTCACCCTGGCCCAGTTGGCCCCGGGCCCCTTAGCGGCCCAGCTGGCCATCTACCTCGGTTACATCCGGGGAGGCACCTGGGGCGCGACCCTCGTGGGCTTCGCGTTCATCCTCCCCTCCTTCCTCATGGTGCTGGGACTCTCCATGCTCTATGTGGCTTATGGCGAATTGCGCTGGATGCAAGCCGCCTTCTACGGCGTGGGTGCCGCGGTCATCGGCCTCATCGCGCGCTCCGCCGTGAAGCTCGCCAATTCCAATCTCAAGCGGGATCCCCTCGCCTGGGCCCTCTTCGTGGCCGCGGCACTCACCACGGCGTGGACGGGACGGGAGTGGGTGCTCCTCATCGTGGCGGGTGGCGTGCTCGCTTGGCTCCTGCGGGGGCGGCCCCAGCGGGGCGCCGCCCTATCCAGCCTTGTTCCCTGGTTCCTCACGGGGCTCCAGGGGGTGGCCTCCCTCGGCACGGTGGGTGCGATCCTCGCCTTTTTCGCGAAGGCGGGTCTTTTCGTCTTCGGCTCGGGCCTCGCCATCGTGCCCTTCCTCCACGGCGGGGTGGTGAACGAGATGCACTGGCTCACGGAGCGCCAGTTCCTGGATGCGGTGGCGGTGGCCATGATCACCCCGGGCCCCGTGGTCATCACCGTGGCCTTCATCGGGCACCTCGTGGCAGGCCCCCTGGGCGCGTGTGCGGCGGCCCTGGGCGTTTTCCTGCCCGTCTACCTCCTGGTGGTGCTGGCCGCTCCCCTTTTCCGGAAGCACGGGAAGGATCCGGGCCTCAAGGCCTTCGTGGGTGGAGTCACCGCGGGGGCCACGGGCGCCATCGCAGGTGCCGTCATCGTGCTGGGGCGCGGGGCCATCCGCGACGTGCCCACGGCCCTTCTGGCGCTGGGCACCCTGACCCTCCTGGGGAAAACGAAGGTACCGGAGCCCATTGTGGTGGTAGGAGCAGCGCTCCTGGGGCTGATCTTGCATCGCGGCTAGCCGCCGACTGACAGCGATCGGCGGGATCTGCTTCCGGGTGCGGGGCTACCGCTTCTTCCGCCCCGGCAGTGCGTCCCCACCGCCCTTCCTGGGGCCGCTTCCGCTGGATTTCACGCTGCCCTTGGGTGCCTTCGGCTTGGCACCCCGGGGGGCCTCGGCGCGGGGGCCACGGGCGGGCTTGCGGCCTTCGGCCTCCCGGGCGGCCTTCGGGGCGCGGCCCCGGGGGCGCTCGTCGCGTCCCTCCCGGCCGGATCCGTCCTGGGGCCGGTTGCCGAAGCGGCTCTTGGGCTTCTCCAGGTCCGCCTCGGTGAGCCGGGCGGGAGCGCTGAGGGTGGGCGTGAACTGGATGGCCTTGCCCATGCCGTCCTTGGCCTGGGCTTCCACGATCCACGCGCTGATGCGGCGCAGTTCCTCGTCCACGGCGGTGATCTCAGCCTGCACCACGTCGCCGATGTGCAGCACGATCTGGCCGCGCTTGCCCGTGAGGCTGGTGCGGTGCTCGTCCATGACGAAGTCGCTGCCCAGCGCGCCCAGGGGGACGCCCGCCTCCACCCAGGGATGCTCCAGCTGGATGAAGAGGGCCTTGGGGCTGAGGCCCGCGATGCGGCCCTTGAAGCGCTGGCCCACCTTGTCCTTCATGAGGAGGCAGGCCTTCCACTTGTCGTTCTCGCGCTCGGCTTCCGTGGCCTTCTGCTCCGCGTCGCTGCACTGCTTGGCCAGGTTCGCCAGGTGGCCGTGGAGCTCCGCGGGGAGCTTCTCGCCGCGCAGCACCTTGCGCAGGAGGCGGTGCACGATGAGGTCCGGGTAACGGCGGATGGGGCTGGTGAAGTGGAGGTAGTCATCGAGCGCCAATCCCGAGTGGCCGATGTTGTCGGCGCTGTACTCGGCCTTCTTCAGGCTGCGCAGGAGCAGCGTGTTGATGAGGGCCTCCATGGCCGTGTCCTTGACCTTCAGGAGCATGGCGTTGAGCACGTCCGGCGTGGGCTTGTCCTTGGCCCCCAGCAGGCCGAAGGCTTGGGCCGTCTCCGAGAAAATCTGCAGTTTCAGGGGGTCGGGGTTGTCGTGGATGCGGTACATGGTGGGGAGCTTCTTGCGGGTGAAGAAGCGGGCCACGGCCTCGTTGGCGAGGAGCATGAACTCCTCGATCATCTTGTGGGCGTCGTGGCGCTCGTAGGGCTGGGCGTCCACGGGGCGGCCATCCTCGCCGAACTCGAACTTGATCTCGATGGTGTCGAGATTCATGGCGCCCCGCTCCAGGCGCTTGGCCGTGAGGCTGCGGGAGACCGCGAGGGCCTCGGTGAGCATGGCCATGAGCTCGGGGCCGAGGTCCGCCTGCTTCTTCCGGTCGCCATCCAGGCAGGCGTGCTTCACGTCGTCATAGGTGAGGCGCTTGCGGCTGTGGATGACGCTCTCGCTGAAGCGGGTTTCGATGACCTCCATGTTCGGCGCGAGGGTCATCCAGGCCGTCATGGTGAGTCGGTCCACCTGCTCGCGCAGCGAACAGAGGTCACCGCTGAGGCGCTCGGGGATCATGGGGATGCACTCGTCGGGGAAGTAGACGCTGGTGCCCCGCAGCTTCGCCTCGAGATCCAGCGGGCCGTTCTCCTGCACGTAGTGGCTCACGTCGGCGATGTGCACGCCCAGGAGCCAGCCGCCGCCTTCGCTGTCGGGGATCACCTCCAGGCTGATGGCGTCGTCGAAGTCCTTGGCCGTGGGGGGATCGATGGTGCAGGTGAGGATCTTGCGCAGGTCCTCGCGGCCCTTGACCCATTCCTCGGGGATGGAGGTGGGGAAGGGGGCCAGCTCCTGCATGACGGAGTCGGGGAAGTCCGTGCGCAGGTTGAAGAGGGCGGCGGTGAGCTTGTTCTCGATGCGCAGATCCGTGGGGCGGCCCAATTTGGCGATGACCTTGCCCTTCAGCTGCTGCGTGGTGGGGTCCTTGTCCAGGAGCACGCTGACGAGGTCCCCCTCGCCGGCGAGGTCCGTGGGGGGCACCACGACGAGCTGTTGGATGCGGGGCTCCAGGGGCACCGCTCGCCAGCCGAAGGCCTGCTGCTGCAGGGTGCAGGGGATGGGCAGCTCACCCCGGCCCAGCACCTTGATGACACGGCCCCGCAGGCGGCCCTGGAAATCCTGGCCCGTGAGTTCGGCCATGACGCGGTCGTTGTGGATGGCGCCGTTCTGATCCCGCCAATCCACGCGGAGGTCGAGGTTGTCGGCCCGGGTCATGCCCATGGGTCGGAGGAAGCCGCCGGTGCCTTCGACCATGCCGCTGAAGGTGGCCTCGAATGTCTCGAAGGGCCGCCAGGGCACTTCCCGGGGCTTGGGAGCCGCGCCCTTGGGCTTCTCACCGGGGCGGCGATCCGGCGTTTGCCGGGGACCACGGATGGAATGACGTTGCTTGTTCGAGCCTCGGGCCATGGTTCAGGCTAACAGGGCGCGCCCGTTTGGTTTTCAACTCCGGGATCCCGACCCCGCAGCAGGGCGGCGGCCAGGTGCGCTTCCAGCCGCGTCAGGCCCACCGCGACGTGCAGGGTGCCGAGGAAGCCCAGGAAACCCACGGCGGCGGCGGTGAGGCGGGCCGGCCCCGGGTGCCGGATGAAGGCCTGCACCAGGGGTTCCATGTCCAGATCCCACGTCATGGCGCCGTGGTGGGACTGGAAGGTGACGAGCCCGTTACCGGCGGATTCGAGGCGGTACCAGGGGAAGAGGCCGAGCCCCAGGGCGCTCAGGGAGCAGCTGAGCAAGGTGATGAGCAGCGTAAAGCCGAGGATCCCGAGGGGCAATCGCAGCAGGAGGTAGGCCTGGGCGCCCCAGCTGGCAGGATCCTTCAGCAGCGCCCCGAGCCGGGGCCAGAACCCCGGGGCCTCGGGGATGGGCGGGGCGGCGGGGGACTCCCGATCGGCGAGGTAGGCGGCGAGGCGCCCCTGGCCCACGGCCATGGCCCGGCTGGCCAGCAGGAAGGCCAGTCCGAGGACGATGCCGATCCCGATCACGGAGAGCCCCAAGGAGAGGGACAGACCCACGGTGACCCAGGTGAAGGCGGCGATGCCCAGGGGCAGGCCGAGGATCTGGTAGGCCAGGGCCCCATAGGCGCGGGGGCTGAGGGCGATTTCAAGGAGTCCGGTCGCGGGGGGATCAAGGGGCATGGCAGACCTCTCCGCCCAGTCTGGATAGCCGAATCCCCTGGGGCCGCGCCGGATCGGCGAACGGCCCCAGGGGATCGGTGAATGCCCGGCCTACTTGTGCTTCTTGGGCTTGGCGGCCTTCACGGGCGGGGGCGGAACCTTGCCCAACTCCACGTCCATGGCGTTCCCGACCTTGGGGTTGGCGGGATCGAGGACCGCGAGGCGGCAGAGGAATTCGAAGCGGGCGCGCTTCTCAGGGAAGCTGGTGGTGAGGTAGGAGGGATTGGACACGATGGCGTCCACCCACTTGAGCTTGTCCCCCTTGCCGGCCTTGTAGCCCGCGATGTTGGTCTCCTCGGCCTTGATTCGATCCTCGAGGGCCTTCACGGAATCGTCGTATCGGGTGGCATCCTTCTTGGCCGCGTCGATGTAGGAGAGGAAGGTCTTCGCCCACTTCTCGTTGTTGGCGATGCCCTTTTCCTCGGCCGCCACGAGGCCCAACTGCTGCAGATCACCGGCGTCGGGGTTGGTCTTGGCGCGGAGTTCCTTGATGAAGGCGTCGTTGTCCTTCAGCATGTCGCGGCCGCGTTGGGCCTGGGCGAGGTAGGCGTCGGAGATCTTGGGGAAGGCGACCTGCGCTTGGGCGGCGTTGTCCTGGAGGACGGCCTGCGCCTTGCGGAGGTAATCGAGCCCCTTCTCCCATTCCCCGGCGGAGATGGCGGCGCGGGAGGCGAGGTAGTAGGCGGAAGCGTAATCGGGGAAGGTGGTGTAGCTGCGGTACTGGGCGTTGCCATCCGTGTTGTCCCAGGTGGGCTTGGCGGCGGGCAGCAGGGCTTCGGCCTTGGCCAGGGCCTCCTTGGGCTGCAGGGCGTCCAGCAGGCGATCCACCTCGGGGCGCTCGGCCTTGAGGCGCTGGGCCAGGGGAACGGCAGGGGCCGGCGCCTGAGCGGCTGGAGCGGCTTCTTGGCTGGCGAGGGGCGCGCCCAGGAAGGGGAGGAGCAGGAAGGCGAAGGCGGCTGATCGATTCATGGCGTTCCTGGGAAAAGGGTGATGATTGATCTTAATGAGGTTGGAGCGACTTCGCAGCCGTTTGGCCCCATAAACCCGGGGTAGGCCGGCGTCGGGGCCTATCCGATATCCATCAGGCCTTTGATGTGCAATTTGATTTCGTCCATCTCCTCCCGGGTGATGCGCCGCGCGGGCACGCCGCCCCAGGTTTCCCCGGCGGGCACGCGGGAGCCGGGTAGGAGCACGGAATGGGGCAGCACCACAGCGTCATCCCCCACTTCCACATCGCCCATCACGCAGGCGCCGGCGCCGAGGGTGGCCCGGTGGCCGATCTTCACGGGCGCGATGACGAGGTTTCCGCCTCCGCCGTAGTGGGCGAAGATGCGGACGCTGCCCCCCAGGGCGGCGTCATCCCCCACCTCGATAAACCGGGGATCGCTGATGAGTTCGGTGTTGATGAAGGCGTGGCGGCCGATCTTCATGCCCATGGCCTTGAGGAACCACACGCCGAAGGGGGTGAGGGTGGCGAAGGGGAGGAAGGTGAAGCGCACGAGGTAGAAGAGCCCGTTGTGGATGAACCAGGGCACCGCCGCCAGGGTGTAGTAACCGCCCTTGAACCGGTGGAAACGTGTGGGCAGGAGGAAGTTGTAGACGGGCACGACGGCCATGAGGGTCAGCCCGAAGATGAAGAAACTGCAGGACGCGCAAAAGCCCACCCAAATCCACGGCCAGGCCCCCGGCCAGGCGGCGCCGAGGATCGAGGTCTTGCTCCACACCCAGAGGGCGGGGGCCAGCGCCACGCCCAGGGCCGTGGAGGCCAAGAGGTAGAGCAACAACACCGCGATCACGTAGCTGCCCCGGGCGAAGCGGCGAAGGAGGATCTCGAAGAACCCCCGGGGCGGCGGGTTCTTGCTTTGATCCTCGGCGAAGGGAGTCTTGGGACGGGCCATGCCTCCAGTATCACGCGGTCGGGCCCCATGGCGTCGGCGCACCCCGCCCAGCGGGCCTGATAACCTGGGTGCCCATGCATCTGGCCCTCCTCCGACTTTCCGCCCTCGGCGACATCCTGCGGGTCCTGCCGGCCTGGATGAATCTGCGCGAGGCCTTTCCCGAGGCGCGGATCCAGGCGGTGGTGGAGGATCGCCACGCCGCCCTGCTCGCGCCCTTCCCGGGCTTCGAGCCGGTGCTGGTGCGACGGAAGGCGCTTTCCCATCCCCTGCGGGCCTGGGGGGAATTGGGCCGGGTGGCCGCCCAGCTGAAGGGGGCCGACGCCAGTTTGGACTTCCACGGGATCCTCAAGTCGTCGCTGATTCCCTGGCGCGCGGACCTCCGGGAGCGCTGGGGGGATGGGGTGACCAAGGAAGGGGCGCATCGCTTCCAGACCCACCGGCTGGAGTGGAAGCATCAGAGCCGCTACCGCCAGGCCCTGGCTCTGGCGGAGGCCTTTGGTCGGAGCCGAGGCGTGGAAGGCCTCGGAACCTTCCGGCCCGTGTTGAAGGACGTGCCTCTCCCAGGTTGCGGGCCCGCCTGGTGGGGCGATGGCCGACCCCGGATGGTGCTCGTGCCGGGCGCTTCCAAGCCCGGGCGCATCAAACGCTGGCCCATCCGGGATTGGGTGGCCCTGGCCAAGGAACTGCGCGGGAAGTGGCAGCTCCGCTGGAGCCTGGGGCCTGATGAAACGGATCTGCGGGAGTGGCTGCCGGCCGAGAGCGGCGTGCCTGCCCTGCCGCCCATGGGCTGGTGGCAGCTGGCCGCGGCGGTGCGCCAAGCGGATCACGTGATCACGCCCGATACGGGGCTGATGCACCTGGCGGTGTTGGCGGGCGTGCCCGTCACGGCGCTCTTCGGCCCGTCGGATCCGGTGGTGGCGGGGCTTCCGCCGGGCACGGGCCAGGTGCTCCGCACGGGCATCGCCTGCTCGCCCTGCCGGGAGCGGGCCTGCCAGCGCCGGCAGTGCATGCTGGAGCTCACGCTGGACCACGTGCTCGAATCGATCCCGGCCCCTTGAAGGGTCAGCCCACTTCGAGGGCGTCCTTCACGGCGAGGATGAGGTCCTGCACCCGGTAGGGCTTGGGGAGGAAGCCCGCCACACTGCCCGGGGTGAGGCGGTTCTCCAGCCCTGGATCCGCGAATCCGCTGCTGAGCAGCACCCGGATGTCGGGGCGGAGGGCCCGCATCTGCTGGAGCGTCTGGAATCCATCCAGGTGGGGCATGGTGAGATCCAACAGCACCAGCTCGAGGTCCTTTCCGTGGGTTTGGAAGAGACGCAGGGCCTCCAGGCCATCCTCCGCGACGATGACCTCGAAGCCGATGGTGGAGAGGATCTCCGAAGCCACCATCCGGATCGCGGCTTCATCATCCACCACCATCACCAGGCCGCGCCCCTGGAAGGGTTCCACCGTGCGGGCGGGAACCTCGGGCTTGCCTTGGGCCGACAGGGCGGGGAAGTAGAGCTGGAAGCTGGTGCCCACCTCCGGCTGGCTCTCCACGGTGACGATGCCTTGGTGGCCGCGCACGATGCCCAGCATGGCCGAGAGGCCCAGGCCCCTGCCCTCCACCTTGGTGGTGAAGAAGGGCTCGAAGATCCGCTGGAGGGTGGCAGCGTCCATGCCGCACCCTTCATCCCTCACCTCCAGCAGGAGGTGATCCCCGGCGCTGAGGCCCTTCCGCGCGAGGGGCAGGGGGACTTGCCCGGGAAGGAAGGTAACCCGCTTCGTCAAGAGGCGGATGCTTCCGGTGCGATCCTTCATGGCATCGGCCGCGTTGGTGAGCAGGTTCAGCAGCACCTGCTGCAACTGCGCCTTGTCGCCCCAGAGGCCCATGTCCGCCGCATCGAGCTCCAGATCCAGCAGGGCGCGCTTGGCGATGGAGACCTTGAGCAGGTCGCCCATCTCCCGCACGAGGGTGTTGAGGTCCAGGTTCTCCTTCCGCCCCAGGCCACGGCCGGCGTAGGCCAGGAGCTGACGCGTGAGGTCGGCGCTCCGCTGGGCGAGGCCCTCGGCCCGCTCCAGCTGCCGGCATTGTTCGGTGCCCGGGGTGGTCTCCGCATGGGCCATCTCCAGGCTCACGATCAGGGCGCCCAGGAGGTTGTTGTAGTCGTGGGCGATGCTGCCCGCCAGGAGGCCCAGGGTCTCCAGGCGCTGGGATTGTTGCAGGGCCTGCTCGCCCCGCCGGGTTTCGGTGACATCGAGGAAGGTGACCAGGGCCCCGCGCACCTGATCTTCGCCGTCGAAGAGGGGCGCCGCGTTGGCGATGAGCCAGACTTGGCTCCCATCCTCCAGCCGCAAGCCGAAGCGGGTGCCCCGGATCACCTGCCGGGTGGCCAGGGCCCGGGAGAGGGGCGATTCCTCCGGGGGCAGGGGACGGCCATCCCAATCCACGAGGTTCCACAGGTTGCTGTGGGTGCTGCGGGTGGTGAGGGTTTCAACGGGGAGCCGGAGGATGCGCTCCGCGGCTTCATTGGCGTAGAGGAAGTGGCCCTCGCGATCGATCTCCACCACGCCATCCTCCATGGTGGTGAGGATTCCGGCGAGGCGGTCCAGGCTGCGGGCCAGGGCCTGCTCGGCGGCGATGCGGTCGGAGATGTCCTGCACGTAGGCCGCGAGGCAGAGGGGATTGCCAGCCTCATCCCGCAGCAGGGCGGCGTGGAGCCAGGCCCAGATCTCCTCGCCATCCTTCCGCAGGAAGCGCTTCTCCATCTGGTAGCTGGGGCGGCTGCCGGCCTTCAGCTCGATGAGGAAGCGGATCTGGCGGTTCCAGTCGTCGGGATGGGTGATCTCCGCGATGGAGAGCCCCTGCATCTCCTCCTCGCGGTATCCAAGCATCTTGGAGAAGGCGGGGCTCACCTGGAGGTAGCGGCCCTCCAGATCCACCAAGGTCATGCCGGATGGCAGGGCCTGGAAGGCGGCCTGCAGCAGGGCCGGATCCACCTGGGGGACCGCAGGCCGGGGAGGGAGGGGAGGAGCGCTCATGGCGTACCCCCCTATCGGTCAGATGGGGCCCTAGGCTTACTCCAGCTTGATATCAGGCCCGGCGGGCCGACATGGAGCCATCCTTCCGGTCCTCCACGAGGAAACCTTGTGATTTGAGGAGATCCCGAATCCGATCGCTCTCAGCCCACTGCTTGGCCGCCCGGGCCTCCCGGCGTTGGGCCAGGAGGGCTTCCACTTCGGGCGGGAGGGCCTCCGCTTCGGCGGGCCAGCCGCAGAAGATGGCATTGGTCTCGTCCAGGAAGGCGAGCACGGCCTGGCGCTCTTCGGGGGTGAGGGCCACGCGGTCGTCCTGGGCGTTCAGGTCGGTGACCAGGGTGAAGAGCGAGGCCAGGGCCTCCGGCGTGTTGAGGTCATCGGCCATGGCAGCCCAGAACTGCTCACGGGCCTGCTGGAGGCGGGCCAGGGGATCCACCGCTTCCTTCCACTCGCCCCGGCCCGACACCTCGCCCGCGCCGGCCATGCGGCGGCGGAAGGCGCGGATGCGGGCCAGGGAGGCGTCGGCGGCCTTGAGCCCGTCGAAGCTGAAGTTCAGCACCTTGCGGTAGTGGTTGCTCTGGATGGCATAGCGGAAGGAGAGGGGATCGATGCCCTTGGCGATGAGGTCGCGCAGGGTGAAGAAATTCCCCAGGCTCTTGGACATCTTCTGGCCCTCGACCATGAGGAACTCGCCGTGGCACCAGTGGTTCACCCAGGTGTGCCCCAGGCAACCCTCGGACTGGGCGATCTCGTTGGTGTGGTGGGGGAAGATGAGGTCCACGCCGCCGGTGTGGATGTCCATGCGCTCGCCCAGGGCGTCGATGCCCATGACGGAGCACTCGATGTGCCAGCCCGGTCGTCCCGCGCCCCAGGGGCTATCCCAGTATGGTTCGCCGGGCTTGGTGGCCTTCCAGAGGACGAAGTCCTGGGCGGAGTCCTTCTCGTACTCGTCCACGTCCACGGACACGCCCACCTGCATGCCCTCGCGGTCGAGGTGGGCCAGGTCGCCGTAGTGGGGCAGGGAGCCGATGCGGTAGTACACGCTGCCTTCGCGGGCATAGGCGTGGCCCTTGGCGATGAGGGTCTCCACCATGCCGATCATGCCGCCGATGTAATCCGTGGCCCGGGGCATGAAGGTGGCGGGCTTGATGGCGATGCGATCCAGATCCTCGAGGAAGTGGGCCGTGTACTTATCCGTGAGGGCCTTCATGGCCTTCAGGCGGTCCCCGTTGGAGGCGTCCGCCGGGAGCCCCGCCTGGGAATCCCGGATGATCTTGTCCTCCACATCCGTGATGTTCATGCAGAACTTCACGTCGTAGCCGCTGGCTTCGAAGGTGCGGCGAAGCAGATCCTGGAAGAGGAAGGTTCGGAGATTTCCGATGTGGGCGAAGTTGTAGACGGTGGGGCCGCAGTTGTACATGCGGATCACCCCTTGCTCCAGGGGTTGCACCGGCTCCACCCTTCGGGTCAGGGTGTTGAACAGTGAAAGGGTCCGGCGCGACGACATGGTTCTATCCAAGCATCCTCCAGCCAATTTCCCAAGCGGGGAGGCGATCGCACACCTCCCATGGGGCGCATGGGCCCCCGGGATGACGGCATGAGCTTCCTGAGGCTTCTGGGGCTGGGTGGGAAGGGTGAGGACCCGCGACTGGTGGCCCTGAAGGCCCAGGAGGCTGATTTCCTGGCCACCCTACGGGAAGCGGAAACCACCTTGGCCCAGACGGAGCTGGAGAACCGGATGCTGCTGGAGGCGGCCCGGAGACTCAAGCCCGGCATGGGCCTGCAGGCCGCGGGCACGGCCCTGCTGGAACTCATCCGGGAGCCCCTGGAGATCGCGACTTATTTCGTGGCCCTGGTGGACAAGGAGCGGGACCTGATCGATTACCCGGTCTTCCTGGAAGGGGGGCGTCTTCGGCGGCACCCCATCGAGGTTTATTCCAAAAATAAAGGCATCACTGGACTTGCGATCGACAAACAGGAACCCGTCTATGTGCGGGCCCTGGATCCCGAGGGCATCGCCCTGGGGGCCATCCTCAGCCGGGCCGAGGCGGCCACGGGGCTGATCCCCCAGACCTGGTTCGGGGTGCCCCTTTCGCGGCCGGATTTGGAGGGCGGGCGTCCCTTCGGTCTGGTGGCCTTCCAAGTCTTTCCGGAAGACGGCTTCAGCCCCCGGCGGCGGGAGCTGCTGGAGCGGTTGGCCCGGCTGCTGTCCTTGACCCAGGGTGTCCCGTGAACTGGCTGCGGAAGAACCCCGAGCAGATGGAGGCCGACATCCAGGCCACCTTGGTTCGCATGGAGGATCTCCAGGCCAAGCGCCTCTCCCTGGGCGAACTCCAGGCCCAGCTGCTGGAGGAACGGGCCTTCATCGCGCGGATCCTCGCCGGGTTTCGCACCGGCATGCCCTGGGGCGAGGCCGGGGAGCTTCTGAAGACCCACTGCCTGCGCCCCTTTGAACTCTCCTCTCTCTACCTGGCCCGGGCGGATTGGGAATCGAACCAGCTCCACTTCCCCTACTTCTTCGAGGCCGGCCGCCCCCGGGAGCGGAAAAGCCGGGTGCTCGGGGATGGGCCCGGCCTGACGGCGCGGGTGGTGGAACTGCGAACCCCGCTCTACCTGGACACCAAGGAGGCCTGCATGGCCCATGGCATGGTGCTCACGGAGGCGGAACTCACCACGGGCCTCATGAACCAGACCTGGTTCGGCATTCCCCTGGATGGTCGCGATGGCAAGCTGGCCGGCGTGCTGGCCTTCCAGAGTTTCCACTCGGAGGCCTTTCCACCTCACCGCCGCTTGATGATGGAGGCGGTGGCGGGCATCACGGCCCTTCACCTCGGATCAGCGTGAGCAGGGCTTCGGGCAGCACTGCGGCCCGGCCCTGATCATCGGCCACGAGGTGCACGCTCTCGCCCTCCGCGAGCTTCTGGCCTTCCCGTTCCACCACGTACCCGAACACGACCTTGCGCCGCCCGGCCTCCTTCAGGTGGGTGCGGACCTGCACCAATTCGTCGTAGCGGGCCGGAGCCCGGTAGTGGACGTGCACCCCGTTCACCACGAGCCGGTAGCCCGCCGCTTCGATCTCCGCATAGCCCTTGCCACGCGCCCGCATCCAGTCGCTGCGGCCCAGCTCCATCCACACCACGTAGTTCGCGTGGTGGACGATGCCCATCTGGTCGGTTTCGGCGTAGCGGACACGGATCTCGGAGACGGTTTCCATGGGGTCATTGTGAGGCGAAAACGATCACCACGAAGGCACGAACAAAACGAAGGCCACGAAGGGGTGTCTTCGTGGCCTTTCAATCCTTGTTCCTGCCTTCGTGGCGGGCTTTTGGCTTTGACCTACTCGATGGTGATGCGGACGTGATCGCCGTCGTTGGTGTCGATCTCGAGGAGCAGGTCACCGGGCTTGGCGTTCTGGAGCATCTTCACGAGTTCGTCGGTCTTGATGCCCTTCTTGGTTTCGCCGTTCACCTTGATCTCGCTGTCCTGGGCGCACTGGAGGGCGCTGGTGGCCAGGGACACGGGGAGGCGCATCTTCACGGTGGTGGGGCCGTCGGAGCCCTTGTGGGCACCCTTGGCGCCGTGGTGGTGGTGCATGCCGTCCTTGGAGACGATGTCGACCTTGATGAAGCGGGCCTGCTGGGCGGCCAGGGGCATGACGAGGGAAGCGGCGAGGGCGAGGGGGGCGAGGAAGGCGCGCATGGGGTCTCCGAAAGGAAGGGGCGCTGAAGTGAGGGGACTTTCAACCGGTTCACCCATGCCTACGGGGGCCTGGCCCCCCGGATTAGGGGAGCCCGAAAATTCGCCCTGTCATAGTTGGGGGGCCGGGGTCATCCCACCCCGTGGAGGTTTCATGAAAGCCATCGCCATCATCCTCGCCGTCGCCCCCCTGTTCGCCCAGGGCGGTGTGAAGTGGGAGCACACCCTCAAGGCCGCCCAGGCCCGCGCCAAAGCCGAGAAGAAGATGATCCTCATGGATCTCTGGGCTGAGTGGTGCGGCCCCTGCCGGTACCTCAAGGCCAAGATCTTCCCCAGCGCCGAAGGCCAGGCCGCCTTGGCGAAAGTGGTGCCCTTCGATGCCCTGGTCCAGACCAAGGACATGAAGGATCTCCCCGAGGGCCGCATGTTGGCGGAGAAGTACCAGCTGCAGGGCTTCCCCACCCTCATCCTCATTGATGCCACCGGCAAGGAGGTCCGCCGCCAGGTGGGCGCCTTCGAAACGCCGGCTGAATTCGCCGCCTGGTTGAACGGGAAATAATCTCCGCGCTGCATCCATGCAAAAGGGCCCCTCGGGGCCCTTTTCGATCCTACTGGTCTTTCACGCCACCGGGCGGCGGGTTGGGGCGGGGCAGGCGCTGCTTGATGCCTTCGAGTTCATCCTGTTGGGCGCCCATGCTGGGGCGCGGCGGTGGGGGCGGCGGAGGCTTCTTGGGATCCGGGGGGGGCGGGGGGCTGGGGTCCTTCACGAGGCTTTGAAGGTCGTGCAGGGCTTCGGTGGTGCCGGGGGCTTCGAGCAGGAGCCGCTCCAGGAGCGCCCGGGCTTCCTCGGGTTTGCCCTGCTCGATCTGGCAGCGGGCGGCGAGGAGCAGGGCCAGGGGGCGCCAGGCGGGCAGGGGGCGAGGGGCACCCTGGCCCGTGAGGCTTTCGAGGCTCTTGAGGGCCTCGGCGGGGAATCCACTGCGAAGTTCGATGGCGGCCCGCAGGAGGGCCCGCTCGGGCCGGTTGGGCGCCGGCTTCCAGCGCTGGGCCGTGGGCAGGTCCCCGGATTCAAGGGCGCGCTGGGCGAGCCAAGCCTTCACGCCCTGGGGCAGGGGCTGGGCTTGGAGCTGCGCAGCGCCGAGGGCCACGAGGAGGCCCACCACGGGGCGCCAGCGGCTCAAGGGCTGACCCGCGGCCAGGAGCCAGAGGATCAATCCCAGGAGGGCGACCCAGGCGCCGGCCTCCGGATGCGTGGGGATGAGGCTGCGCTGGGCGGGCAGGGGCAGGTGGCCCGAGAGGAGTTGATTGAGGGTGAGGCCCACGTCGGCGGGGGTCAGGAGGCGGCCGCCGCTCCCTTCCGCCAGGCGGCGCAGGAACTCGGGCCGGGCGCTGCTGAGGGCGGGCTCGCTGGGGGCCGCGCCCACGCCGGTGCGGGGCGGCACGGCCATGGGTTGGGTGCCGCCGACGACCACGGCATACAGCGGCAGCTTCGCCAGCTTCAGGGCTTCGATGGCGCGCTGCACGGCGGGTTCTTCGGCTTCCCACGTTTCCTCGCCGTCGCTGAAGAGCAGGAGGATGGTGGGCTCGCCGGCCGGGATCTGGGAGGCCACCTGGGGAATGACGCGGCCGAAGCTGGAGCCGGGGCTGCCCACTTCGCCCGGCGTGAGGGTGGAAAGGGCATCGCGCAGCAGCGAGCGGTCCTCGCCCGGCGGCACCAGGGGCACTTCATCGCCGCTGAGCAGGGAAAGCCCCCATCGCAGGCCCGGGCGGGGTTCCCGGAAGAGCTGCTGGAGCTGCGAGGTGGCCGCGTCGAATCGGGAGCCCCCGGGAGCATCCAGGGCGGCCATGGATCGGGAGACATCCAGCAGGGCCACGGCGGTGAGGCGGGGTGCTTCGGGCAGGCCCCAGCGGGGCTGTGCGAGGCCCATGCCCAGGCCCAGGAGCATGAGCAGCATGCCGAAGCCCTGGATGAGGGGTTTCTGCCCGATGACGCGGATGCCGACCCCGGGACGAAGGGCCGCCCAGATGCCGAACAGCAGGGCGAGCACGCCCAGGCCCGCCATGGGCCAGAGCCAGAGGGGCTGCGCGAAGTGGGCGTTCACTTTGCACCTTCCAGCCAGGCCGGATGGGCGGCGCCGCGTTTCCGGCCGAGGTCCAGGGCGAGGGGGATGGCCAGGGCCGCGGCGGCCAACAGCAGCCAGTGGGCCAGGGCGCGGCCTTCGCTCGGGGCATCCACGGGCAGGCGGGTCTTCTCCAGGGTGTCGATGGCCAGCAGGCTTTTGCGCAGGCCGTCGGGATCCTCGGCGGAGAAACTTTCACCGCCCGTGGCGGCGGCCACGGCCTTGAGGGTTTCGGGATCGGCCTCCACCTTGAGGCGCACGAAGCCACCCCCTTCGATGGGCACGAGGCTTTCACCCGCCCGGCCGATGGATACGGTGTGGATGCGGATGCCGTGATCCTTCGCTTCCTGGGCGGCCTCCAGGGGCAGCACGCGGCCGCGGTTCTGGGCCCCATCCGTGAGGAGCAGGATGACGCGGCTGCGGGCGGGGCTCTCGGCCAGCCGGCGCACGCCGGTCATCAGTCCGCTGCCGATGGCGGTGCCGTCATCCCGGGAGGAGAGGTCCAGCCGGTGAAGCATGCGGAAGAGGCGCGGATGGTCGGCGGTGAGGGGGGAGAGCGTGACGGGGTGGGCGGAGAAGAGGATGAGGGCGAAGCGGTCATCGGCGCGTTTGGCGATGAAGGCGCTGAGGAGCCGCTTGGCGGAGGTCCAGCGATCCTCCACGCCGGCATGCTCGCCGTCGATGATCCGCATGGAACTGGAGCCGTCCAGCACCACGGCGAAATCCACCACCGGCGCTTGGCCCTTCACGTCCGTGCGCCACTCGGGCCCGGAGGCGGCGAGCACCAGCAGGATCACGAGCAGGGGCGGCATCCAACGCGCGGTGAAGCGGGCGAGGCGGGATGCGGGCCGCGAGGAGGGGATGCCCCACCGGTAGGGCTTGCGCCACACGAGCCAGAGGAGGGGAACCAGCAGGATGAGGAGGTAGGGGGCCCGCAGCGCGATCACCGTTTCCCCCCCTTCTGAAGCTCGGGCTCGTGGGCCTTGGCTTCGAGGTTCTTCATCAGCATGGGGAGGTCCGGGAAGGGTGGGCTCAACAGCCCGAAGCGGGCGGCGTCCAGGCTCTGCACCCACTGCACCCAGGGATCGAGGCCCCGTTTGCGGAACTCATCCGCCCCCCAGGCCAGGGCCTCGTTCCCAAAGTGGGCGCCCAGCAATTCGCGGCCGGCGGCATGGGCCTTGTCCAGGGCATTGCGCTCCCGGACGGGGGGCCAGGCTTTGGCGAAGAGGTGGCGCGCATGGCGTTGACGGCGGCCGCTCGCGCCGCGTCGCCAAAGCAGGAAGAGACCCGCGACCACCAGCAGCAGGGGGCTCAGCGCGGCGGCCGCCCAGCCATAGGGGAAGGGCAGCAGCGGCAGCTGATCTTCGCGCCCGCCGCCCCAGCCCATCCAGGGCGCGCCGTGGGGCGTGGTGCGGGGCACCGGCAGGCGCAGCTCCGGCGCCCGGCGGCCATCCCCCAAATCCAGCGCGGGAATCAGAACGGTGCCCGGCTCCAGCGCCTGCACCTGGAAGCGCCAGCCCTTGCCGTCCGCCAGCGGCTCCAGGGCGCGCAGGCGCAGGGGGCCCAGCTTCTCATCAACGACGGGCCGGGGCAGGGGCTTGGCGGCGGGATCGTCCTCACGCAGCTCGAGGACTTCGAGCTGACCGAAGCGGAGCTCCTTGGGGGCCTTCCACTGGGGGGCGGCGCAAAGTGGGAGGGAGGAAATCACCACCAAGACACCAAGACACGAAGAAAAGCAGCAGACCTGCTTTTCTCGTCTTTCTGGGTGTCTTGGTGTCTTCTCGGCATCGGCTGCACCGATACGCGAGGCCAACCAACTTCTGGTGGTGAACCGATCATTCATGCGCCCGTCCCCTTGAGGTAGGCCGAGAGCCGCGGCACGGGATCTTCGAGGATGGGCCAGCGCTGGCGGGAGACGGTGGGGGGCAGGGCGGGGTCGGGCCAGTGCATTTCGAGGCGGCTGGGGGGCAGTTCGGGCTCGAACCACACCACGCGGTGGCGGGCCGCCAGGGGTTTGAGGGCGGGGGCGAGGCCCTGGAGGCCGGCGCCGTTGCTGAAGAGCCAGAGGCGGTGGCCCTTGCCGTGCTCGCCCCAGTGGCCCAGGGCCGTTTGCCAATCCTCCGGGCGGGGGATGGCGGGGCCGCGCTCCACCAGGTATTCCAGGGCCCGCAATCCGTGGGCGCGGCCACGGCGGGGGGCGAGGCGCAGGGGCGGCGTCTTCGCATCACCGGGCACGATGAGCCCCAGGCGGTCGCCGCCGGCCTGGATGGTGGCGAAGGCGGCGCCGCAGATCTCCAGGGCCCACCGCAGGGGGCTCACGGGATCGCCCAGGAACATGGAGGGGCTGGGGTCGATGACGAGCCAGAGGATCAGCTCGCGGCTGGCCTCGAAGCGTTTGAGGATGGGCTCGCCGGCCCGGGCCGTGAGGGGCCAGTTCATGAAGCGCGGATCATCGCCGTACTGGTAGGGCCGGTTCTCCACGAAGGTGAGGCCCGAGCCCTTCACGCTGCTGGGGTGCAATCCCTCGGTGCCGCCCGACAGCTTGCCCCGGATGCGCAGCGGCAGCCGCCGCAGGCGCGCGAGGAAGCTTGGTGGGAGGGGCATGGGAGCAGTATGCCCGGGGCTGGGGCCCTGGCTCCACTGCCCCTTTGGCCCGGCGCCCTAACCCATCGGGCGCCGGGCTCCGTAGGTCCTTTGCACCCACCCTGATCAAGGCCTGGTCCCGGCTCAACACAGGATCGGCCCAGCGGGCCAGGGACCCTCCCCAAAGGACGAAAGCATGGATACCACCAAGCGGCAGGCACGATGGGCGGGGTTGCTCTACATGATGGTGGCGGTGAGCGCGCCCATTGGCCTCATGGTGGTGCCCGGTAAGTTGTTCGTCACGGGCAACGCCACAGCCACGGCTGATCACCTCCGGGCCGGGGCAGATCTCCTTCGGTTGGGCATGGCCAGCGAACTCTTCCATCAGGCCGTGGAGGTTTACCTCGTGCTGGCGCTCTACAACCTGTTCAAGGATGTGAGCACCCCTCTGGCACGGCAGATGGCCCTCCTGGGGCTCATCCCCATCCCGATCATGTTCCTCAACGTGCTGAACGAAGTGGCGGCGCTGCTGCTCGTGCAGGGCGCGCCCCTGGCCGCGACCTTGGGCAAGCCCCAGGCGGACGCCTTGGCCATGCTGTTCCTTCGCCTGCACAGCCATGGCATCCAGGTCGCCGCCATCTTCTGGGGCCTGTGGCTGTTCCCGCTGGGGATGCTGGTCTGGCGGAGCGGGTTCATTCCCAAAGCCATCGGCGTGTTGGTGATCGCCTCGGGGATCGGCTACCTCATCGGTTCCACGGCGACCCTGATCCTTCCCACCTGGTCGGGCCGGGTGGGTATGCTGACCACCTTGCTGGAAATGGGCGAACCCGTGCTGGTCCTATGGCTGCTGATCGTCGGCGCGAA
>DATEZP010000048.1:0-33291 GCA_035255465.1 Holophagaceae bacterium
CAGCCCCAGACCCAGCACCCCGAAGGAAGCCATCCAGGCCTGCACATAGTCCCGCTGCCACCAGGGCCGCAACACCAGGGAGAAGAAGATCGCCAATCCGCACATGGCCAGCGCCACGAAGCTCCCGAGCGTGTCGTAGAGCAGAGCCAAGGGCGGACCTCCAAGCACCCGAGTATGGACACTCCGGGGCCGAGTTCCAGAGCTTCCCCCCCAATCCGAGCTCAGGGATGTAGGCCTGCCGTCAGGCGGTGGGGGTGGCCACGACCCGGATCCGGGCCCCCTCCACCTGGATGACGCCTTCCTTCTTGAGCTGCCCCAGCAGGCGGCTCAGGGTTTCCGGGGTAAAGCCCAACTGGGCGGCCAGCACCTTCTTGGGCACCCGCAGGAGGATCTCCCGATCCGGGGCTTTGGCGGCTTCGTCGTGGAGCCACCGGCGGAGGCGTCCGCCGCCGTCCTGGGCCCGCAGCTGCTGCACCTGGAAGGTGAGCCGGTGGTGCCAGGCGGCGAGGCTCTCCAGCATCTTGAGGCAGAGGTCCGCGTCGCTGCGCAGCAAGGCCAGGAAGGGTGCCTTGGGCATCATGGCCACGAGGGTGTCCTCCTGGGCCCTGGCCGTGGCGGGGAAGTCCCCGCCAGAGAATAGGGCCGCCTCCGCGAAGGACTGGGGGGGCCGCACGAGGTTCAGGAGGGTCTCCTGGCCGTCGCCCTCCGGGCGCAACAGCTGCACCGCCCCCTCCAGCACCACGAAGAAGCCGATGCAGGGCTCGCCCGCCACGAACAGGAGCTGACCCGCCTCCAGGCGCTTGAAGGCCAGCAGTTCGCCCACCCGGGCGAGCTGGTCCGCCGAGAGGTTCTGGAAGAGGGGGGCCTTGGACCAGAGGCCCTGATGCGGGATGGACATGGGTTCAGCCTAAGTCATTTTCGGGTGGGAAAAGCACTCGCAGAGGGACACGGAGGGGCGGAGAAACGCGGAGGAAAGCCCTGGTTTGCCCTTCTCCGTGTTCCTCCGCTTTCTCAGCGATCCTCCGCGAGTGGTTTTCAGTTCAACTCACAGCTCCCGGGCCTGCGCCACGGGCAGGGCCACGTCATCCAGCTCCGGCTCCGTCACCGGCTTGGACCAGGCCCAGGCGCCCCACACCGACTTGGCGGTGAAGATGCCCATGCACAGGGCCCCGATGGTGAAGAGGATGTCCCCGGGCATGCGCAGCCAGGTGGCGATGCGCATGAAGGGGCTCTGCACGACGGCGGCGCTGCGGGCGAACCAAGTGCCCTGCTCGAGGCTGGCGTTGAACTGGTAGAGGCCGGAGGGGATGAGGCTCAGGACGAGCATCAGGCCCAGGCCCAGGTTCAGGCCCCAGAAGCCCCAGGAGAGCCACTTCTCGTCCCAGGCCTTGTCGGGCGTCATGCCGCGCAGGGCGAAGAGCATGAGGGCCAGCGCCAGGAATCCGTACACACCGAACAGGGCGGCGTGGCTGTGGATGGGCGTGGTGTTGAGGCCCTGGCCGAAGTAGAGCACCGAAGGCGGGTTGATGAGCAGGCCGAAGACGCCCGCGCCGAGGAAGTTCCAGAAGCAGACGGCGGCGAAGAACTTGAAGGGCCACTCGTAGCCGCTGCCCAGGGCCTTCCCGTGCTTGAGGCTCTGCACGATCTCGTAGCCCACGAGGGAGAGGGGCACGATCTCCAGGGCGCTGAACACGCTGCCCAGGGAGGAGATGATGGCGGGGGCGCCGGTGAAGTAGAGGTGGTGGAAGGTGCCGATGACGCCGCTGCCGAGGAAGAGCAGCATGCTCATGTTCACGGCGCGCAGGGCGCTCTTCTCCCGCAGCAGGCCCATGCGGGTGCTGAGGAGGGCGATGGCCACCGTGGCGAAGACCTCGAAGAAGCCCTCCACCCAGAGGTGGACCACCCACCAGCGCCAGTACTCGGCCAAGGCGAGGTGCGTCTCGCGGTTGTACATGAAACCGGCGCTGTAGAAGAGGGGGATGGCGATGGCGGCCAGCAGGAAGAGCTTGAGCAGGCCCAGGCGACCCTTCTCGGCGGCGAGGGCGGGCTTCAGGGCACGCACGACCAGCACCAGCCAGCCCACGAGGCCCACGGTCAGCAGGATCTGCCAGAGGCGGCCCAGCTCCACGTATTCGTAGCCCTGGTGGCCCAGCATGAAGGAGCCCGAGAGCTTGCCCAGGATGGCCTGGTGGCTGCCGGTGAGGGCGCCGACCACGACGACGACGAGGGCGCCGAGCAGGGCGGCGGTGCCGAGGCCCTGGCCCTTGGGCTCCTTGCCGGAGAGGCGGGGCCCCAGGTAGAGGCCCGTGGCCAGCCAGCAGGTGGCGATCCAGAACACGGCCAGTTGCAGGTGCCAGGTGCGGGACGCGGCGTAGGGCAGGATGCGGGAGAGGTCGAGGCCGTAGAGGGCGTTGCCCTCCACCGCGTCATGGGCCGTGAAGATGCCCATGCCGATTTGCACGAGGAAGAGGGCGATGGCCACCCCGAAGTAGATGCCGGCCCAACGCTGGCTGGGGGTGGCAGGCTGCGGCGCCAGGGGCTTGGGCTCCGGCAGCTCCTCGTCCTCCTGGGAGGCGTGGTGCCACACGAGGAGGCCGACGCCCGCCAGCAGGATCACGATGGAGAGGATGCTCCAGAAGTGGCTGCGGGGCGTGATGACGTTCCCCACCAGGGATTCCTGGGGCCAATTCTGGGTCCAGCTCTCCGTGAGGCCGGGACGGCGCGCAGCGGCGGTCCAGGCGGTCCACAGGTAGAAGTCGGCGACACGGCGGCCCTCTTCCATCGTGGGGATCCACTTGGCGGGGATGGCGGCCTCCTTGTCACCCAGCGACACGGTGCGGGCCAGGGCCTCCTGGGCGGCCAGGTAGCCCTTGGCGCGGGCCGGATCGAGGGCGAGCTTGCCACCCTCCACGCGGCTCTGCTGGAAGCGCTGCTTCACCTGTTCCCGGGCCTCGGCGTCGGAAAGCCCCTCGGCCTTCAGCGCGGTCAGGGTGCCCTCCGCCCACTGGTGCAGGGCGGCGGCGGTCCAATCCGGCGCCAGGTAGGCGCCGTGGCCCCAGATGGAGCCGAGGTGCTGGCCCCCGTGACCCAGGTAGAGCTTCTGGCCCTCCAGCACGGCCCCCTCCGGCGCGAGGACGGCGCCCACCGCCACCACCTGGGCGGGGATCGGCGGCGCCTCCCGGGCGATGCGTAAGCCCCCGTATCCCAACACTCCGAAACCACCTAAGACGACCAGCAACAGGGCAAACCAGCGGGCTCTCACGGGCACCTCCTGCCTTGTAGCCTGCGGAGAATGCGTCGCGATGACCTTGACCCATGTCAAGGATGGCCACCTTGAGATGCGTCAAGGCCCCCCCAGCCCCACCCGCCCACCCTGGGTTCACAAGGAGGCCTTCATGAGCCAGGAATGGGTTGGAAAGAGCGTGGGCGAGCTGGTGCTGGAAAAGCCGAGCCGCTCGAAGGTGTTCGAAAAGGTGGGGCTGGATTACTGCTGCAAGGGGCATCAGGCCCTGGGCGTGGCCTGCGCCGAGAAGGGCATCGAGCTCAGCGCCATTCTCAGCGCGCTGGAGGCCCAGGACGCCGCGGCCCATCAGGAGGAGGATCAGAGCTGGCGGGAGAGCGTGGCCACGGCCGTGGATCACATCGTCTCCACCCACCACGTCTTCATGAAGGAGTGCATGCCCCGCCTGGACTTCCTCACCCAGAAGGTGGCCAACGTCCACGGCCAGGAGGATCCGCGCCTGCTGGAGCTGCGCCGCATCTACCTGCAGTTCCAGGAGGAGACCTACGCCCACCTGGAAAAGGAAGAGCGCGTGCTCTTCCCCATGTGCCTGGCCCTGGCCGAGGGCAAGACTGGCGCGGCCATGGGCGGCTGCCACATGTCCGTGCAGATGCCCGTGAACGCCATGATGCACGAGCACGAGAACCACGGCGCCAACCTGGAATCCTTCCGCGCCCTCACCGATGACTTCGTGCCCCCCGCCGGCGCCTGCAACAGCTGGCGCGCCATGCTCGACGGCCTCCACGAGATGGAGCAGGATCTCCACCGCCACATCCACAAGGAGAACAGCTGGCTCTTCCCCACGGCCATCGAGCTGGAAAAGCGGTAGCCACCAGCGCCTGTTCTGGCGCGGGAAATTCCTAGGGGCCCCCGACCAAACCCGGTCGCGGGGCCCCTGCCCATCCCAGCTGCCACAAATCACTGGTGGAATGGGGCATCCGCCTTGTACCTTGGGCTTTCCACCAGCTCTTTCCAGGGAACACCATGGCCACACCGCTGTTGCCCGTCACGCTTACCTGCAATACGGATCTCCGGTTCATTGACCTCATCCAGGTCGTGGGCGCGGAATTCCTGAAGCATCTGAGCTTCACCCAGGAAGACGGCGAGCAGCTCTGGCTGGCGATCCAAGAAGGCATCGCCAATGCCATGCGCCATGGCAACATGCTGGATCAGAGCAAGCCCGTGCGGGTGACCTTCATCCCCAAGTCGGACCGCTTCGAGATCCAGATCAGCGATCAGGGCAAGGGCATCGACCTCGAAACCATCCCCAACCCGAACCTGCCGGAGAACCTCATGAAGCCCGGTGGCCGCGGCGTCTTCTTCATGAAGGCCGTCATGGATGAAGTCCGCCTGGACCGCAGCCCCGAGGGCAGCACGCTCGTGCTCATCAAGGCCCGGAAGGTCCGCGAAGCCGAGGCTTGATGGACGCCAAACTCCAATCCAGGGCCCAGGCACTCGCCTGGATCACCGTGGGCTGGAACCTGCTAGAAGGCGTGATCTCCGTGGCCTATGGCGCCAAGGCCGAAAGCCTGTCGCTCTTCGGGTTTGGCTTGGATAGCTTCGTGGAAGTGGGCAGCGCCCTGATGGTGCTCTGGCGCCTGCGCCACGGAGGCTCCACGTTCACGAGCCCCAGCGAGTGGGAGCACGCAGAGCGTGCGATCCGTGGAGGGGCTTCCCGGGAACGCACGGCCGCCAAAGTCATCGGCGGGCTCTTCCTGCTGCTCGCCGCGAGCGTGGCCTACGGCGCCGCCCACCGCCTCGTGACGCGGGAAGCGCCGGATTCCTCCGTGCCCGGGCTCGTGATCTCCCTGGTGAGCCTGGCCTTCATGGCCTGGCTCTGGCAGGCCAAGCGCCGCCTCTCCACCCAGGCCTGCAGCCCCACCCTGGCGGCGGATGCCGCCTGCAGCCTGGCCTGCATCCAGCTCAGCGTCGTGCTGCTCGCGGGCAGCCTGCTCTTTCTCGTGGCCCCGAAGCTCTGGTGGGCCGATGCCGCGGCCAGCCTCGTCCTCGCGGCCCTCATCGCCCGGGAGGGGTGGAACATCCGCAAAGCAGCCGCCCGGGAGGACTTCGACGGCGGCTGCGGCTGCCACTGAGGGGCCCTACTCCTTCGTGAGGGTCATCTCGAAGAAGGGCATCCAGGTGGTGCCATCGGCACTGCGCTCGCCGATCTCCCGCCACTTCCCTTCAGGGGTGAGGGTCATGGAATATCGGAGCTTGCCGGTGCGGGGATCATCCCACCCCCAGGTATAGCCGTCGCCCTTGGCATTGAGCTCCAAGGTGAAGTCCTTGCTGAGGCCGCTCACCAACCAGCTCCGCATGCGGTAGCCCTTGGTGGCGGGATCGTAGGAGATCACCGCGAAGGCCTGGTGCACAGGGCGGCCTTGATCCATGCCATGACCTTCGACCGCGACCACCGCCCCGCCCGCCTTGAAACCCACCGCCTCGGTTTGTTGGAAGGTCACCTTGCGACCAGGGCCCATGGTCATGGAGCCCTCCCCCTTCCAGTGCCCTTCCAAAAAGGCGAGGCGTTTCATGGTTTCCACGGGGGTGGGTCCTTGAGTGAGAGGGGCCGGAGGCGCAGGGGCCTGGGAAAGTAAGGGCAGCGTGAGCAGGAACACCAGTGCTTTCATGGAACCTCCTGCCCCAGATTCGACGCGCCCTCCCTCGCACGCCAGGAAGTTCCGACCAACGGTGGCCTTCCTCGGACCAAAGGCGAGCACTTCAAGCAAATGCCCAGGCCTTCGCCGCCTCCCGCAGGGCCTGCACGGCTGGATTGCGCAGGCGGCGCTCCACGCTGACGGCGTAAATGCGTTCCTTGACCCCCTCTGCCGGCCCCAAGCGGCGGACCCGGTACTGCCGGATCACTTCCTCGGTCGTCACCTCCGGCGCTGCGAACACGCCCGCACCCGCCTGCCCGAAGGCCTTGAGGAGGGCGCTGTCGTCGAACTCCCCGACGATCCGGGGGCGCAGGCCATGGATGGCCATCCATTGATCCAGCCCCCTCCGCATGGCCGTTCCGGGAGTCGGGAGGAGCCAGGGCGCATGGTGCAGGCATTCCGGGAAGGGCCCTTTCAAGCCGCGAAGGAGCCCGGGCCGGGCGAACACGGCCACGCCGGATTCCGCAAGCAGGTGGCTGAAGGCCTTGAAGCGAACTTGGGAATCCAGGGGCCGGTCCGTGAGCACCACATCCACATCATGGGCGGCGAGGGAGGCCAGCAGGCGGTCCGTGGCATCCTCCCGGCAGAGCAATCGCGGCGCCTCGGGAAGCCCCAGCACCGGTGCGAGCAGCTTCTGAACCATCAGTTTGGGCAGGGCGTCGGAGATCCCCACGGAAAGCAGCGGGCGCCGGGTCACCTCCCGGCCTGCCAGGACATCCCGCATCTCCCGGCCCAGGCCGAAGATTTCATCCGCATACCGGAACACCACCTTGCCGGCCTCGGTGAGCGCCACGCCGCGCCCGGCCTTTTCAAACAGGCGCTCGCCCAGGGAGGCTTCCAGCGAGCGGATCTGGGCGCTCAGGGTGGGCTGGGAGAGCCGCAGCACCTCCGCGGCCCGGGTAATGCCGCCTTCCTTGGCCGCCGTCCAGAAGTAGAGGAGGTGGTGATAGTTCAGCCACTCGAGGGTCAGCGTATTCATAGTTTAATTCTATCCTTTGAATCTTTTTTTCAATTAGAGCTTTGCTTCGCGAAATTCCATCCTGGTGCTCGTCCCCCGTGGGACACGATGAGGACCCGCGATGCAAATAGACCTCAAAGGGCAGGGAGTCCGATTTTCTGAAGCGCTCCGCGCCCACGCCCACCGTCGGCTCGCCTTCGCGCTGTCCCGCTTCGAGCCCTCCCTCAGACGCGTCCGGCTCCACCTGGAGGACATGAACGGACCCAAGGGGGGTGTCGATAAGCGCTGCCGGGTGGTGCTGCACCTCGTCAACGGCGGTCAGGTGCTCGCGGAAGACGCGTCGGCCGACGCCTATGACGCCATCAGCGGGGCCGTGGAGCGTGCCCTGCGGGGCCTGACGCGGGGCCTTGAGCGCCTGCGCGAGGGGCGGGGCTGAGGATGGAGACCACCATCGGTACCCCCTGGATGTGGGCGGGCTTCCTCGCGTTCGTATTGGCGATGCTGGCCATCGATCTGGGCATCTTCCACCGGAAGGCCCATGCCGTCTCCCTGAAGGAGGCGGGCCTGTGGAGTGCCGTGTGGGTGGTCCTGGCGCTGGGATTCAATGCCTTGATCTGGAGGAACTTCGGCCCTGAGCGGGGGGTGGAGTTCCTGACGGGCTACCTCATCGAGAAGGCCCTCAGCGTCGACAACATCTTCGTGTTCGTCCTCATCTTCGGAGCCTTCCGGGTGCCGGAGATGTACCAGCACCGGGTCCTCTTCTGGGGCATCCTGGGCGCCCTGGTGATGCGGGCCCTGTTCGTGGGGCTTGGCGCGGCCCTGCTGGCGAAATTCCACTGGGTGCTCTACCTCTTCGGGGGCTTCCTGCTGATCACCGGCGTCAAGATGCTGCTGCTCCGGAACGCGGCCTTCGACCCCCGCGACAATCCCGTATTCAAGCTCTTCCGCCGCTTCGTGCCCGCCGTGGACACCTACCATGGCGCCGACTTCACGGTGGTCCAGGACGGGCGCCGCTTCGCCACGCCCCTGCTGCTGGTGCTGGTAGCCGTGGAACTCACGGATGTGGTGTTCGCCGTGGATAGCGTGCCCGCCATTTTCGCGGTGACGAAGGATCCCTTCATCGTCTTCACCAGCAACATCTTCGCGATGCTGGGCCTGCGTTCCCTCTACTTCCTGCTGGCGGGGGTGGTGGATCGTTTCCACCACCTCAAGGTCGGTCTCAGCCTCGTGCTCGTCTTCGTGGGCCTGAAGATGCTGATCGTGGACGCCCTGAAGGTGCCCCCGTTCTGGAGCCTTGGGGTGATCGCGCTGCTGGTGGGCGGGAGTGTCGTCACGTCCCTGCTCTGGCCGAAGGCCAACGCCAACGCGCTCCCGGAGCTCGGATGACCCGCCCCGGCGCCCCTGTCGGCTTCGGGCCCCTGCTGATGGTGCTCGCCGTACCGGCCAGCCTCCCCGGCCTGGGCTCCCTGGCCGCCCCGGCCGTGGGCCTCGCGGCCATGGCGCTGGGGGCCCAGGTCGCCTTGGGGCGGGTTACTCCCTGGATTCCGGAACAGGCCCGGCGATGGCTCACCCCGGGCCCCGGCCTCCGGCCCCTGGTGCGTAAGGTGCTGCGCGGCCTGAGGCGGGCCCGCCGCGTGCCCATGCCCTCCCTACCTTCCTGGCTGGTGGGAGCCGCGGTGGTTTGGACGGGCTTTCTGCTCCTCCTGCCCTTGGCGATCGTGCCCCTCAGCAACACCCTTCCAGCCCTGGCCCTGGGCCTTCTGGGGGGTGGGCTCAACCCTTCCCGCAGTGCCCTCGGTTGGTTGGGGTTGGGCCTCAGCGGAGCCTTCACCGCCTGCCTGGCCCTCATCGGCGATCTCATCCTGGCGACCCTCGCCGCGCTCCTCCGGAACTGAACCGTGCTCCTCGAATCCCTGCGCTGCGCTGACACCGCCCGCCCCTGGCTGGGCGAAGCCGTGTCCATCCTCCGGCGCGGCGGCCTCGTGGCCTTCCCCACGGAAACCGTCTACGGCCTCGGGGCGGACGGGCTCAACCCCACTGCGCTCGCTCGCATCTTTGAGGCCAAGGGGCGCCCCCGCAGCAATCCCCTCATCCTGCATGTCTCCGGGCTGGCCATGGCGCGATCCTTGGTGACGACCTTCCCGAAGGCCGCGTTGAATCTGGCCGAGGCGTTCTGGCCGGGCCCCCTCACCCTGGTGCTGCCCAAGCGCGCCTTGGTGCCCGACGAGGCCACGGCAGGCGGGGCCACGGTCGCCCTCCGGATGCCGGATCACCCCGTGGCCCTGCGCCTCATCCGCGCGTTCGGTGGCCCCGTGGCGGCGCCCAGCGCGAACCGTTCGGAACATGTGAGCCCCACCTGCGCCGAGCATGTGCTTGCGGACCTGGCTGGCCGAATCGACCTCCTCCTGGATGGGGGACCTTGCCGTTCGGGGCTGGAGAGCACCGTGGTCGACCTCAGCGGGGAGGTACCGCGCATCCTGCGCCATGGCCCATTGGCACCTGCGGCCTTGGCGGCGGTGCTCGGCCGGGAGCCCCAATTCCACACTCCAAGCTCCGAGGTGGCGAAATCTCCGGGGCAGGCCCTCCGGCATTATGCCCCCGGCCTCCCGGTCTTCCTGCGGAGGGGCCCCGATCCCATCCCTTGCCAGGGCCCCCTGGGTTGGATGCGCCTCGGCACGGCCGAGGCCTCCCTTCCCCAGGCCACCGTGCGCCTGGACATGCCCGAGGAGCCCCGCGACTACGGAAGGCGACTCTATGGAGCCCTGCGCGAACTGGAGCGGCTCCCCCTCCAGGCCATCGTGGTGGACCTGCCCCCGGAGGCGGCCCCCTGGCGCACGGTGCGGGATCGCCTATTCCGGGCCGCCGTCCCTGCCCCGGAAGCCTGGCCTCCCAGCGCTGATTGACGATTCCTCACCGTTTCCTTTCCATCCGGAGCCCCCATGAGCCCCTGGAGCATGCTGCTCGAACCCGCCGTCCTCTTCTTCCTGCTGGGCGCCCTCGTGGCCGTCCTCGGGTCGAACCTCGAGATCCCCCAGCCGGTCGCCAAGTTCCTCTCCCTCTACCTGCTCATGGCCGTGGGGTTCAAAGGGGGGCAGGCCCTGGCCCACACGGGCTTCAGTCGTGAGGTGGTGACCGTCGTGGCGCTGGCCATGCTGCTGGCGGTGGCCATCCCCGCCTGGAGCTACTTCATCCTCAAACGCGGCGTGGGGACCTTCGATGCCGCGGCCATCGCGGCCACCTACGGCTCCGTGAGCGCCGTGACCTTCACCGTGGCCTCCCAGTTCGTCGCCGCCCACGGCGTCCCCACCTCGGGCGGAGCCACGGTGGGATTGGTGCTCATGGAATCGCCCGCCATCATCATGGCCGTGCTGCTCGCGTCCTGGGCCCGCAGCCAAGCGGTGGCCGGAGGCGTCGCTCCGGTCTACGGCACCGCCGAACCCGGCGTGGAATCCGTGGTGCCCGAAGCCGTTGCCCCAGCGGCCGCCTCTCTGGCTCCCGTACGCCTCAAGGCCGTGCTGCACGAAGCCTTCACCGATGGCGCCCACCTCCTGCTCATCGGCAGCCTCATCATCGGAGCCGTGAGTGGCGAAACGGGCGGCAAGGCCATGCAACCCTTCACCTTGGACCTGTTCAAGGGATTCCTGGCCTTCTTCCTGCTCGAGATGGGCATCCTCGTGGGCCGCCAACTTCGCCAGGTGCGGGATGTCGGCCCCTTTCTGGTGGGCTTCGGGTTGGTGATGCCCCCCATCCACGCCCTGATCGCCCTCGGGCTGGCCCGCCTCGCGGGGCTCTCCGCGGGGGATGCCACGCTCCTGGCCGTGCTCGGCGCCAGCGCCTCCTACATCGTGGTGCCCGCCGTGGTGCGCTACGCCATCCCTGAAGCCCGGCCCAGCCGCTACTTCACCATGTCCCTGGCCGTCACCTTCCCCTTCAATGTCCTCGTCGGCATCCCGCTCTACCACAGCGTGGTCCAGCGGTTTTGGGGCGCCTGATCCTCAGGCCGGCTGCAGCTTCTGCAACGCCAGCTTGGGCAGGGACTCCTCCCAGTTGGGATCGTTCATGAGCCGGATGTCGTGGATGCTCAGGCCGTAGAGGCAATCCTCCAACTGCGGCCGCAGCGTGAGCCAAACGTTGTGCATCAGGCAAGGGCCAGGATCATTGCAGGGGCGGTTCTCCAGGATGCAGGCGGGCAGGCCGAGGCCCTCGCCCAGGGCCTGGGACACCGTGGCGATGGTGATCTGCGTATCCATCCGGGCCAGGCGGTAGCCCCCGTGGGGGCCGCGGGTGCCTTCCACGATGTTGGCCTTGGCCAAGGTCTGCATGACCTTCGCCAGGAAGGGCCCCGGGACATCCGCCCGCTCCGCCAATTCGTGCACCGCGATGCGGCTGCCGTCGGCGGGCAATCGGACAAGGGCTTGAAGCGCGTAGGAAAGGCTGGTCGGGAAGAACATGGGCGGACCCCTGTTCCAGGGTGAGGAGGATTCCGGACCCGGACAAACCAGAGTTGACGGCCATCACGCGGATTCAGGGACCTTGCGTGATCTTCAGGAGCGCTTCGCCACAAGGAATCGCCGTCGGAACGGGAAGAGACTGTGACCTCCCTCCAATTCCGGATAAGCCCCCGCCAATGCCGCCAGGTAGGCCTGCTCGAAGGCTTCGGCCTGGTTCGCGTCAAGCCGCGCCAGGAAGGGGCGCAGGGCGGACCCCTTCACCCAGTCCAGGATCGCCCGGGGGCCGCCCATCACCTGCTGGTAGATCGTGTCCCATTGGTCCAGCTCCGCCCCCATGGGCGCCAACAGTGCATGCATCCCACCGGGGGAGAGGGGCGGATGCCAGGGATCGAATCCCTCGAAGGCGCGCCGCCAAGGCCCCGAGGCCGCCACTTCGCGGATCAGGGCGTGGGCGGGCTCCGCATGGTTCGCGGGCATCTGCACCGCCAGGACGCCCCCCGGTGCCAGCATCGAGATGAGGCGGGGCAGCAGGGTGCCGTGATCCCCCACCCACTGAAGGGACGCGTTCGCGAAGATCAGCTCCACCGGATGAGCCGGCGAGAAGGACCCCAGATCCGCTTGGATCCACTGGGTCCGCGCATCCCCGGCGCGCGCCGCCGCGAGCATTTCCGCGGAACTGTCGATCCCCGTGATCTCCGCCTCCGGCCAGCGGCCCCGCAGGAGGCCCGTGCTGGTGCCGGTGCCGCAGCCCAAATCCACGATTCGGTGCGGAGCTTCAAGATCGACCCGGGCCAGCAACTCCGCGGCCGGGCGGAGCCGCATATCAGCGAAACGCAGGTAGGTTCCGGGGTCCCAGGCCATGTCAAACGGCCACGGGCGCCACCACGTACTTGCCCTTGGCGTCCTGGGACACGGTGCCCGCGGGGATCTCGGGGTCATGCTCGAAGACGAGGACGGTGTCCGTGCCCGTCACGCGGTCCAGGAGCTTGATGCGCTCGTTCACGCAGGTGACGACGTCCAGATCGTAGCCCATGACCCAGGCGGGCTGGATGTGGCGCGCCGTCGGGATGAGGTCCGCCAGGTAGACGAGGGAGCGGCCCCCGCCGGTGACCGTCACCGTCTGCACGCCTTCGATGTGGCCGGGCGCCAAATCCACTGTGATGCCGGGCAGGAGTTCGGTGTGGCCTTGGATCGTGTCCAGGAGACCCGCTGCCTCCAGCGGCTCCCAATTTTTGGGCAGGTAGCTGGCCTTCACGCGCAGATGCGGATGCCGCGCATCGTCGAGATCCTGCTGTTGCACCACGTAGCGGGCATTGGGGAAGCTCGGCACCAGCTCCCCCGCAGCGTTGAACCGGGTGCTGCCGCCCGCGTGATCGAAGTGAAGGTGCGTGAGGATGCAAAGGGTGATGTCCTCCGGCTTCACGCCGTGCTTCGCCAACTCGCGGTCCAGGATGCCCCGGCCCTCGAACTTGAAGCGCGCCATGAAGGCGTCTTCCTCCTTGTCGCCATTGCCATTGTCCACAAGGATCACGTGGCGCTTCCCGCCCACCTCGCCCCGAATCAGCAGGCAGTTGGTGGCCATGGTGATCTGGTTGTCGGCGTCGCAGGGGTAGACCTTGTTCCACACCACCTTGGGCACGGTGCCGAACATGGCCCCGCCATCCAAGGCGAAGGTGCCGGCGCTGATGATCTGCACGTCCCAGGGATCAAGCTGCATGGCGAACTCCAGGGGACCATTATCCCACCTGAGTGGTTTTCCGGAGATAGATCACCACCAAGACACCAAGAAAGACAAAAGAGGAAGAACGAGTTGGCTATTCCTTCCTTGGTGTCTTGGTGTCTTGGTGGTGACCTTCTACTTTTGCGTGAACTTCTCGAAGGCCCGCATGAGTTCCATGGGCAGGGGGAAGACGATGGTGCTGTTCTTCTCCACGGCGATCTCCGTGAGGGTCTGGAGGTAGCGCATCTGCAGGGCGGCGGGGTTCTGGCTGAGCTTGTCGGCGGCTTCGAGCAGCTGCTGGCTGGCGGCCAGTTCGCCTTCGGCGGCGATGATCTTGGCGCGCTTCTCCCGCTCGGCCTCGGCCTGCTTGCCCATGGCGCGCTGGATCTGCTCGGGGAGATCCACGCTCTTCAACTCCACGCTGGAGACCTCGATGCCCCAGGGCTCCGTGGATTGGTCAATGATCTCCCGCAGGCGCAGGCTGAGCTTTTCACGATCGGCGAGCAGCTCATCCAGCGTCACCTCGCCGAGGATGGAACGCAGGGTCGTCTGGGCGATCTGGCTGGTGGCGTAACCGTAGTTCTCCACGCCGATGATGGCCTGCTTGGGGTCCAGCACCTTGAAGTACACAACGGCGCTCACCTTCAGGCTCACGTTGTCCCGGGTGATGATGTCCTGGCTGGGCACGTCCAGCACGATGGTGCGCAGGGAGATCGTCACCGCCGTCTGGAAGGGACGGAAGACAAAGCAGAGGCCTGGTCCCTTGGGGATCTGTCCCACTTTGCCCAGGGTGAACACCACGAGGCGCTCGTATTCATTCACCACCTTGAGGCAGCTCAGGAGGTAAACGAGGCCGATGAAGATGAAAGGGCCGCAGCCGACGAAGGGTACTAGGGCATCCATGGTTTCTCCCGGGGGTGGAGTGATCGTACTCCCTTAAGGTGAAGTCGGTTGCTCCAGGGTATCCAACCCCATTTGCTCGGCCACATGGCGCGCCAGGGCCTCCATGCAGGCCCTGCGGACCTGCCGCGGATCCCGGGCCCTCGCCTCATCCAGGGGGCGAGCGAAATCACGGAGATCCTGGGCACTGAGCCAAGCCTCGCCGGGATTCACCTTCCCCTTCACCACCAACCATAGGTTCGCCTTGAAGATGGGTACTGGATAACCCCGCCGGGAGTCCATCACGGCTCCTTTGATTTTTTGAACCAGGCCCGTGACGAGCAGGGGAATCGAGACACTGCCGACGGGAATCCACGCCAGGGTATTCCACCCGGAGGCGTTGTTGAGCGCCAAGGCTCCCGCCCCGAGGATGAGGCCCCCACTGATCAGCAGGCCATTCCCCGCGGAGGTGGCGGAGCCCAATTTCTGCTGTGTCACCCGCACGTAGAGCATCACCTCATCGGGCGGCGCCTCCGATCCCTGGGGCAACACCCGCCACTGGGGGCTGAAGGCGGCTTCAAGGTCAGCCCGCAGGCCAGCCGGATCCTCCACTTCCGGAGCCATCTCGAAAGTCACACAGCGAGGGGTGGTGCGATCCGGTAGGCGGAGGGGAAGCCGGCAGCCCAGTCCGAGGAGGATCCAGGCTCCCACAAGGCTGGAGAGAACGATACGGTCCAGCTTGGAGAAGAAGCCTCCCATCCGGGACCTCCCTTCTCTGAAGGGCGATGATCACCCTGGACCAACGTCGTTCCAGGAAGGCGTGACCGTGTTTACATCATCCGAGGACGAACGGATTTTGAGTCTTTTCTTCGCCGATGGTGGTGGCGGGTCCATGCCCCGGGATGACGAGGGTGCCGGGATCGAGGTGGTAGAGCTGCCCCTGGATGCTGGCCTCCAATTGATCGAAGTCGCCGCCCCAGAGATCCGTACGGCCGATGCCGCGCCGGAAGAGCGTGTCGCCCGCCAGCACCACCCCACCCTGGTCAAAGGCGCCGTGGAAGCAGCAGGAACCGGGGGTGTGGCCAGGGGTGTGCATCACCGCGAGGTCGTGATGACGCTCGCCATGGGCCAGCTCGCCCATGTCCGGACGGGGAATGGAGGGCATGCCGAAGGCGCCCGTCTGCATCTCGAGGTTCTCCACCAGGAAGGTGTCGCCCGGATGGAGGTAGGCGGGGACCTGCCAGAGCTCCTGCAATTCCTGGGTGGCCCCCACGTGATCGAAATGGGCGTGGGTGTGCAGCAAGGCCGTCACTTTGAAACCCAACTGGGCCACCCGGGCGGCGATCCGGCGCCCGTCCCCCCCGGGATCCACCACGAGACCGGTTCCCTTTGCGGGATCCCACAGCAGGGAGCAGTTGCAGCCCAGAGGGCCCACGGGGAAGGATTCGAGCTTCAGCATCGGAGGATTCTCCCATGGAGGGAGGGCGGGTCTTGGGAAAGAAGCAAAGCTCACCACGAAGGCCACGAAGCAAACGCATCCCTTCCTGGCTTTGGTCCCTTTTCGTGCTGTCGTGGTGGGTGTTTGTTTTCAGGCGTCCAGGCGCAGGCTCAGATCCGCTGCGGGGGCGCTGTGGGTGAGGGCGCCCACGCTGATGAAGTCCACGCCGGTCTCGGCCACGGAGCGCACGCGCTCAAGGCTCATGTTGCCGCTGGCTTCCAGGAAGAGGTGGCGGCCGGAGGCATCGCGCAGGGCCACGGCTTCACGGGTCATGTCGTTGCTCATGTTGTCCAACAGCACGCCATCCACGCCGGGGCAGGCCAGGCACGCCTTCAGCTGATCCAAGGTCTCCACCTCCACCTCGATGCGGATGAGGTTGGGGGCCACGGCCCGGGCCGCGGCCACGGCGCCTTCAATGCCGCCGTGGGCCATGAGGTGGTTCTCCTTGAGGAGCACGCCATCGCCCAGGCTCAGCCGGTGGTTGAAGCCGCCGCCGCAGCGCACGGCGTACTTCTCCAGCAGCTTGAGGCCCGGCGTGGTCTTGCGGGTGTCGAGGATGCGGGCCTGGGTGCCGGCCACGGCATCGGCGAAGGCGCGGGTGAGCGTCGCGGTGCCGCTCAGGCGTTGCAGCAGGTTCAACATCACCCGCTCGCCCATGAGCAGGGCGTGGGAACGACCTGAGATGCGCAGCACCTCCGTGCCCTTGGGGACCCGATCCCCGTCCTGGGCCTTGAACGCCAGGGCGATGGCCGGATCGACGATCTTCAGCACCTCCGCGGCCACGGGCAGGCCCGCCAAGGTGAGGTCGGCCTTGGCCACCACGCGCCCGGCCATGGGGCGATCCGGCACGGCGGCCGTGGACCAGTCCTGGGTGCCCCAGTCCTCCCGCAGGAAGGCCCGGAGGGAGTCACGGTAGCTTTCGGGGTGCGGGGCATTGAACATACAGATAGTTTGCCAGAGGTCGCCATGCACCCCATCCGAAGCGAATGGATCGAATTGCCCGTGGAGGACGGCACCACCCTCCGGGCCTGGGCCGCCCGCCCCGTGGGGGTGGCGAATCCGCCCGGCCTGCTGGTGCTGCAGGAGGTCTTCGGGGTGAACGCCCACATGCGGGACCTCACGGAGCGCTGGGCCCGGGAGGGCTTCCTGGCCCTCTGCCCGGAGCTGTTCCACCGCACGGCCCCGGGCTTCGAGGCCCCCTACTCGGACCTGGCCGGGGCCCGTGCCGAAGCCGCCAAGCTCACCTTGGAAGGCCTGGACGCGGACTTCCGCGCCTGCGCCGCCTGGCTCACCACCCAAGGCGCCGACCGCCAGGCCGCCGTGGGCTACTGCATGGGCGGTCGCATGGCCTTCCTGGCCCACACCGCCCTGCCCCTCCGGGCGGCCATCAGCTGCTATGGCGGCCTGATCCCCCAGCACCTGGACCGCCTGCCCCGGCTCTCGGGCCCCCACCTCTTCCTCTGGGGCGGGAAGGACCAGGCCATCACCTGGGAGCAGCGCCCCGTGGTGGAAAAGGCCCTTCTGGAAGCGGGCAAGCCCTTCGCCAGCCTCATCTACAGCGAGGCCCCCCACGGCTTCTTCTGCGACGCCCGTCCCGAGCACTTCCACCCCGAGAGCGCCCGCCAGGGCTGGGCCGCGGGGCTGGCCTTCCTGCGGGAGCATGTGAACTAGGAACGCGAAGCGCGCGACTTGAAATCACATCTTTCTTAGCGCGCTTCGCGCAGTTCTTCGCACGCTTCGCGTTCCAAGGGATAATCAGGGATTCCACTGGAGGCCCCATGTCCCTTGTCCTCGTCGAGAAGCAGGACCGCATCGCCTGGGTGACGCTGAACCGTCCCGAGAAGATGAACGCCCTCAACAACGCCCTGCTCGCGGAGCTGGAAGGGGTGATCGCGGGCCTGGAGCACGACGCCGAAGTGGGCGTGGTGGTGCTCACGGGCGCCGGCGAGAAGGCCTTCGTGGCTGGTGCCGACATCAGCGAACTGAAGGATCTGGACAGCGGCTCCGCCCGGGAGCAGGCGCTCAAAGGCCAGGCCGTGTTCAACCGCATCGCCGCCATGCCCAAGCCCGTCATTGCCGCCGTGAACGGCTTCGCCCTGGGCGGCGGCTGCGAGCTGGCCCTCTCCGCCCACATCCGCGTGGCCTCGGAGAACGCCAAATTCGGCCTGCCCGAAGTCTCCCTGGGCATCATCCCCGGCTACGGCGGCACCCAGCGCCTGCCCCGCCTCGTGGGCACCGGCATCGGCCTGGACATGATCCTGAGCGGCGACATGATCCCCGCCGCCGACGCCCTGCGCATGGGCCTGGTGAGCCGCGTCTTCCCCCTCGCCGACCTCAAGGCCGGCGTGGAGAAGCTGGCCAAGACCATTCTCTCCCGCGGCCCCTTGGCCCTCACCCGCGCCCTGGCCGCCGTGCAGCAGGGCGTGGAGATGCCCCTTGAGCAGGGCCTCCAGTTCGAGGCCGCCCTCTTCGGGCTGCTCGCCGCCTCCCAGGACATGAAGGAGGGCATGGGCGCCTTCCTCGAGAAGCGACCTGCTTCCTTCAAGGGCTGCTGATCCATGACGCTCTTCTATGGCCGCAAGTCCCTCTTCATCAAGGAAGAGGTGGCGATCCTCAAGCTCACGGACACCTACCACCTGCTGGATCCCGATTCGGGCGCCGAGGTGGGCTTGGCCAAGGACGAACCCTCCTGGAAATGGCTGCGCCTGCTGGTGAAGAAGCACCTGCTGCCCACGGATGTGCGCGTCTATGGCCCTGGCCAATCCGCTCCGCACCTCACGGTGCATAAGCACGTGGGCTTCTTCCGCACCCGCCTCACGATCCACGGCGCCAGCGGCGAGCTGCTGGCCCAGATGCGCTCCCGCGTGTGGACCCTGGGTGGGGCCTTCGATGTGCAGGATGCCCACGGCCTGCCCATGGGCGAGCTGAAGGGGGATTGGAAGGGCTGGGACTTCACCTTCACTGTGAAGGGGCAGGTCTTCGGCCGCATCACCAAGAAGTGGGCGGGCCTCGCCAAGGAGCTGTTCACCAACGCCGACCAGTACCTGGTCGTGCTGGAGCCCGAAGGCGAACGCACCCCCCACGGCCTCGCCCTCCTCACGGGGCTCGCCCTCGCCGTCGACGTGGTCTACAAGGAACGGCAGGGATAGCGGTTCGAAAGGGCGCCCTCCGGCGCCCTTTCCCGTTCAGCCCTTCAAGGGGATCCCCAACCGCTCGAACTCCGCATCCAACTTGCCCACGAGCATCAGGGCCACCATCCGGTGGTCGCTCCAGAGGCTGAGGAAGGGATGGCCGAAGGTGGCGGGCCGGTTCTTCTCCAGGCCGAAATGCCCCGTCCAGGCGCAGCCGTAGGCCCACACGGGCAGGGCCAGGACCCAGATCCAGGTGCCGTGGAAGGCGATCCAGACCAGGCCCGAGAGGTAGCCCAGGGTGCCCAGGGCGTGGAGCCGCCGGTTGCCGCGGTTGCGGTGCGCTTTGAGGTACATGGGCCAGAATTCGGGTTGGGACATGGGGCTACTCGGCGGGCACGACGGCCATGATGCGGGGCAGCCCCTCGGCTTCCAGCGCCTGTTGGAAGGCGGCGAGGTCGCTGGTCTCCAGGTCCGCCATAGCCTTGAGGATGGCGGCCTGCTCCTCCTTCAACCGGGCTGCCAGGGCAAGCGCTCCAGCCGTGGGGCGCGCGTCGGCGGAGCCCACGAGGTAGGCGAGGTACACCCAATCGTGGTCCAGCATCGGGGGGTAAACGAGGTCATCCTCGTCGGACTGGATGTCGGGGTTGGTGAGCTTGCGCTCCAAGGCCTCCAGCCTCGCCGCCAGGGCCACGGACTTGGCCTTAAGCGCATCCTTGCGTTCCCCCCAGGCCTTCACCTGGCTCCGCAGATCCCGCAGGCGGGTCACGGCGCGGTGGTTGGCGTCCAACTGGTCGCGCAGCTCGCGCAGCAGGGTGTATTGGGCGCGCAGCTCCTCGGCGCTGGCCTTCACGCTGGGATTGGCCTTCACCTCCAGGCGGCGCACGGCCTCCTCGGCCCCCAACTTCACCTTCACGGTGTAGGTGCCCGGCGCCACGCGCGGCGGGGCCTTGTCCCCCTCGTTGAACACGGCCTTGGCCGCGATCCACGGGGGCAGGATGCGAAGGTCCCAGCGGAAGCGGTTCAGGCCTGCCTTCAGCTCCAGGGGTTTGTCCTTCATGCGCTCGCGGTCCCGGGATTCAGCCTCCTGGCGGGCCTTCAGATCGCCCTCCGGTTCGGTCTTCGCCGAGGAGAGCCGGCGCAGGAGCGTGGTGCCATCCCAGATCTCCAGGAGGAGGGGTGTCTTGGGCACCTCCTTCAGCCACACATCCACGGCAGCCCCAACGGGGCGATTGGCGCCGAGGGCGGGGTTGGGCGTCTCGCTCTCATCCTGGAGCCACTGCTGCATGCGGATGGCCGGGCCGGGGTTGAAGGCGTGGAAGGGCTTCGCGGCCAATTCATCCTCCCACTGGCGGAGGGGCGCGAGATCATCCAGGACCCAGAAACTGCGGCCCTGGGTGGCCACCACCAGATCCTCCCCCTTCACCAGGAGATCCGTGATGGGCACAGCAGGCAGGTTCCGCTGGAAGGTGCGCCAGGCGCGCCCCCCATCGAAGGATACGAAGAGGCCCGTCTCGGTGCCCGCGTAGAGCAGATCCTTGCGGGCGGGATCCTCCCGAACCACACGCACCCAGGCTTCGGCCGGGAGGCCGCCCGTGCGCTGCTGCCACGTCTTGCCGTAGTCGCGGGTGAGGAAGATCAGGGGGCGGAAGTCGTTCCAGCGGTAGTGGGTGGCCGCCACCCAGGCGGTGCCCGCTTCGAAGGGGGAGGCGTCGATGGCGTTGATCTGGGTGCGATCAGGCAGGCCCGCCTTGCGCAGGGCCTCGGTGACGTTCACCCAGGTGGCTCCGCCATCCCGGGTGAGGTGGACGAGGCCATCGTCGGTACCCGCCCACAGGAGGCCCTTTTCCTTGGAGGATTCCGCCAGGGAGAAGATGCAGCCGTACACCTCGGCGCCGCTCACGTCCATGGTGATGGGGCCTCCACTGGCCACCTGCGTGGCCGGGTCGTTGCGGGTGAGATCGGGGCTCGCCTCCTCCCAAGTCTCGCCTTCGTCGCGACTGCGCAGGAGCTTATGGGCCGCGTGGTAGAGCACTTTCGGATCATGTCGGGAGATGATGAGAGGGGCGTTCCAGTTGAAGCGGTACTTGAGGGCGGAGGTGGGGCGGCCGCTGCCCAGCTGAGGCCAGGCCATGATGTTGCGGGTCTGCCCCGTGCGATGGTCATAGCGGGTGATCTGGCCGCCATACTCGCCGGCGTAGGTGATGTCGGCGTTCAGGGGATCCGGCGCGATCCAACCGCTCTCGCCGCCGCCCACGGGGTGCCAATCGGTCTGGTCGATGCCCAGCCAGGGCGTGGCGCTGGGGGTGGCCACGGTGCTGTTGTCCTGCTGGGCGCCGTACACCCAGTAGGGCCAACGGTCGTCCACGGCCACGCGGTAGAACTGGGCCGTGGGCTGGTTCATGACCGTGGACCAGGATTTGCCGCCGTTCAGGGTGACGGTGGCGCCGCCATCGTTGCCCACGATCATGCGGGCGGGATCATCGGGATCGATCCAGATGTCGTGGTGGTCCCCGTGGGCGAAGCCACCGACGTCGTTCCAGGTCTTGCCGCCGTCCGTGGTGCGATGCATGAGCACGTTGGGGCACCAGACCGTGTCCTCGGCCTTGGGGTCAGGGTAGACCCACGTGTAGTACCAGGCCCGCTCACGCAAGCCATGGCTGTCGGAGGCATGCACCCACTTCTCGCCTCCGTCATCGCTGCGGTAGAGACCGCCCTTGGTGCGGTGCTCCACGAGCGCCCACACGCGACCGGACCGCGAGGGCGCCACCGCCACGCCGATCTTGCCGATGAGCCCCTCGGGCAGGCCCTCCGTGAGCTTCTTCCAAGTCTCGCCGCCGTCCACGCTCTTCCAGAGGGAACTGCCAGGGCCACCGCTCACCAGCTCCCAGGGTTTGCGGATCACCTGCCAGAAGCCCGCATAGAGGATGCGGGGGTTGGCGGGATCCAGAGCCAGGTCGCTGGCGCCGGTCTTGTCGTCCACGAAGAGCACTTTGCGCCAAGTCTTTCCGCCGTCCGTGGTCTTGAAGATGCCCCGCTCGGGATTGGGGCCGTACATATGGCCCTGGGCCGCCACCCAGGCGGTGTCGGGGTCCTTCGGGTGCACGCGCACCCGGGCGATGTGGCGCGTGGCCTTGAGGCCTACGTTCTTCCAGCTGAGCCCGCCGTCCGTGCTTCGATACACGCCGTCACCGTGGCTGGCGTTGCCTCGAATCGGCGCCTCGCCCATGCCCGCGTAGACCACATTGGGATCTGATTCCGACACGGCCAGGGCGCCCACGCTGCCCGTCTTAAAGTCCTTGTCCGAGAGGTTCGTCCAGGTGGCGCCGGCGTCCGTCGTCTTCCACACGCCGCCGCCCGTGGCACCGAAATAGTAGGTGGCCGGCTGGTGGCGCACGCCCGTCACCGCCGTCACTCGGCCGCCCCGGAAGGGCCCGATGCTCCGGAAGGCGAGGCCTTCCATCTGCTCAGTGAAGGACTTCGCCTCCGCGCCCCGGGGCTGCTGCGCAGCCAGGGGCAGAAGGACCAGGAAGGCTAGCGCCGACCATCGCATGGGCACTCCGGGAAGGTGCCTCAGTATACGGGGCTCCCGAAAGGAAGCCCCATCGTATTCCCAAGTGCGATCCGCGAACTCGAGCGCTACTTCCGGGGCAGCGCGCCGATGGTGACGCTGGCGCTCTGTTCGTTCAGTTGCAGGTCCGTGATCCGCACGACCAGGCGGTCGCCCTTGACGAGCTCCCGGGGGATCAGCACGTCGAAGCGTTCCTCCATCTGATCGAACACCCGGTCCTCCGGCGCGATCTGGATCCAGTGTTCGCCATCGGCGCTGAGGGCGGCTTCCTTCAACACGCTCATCTCATCCCGGGTCGTGAACCGCACGCGCAGGTTCTCGCCTTCGGGCACGGCGGTGAATTCGCTGATCACGGGCGGCGTGTGGTCCACCACGAAAGCGGGGGTGCGCCAGGTGCTGCCCAGGGCCAGGTTGAAGGGCTGGGAGAGCTGATCCGAGGCGGTGACCTCCAGCCGGTAGCGGCCATCGGGCACCGGGAGGGTGTCCATGCTGAAGAACTTTTCCTTCCAGGCCTTCTCCAGGAGGATCGGCGATCCCTTTTCGGGGATGAGGCGGAGCTGGAACTGGAGGGTGTCGTTGTTGGGATCGGACACCCGGAAGGTGAAGCTTTGGGCAGCCCGGCGGAAGCTGCGCTTTTCGCTTCCGAGGTAGGCCATGGCGGGGATGAGCTTCTGGGTGTCGAGGGGGACGCGCTCGATGCCGATGTCGTCGGGGGGCGCGTTGCGGGTGATGACGAGCCCGGGCGGCATGATGTCCACCCCTTCCCACACCGGCGCCAAGTTGCGGTTGGCGGCATGGGTGGTCACGGATTCGACGATGGGCGTGGCGCCTCCGCGGGCGCTTGAGAGCTTGAGCCGGAACTGGGAGAAGCGGCTGGGGGGCACGTTGGGCCGCTCGCCGCTGCGGAGGGGCGGGGTCCAGGGCGACCAGGTGCCATCCGGGGTCTCGGTGCTGCCCGTGCGGAATTGCAGTTCCACGTTGGTGCCCTGGGGAATCTCGGCCCCGAGGTAGGTGCGGCCCCAATCCGCGATGGGAACCCCTTTGAGCACGCGGCTCTCCAGGGTGCCTTCCGTGGCCTGGGTTTCCGACAGTTGGTGCAGCTCGCCAGGGTTGGAGCCGACCACGAGCAGCTCCGAGCCGGAGGGCACGAAGGCCGTGGCCTGGCCCGTGCCCAGCTCCTGGAGCACCGAGAAGGACTCCTGCGCCTTCGTCAGGGGCAGGGCGAAGAGGCGGCTGCGGTTGCCCGTGCCCACGAGAAGCTGCCCCTTCCAGCTGGCCAGGGCGAACACCTGGCTCTGGGCGCTCTGCCACAGGAGCTCGGGCACCCGATCCTTGCCGAGCCGGAACACGCCGCAGCGGGAGTTCGGCGACGCCTCCGCCTGGAGGAAACCCTCCCGGCGCTCCAATTGACCGGAGAGCATCTGGCGGGCGAGGCCGTTATTGGCCCCCACGTAGAGCTGCCCATCCTGCAAGACGAGGGACCGCACCTCCTCGAAGGGCGTGTCCATGAGGATCTCGACCTTGTCGCCCCCCCGGTAGCGGCCCACGAGGCCGCGCCCATGGGTCCCCAGGTACCAGCCGCCCTCGCCATCCTGGATCAGCGCCGTGAAGGCGGGCTCCTCCGGCAGTTCCGCCAAGCGGCGGCTCTGGCCTTCCAAGGTCTTGATCAGCACGGCCCCATGTTCGCCGGCGCCGGCGACCATGACCTCGCCTTCGCCAGCCTTCATGGCCCACACGACCTTGGCGTCGATGTCGGCGAAGGGTTTCACGTCCCCATTGGGGAGGATCCTGAAGAGCTTGCCCTCGCCGCTGGGCGCCACGATGAGATCCTGCCCCAGGCGGTCCATGGCGAAGACGATGCCGCCCTTCACCTGGGCCAAGGGGCGCACCTGCCCATCCTGATAACGGAAGAGCTTGCCCTCGGTGCCGGCGCTGAGGAACAGGCCCCCCTGGCCATCGGAAATGGCGGACCATATCACCCCCTCGGGCACCTGCCCGACGCGGCGGAGGGCGGGGGCGAGGCGAAGCCGGCCATCGGCTCCGATGCGCACGCCCTTGGTATCGCTGCCGATCCAATCGTTGAACCCGGAGAACACGGTGGCGGTGGTGGGCGAGGGGGCCTGACCATAGCTCCCGGCCTGCGCGAGGGCGGGCAGAGAAGCCACGAGGGCCGGCAGGGCGAGAAGGTGCGGGATGCGGTTCACGTGGGATTCCTTGGCTACTCGATCTCGACTTCGATCTGGGAGAGACCCTTCACTTCGCGTTCCAGGGGCAGGTAGGCGCGGCCGATGATCCGGCGCTGCAGGCGGGAGCTGCTGGAGGGTCCCTCGAGGCCCGCCAGGGTGGCCACGGCGGGAGGCACGCCCTCGATGCGCGCGCCGCGGAGGCCCACGCCCGTGTGGGTCTGCATGAGTAGGGCATACACGTGGTTGTTCCGCATGGCCCCGTTGAGCAACCGCACCACGTCCCCGAGGTTCGTCACTTCCACCGAACGCTCGTCGGGATCCGTGGCCATGAGACTGAGGCCATCGCCCACCATCAACACGGCCTTGCCCTTTTCAGCGGACATGGGCACCTGTACGTTGAAGGTGGCCGTTTCCCGGACGCCTTGGATGTTTTGGAGGGTCACCAGCACAGGCAGCACTTCGCCCCGCTTCGCCCGGGCCTTGAGGATGCGCACCCCGGCCACGGCGGTGAGGTCCAGCCGCTCCTCCGCCTTCACGGTGAGGGAGATGCCTTCGATGACGGGCCGCTCGAAGGGATTGAAGGTGAGGCCCTGCAGCATGGCGCCCAGGTATTGGGACAGGCGCCCGGGGTTGAGGTCGGCCACCATGTTTTCGATTTGGATGGGCGGGTGCCCCGCCACCTTAATGTTCCCCTGCAGGGAGAGGCTCTGGAAACCGAGGCCGCGGCTGTGGGTATCCAGGGTCTGGGCCAGTACCGTGGCGGCCAGCACGGGCGTGATCATGGGGTGATCCATGATCTCGAATTTGAAGTTCAGATTCCGCTTGCCGCCCAGATTGAGCCCGAGGCGCAGGGGCACCATCCGAGCCTCGGCCCCCAACACGCCCACGATGCCACTGCTGCGGTCCAGGCGGAGGGCGCCGACGGGCGCCACGGGCGTGCTCAGCTTGAAGGACATGGCGTAGCTCGGCATCACCGTGGCCACGGTGGCGCTCCACATCGGCAGGTCCACGCCGCCCAGGTTGAACATGGGATGCCCGAAGCAAAGCACCCGCTTCTTTTCCACATACGTGATGGTGCCGCTGGCGGACATGTCCAGATCGCCCTGCACGAGGTTCACGGCGATCATGCCCCCGGGTTCCATGGGGCTGGCCTCCCCTCCCGCGGCGCTGCCCGAGGATCCCGCCGCCACGAAGCGGACGCCGGAGTCCTTCCAGAAGGTTTGGGCCGCCTCCCCGAAGGAGGAGCCGCTCAGCACCAGCGGGAGGGCCTGGGGGTCGAAATCCCCCATGGCCGAGATGGGCAGCATTTGACCGGAAAGGGCGGATTTGAGGACTTTAGGAGGCTCGAGCTTGGGCAGGATCAACGGGGTTCGTTGGGCGGACACCTCCGGCAGGTCCTTGAGTTGATCGAGCATCTCCAGAATGGGGGTGATGCCCCCGATGGGCTCCTTCTGGTTGCCGAACCCGAAGGACAGGGCCCCCACCAACTTTCCATCGATGTAGCAGGGGCTCCCGCTCATCCCTTGGATGATCCCGGACTCAGCCAGGGGTCCGCCGCTGGCCCGCACGAGGATCCGCGTTCGCCCGGGCGCGGAATTCCGCATGATTCCTATGACCTCGAACTGGAATGAATCGATCTTTCCACCCTGCCAGACGGTGCGGCCGGCCCCCTTCATCCCGACCCGGATCTCGGAAGCGGCCATCACCGGAACGGAGGGCCCCGCCTGGGCCACCGGCGTGGGCAGAGGGGATCCGGCCTGAGCCGGGGCTTGGAGCGCGGGAGGGAATAGGGGCATCGGCATCTACTGTTCGGGGTGTTCCAGGCTATCAGATGGTTCCGGAGGTCTTTCCTGCCTGGGGCGAAACTAACCCAGGGTAGGAATTGTTACCGAATCGTTCCTACCACCTGCACAGGGCGAATGGGATACTCTCGGTTCAAATTCCCTCGGGAACCAACCCCTCTTTGGAGACACCATGCCAAGCCGGAACCTCCGCTTATTCACCGCCTTGTCCCTCGCCGTCGTTGCGCACGCGCAGGGCAGCGACACCACCGGCGCGTTCCGCGGCCGCGTGAGTCATAGCAAGGGCGGCGCGATCGCGGGCGCGACCCTGAACATCCGCAACGTGGACACCGGCCTGTCCCGCTCCTCCCAGACCGCCGCCGATGGCACCTTCTCCCTGGGCCTGCTCCAGGTCGGCACCTACAAGGTGACCATCAAGGCTCCCGGCCTAAAGACTGTTGAAGATCAGGTCCGCGTGACCCTGGGCGAAGCCGCCTCCCGCAGCTACCGCATGGACGAGGAGATGGCCGCCGCCACCGTGGAGATCGTGGCCACGACCCAGACCCTCGATGCCACCCAGGTGAACACGGTCTCCACCATCGACGAGAAGCTCGTGTCGAGCATCCCCCTCGTCAGCCGCAACTTCATGGATCTCGTGCGCCTCACCCCCGGTGCCGTGGCCGGCCCCGGCAACCCGCCCCGCCTGATGGTGGGCGGCGCCCGCCAGATCATGAACAACCTCCAGATCGACGGCGCCACCAACAACTCCAGCTTCTTCGGCGAGCAGCGCGGCGGCGCCATCATCCCCTTCGTGTTCGGCGCGGACACCATCCGCGAGCTGCAGGTGATCACCAACGGCTTTGACGTGCAGTACGGCAACGCCGCCGGCGCCACCATCAACGCCATCACGAAGAACGGCACCAACGACTTCACTGGCAGCGTCATGCACCTGGTGCGCAATGACAGCTGGATGGCCAAAGCAAAGCCCACACCTTACGAGGGCACTGCTGGGCAGAATTCCCAGAAGTCCCTTACCCGAACGGGCAACAGCACCAACACCAACATCACGGTGGGCGGCCCCATCGTGAAGGACAAGCTCTTCTACTTCGTGGGCATCGAGACCTTTGATACCAAGCGCGGTGCCAAGCCCGCTTGGAACACCACCGGCGCCTCTGGCACGGACCTCACCAATTTCGCAGGTTCTGCCTTCATGAATATTTTCACCCGGGCTGGTGTGACCCTCGCGCAAGAGATGGGCAACCCCGCGCTCGGCACCGCTGGCCCTGAGTACACCCAGGAAACCAAGAACACCAGCTACCTGGCCCGCATCGATTACAACCTAAATGAGAGCCACCGTTTCGCCCTGCGTGTGAACTACAACAAGTTCGAAGACACCATCGGTGGTGGCAATTCCATTACGACGCCTCCCAGCAACCTTCTGCTGAACACCACCAATGCGATCTCGTGGGTGTTGGAAGCCAATAGCATTTGGACTCCCGAAGTCTTCAGCGAGTCCCGCCTGCAGGTGTCCAACGAACGTCGCCCCTTCGCGGGCAATGGCGTTTCCCCCGCCCTTTCCTTCCCCTCCGTCAGCATCGGAACCAAGACCAGCACCCCCCGTCAGATGAACGAGATCATGACGGAGCTGATTCACAACACCACGTGGACCCACGGCGACTGGACGTTGAAGGGTGGCTTCGATCTTCAGAAGACTTCCATCGGCAACCAGTTCTTCAACAATGGCAATGGCGCATTCAACTTCGGCTCTAATGGCGCCGCTTACGGCACAGCCTACCGATGGGTGACGGGCGCCCTTGGGACTCTCAGTGCCACCCCCCCCACCCCCCCCAACACCCTCGCGAATGCATCGGATACGGCTTTGACCTACAGTGGCGCCACCAGCGTCAATGGCGGCCGAGTGGACATTGACCAGAACCTGAACTCGGTTTACGTCCAGGGCCAATACCAAGGTCTATTGGAAAAGCGCCTGACCATCATCGCGGGCCTCCGCTATTCCCAGCAGAAACTCTCTGACAACCCGCTGCCCAACCCCAACTTCAAGGGACTGGACAGTGCCGTTGATAGCAGCCACACGGACCCCCGCTTCGCCTTCTCCCTTGATTTGGATGGCAAGGGCAAGACCATTCTGCGTGGCGGTTATGGATGGTTCAGCACCCCCACCCCGCTGTTGCTCGTGGCCAACACCATGACGGGCAATGGTCAGAACATCACTAACTACAGCTTCCAGCTGAGTGCCGCCAATTTGGGCGCCTGGATGCCTGCCACGGCCCCCAACAACACCGGCCCCACCGCTGGCATGCTCAGCGCGGCAAGCCTGCTCAGTGGCCAATTCCTGAACAAGGTCTCCGACGCTAACCTTCAGGCGCTGAGCGGTGGGGGTGGTAGCTCCATCAATACCCAGCTCTGGGATCCCGAAACGAAGATGAGCCGGGCGAAGAAAATGCACCTCGCCCTTGAACACGACATGGGCAATGGCCTCACCGTCGGTGCCAAGGTGACCTTCACCACCTTCGAAGGCCTTCAGTACCTTGAGAACATCAACCTGAACCAAGGGGCTGTGGTTGGTGCGGCTGTCAATGGATTCGGCCCTTCGACCCCTTACAACGACGGCTATGCCAATCCCAATCTCAACTCCTTCTCTCGCGGCAGCAGCACTGGGCCCATTGTTCGGCCTGGCCAAGCCACGGTGCGTGGAGTGACCGTTGATTTCCGTGGCAGTGCTTTTGCTCCTGGAAATCCCGTCGGTGGCTTCGGGGACGTTTACCTTGTCAAGGGTGATGGCCATGGCCGATACCGGGGCCTCACTCTGGAGATGAACAAGCGTTGGAGCGAAGATGCAGGTCTCTCCGCCAACGTAACTTTCTCCAAATCCGAAGACACCAACAGCAACGAGCGCGGCACTTACACCTCCACTGGCGGTGTGCTCTCCGAGCTGGTGTTGGCTTCCACCTCCAACCCCGCCAACCCCAACAGCGACTTCGGCCCCAGCTATGCCGATCGCTTCATGGTCCTGAACCTTGCTGGTTACTTCCCCGTCGCCTATGGAGTGAAGGGTAGCTTCCGGTTCAATTACGGCACCGGCCTTCCCTACACCGCCCTCGTTGGAGTCGACACCAATGGCGACAACATCCTGAACGAGGCCGCCTTTGGTGGCCGCAATGGCCAGCGCCAGCCCGACACCAAGACCATGGACCTCCGCATTTCGCGTGAGTTCACGATCTGGCGCGCAGTGCGCATTGAAGGTGCCATTGACGTATTCAACGTCTTCAACTGGGCCAACCAGGAAGTTCGCGATACGGAGCAAGTGGCGACGAGGAGCCAGACGATTGGCGGCATTCCCTCCATCGTTCCCAACGCTAACTTCCAAAAGATTGCCGGCCGCGACTTCAACACCCGCGAAGTCCAGTTCGGCGTCCGCGTGAAGTTCTAAGCACTCCCGCACCACGGAATGGGGCCCTTCGGGGCCCTTTTTCGTGTCCCAGATGGCCTCGGCGGCCTGCGATCATGGAGGGATGAAGATCCTTTGCCTGGGCGATGTGGTGGGTGAACCGGGGCGGCGCCTCATGGAGGCCCACCTGCCGGAACTGAAACGCACCCACGCCATCGATTTCGTGGTGGTGAACGGCGAGAACGCGGCCCACGGGCATGGCATCACCGAGCGCATCGCCAAGGAGTGGTTCGACACCCTGGGTGTGCACGTGATCACCACGGGCAACCACGCCTTCGATCAGAAGGGCGTGGAGACCTATTTCAAGGCGGAGCCGCGGCTACTGCGGCCCCTCAACCACCCTCCCACCACGCCCGGCGCGGGCTTCGTGAAACTCCACACCCCCGAGGGCCTGGAGGTGATGGTGGTGAACCTCATGGGCCGGGTGCACATGCCCACCTGCGACGATCCCTTCCGGGCCGTGGATTCCCTGCTAATGAAGGAACGCGCCGATCTCGTGATCGTGGACATGCACGCCGAGGCCACGAGCGAGGCCCAGGCCATGGGCCACTTCCTCAACGGCCGCGTGGCCGCCGTGGTGGGCAGCCACACCCACGTGCCGACCCTGGATGCCAAGGTGCTCTCCGGCGGCACCGCCTACGTCACCGACATCGGCATGACGGGCCCCTACGATGGCGTCATCGGCATGAAGAAGGACGCCAGCCTGAGCCGCTTCCTGGGCCCCCTCAAGGCCAAGTACGAAGTGGCCGACGGCGACCTCCAGCTGCACGCCGTGGTGATCACGACGGAGGGCAAGAAGGCGGTGGCCATCGAGCGCGTGGAGCGGCGGCTGTCCTGAGCTTTGTTCGATCCTGCTTTTAAACAGGATGGACAGGATGATCAGGACTAAAGGAAGGCATTCCCGCTTTCATCCTGTTAATCCTGTCCATCCTGTTCCCACGCCCCCCGGATCCCATCCCCATGCCCCAAGACCCACCCCATCCCGTTCCCCCAGGGATCGGCCTCTCCACCCGCCTCGGCTGGATCTCCTTCTTCAATGACGCCAGCGGCGAGGCCCTGAGCCGAGCCCTGCCCCTCGTCCTCACGGCGGGGCTGGGCGCCACGCCCGCCTTCGTCGGCTTCATCGAGGGCCTCGCCGAGGCCGTGGCCATCGGGCTCAAGGCCATCTCGGGCTGGATCTCGGATCGCATGCCCAGCCGCAAGCCCCTGGTGGCCGGCGGCTACCTCCTGAGCTTCCTGGCCAAGCTCCTCTACCTGGCCCTGCACTTGCCCGGGGGCCTGGGCCTCGCCCGGGTGTTGGATCGCGTGGGCAAGGGCCTGCGCAGCGCCCCCCGGGATGCCATGGTGGCCGACGCCGCCGCCGCGGGCGCCCTGGGCCGGGAGTTCGGCCTCAACCGCATGCTGGACACCCTGGGTGCCGTGACGGGGCTCCTGCTCGTGCTCTTTCTGGGCCTGGGCCATGGCCCCCTGGACGCTCCCGCCTTCCGCCGCCTCGTGCTCCTCGCTCTGCCCGCCGGGCTCGTGGCCGTGCTGCTCGTCTTCCTGTGGCTACCCCGCGTGCCCCGGAAGGTGACCACCAAGCCCCTGGCCTGGAGCATCCCGAAGGAGATCCGGGGCTACCTCGCCCTCGTGCTGCTCTTCGGCCTGGCCAACTCCAGCGACGCCTTCCTCGTGCTCCGGGCCCGAGAGCTGGGCTTCACCTTCCGGGAGATCCTGGGCCTGCTGCTCGTCTTCAACCTGCTGGCCGCCCTGTTGGCCCTGCCCGCGGGCCGCTGGTCCGACCGCACGGGCCGCGTGCGCTTCCTGACGGCCGGTTGGGCCGTCTACGGCCTCGCCTACGCCGCCATGGCCCTCAGCCCCGGCCGGCTCGGCTTCGCCTCCGCCCTGCTCGCCTACGGCGCCTTCTACGGCCTCACCGAGGGCGTGGAGAAGGCCCTGCTGGGCGACCTCTTGCACCCCGAACACCGCGGCACCGGCTATGGCGCCCTCCAACTGGCCCTGGGCCTCGCGGCCCTCGCCGCCAGCCTGCTCATGGGCGGGCTCATGACCGCCTGGGGCTCACGGATGGCCTTCCTGGCCACCGGCGGGCTGGCGCTCCTGGCGGCCCTGCTCCTCGCCGCATGGGGCGGGCTTCGGAGGCGCTGACCACCTCCCTGCCCCATTAAACGTCCGATGACATGAGTGCTGTTCTTGAACCACCAAGGCACCAAGACACCAAGAAATGACCCAGGAAGGTGTCTCGGATGGTCGTGGCAAAGGGGACCCAGCTCGCTTTTCTTGGTGTCTTGGTGCCTTGGTGGTAGTCCCTTTCCCACCCCAACCTGCCGGTATCCAGGAACAGAAAAAAGGCCCCGCCGAAGCGGGGCCCTTCGATGCACGAAGCGGTGAGGCTTAGTACATGTCTTCCATGCCACCCATGCCGGGGCCGGCGGGGGCGGCAGCCTTGGGCTCGGGGATCTCGCTGATGATCGCCTCGGTGGTGAGCATCATGGCGGCGACGCTGGCCGCGTTGCGCAGGGCGGACTTGGTGACCTTGGCGGGATCGATCACGCCGAAGGCGACCATGTCGCCGTACTCGCCGGTGGCGGCGTTGAAGCCGAAGTTACCCTTGTTCTCGCGGACGGTGTTGACGACCACGGAACCCTCGACGCCGGCGTTGTTGGCGATCTGCTTGAGGGGCTCCTCGAGGGCGCGGCGCACGATGTCCACGCCGGTGCCCTGGTCACCCTTGGCGTTCAGGGCCACGAGGGCGGGGAGGGCGCGCAGGAGGGCGACGCCGCCGCCGGCCACGATGCCGTCTTCCACGGCAGCCTTGGTGGCGTGCATGGCGTCTTCCACGCGGGCCTTCTTCTCCTTCATCTCGGTCTCGGAAGCGGCACCGACCTTGATCACGGCCACGCCACCCACGAGCTTGGCGAGACGCTCCTGCAGCTTTTCCTTGTCGTAGTCGCTGGTGGAGATCTCGATCTGGCTGCGGATCTGCTTCACGCGGCCCTGGATGGCCTCGTGGGAACCGGCGCCCTCGACGATGGTGGTGTTCTCCTTGTCGATGACGACCTTCTTGGCGGTGCCGAGGTCGGTCAGGGTGAGGTTCTCGAGCTTGAGGCCGAGGTCCTCGGTGATGGCCTTGCCGCCGGTGAGGATGGCGATGTCTTCCAGCATGGCCTTGCGGCGGTCGCCGAAGCCGGGGGCCTTCACGGCGGCCACGTTGATGGTGCCGCGGATCTTGTTCACCACGAGGGTGGCCAGGGCCTCACCGTCCACATCCTCCGCGATGATGAGCAGGGGGCGGCGGCTGTTGACGACCTGCTCCAGGAGGGGCAGGAGGTCGCGCATGTTGGAGACCTTCTTCTCGAAGGCGAGGATGAAGGGGCTCTCAAGCTCGACCTTCATCTGGTCGGGGTTGGTCACGAAGTAGGGGCTCAGGTAGCCGCGGTCGAACTGCATGCCCTCCACGACGTTGAGCTCGGTCTCACGGCCCTTGGCCTCTTCGACGGTGATCACGCCGTCCTTGCCGACCTTGGCCATGGCTTCTGCGATGATCTTGCCGATCTCGGCATCGCCGTTGGCGGAGATGGTGCCCACCTGGGCGATGGCGTTGCCTTCGACGGGCTTCTTGATCTCGTCGATGGCCTTCACCACGGTGTCCACGGCGAGGTCGATGCCCTTCTTGATCTCCATGGTGTTGGCACCGGAGACGACGGCCTTGATGC
>DATEZP010000049.1:0-85941 GCA_035255465.1 Holophagaceae bacterium
AAGGGTCACACCCGTTCCCATCCCGAACACGGCAGTTAAGACTTGGAGGGCCGATGATACTGCGTTTTTAAGCGTGGAAAAGTAGGTCGTTGCGACGTTAAAATCTGAAAGGCCCCTGAGAAATACTCAGGGGCCTTTTTGCGTCTGAAAATAGGTCGACGTTAACTGACAGATTTCCTGCTTTGCGAATAAGTAGCCTACCTGCGGCTTTGCCAAGAGGTTGCCCGGCGGAAACGCCCGATTGAATTTCGCTAAAAATTCGCCATACTTGATCCCCCAGGCAGGGAGGATCGGATGCTGGCGATGTGGGTTCCGGAACTACCCTTTCAACTGGTCGCCCAGCGGGATACGGCCTTGCGGGATCGGCCCCTGGCGTTCCTGAGTCCCCACGGGGGCCGGGTGGCCACGCTTTGGCTGTTGAACGCCCGCGCCCGGGCCGAAGGCCTGCGCGCCGGTGATCCCATGGACATGGCCCTCCAGCGGGTGCGGAGCCTGCGGGTGCTGGATCCCACGCCACGCACCTGGTGGGAGGCCCAGGGCTGCTTCCGGGACTTCCTCCAGCAGTGGACGCCCCAAGGGCTCGTGTCCCGTATGGGGGAGGCCCTGGTGGAGTTGCAGGGCACGCAGCGCCTCTACGGCGCGCCCCAGGACGCGGCCCGGCGCATTCAGCGGGAGCTCCGCAGCTCCTATGGCTGGGACAGCCAGGGCGGGCTCTCGCGAAGCGCCACGGCGGCGGGCTTCGCATCGCGGCTGGGTGAGTCCTTCGTGGACGTGGGTGTGGACAGCGAACTGGGCTTCCTCGCCCCCCGGTCCCTCCAGCGCCTGCCGGACCTCGCTCCCCGCTGGCTCTGGCGCTTCCGGCGCCTGGGGCTCCGCAGCCTGGGCGATCTCCAGCCCATCCCCCTGCCCACGCTGGCCCAGCTCGTCCATCCCGATGAGGCGCCGAAGCTCCTGGCCCGGGTCCGGGGCGAGGACCGGCCCCGGCTGCCCCTGCTGACGGAGCCGCAGGGGCGCAGCGTCCATCGCTGGCGCCTGGAGCCCGCCTGCCTGGCGGAGGAGGTCCCCCTGGCCCGGTGGCTGCTGAAGCTCCTCTGGGAGGAGGTGCGCTCGCCCCGAGCCCTGACGCTCGCGTGGTGGGACATGGATGGCCAGACCCACCGCTGGGCCGCGCCGCCCGAGGCCCTCCTGCATCCGCCCCTGGCCCTGGCGCCCGCAGTGGAGCGCGCCTTCCGCGGCCTGGCCGTGCGCCGCATGCTCGTCCATCGACTGGAGGTGCGGTTGCGCTGGGGGCTGGGCCAGCCCGTGGGGCTCTTCCAGGGCGAGGAGGATGCGAAGCTCGGGCGCCTGGAGCGGGCCATGGCGCGGCTCCGTCATCGCTTCCCGGAGGCGGAGGTGCGGCCTGGCTGGCTCGCCGCCGAAGGGGGCATCCCCTATCGCGCCACGGCACCATGAGCTTCCTCCTCGCCATTTCCGATTTCAGCGTGGGGGAGGGGATCTACACCGCGAAGACACTGCTGAAACTCGCGCGCCGCTTGGGCTATCGGGACCTCGTTCTCTGGGACCGAGGCATGCAGGGCTATCCGAAGTTGCGGGACGCGCTCGATTGGGCGCGGGAGTTGGAGGCGCTCGGCTACAGGCACGAATCCTTCGAGGGACCCGGTCCCGCGCCCTCGGAATTCCGCCTGCACCTGGGGTGCCGCTTCGAGTGGCGGGGGGAGGCCTTCGGCGCGTTGCCTTTCACGGCCGAGGGCTACGGCGCCCTGAACCGGCTCCTCACGGAACAGGCCCATGGGCGGGAGGCGGAGCCGCCGAAAGGCTGCATGCTCCTCGCCGAGTGCCGATCGGGCCTGGATCTGCTGCGCACCTTTGGGGTGGAGGCCAGCCTGCTTGCCCATCCCGGTCGCGTGCAGGAGGCCCGTCGCGCCCTGGCCGAGGGCCTGCCCGTGGTCGCGCCCCAGGTGCTGCGCTTCCGCACCCCTGAAGGGCTGGAGTTGCACCGGCTCAAGCGCGCCATCGCCACGCAGCGCACCCTTCCGAGGACGGAGGCGCTGTGGGACCCCGCGGAGGCGGCCGTGCCGCGCGCGGTATGGGAGGCACGCTTCCCGGCGGCGGAGCCCGCCATCGCACGGCACACGGAGGCCTTGCGAGATGCCTTTGCCGGATGGTCCATCCCCTGGAACGCGGCGACGAAGGACCACTGGGTCTATGCCAAGCCCCTGGGGCTCGAAGATGCTGATCTGGGCGAGGAACTGGAGCGACGCATCTGCCAAGGGCTTCTCGCGCATCCGCCCAAAGGCGACGCAGAGGCCCGCCTGGCGCAGGAGTTGGCGCTCATCCACAGGAAGGACTTCGCCCGCTACTTCCTCCTCGTGGAGGATCTGGTGAAGACAGAGGTGGTCGAGGCTGGCATCTGTGGCCGTGGCAGCGGCGCGGCCTCGCTGGTGAGCTATGCCCTGGGCCTCAGCAACGTCGATCCTGTGGCCACCAACCTCCTCTTCGAGCGCTTTCTCACGCCAGAGCGGGTGGATCCGCCGGACATGGACATCGACTTCGCCTGGGACGAGCGGGACGCCGTGATCCATCGCGTCTTCGAACGTTACGGAGCGGATCGCGTGGCCATGGTGGCCAACCACGTCTTCTTCAAGCGGCGCTCGGCCCTGCGGGCCGTGGCCCTGGCCCACGGGCGGCCTCCGGAGGAACTGAAGGCCCTGAGCCAGCGGAGCTCCGGCTGGTATGGGGGGTTGGGCGAGTTGGATCCAGATCACCCATGGACGCCCATCCGGAAGCAGGCCGCGGCCATCACGGGGCACTTCCAGCAGTTCTCCGTCCACCCCGGCGGCATCGTCGTCGCACCGGGGCCCCTGTGGGAGCACGTGGCCTTCCAGCCGGCGCCCGCCAAGGCGGGCGTCTCCATCACCGCCTGGGACAAGGAGGGCGTGGAGAACTACGGCCTCGTGAAGATCGACCTCCTGGGGAACCGCAGCCTTGCCGTCATCCGGGATGCCATGAAGGTCCTGGGGCTCTCGGATGCCGTGGCCCTGGGCGCCCACGCACGGGAGGACGCGGCTACCCAGGACCTGCTGGCCCGGGGCGACAGCATCGGCGTCTTCTACGTGGAGAGCCCCGCCACGCGCCAGCTGCAGCAGCGGGTGCGGAAGGGGGACTTCGAGACCCTCGTCATCCACTCCAGCCTCATCCGCCCCGCGGCCTACCGCTGGGTGGACCGCTACGTGAAGCGGGCCCGGGGCGAAGAGCCATTCGTGGCCTCCCATCCGGTCTTCAAGGAGCTGCTTTCGGAGAGCCACGGCGTCCTCGTCTACCAGGAGGACGTCATCAAGGTCTGCGTGGCTCTGGCAGGGTGGACCTACCACCGGGGCGATCAGTTGCGGAAGGCGCTGGGAAGCCCCGAAACCCACGCCGAGAAACTCCCCATCTTCGAAGCGGAGTTCCGAGGGGGCGCCGCCGCACGCGGTATTCCGCCGGAGGTGGTGGAGGAGGCCTGGGACATGATCCGGACTTTCACGGGCTACTCCTTCTGCAAGCCCCACAGCGCCAGCTACGCCCAGGTGAGCTTCCTCAGCGCCTGGCTGAAGGCGCATCATCCGGCGGCCTTCTTCGCCGCAGTCATCACCAACCAGGGCGGCTACTATCCGGCCATCGCCTACCTGGGGGATGCGCGGCGCCACCGCCTCACGGTGCGCGGGCCGGACGTGAACCACTCCGAGCTCGCCTATGCGGCCGAAGGCGAAGGGGCGCTGAGGGTGGGGCTCATGGCCATCACGAGCGCCCACGCCAGCGAGGTGGAGGCCCTTCTGGAGAACCGGGTCCAGCAGGGGCCTTTCACGTCACTGGAGGATCTGCTCACCCGGGTGCCCCTCTCGGTTCCCACGGTGGAGGCCCTGGGCTCGGCGGGCGCCTTCGATCTCTGGGCGCCGGATGGCGACCGCACGCGCCTGTTGTGGCAGCGCCTGGGCGGCGTGCCGGCGGGCCTGCGGCCCCGCCCCACGGATCCCTTCGATCGCGCCGATCTGGAGCTGGAGCTCATGGGCATCACCCTGGAGATGCATCCCGCGGCCCTGGCCCGGGTGCGCAAGAGCGGCGGGCCGAGCCGGGCCCAGGACGTGCTCACGCCGGGCCGCTTCCTGCGCTTCTGGGCCCTGGTGGTGGCGGACAAGCAGGTTGCCACCTCCAAAGGGGACGCCATGCAGTTCGTCACCTTCGAGGATGAGACGGGGCTGGCGGAGGCCGTGGTCTTCCCACCCGTCTACGGGCGCCGCCGGCGTCCCTACCAGGTGGGGGACGTGGTGCTCGTGCAGGGGCGCAGTCTGCGCCAGGACGGCCTGGCGGTGCTGGAGGTCACAGGCTGACCCTTGGTCTACCTGTGAGGCCTTATTTTTCACATCGATCCGACAGGGCCAAAGGCCCGTCGGCTATCCTGGGGCATCCACTCGAGGCCTCCCATGACCCAGCTCGTCTACTGCTTCGGCGCCGACCGCAACGAGGGCAACGCCACCATGCGGAACCTCCTGGGCGGCAAGGGCTGCAACCTTGCGGAGATGGCCTCGTTGGGCATCCCCGTACCGCCGGGCTTTACGCTGACGACGGAGCAGTGCACGGCCTACTACGCGAACGGCCGCAAGCTCTCCGAGGCCCTGCAGCAGGAGGCCGTGGCCGCCCTGCGCTGGCTGGAAGGAGCCCGGGGCCTGACGTTCGGCGCCACGGAAGGTCAGCCCCTGTTGCTCTCCGTGCGCAGCGGCGCCCGCGTCTCCATGCCCGGCATGATGGACACGGTCCTCAACCTGGGCCTCAACGATGTCACCGTGAAGGCCCTGGAGGCCGCCAGCGGCAACCCGCGCTTCGCCTGGGACAGCTACCGCCGCTTCATCACCATGTACTCCAACGTGGTGCTCAACGTCGAGCATGCCCTCTTCGAAGCCGAGCTGGAGCGCGCCAAGGCACGCCTCGGCAAGCACCTGGATACCGAGCTCGGCGCCGAGGATTGGAAGACGCTGGTGGGCGCCTTCAAGGAAATCGTCCACGAGGAAACGGGCAAGCCCTTTCCCCAGGACCCCATGGATCAGCTCTGGGGCGCCATCCGCGCCGTGTTCGAGAGTTGGAACACCTCCCGTGCCGTCACCTACCGCAAGCTCAACCGCTTCGCGGACGACTGGGGCACGGCGGTGAACGTGCAGAGCATGGTCTTCGGCAACATGGGCGATGACTGCGGCACCGGCGTGGCCTTCACGCGGGATCCCGCCACGGGCGAGAAGCGCTTCTACGGCGAATACCTCATCAACGCCCAAGGTGAGGATGTGGTGGCGGGCATCCGCACCCCCCAGCCCATCACCGCCGCGCAGGCCGCGGGCACGGGCCTGCGCAGCCTTGAGGAGGCCATGCCGCCCTCCTTCCATGAACTGATGGCCATCGCCTCCCGCCTGGAGCACCACTTCAAGGAGATGCAGGACATCGAGTTCACCATCGAGCGCGGCAAGCTCTACATGCTGCAGACGCGCACGGGCAAGCGCACGGCACTGGCCGGCATCCGCATCGCCATCGACATGGTGGACGAGGGCCTCATCGACCACCCCACGGCCCTTAAGCGCATCGACGCGGGCAACCTCAGCCAGCTGCTGGCGCCTGTGTTCGACCCCAAGGAGAAGGCCCGCCTCCAGAAGGAGGGCGCCCTGCTCACGAAGGGCCTCAACGCCGGTCCCGGCGCGGCCACGGGCCGCATCGCCCTCACGGCCGAGGAGGCCGAGGACTTGGCGAAGTCGGGCCCCGTGGTGCTGGTGCGCGTGGAGACGAGCCCCGAGGATATCTCCGGCATGGTGGCCGCCGAAGGCATCCTCACGGCCCGCGGAGGCATGACCAGCCACGCGGCCGTGGTGGCCCGTGGCATGGGCAAGCCCTGCGTCTGCGGCGCCAGCGCCTTGCAGATCGACTACGCCGCCGACACCATCAAGGTGGGCAACCGCGTACTCAATGCGAAGACCGACTGGATCAGCATCGACGGCAGCACGGGGGAAGTGTTCGCTGGGAAGTTGAGCCCCCATCCCTCCGAGGTGAACCAGGTGCTGGTGGACGGCACCCTGAAGGCCGAAGATAGCGAAACCTTCCAGCGCTTCCGCAAGATCATGGATTGGAGCCTGGAATCCAAGCGCCTGGCCGTGCGCACCAACGCCGACACGCCCCACGATGCGAAAGTGGCCCGGGCCTTCGGCGCCGCGGGCATCGGCCTCTGCCGCACGGAGCACATGTTCTTCGAAGGCGACCGCATCCTCGCCGTGCGCGAGATGATCCTGGCCGGGGATGTGGATGGCCGCCGCAAGGCCCTGGAGAAGCTCCTGCCCATGCAGCGCGCCGATTTCGAGGGCATCTTCACGGCCATGGACGGCCTGCCCGTGAACATCCGCCTGCTGGATCCCCCGCTTCACGAGTTCCTGCCCCAGGACGAGGCGGGCCAGCAGGAGATGGCCCAGGTGATGGCCATCAGCCTCGCCACCGTGAAGCGCCGCCTGGATCAGCTCCACGAGATGAACCCCATGCTCGGCCACCGCGGCTGCCGCCTGGGTATCACCTATCCCGAGATCTACCGCATGCAGGTGCGGGCCATCGCGGAGGCCGCCCTCGCCGTCTCGAAGAAGGGCGTGAAGGCCCTGCCGGAGATCATGATTCCCCTGGTGGGCGCGGTGAAGGAGCTCACCTGGCTCAAGCAGGAGCTGCTGGAGGAGCTGAAGGCCGTGGATCCCGCCTGGAGCGCCCCCATGGGCACCATGATCGAGGTGCCCCGCGCCGCCCTCACCGCCGACAAGATCGCCCCGGAGGCCGAGTTCTTCTCCTTCGGCACCAACGACCTCACCCAGATGGGCTTCGGCTTCAGCCGCGACGATGCCGGCACCTTCCTGCCGGAGTACGTCGGCAAGAAGATCCTCGAGGACGACCCCTTCCAGAGCCTGGACACCGAGGGCATCGGCGAGCTCGTGCGCATCGCCACCGAGAAGGGCCGCGGTGCCCGCCCGGGCCTCAAGGTGGGTGTCTGCGGCGAGCATGGCGGGGATCCCCGCTCCGTCGTCTTCTTCCACCAGGTGGGCCTCGACTACGTGAGCTGCAGCCCCTACCGCGTGCCTATCGCCCTCCTGGCGGCGGCGCAGGCGAACCTGGGCTAGGGCGACTGGAACGCGAAGCGCGCGAAGAAAAGCAATGGGACCCTTAGCGCTCTTCGCGTTCTTCTTCGCGCGCTTCGCGTTCCCATCTCGGGCCTGCTCCTTCCGTTCACCCCCGAGGCGCGCCACCATGGAGGGATGACGGACGAGGCTCCCATCCACAAGCGCCGGGTGCGCTACAAGGGCAAGAACCCTCGGCGCTTCGAGGAGAAGTACAAGGAGCTGAATCCGTCGGCCTATGCGTCCGAGCTGGAGAAGGTGAAGGCCCGGGGGCAGACGCCGGCGGGCACGCACCGTTCCATCATGGTGGCGGAAATCTTGGAGGCGCTCGCGCCGAGGCCGGGCTTCCGGTGCCTGGACGTGACACTGGGCTACGGCGGGCACAGCCGCGAGCTGCTGCAGCGCATCCTGCCGGGCGGGCACCTGGTGGGACTCGACGTGGATCCCCTGGAACTGCCCAAGACGGAAGTGCGGCTGCGGGGCGAGGGCTTCGGGCCCGAGGTCTTCGAGACGCGCCGCATGAACTTCGGCGGCCTGCCGGGGCTCATCCCGCAGACGGGGCCCTTCGATGCGGTGCTGGCGGATCTGGGCCTCTCCTCCATGCAGATCGACAACCCCGCCCGGGGCTTCACCTTCAAGCTGGAGGGGCCCCTGGATCTGCGGTTGAACCCCCAGAAGGGGAAGCCCGCGTCGGTCTTCCTGAGCTCGCTCTCGGAAGAGGACCTGGCGGACCTCCTGGCGGAGAACGCCGACGAGCCCCTGGCCGCGCCCCTCGCCCGCGCCCTCGCCGGTCACCGGGAGCCCTTCACGACCACCACCCAGCTGGCGGACTTCCTGCGGGATGTGCTGGCCCGGGACCACGGCCTCCCGCGCGAGGATCCCGACACCCGCCGGACCCTCCAGCGCACCTTCCAGGCCCTGCGCATCGCTGTGAACGAGGAGTTCAAGGTGCTGGACCAGTTCCTGGCCGCCCTGCCGAAGGCCCTGAAGCCCGGCGGCCGCGTGGCGATCCTCACCTTCCACTCCGGCGAGGACCGCCGGGTGAAGAAGGCTTTCCAGGAAGGGCAGCGCGCGGGGCTCTATGCGGAGGTCAGCGAGGTGCTGCGTCCCTCCCTGCAGGAGCAGGTGGACAATCCCCGCTCCAAGCCCGCCAAGCTGCGGTGGGCCGTGCGGGCCTGATATCAGCGCCGGCGCGGGGCGGGCGGATGGATGCCGTAGCGCCCGAAGAAGGCGATCGCTTCTGGATCCCGGCGATCCTGGCGGATGACGTGGGAGCCGACGGCCGCCCCACCCATGGCATAGACGCCCGCGGCGCCGCCGCCCATGGCCACGCCCCCCACCGCGGCACCGCCGAGGGCCACACCGCCCATGGCGAAGCCACCGAGGGCCAAGGCGAGGCCGATGGAGCACCCGCCGAAGGAGACGCAGCCGATGGAGAGCCCGCCGAAGGCGAAGACACCCCGGGCCAGTCCCCCGATGGCGAGGAAGCCCGTGGCCAGGTCGCCAATGGCGACGAAGCCCTTGGCGTGGCCCTTCACCTGCCCGGTCTCGGGGTCGGGCCCCACGGCGATGCACCAGGCGGGCAGGCCGAAGAGGTCCCAGGAGGCCTGCTTGCGGAGGCCCCGGAACTGCGACTTCCGGACCCGGGCGAGCTCCGATTCCAACTCGGCCACGCGGCGCTCAAGGTCCCGTTGATCCGCCATGGCGTCTCCCATCGCCTCCCACCATGGGGCGATCGAAGGCCCTGGGCAAGCGGGTTCAGTCGCCGACCTTCTCCACGACCAGTGTCAGCCGCGTGGCCACGGCGGCCACGGCCCCCACGGCGGCGAGGATGGGCAGCAGGGCCACGCCCACGAGGCCCACCACCAAGGGGATCTCCAGGAGGGTGCGGCCCTCCTCGTTCTTGAGGATGAGGCGCCGGATGTTGCCTTCATGAAGGAGCGCCTTCACCTTGTCGAGCACTTCACCACCGCTGAGCCGGAATTCCTCGGTGCGGGTCTTCGAGTCCATGGGACCTCCGATGGCCCGGGATACGGGTGGGGCGCCGTCCCGATTAGGCTGGGGGGGCTCCAACTCCCGGAGCCGTTGGCGACGGGGAGCATTCTCCAGGGGAGAATGCGATAGTTGGAGATGCGGGTGCTGGAACTGTTCTCGGGGATCGGCGGGTGGCGCTACGCGCTGCCGCCCTCGGCCACCGTGGTGGCCGCCTACGATGTGAGCCCCGCCGCCAACGCCACCTACGCCCTGAACCATGGCGAGGCGCCCCGGCCCCGGGAGCTGGCCACGATCCCCACCCGGGAGCTGGCGGACCTCGGTGCCGACACGTGGGTGCTGAGCCCGCCCTGCCAGCCCTACTGCCGCATGGGCCTGAAGGCGGATCTCGCGGATGCCCGGGCCCGGGCCTTCCTGCGCCTGCTGGAGATCCTGGAGGAGGCTCCGCCGGAGCGCCTCGTGCTGGAGAACGTGGAGGGGTTCCTGGAATCCCAATCCCACGCACGGCTGACGGGGCTGCTCGATGGCCTGGGCTTCCGGCGTCGTGCCCTCCGGCTCTGCCCCACGGCCCTGGGCGTGCCCAACCAGCGGCCCCGGGTCTACGTGCTGGCCTCCCGGGGACCCCTGCCGGAGCCATCGTTTCCCGGGGTGGCGCCACGACCGTTGGCGGACTACCTGGATGGAGTCGTGGACCCGGCGCTGTACCTGCCGGAGCCGGTGCGGGCCAAGCATTGGATGGGCCTGGACCTCGCGCGGCCGGAGGACCGGCGGAGCTCCTGTTTCATCGGGGGCTACGGTCAGCGCTTCGTGGGCAGCGGTTCCTTCCTCGTCACGGAGCAGGGCGTGCGCCGCTTCTCGCCCAGGGAGGTGGGACGGTTGCTGGGCCTGCCGGAGGGGTTCCGGTTCCCGGAAAACCTGTCCCTCGAAAAGCGGTACAAGCTCCTGGGGAACGGCTTGAGCATCCCCGCGGCGCGGTGGGTCCTGAGCCATTTGGCCTGAGTATCGGGCCCCTGGTTCAGGCAAAATGGAGGTTTCGCCCCACTCCGGGGCCCACCGGAAGATCCATGGCCAAGACCACCAGCGAGCAGCCCGAAATCATCTACTCCATGATGCGGGTGTCCAAGATGTACAACGGCAAGACCGTCATCAAGGACATCTCCCTCAGCTATTTCTTCGGCGCCAAGATCGGCGTGTTGGGCCTCAACGGATCGGGCAAATCCACGCTGCTGCGCATCATGGCGGGCACCGACCATGACTTCAACGGCGAGGCCGTGCTCTCCAAGGGCTACACCACGGGGATGCTGGAGCAGGAGCCCCAGCTGGATCCCGAGAAGACGGTGCGGGAGGTCGTGGAGGAGGCGGCCGCCGAGAAGGTGGGGTGGCTCAAGGAGTACAACGAGATCAACGACAAGTTCGCGGATCCCGAGGCGGACATGGACGCGCTGCTGGCCCGCCAGGGCGAGCTGCAGGAGAAGATCGACGCCCACGACTGCTGGGACCTCGACACGCAGCTGGAGCAGGCCATGGACGCCCTCCGCTGCCCCGATGGCGACATCCAGATCAAGGTGCTCTCGGGTGGTGAGCGCCGCCGCGTGGCCCTCTGTCGCCTCCTGCTCCAGAAGCCCGACATCCTCCTGCTGGACGAGCCCACCAACCACCTGGACGCCGAGACCGTGGCCTGGCTGGAGCACCACCTGCAGAACTACCACGGCACCGTCATCGCCATCACCCACGACCGCTTCTTCCTGGACAACGTGGCCGAGTGGATCCTGGAGCTGGATCGTGGCGAGGGCATCCCCTGGAAGGGCAACTACTCCAGCTGGCTGGAGCAGAAGCAGAACCGCCTGGCCCAGGACGAGAAGAGCGACAAGAAGCGGCAGAAGGTCCTCGAGCGCGAGCTGGAGTGGATCCGCATGTCGCCCAAGGGGCAGCACACCAAGAGCAAGGCCCGCATCAACGACTACGAGAAGCTGGCCGGCGAAGAGGGCCGCCAGAAGGAGCAGGAGCTGGAGATCTACATCCCCACGGGGCCCCGCCTGGGCGACCTGGTGGCGGAGCTCACGGGCGTCTCCAAGGCCTTCGGGGATAAGGTGCTCTTCGATGACCTCACCTTCGCCATCCCCCGGGGCGGCATTCTGGGCGTCATCGGCGCCAATGGCGCCGGTAAGACCACGCTCGTGCGCATGCTCACGGGCCAGGAGACCCCCGACGGCGGTGACATCCGCGTGGGCGACACGGTGAAGATGGCCTACGTGGATCAGCTGCGCCAAGGGCTCAACGCCGATAAGACAGTGTTCGAAGCCGTCTCCGGCGGCTACGAGCAGATCGAGCTGGGCGGCAAGCAGGTGAATGCCCGGGCCTGGCTCTCCCGCTTCGGCTTCAGTGGCGACACCCAGCAGAAGAAGGTGAAGGAGCTCTCGGGCGGCCAGCAGAACCGCCTGAACCTCGCTCTCACCCTGAAGAGCGAATCCAATCTGCTCTTCTTCGACGAGCCCACCAACGATCTTGACGTGAACACGATGCGGGCGCTGGAGGAGGCCATCGAGAGCTTCGCCGGCTCCGCGGTGATCGTGAGCCACGACCGCTGGTTCCTGGATCGCCTGGCCACGCACATTCTGGCCTTCGAGGGCGACAGCAAGGTCACCTTCTTCGATGGCAACTACAGCCAGTACGAGGCGTACCGGAAGGAAGTCCTGGGCCTCAAGGAGCTGGTGCCCCACCGCATCAAGTACCGCAAGCTCACCCGCTGATGCCGATGCGCCACGTGCTCCGCACCTTCGCCCTCCTGCTCCTGGTCTGCGCCCGCGCCTGGGCCCAGGGCGAGGTGCGGGAAGGGCTCTCGCTGCCCAGCGAGATCTTCAAGAAGGCCATGCGGTACTCGATCTACCTGCCTCCGGGCTACGAGCTGAGCAAGCGCACCTACCCCGTGGTGTACCTGTTCCACGGCTTCGGCGATGACGATGCCGCCTGGATTCACAACGGCGAGATCACGGAGACCCTGGACCGGGCCATCGCGGATCGGCGCGCCACGCCGATGATCGTGGTGATGCCCGATGGCGGCGCCAGCTGGTTCGTGAACAGCGCGGATGGTGCCTCGCGGTGGGAGGATTACTTCTTCAAGGAATTCATGCCCTTCATCGAGGAGCGCTTCCGGGTGCGCACCCACCGGCGTTCCCGGGCCATCGGCGGCATCTCCATGGGCGGCTACAGCGCGCTCTCCTACGCCCTGCGGCACAGCGATCGGTTCACGGCCTGCATGGCCTTGAGCCCCTCCCTCCGCGCCCCGGAGGACGTGGTGGCCATCACGCCGGAGCGTTGGGCCCAGGCATACGCGCCCACCTTTGGCGCGGCCAAGGGCGAAGCCCGCGTCTCCCCCCATTGGCAGTCGCTCAGCCCCCTTAAGGTGCTGGAGAACGCCAAGGCGGAGGCCTTTCCCTCCACCCGCATCTACCTCGATTGCGGCGACCATGATCCGCTGCTCAAGGGGACTTTCGCCTTCCACAGCCTCCTGGATGCCCGGGGCGTCACCCATGCCTTGCGGGTCCGCGGCGGTGGCCACTCCTGGGGTTACTGGCGCGTGGGGTTGCTGGGGGGACTCACCTACCTCAGCGATGTCTTCCGGGAGGACTGAGCGATGAAACTGCTCCTGGGTGCCTTCCCTCCCGAACTCGGCCCCTTCCTGGAGGCTCCGCCGAAGGGCTGGTCCGTGGCCTGCACCGGCGTGGGGCAGTTACTGGCGGCGGCGAGCACGGCCCGGCTCATCGAGGAGCTGCGCCCCGAAGGGGTGCTCTTCGTGGGCACCTGCGGCCACTTCGATGACCGGTTGAAGGTGGGCGACATCATCTGGGCCGCCGGCGCCCATGCCAGCTCCCTGGAAGAGCGGCGCGGCGAGAGTTACCGCCCCGTGGTGGAGCGTACGCATTGGAACGCCACGCTGCCGCCCTTGGCCTTTCCCGCCCATGAGGTGGTCGTGCCCCCCGCCATCACCCGGATTCGAGAAGGCGCTGCGCTGCTGGCGACCTTGGGCGCGGTGGAGCATCTGGAAATCACGGGCGTCTACGCGGCCTGCCACGCGGCCCAGGTGCCCGTGGGCGCCGCGCTGGTGGTGGTGAACGAAGTGGGCCCCCAGGCTCAACCCCAGTGGGTGGCCAACCATCAGGCTCAGAGTCTGCGTCTCATCGAGATCCTACGGGGCATGGGCGTGTTCGACTGAGCGCCGCGGAGCCTTGACACCCGGGGGTCTCCAACCATGTTCGGAAGCGGGAATCGGATGATTCGATTCCCGTCGTGAGGGAGACTCCCATGCCCAAGCCAACACGGGTTCGGAGTGCGATCACCGGCGAATTCGTCAAGAAGGGGGAAGCCATCAAGCACCCCAAGACGACGGTCAAGGAGACGGTGAAGGTGGCCAAGCCGGCGACGAAGGCCGCGAGCAAGTAGCTCGCGGAGTTCAGTCCGCGGAAGGGGGTAGCCCGGGAGTCACCCGCCATCCCGTGGGCGTCGCCTGGAGCAGGATGCCCCGCGCTTCGCCCACGTGATGGGTGGGGAGGCCCTGGAGCGTCGCCAGCGTTTCCGCGTGGGGATGGCCGAACCGATTCCGCCTTCCCGCCGTGAGGAGCACCTGTTCTGGTGCCAGGGCGTGGACCCAATCGGGATCGGAGCTGCTGCGGCTGCCATGGTGCCCCGCCTTGAGGATGCGATGGGTGCCTGGGCCGGGGTCGCCCAGATCCAGCAGATCCCGCTCCTGGATGCCCAGGGCATCGCCCATGAGCCATAGCTGGCGATCCCGCCAATCCACGCGCAGGACGAGGCTCACCATGTTGGCATCCGGCAGGTCGAAGGCCTTGGCGGGCCAGCGGACACTGAAGGTGGATTCGCCCCGGTTCCAGCGCGCTCCGCGGGTGGCGTCGAGGGTGATGGGCATGGCGCCGAAGGGCAACCAGGGATCTTCCGCGCCGTGCAGCGCCGGGCGCGCGAGGGAGGCCAGGGGCCAGAGGCGCCCGAGGGTGGCGTATCCCCCGGCGTGATCCCCATGGGGATGGGTGAGCACGAGGTGCACGGGCTCCCGCACGCCCCGGCGGCTGAGGGTGCGGGCGATGCGACGGGCCGCCCAGGGGCCGGGGCCCGTATCGATGAGGGTGGCGTCGCCGCCGGGCTGGCGGATCAGCAGGGCATCCCCCTGGCCGATGTCCATCGCTTCCAGGGTCAAGGTGGTGGGCGCCCGGCCGGTGCCCCGGGTGCTGAGCAGCCCCACCGTGGCGAGGGTGAGGCCGAGGGTGATCGCGCGGGTGCGGCGGAAGCGGGCCCGAGCCTGGGCCAGCACCAGCCAGCCGAGGATCAGGAGGAGCCAGGGCCAGAGGGGATCCGTGCCCAGGGGGCGCAGGGCCGCGAAACGGGGCAGGAGGGTACCGCCGATCCAGGCGAGGAGGGCGCCCACCGCGGCCACGGCCGCCGTCCAGGGCAGCAAGGTGAGGGCGAGGCAGACGGGCGTGAGCACCAGGACCGCGGGCAGGATGAAGGCGTTGGCCAGCACGGCCCACACCGGCGCGCCGCCATGGAAGATGGCCAGGAGGGGCAGGGTGGCGGCCCAGGGGGCCACGAGGGTGGCCAGGGGCCGGGCCAGGGGGCCCGCCAGGGGCTGCAGCAGGTCCGCCATGGGCTCCGTGCCCCACAGCAGGGCCAACAGGGCCCACCAGGCCAGCAAGAAGCCGGGATCACAGCCGGCGCCGGGGTGGGCGAGGAGCCAGGCCAGCAGGGCGCCGTGCAACCCCAGCACCGGGGCCAGCCGCCACCCGGACGCGCGACCCAGGGCCCAGGCCGCGCCCATGAGGAGACCCCGCCAGACCGGGGCGGAGAAACCCACCACCGAGGCGAAGGCCAGCCCGGCCCCCAGGGCGGCCACGGTGAGCCCCCAGCGCCCGAAGGGCCGGGCCAACCAACCCGCCAGCAGCATCATCAAGCTCACCTGAAGCCCGGAAACCACTAGCACGTGGAGCGTGCCGCTTTCGGCGAAGGGGGCGAAGACCTCGTCCTGCACGGGCGGAATGCCCAGGGCCAGGGCGCCCCAGAGGTCCCGCCCCAGGGGCTCCAGGGGGAGGGCCTCGAAGCGCTGGCGGGCCCAGGTGCGCAGGCGCAGGGCGGGGGAGGGGGCCGGGGGGCCCAGGATTTCGAAGACGAGCCCCGAGGGGATGAAGGCGCGGCGGGGGGACCCATCATCCAGGGCCCGCCACCGGGGGCGCTCCGCCAGGAAGGCGGGGGCCGGATCCACGGCCATGAGCTCAGCTCGGACCCGGACCGGGGTGCCCGGGGGCGGGGGGGCGCTGACGTCCCCCGGCAGGGAGAGGATCACCTCGGTGGCGCCCCATTGCAGGCGGCCCTTGAGGCGCTCCCCTTGGCGGCTCCAGGGCTCGCTGATGCGGCCCTCCAGCTCCGCCCAGCCCGTGGGGAGGGCTCGGTCGGCAAGGGCCCGGTGGCGGAGGGCCCCCAGGGTGACCCAGGCGAGGAGCAGAGCCAGGGGCAGCGGGGCCCACCGCCGCCAGCGGACCAGGGGGGCGCTGAGGAGCACCAGCCCCCAGCCCACCCAGGGCACCCAGCGGGGCAAGCTCCCACCCCAATCCTCGGGCAGCAGCCAGGGCACGGCGCAGGCGGCGGCCAGGGCCCAGGGCAGCGCCCAGGCCCAGGGGGCGCTCGCGCGATTCCAGAGGCTGGTTCGGTCCATGGGGGGTCCTAAGGGCCTGTAAGGATTGTGAAACTTATTGTTTTGCTGGCCCTTATTGTCCAGAACTGGCCCAAGCCTGGCAAAGGTGATCTCGCACCTGTCCATTCCTTGACGGCACCTCCCCCCTGAGGGACCCTGACCCTATGTCCCATGTCCGCATCCTTCTGGTGGATGACGATCCCAACCTCCTCGAGCTCGTGGAGGGGATCCTGTCGAAGCATGGGCACGAGATCGTAACGACCGGATCCGGTCTGCGCGGGGCCCAGCTCATCCGTCAGCAGGTATTCGACCTCGCGGTGGTGGATCTCATCCTGCCGGACCTCAATGGCCTTGAACTGGCGCGGGAGGCCCTGAAGCAGCCGGATACGGTAGTGGTCGTGCTCTCGGGCACCACCTCGGTGGAAACGGCCCTCCAGGCCATGCGCATGGGCATCTACGACTACGTGCCCAAGCCCTTCCAGGTGGAGGAGCTGGAGCACACGCTGCTCCGGGCCATCGAGAAGAGCCAGCTGAACCAGGAGAACAAGCGCCTCAAGAGCCAATTGGAGGGCGACCGCACCGGGCCTTCCCTGGTGGGCCGCAGCGCCGTGTGGCAGAACCTCATGGCCCTCATCAAGCGGGTGGCACCCTCGCCTTCCACGGTACTCATCACGGGCCCCAGCGGCACCGGCAAGGAACTCGTGGCCCGGGCCATCCACCAACAGAGCCCCCGGGCCCATAAACCCTTCGTCGCCATCCACTGCGGCGCCATCCCCGAGACGCTCTTGGAGGATGAACTCTTCGGCCACGTGAAGGGCGCCTACACCGACGCTCGCACGGATCGCCCGGGTCGCCTGGCCCAGGCCGAAGGCGGCACGCTGTTCCTGGATGAGATCGGCACCATGCCCATCGGCCTCCAGGTGAAGCTGCTCCGCGTGCTGCAGGAGCGGGAGTACACGCCCCTGGGCTCCACCCGCACCGTGAAGGTGGATCTGCGCGTGGTGGCCGCCACCAACGAGAACCTGGTGAGCCAGGTGGAGCGCCGGCTCTTCCGCGAGGACCTCTACTACCGGCTCAACGTCATCCCCATCCAGCTGCTCTCCCTGAAAGAGCATCCCGAGGACATCCCGGTGCTGGTGGCCCACTTCATCCGCAAATTCGCCCGGGAGCTCGGCCAGCCCGTGAAGCAGGTGGAGCCCTCCGCGCTCCGGGCCCTGGAGGCCTATCCCTGGCCCGGCAACGTGCGCGAATTGGAGAACGCCATCGAGCGGGCCATGGCCTTGGGCTCGGATCCCGATCGCCTCATGGCCCAGGATCTGCCCGCCGCCATGGCCGGCGACATCCCGGCCGTGGGATTTCCCGTCATGGGAACGCCCTCGGACCTGCCCGCCTTCCTGCTGGATCTGGAGAAGCGCTTCATCCTCGACGCGCTGCAGACCTCGGGGTGGAACAAGAGCGAGGCCGCCCGCAGGTTGGGCATGGCCCGCACCACGATGCTCCATCGCCTCCGGGCCCTGGGAATCCCCCTCGACGCGCCCGTTCCCACTCAAGAAACCTGATGCGATTCCTGATTCCGATCCTGCTGACGAGCACCCTGGGGGCCTGGTCCCCCCGCATGCACGAAACCCAGTCCGTGAAGGCGTTGCGGATGATCCCGCGCCCCATGGCCGCCTTCCTCCGGGCCCACCAGGACGCCTTCCTGGAGGGCGCCCGGGGGGTCGCCTCCTACGAACCGCCCACGGCGGAATCCGTGGCGGCCCAGTACCGCACCGTGGTCCGCATGAGCGAGGAACGCCGATCCGCCGATGACATCGCCCGGGACCTGGGCATCCTGGCGCGCATGGTCCAGGCGCTGCACGACCCCTCCTGCCGCCTGGGCCTCGATCCACTGCGCCTGCATTTCGAGGCCTACGCGGATCAGAACCTCCATCACTTGCTGGTGACCTCGGAGCCCTTCTGGTCCCTGAAGGCCGACCTGGACCCCACCCCCCGCATCGTGGCCTGGCAGGATCAGAAGCTCGAGCGGCACCAGCGGCTGCTGGGGCATTTCGACCTCCAGAAGGGCAAACCCCTGGGCCCCTGGGATGATCTCTCGGTACCTTTCGCCCAGCTCCAACTCAGTTTTTCCAATGGCATCCACGCCACTGCCAATCTTTGGATTCTTCTCTGGCGGAACTGCGGAGATGCTTGGGTTCCCCCTGCATCTTGATGCATGGGCAATTCCCGACTTCTGATTTATCTTTTCTAAATCACTCTGGAGCCATCCATGGCCACCTACACTCGCACCGGATCCTTCCTGCTGGCCGGCCAGCTGGCCAAGGATCCCTTCGGCAGCATCCACCGTGCGGTGGTCACCACGGGCGCGGCCTTCGAGCGGCACATGCTCGTGCGCACGTTCTCGGATGAGATCGTCCAGGCGGGCATCAACACGCGCCTCACGGAAGTGATGAAATCCGCCCAGTCCCTGGGCGGCTCCCGGGCCTATGGCCAGGGCTATCGCACCGAGGCGGGCAAGGTGCCCCTCGTGGCTTGCGAGTTCGTGCCGGGCCGCAGCCTGGCCCAGCTCATCGAGAAGGCCCGCATGGAGCAGATCCCCTTCGGTGTGGATCATGCGCTCTCCGTGATCCAGGGCGTGGCCCAGTCCGTGGTGCAAATGCACAGCAAGGGCCTCACCCACGGCGTGCTCAGCCCCCACAGCGTGTGGGTGAGCTTCGAAGGCGCCACCCAGCTCATCGACGCCCCCTACGCTGCCGCGATGGCGGCCCTGGCCCCCAAGTCCGTCACGGTGCAGACGATCCTGAGCCCCTACTTCCAGGGCGGCGATCAGCCCCTGGCCCGGGACCTCTTCGGCATCGGCGCCATCCTGTTCGAACTCCTCACCTTCGAGAAGCTGCCCTTGGGTCTGGACGCGGTGGGCTCGGCCCTGAACCGCGCCACCTTGAAGGCTGCCCAGGAGGAAACCCCGCTGCCCCCGGAGATCAAGGCCTTCCTCAACCGCCTGCTCCTGGGCACGTCGCCCTTCACGAACATGGACACCTTCAACCAGGAGCTGGAGCGCGTCCTTTACGACGGCGACTTCAGCCCCACCACCTTCAGCCTCGCGTTCTTCATGCACACCCTCTTCCGGGAGGAGAACGACAAGGACACGGCCGCCATGAAGGCGGAGCAGTCGGATAACTACACGGGCTACACCGCCGTGGGCGAGGCCATGCGCAGCGGCGCGGGCCGGGCCGAGCACATCGACACGCTCCAGGAGGAGCAGGAGAAGAGCAAGAAGAACGTGATCATCGGCGGCGTCGCCGCCGCGGTCATCCTCGTGCTGGGCGCGGTCTTCTTCCTGGGGGGCAATCGCAAGAACGCGGAAGTGGCCGCCCTCCAGCAGCAGCTCGCCGAACTGCAGCGCCAGCAGGCCCTGCAGGAACAGGCCAACATGGATCTGAAGTCCAAGCAGGCGGCTGAAAACGTCAAGGAGCAGAAGCTCCAGGAGCAGCTGTCCCAGGCCAAGAGCGTCGCCGAGAAGGAAGCGGTCCAGAAGCAGCTGGAAGAGAGCAAGAAGCAGAAGCAGGAACTGGAGCGCCAGGCCAAGGAACTCGCGGATCGCCAAAAGCAGTTGCAGGTGGCCCAGCAGGCCGCGGCCGCCAAGGCCCAGTCCGTGGTGGAACCCACCAAGCAGGCTCCGCCCCAGGTGCCGGCCCTTCAGCCGAGCAACCCGGCTCCCCAGCAGACCCAGAACGTGCCCGCCCCCACGCCGCAGCCCCAGCCACAGGCCCCGGCGCCCAACGTGCCCGCCCAGGACACCAAGCCCGCCACCGCCGCGGTGGAATCACCCGCCACCCTGCTCAACCAGGTGGCGCCCGTGTTCCCGATGCGGGCCGCGGCTCAGAAGTGGGAACTCAACAAGGATCACACGGTCCGCCTGCGCATTTTCGTGAGCGAGTCCGGCCAGGCCCTGACGGTCAAGGTGATCGAGGGCGTTCCCGGCAGCTACGGGTTCGACGAAGCGGCCATCGAAGCGGCCAAACAGAGCACCTTCCAGCCCGCGACCCGGGATGGCAAGCCCGTGAAGGGCTGGGCGGAGGTCCAGTTCCGCTTCCTGAAGCGCCGCTGAGCTTCCCGCCTTCCTTCAAGACAACGGGCCTCGCGAGAGGCCCGTTGTCTTGAAGGGGGGAATTAGCCCTTCTGGGCCGCTTCCCGCGCCAACTGATCCACCCGTTCATTCTCCGGATGCCCGTTGTGCCCGCGCACCCACTTGGGGCGCACGTCGTGATGGCGCGCCAGTTCATCCAGGCGCTGCCAGAGGTCAGCGTTCATCACCGGCTGGCCGTCGGCCTTGCGCCAGCCCTTCCGCTTCCAACCCGGGAGCCATTCCGCCAGGCCCTTCACCACGTATTGACTGTCGCTCACCAAGTGCACCTTGCAGGGGCGGGCCAGCGTCTCCAACCCCCGGATCACCGCCATGAGCTCCATGCGGTTGTTGGTGGTGTCCGCCTCGAAGGCGCTTCCCTCCTTCTCCTTGGGCCCTTCGGGAGTCTGGATGCGCAGGAGGAAGCCCCAGCCGCCGGGCCCGGGATTGCCCAGGCAGGCGCCATCGGCATACAGCTCCACCTCGGTTTTGAATGCGTTCACATTTCCTCCCGGACCTACCAGGCTAACCTGTCCGCGGAGGCTCGATTGATTCCCTGGATCCGCGTGATGGAAGCACCCCTGGATGCCGTGGCCCTGCGGGACGCCATGGAGGATCCCCATGCCGGGGCCCTCGTGCTCTTCGAAGGCCGGGCCCGGGACCATCACGAGGGCCGTCCCGTCCTTCAGCTGGCCTACGAGGCCTACGTGCCCATGGCGGAGAAGGAGTTGGCCCTCCTGCGCGAGAAGGCCCTGGAGCGTTTCGGCCTCACGCGCTGCGCCATCCACCACCGCATCGGCGTCGTGCCCCTCACCGAAGCCGCCGTCGTCGTCGCCACCAGCAGCGCCCACCGGGCCGAGAGCTTCCAGGCGGCGGCTTGGATCATGGACGAGATCAAGCAGAAGGTCCCCATCTGGAAGCGGGAGAGCTACAAGGATGGTTCCGAGGCCTGGGTGGAGTGCACCCACCGCTTCTCCATGCCGGATTGAACCTGGCACGTCCCCTGCGCTTACCCTCCTGCCCGGGAGTCTCACCCGGCCGGAGATGCCCAGATGGACCCCGCATACTACGTCGCCGCCGGTAGCCTGAAGGCACGAAGCTTCCAGATGGAAGTGGTCTCGAACAACCTGGCGAACTCGGCCACGGTGGGCTACAAGCCCGACCGGGCCTTCTTCGCGGTGTTCAACAAGGCCGGCGGCAGCAGCCGGCGACTGCCCCTCAGCGGGGCCGTGAACGATGGCGTGGTGTTTGGCGAAACGGGCGTGATCACGGACCAGGGCACCCTCCGCCCCACGGCCCGGAACCTGGATATGGCCCTGCAGGGAGAAGGCTTCTTCATGGTCCAGACCCCCCAGGGGCTACGGGCCACCCGGGATGGCCGGTTCCAGATGGGCGTGAACGGCCAGTTGCAGGCCCTGGATGGCAGCCCTGTGATGGGCAAGAATGGCCAGCCCGTCACCATCGACCCCAAGGGCGGGGAGCTGAGTGTCACCCCGGACGGGGGCATCAGCCAGGGTGGCAATCCCCTGGGGGCCCTGGACATCAAGGCCTACGAGAATCCAGGCGCCATGTCCCGCTCGGGCAACCTGCGCTTCGATCCCACCGGCGCCAAGGAAGTCCCGGCCAAGGGCACGGTGCAGGCCGGCGTCCTGGAGCAGAGCGCCGTGGACCTGCCCTCGGCCATGGTCGAGATGATCCGCCTCAACCGGCTCTTCGAAATGAGCATGAAGGTGGCCTCCACCATCAGCAATGACCTCGATGGCCGCTCCATCGCCGATATCGCCCGTACCAACTAGCGACGTTCCGTCCCGATTCAAGGAGGTTTCCAATGATGCGTGCAATGTGGTCCGCCGCCGCGGGCATGACCGTCCAGGCTTTCAACATGGACACCATCTCCAACAACCTGGCGAACGTGAACACCATGGGCTACAAGAAGGCCCGGGCGGAGTTCCAGGATCTCCTCTATCAGACGGTGAACCTGGCGGGCACCAACAGCAGCACCAGCACCTCGCTGCCCACGGGCATCCAGCTGGGCCACGGCTCCAAGCTGTCCGCCCTGGTCCGTACCTATGCCACCGGCAACATGAAGCAGACGGGCAACAGCTTCGACCTCGCCATCGAAGGCAATGGCTTCTTCCGCGTCACCCAGCCCGATGGCACCTTCGCCTACACCCGGGATGGCTCCTTCTCGAAGGATCAGAACGGCACGCTCGTGAATGCCCAGGGCTATCCGCTGGATCCCCAGATCACCGTGCCCCAGGATGCCACCAGCATCACGGTGGCCCAGGATGGCACCGTCAGCGTCCAACAGCCGGGGCAGGCCGCGCCCCAGCAGATCGGGCAGATCACCATCAGCAACTTCATCAACCCGGCGGGCCTGAACCAGATCGGCCGGAACCTCGTGATGCCCACACTCGCCAGCGGTGACGCCATCGACGACGTGCCGGGCCAGAACGGCCTCGGGGGCATCAACCAGGGGTTCCTGGAAGTCTCCAACGTGGACATCGCGGAAGAGATGGTGAATATGATCGTCGGGCAGCGGGCCTATGAGGCCAACAGCAAGACGATCAAGACCGTGGACGACATGCTCAGCCTCATCAACAACCTCAAGCGGTGATGACGATGCGCGCCTTCCTGCTCCTGCTGCTCGCCTGCCTGGGGCTCCAGGCGGGCGAGGATCCTCGGGCGGTGCAGCTCGCCGAGGCGGCCATTGCACGGGCCGAAGCCGTGGCCGTCAACCTGCCGGGGGAATGGAAGTTCAAGCTCGTTCAAGCACCGGTGCTCCCGCCCCTGCTGGGCCCGGGCCCCATCACGGTGCTGGGCACCCACCTCAGCAAGCGAGATCCCGTGGGCCGCTTCTTCGTGGTGCTGGACATGCAGATGGACGGGCGCCGGGCCGGCCAAGTGCGCGTGGACCTCGAGGGCCGATGGGTGGGCCAGCTTTGGCGCAGCCGCGAGGCCCTGGCGCGGCGCACTTCGATCGAGGAATCCATGTTGGAGGCCGTCCCCTTCGAAGGGGTCCCGCCGGATGGCGCCCTGCTGGAAATGCCCAAGGGCATGCGGACCAAGGGGCCGCTGTCCGCAGGTCACACGCTCACCCAACTGGATGTGGAAGTGATCCCCCTCGTGCAAGCCGGCGAGCGGGTGAAGCTCACCGCCGAGGTGGAGGGCCTCACGGTCACCACGGAAGCCCTCGCCCGCTCCAGCGGCGCCCTGGGGGAGCGCATCCGCCTGGAGGCGCCGGGGACCCGCAAACCCATCAAGGCCGTGGTGACGGGCCCTGCCGAAGCGAAATTGCTGTAGGTCCTTAGCTTGTAGGATTCCGACCAAAAACTTTCCTGGCCCAGGGAGCCCGTTGGCCCTAGTCTGGATCTTCGCGCAAGGAGATCCCCATGGCTCACGAAGGCCACGAGCACGGCCCCGACTGCAACCACGACCACGACGATTCCTACGAGATCGAAGTCGTGGAGCTCGAGGACGAGAACGGCGAAAAGGAAGAGTTCGCCATCCTCGAGGAGGTGGACTTCGAGAACCGCCACTTCTGCATCCTCGCCCCCCTCTCCGAGGTCCAGGCCCAGAGCGAAGGGACCCTCTCCGAAGAGGAAGGCCTTTCTCTGGAAATCTTCGAGATCAAGGAAGGCGATATGTTCACGCCCCTCGATGACGAAGCCCTGGCCCAGCGCCTGATGACGCACCTCGATGCCCAGGCCGAGAAGCTGAAGGACGAGGACTAACCCTCATTCCATCCCCATGACGAGGCCCCCGATCGGGGGCCTCGTTCTATTCTTGGGGGATGCGCGATCTCTGGGTGGACCCCTTCTCCGGCCTCAGCGGCGACCTTTGGGTCGGCGCCTTCCTGGCCCTGGGCGTGCCCGAGGCCGATCTCAGGGCCATTCTTCGGAAGCTGCCCTTCGATGACCTCGCCCTCGAGGTGAAGACGGTCCTCCGCTGCGGCGTGCAGGCCACGAAGGCCTCCATCGTCATCGGCGGGAAGGTGGACGAAGGGCAAACCCCCCACCTCGCGGCCACCGGCGCCCTGCGGGGCATCCGCAAACGCGTGCAGGTGGGCGGCCACGATCACGCCCACGGCCTCGCCTGGCGCGAGGTGGATGAGCTGCTGGCCCGGCACCTGGATCCCAAGGTCGCCGCCTACGCCCGGGAGGCCTTCCGGGTGCTCGGCGAAAGCGAGGCCCGGGTCCATGGGATGCCCCTGGACCAGGTGCACTTCCATGAAGTGGGCGTGAAGGACAGCATCGCCGACGTGGCCCTGGCGGCCGCCGGATTCGTCCTCCTGGGGGAACCCAAGGTTCACCTTGGCCCCATCGCCACGGGCAAGGGCACCTGGAAAATGGCCCATGGCCAGTACCCCATCCCCGGCCCCGCCACCACCTACCTCCTCACGGGCTTTGAACTGAAGGAAGGTGTCGCCCCCCTCGACCGCGAATTGACGACGCCCACGGGGGCGGCGCTCGCGGTGGCCCTGGCCGCCAGCAAGCGCGCCCCGAGCCGGTTCATCCCCGAGCGCGCGGCCTTCGCGGCGGGGGGCTGGGATTTCCCCACCACGCCCAACGTGCTCCGCCTTCAACTGGGTACCGTGCCCGGCGGCGCGGCGGAGCTGCTGCAGCTGGAGACCAACGTGGACGACGCCACGCCCCAGCAGGTGGCCCATGCCCAGGCCCGGCTCATGGAAGCCGGGGCCCTGGATGCCTGGGTCACGGCGGCCACCTTCAAGAAGGGCCGCAGCGGGTGGGTGGTGGGCCTGATCCTCGAACCGTCGAAGCTGGAATCCCTCTCGGAAATCCTCGTCTCGGAGCTGCCCACCCTGGGGTTGCGCTGCTGGCCTTTGCAGCGCCTGGAAGCCCAGCGCAGCTTCCGCCCCTCGGCGGTGGAAGGCGTGGACCTCAAGGAAGGGCGATGGCCCGCGGCCACCGTGGTTCAGCCGGAGTACGACCATGCCGTTCAGGCCGCCAAGGTTTCCGGGAAGAGCCTGCGCGAGGTGCAGGCGAAGGCGAAGGGCAAGTGATGCAGGACGTGCTTCGATTCGAGGGCCGCGTGCTCTACCTGTCTGAGGATCCGGCCTTGCTGGATCGTCAATTGCACGGCGAGGTTCTGGACTTGGCCTCGGCGGGCAAATTGCGCGATCAGATCAGCACCGACGAGATCACCCCCGCCTTCATCTGCTATCACTACGATGAGAAGCTCGGCGACTTCCCCTACCTGGGCCTGCAGGCGGGGGATCGGTTCCCCTGCAAAGAGGGCCTCGTCCGGGCCGGCGGTTTCGCCATCAGCGTCTCCGGCAAGCGCCGCGGCAAGGGCAGCAGCCGCGAAGCCAGTCCCTACGCGGAACTTTGCGCGGGCATCCGCCTCGTCCTCGCCGAGAGCTTCGAGCGCATCTACCGGCAGAACTGCCAAAACCTGGGCCTTTTCACGAGCACGGACTTCGGGATCCTCGACCGCATCCAAGCCGGTGAGCCGATCCCCCTGGGGGAATTCACCGAAGGCCTCGATCCCATCACCGCCGAGATCGTGCGGCGGGGCGGCCTCTTCGCGTTCAACGCCGCGCGTCTGCAGGGCGAGGTGAAGGTGCCCGTGCCCGCGCATGGGCCGCGCCCCATGACCTACGCGGAGAAGCTGCTGGCCCGGCATGTCGTGGTGGACGCGGCGACGGAGCGCGTGGGGCTTGACGTCGTGGCCCCGGGCGACGGCCTCTTCGTGAAGGCCGACTGGCGCTTCAGCCACGAGTACGTGACCCCCATGGCCGCCGCCTTCCTGCACAAGGCCCTGGGGCCGGAGGCGAAGGTCAAGGAACCCGCCTCGGTGCTCGCCTTCCGGGATCACCTCACCTTCCTGCACCACAGCATGAAGGCCGAGCACCGGGCCAAGGGGTTGCTCGACGTGGCCAACCGCCTCCCCCCCGCGCAGGAAACCTTCTGCGCCGCCCAGGGCATCCGGCTTCATGGTGAGCTGCCGGACGGCACCGGCTCCGAAGGCATCTGCCACTCCATCATGGCGGAGCGCTACGCCTTGCCAGGGCAGGTGGTGGTGGGCACCGACAGCCACACCCCCCATGCCGGCGCCCTGGGCTGCCTGGCCTTCGGGGTGGGCACCACGGACATCGCCAACGCCTGGGTCACGGGCGATGTGCGGGTCACCGTGCCCGGCACGCTGCGCGTGCAGTTGGAGGGCCGCCTCCGCCCCGGGGTCAGCGCCAAGGATCTGGTGCTGCACCTGCTGAAGGACCCCTTCATCCGCGAAGGGGGGGCCCTCGGCCTCGTCGTGGAATACATGGGCGAGGCCATCGCCCACCTGGAGACCGATGAGCGCGCCACGCTCACCAACATGGCCGCGGAAATCGGAGGCTTCACGGGCCTCGTGGCGCCGGATGCCGAGACCGTGCGTTTCGTGCGGGAGCGTCGGGGCGTTGCGATCCCCCTCGAGCCCTGGATGCGCGGCGATGAGGGCGCTGAATATGCCCACACGATCACAGTGGAGTGCGGCGCCCTGGAGCCCATGCTCGCCAGCCCCGGCGACCCCGGCAATGGCCTGCCCCTCAGCGCGCTGCCGGGCTCCGTGCGGATCGATCTGGCCTACGTCGGCAGCTGCACGGGCGGCAAACGTGAGGATCTCCGCGCGGCCCACGGCCCTGTGAAGCGGGCCCTGGAGGAAGGCCGCCGCGTGCCGGAGCACGTGCGCTTCTACGTGCAATGCGGCAGCGAAGCCGTGCGCCAGTTCGCCGAAGCCGAGGGCTGGATGGAGGACTTCCGCGCCGTGGGGGCCACGGTGCTCGGATCCTCCTGCGGCGCCTGCATCAACGCCGGCCCCGGCGTGAGTGAGCGGCCCGACCAGGTCACGATCTCGGCCATCAACCGCAATTTCCCCGGTCGCAGCGGCCCGGGGCAGATGTGGCTGGCCAGCCCGGCCACCGTGGCCGCGAGCGCGTTGGCGGGGGAGATCCGCGGGGCCTAGGCGCCCTGGGCTTCCTCGAGCAGCCATGACCGGAAGGCCCGCACCGCGGGCCGCTCCGCCGCATGCTCCGGCGTGGCGAACCAGTAACTGCGCAAACCCCGGAGGCGGGTGCCGGGGAAGGGTTCCACGAGCTCGCCCTTGAGCAGCTCCTCTTCCACGAGGAAGGTGGGCAGCAGGGCGAAGCCCAGATCGGCCTTGGCCGCCTGGATGACCATGAGGTGGCTTTCGAAACGCGGGCCCCGGCGGCCCTCCACGGTGGTGAGGTGCTGGGCGGAGAGCCACTCCTCCCAGCCCTGGGGGCGGGTGGCCATCTGGAGGAGGGTGTGGCGGGCCAGGTCGGCGGGGCCATCCAGGGATCCCGCGAAGGCGAGGCGGGGGCTGGCCACCACCACGCCCTCCTCGTCGAAGAGGAAATCCAGACGGGCGCCGGGCCACTGCCCCTGGCCCAGGTGGATGGCGGCGTCCAGTTCCTCCGCTTCGAAATCGAAGGGGTAGAGGCGGGTGTGGAAGGCGACCTGCACCTCCGGGTGGGCGTGGGTGAAGGCCGAGAGGCGGGGAATGAGCCAGCGGGTACCGAAGGTGGGCAGGATGGCCAGGTTCAGGAGGCCCCCCTCGCCCCGGGACGCCTTCAGCTCCAGAGTCGCCGCCTCCAGCTTGGCCAGCAGGGGGCCCACCTTGGCCGCGTAGGCCTCCCCGGCAGGGGTGAGGCGGATGCGCTGGCGAACTCGGTCGAAGAGGGGCACACCGAGGTCCGACTCCAGGCCGGCCACGGCGCGGCTCACGGCACCCTGGGTGAGGTTCAGCTCCTGTCCCGCCCGGGTGAAGCTGCCCAGCCGGGCCGAGGCCTCGAAGGCCTGGAGGGCGGGCAGGGGGGGAAGGATTCGAGCCACTTCATGAGTATAGAGCATGAACTCATGCGAACAATTCGTTTGTGACCCGTCACATCCATGCCGAAAGATGATCCATGGCACAAGGCTGGAGTGGCATCCACCGCCCGAATGCCGGGAGATCCTCGACATGCTTCAGATTCATGAGCTCGTAGCAGGAACGGAGAGCCACCGAGCGGAGCTCGGCCCGAAGGGTGCAGCCCAGGATGGGCTGCATGAGACGGCCCTCTGGACCCTGCTGGAAGACGTGGCCGGCACCCGCCGGGCCACGGTCCTTCTCACCGCCGTGGCGGTGCCCCAGGAGCTGAAGCGCGAGGACGATGGTCGGGTGACCCGGGCCGAGCTGGCCATGGCCCTGAACCTCCTGCTCGTGGAGGACGTCATGAAGCGCGTCCCCATGGCCCAGGCCTATGTGCGCGATTCGGTGCGCGCCGGGCGCCAGCTCACGTTCGACCACGGTGCCCTGCGCACCGTGGCGGCCCCCTGCGGCGCTCTGCCCATGGGCGAGGAAGCCATCACCCGCGTGCTGCGCCCCCTGGGCTACGCCGTGGCCGGGGTCTACCCCCTGGACCGGCTGGGCATGACGGGGCGGGCCTACGCCCACCAGGATCTGCCCGAGGGCATCCCCCAGTTCTTCGTGTCCGAGCTGCACCCGGAGCGCTTCAGCGAGGCCTTCCAGGCTGCCGTGCAGAACGTGGTGTCCTCCAGCGTGGATCCGCTGCCCACCTGGGCTTTGAACCTTCTGGAGGTGCTGGGCGCCGAGGGCGAGCTGCCCCTCACCCAGGCCGTGCGCTTGCTGCCCAACCTCGTGGCCTGCTTCGATCGCCAACACGACGAGCCCAGCCTGGCCGATTACGAGACCCTCCTCGCCGAGAGCAAGGAGATGGCCTGGATCGCCACCGAGGGCAACGCCTTCAACCACGCCACGGACCGCGTGGCCAACGTGGCCGCCGTGGCCCAGGGGCAGAAGGACCTCGGGCGGCCCATGAAGGAGCAGCTCGAAGTGGGATCCGAAGGCCGCGTCATCCAGACCGCCTTCCGCGCCGCGATGGTGGAGCGCCTCTTCGTCACCCATGCGGGCAACCTGGAGGCCAAGGTCGTCCCCGGGTCCTTCCACGAGTTCATCACCCGCCATGAGCTGTCCGCCGGCCAGCTGGACCTCCGCTTCGACAGCTCCAACGCCCAGGCCATCTTCAAGATGACCGCGGTGGAGTGCTGAACGGAATTGGGTCCGCAGATTGCGCCGATTGCGCAGATTCGAAAATCGTCTGTAATCTGCGCGATCTGCGGATAAATAGGTCTTTGGAGTTCCCATGATCGAACAGCTCCGTGCCCTGTTGGGACCCGACGCCTTGCTCACAGAGGGCGCCGACCTCGAGAAGTACGAGCACGGCTGGCGCTATGGCCACGGCAAGGCGCTTGCGGTGGCGCGGCCCGGCACCACGGCGGAGGTATCCCAGGTCCTCGCTTTCTGCCATGCGAACGGCATCAAGGTCGTGCCCCAGGGCGCCAACACGGGCCTCGTGGGGGCCTCCAATCCGGACGCCTCCGGCGCCATGCTGGTGCTCTCCCTGGAGCGGCTGAACAAGCGCCTGGAGATCGACGCCACCGACCGCATGGCCCTGGTGGATGGCGGCGTGCTGCTGAGCCAGCTGAACGGCGCCCTGGAGACGGACGGCCTCTTCTATCCCATCGACCTCGGCGCGGATCCCAGCATTGGCGGCATGGTGGTCACCAACACGGGCGGTACCCGCCTGCTCAAGTACGGCGACGTGCGGCGCAACCTGCTGGGCGTGGAGCTGGTGCTGGCCAATGGCACCGTGATCAACGCGCTCAACCGCCTCCGCAAGAACAACACGGGGCTGGATCTGGGGGCCCTCATGGCCGGCACCTTCGGCGCCCTGGCCGTGGTCACCGGGGCCGTGGTGCAGGTGGTGCCCAAGCCCAAGCAGCAGGCCGTGGCGATGGTGGCGGCCCAGGATGGAGAAGCCGTGCTGGCCCTGTTGCGGGCCCTGGAATCCCAATTGGGCGATGTGCTGAGCGCCTTCGAAGTGATCAGCGCTAACGCCTTCACGCCGGTCTTCACCCATCACCCCTCGCTGCGGAACCCCTACGGCAGCGCCGCGCCCGCGGCGTTCACGGCCCTGGTGGAGCTAAGCAGCACGCTGCCCGCCGAAGCCCTGGCCCTGGGTGACCTGTTGGAGGCTTCCCTGGGTGCCTTCCTGGAGTCGGAAGCGGGCGAAGGCATCAGCGACGTGTTCATGGGCAAGGCCGAAGATTTCTGGGCCATCCGCCACCACGTGAGCGAGAGCCTTCGCCACGAAGGCAAGGTGTTGGCCTTCGACCTCAGCGTGCCGCGCAGCCGCATGGCGGCCTTCCGTGAAGAGGTGGCGCGGCTCCTGGCCGCGGAGTATCCCTTCATCAGGCCCTGCGACTTCGGCCACTGGGGGGATGGGGGCACGCATTTGAACCTCGTGTGGAAGGAATCGGAAGCCTCGAAATCCACGGTGGACCTCATCGCCGAATTGCAGCCCCGGATCTACGCGCTGTGCGTCGAGGGGTTCCAAGGCTCCTACAGCGCCGAACACGGCGTGGGCCCCCACAACCAGGCCAGCTATGACCGCTTCACCCCTGGGCCCGTGAAGGCCCTGGCGGGGGCGTTGAAGGCGCACCTGGATCCCAAGGGGATCCTGGGCACGGTCAAGCTGGGCTGACACCTGGAATCGGAGAACAACAGGATTCACAGGATCAAAGCGGATGATCAGGATGTGAATCCATCCTGTTTTCAGGTCCCCCTGGGCCCATTGCGACTTCGTTCCTTGACCAGCCTGTTTCCTCCCCGGTCCAATGGAGGCTTGCCCCCCATGGCCCCAATGGTTGAAAACCCTGGGCGCCGGAACTGAATGAGGACCCCCCCATGGCCCACCCGTCCCTCCCCCTGCTCGGCGCCTGCCTTGTGCTCGCCGGAACCCCCGGCCACGCTGGTGTTCCCATGAAGCCCGAGACCGCAGCCGCCGCCATGATCGCCCCCTGGAAGGGCCCCTTCGGCGGTGTGCCCGCTTGGTCGGCGGTGAAGCCCGAGGCCTTCCCCGAGGCCTTTGAAGCCGCCATGAACGCCCAGCGCGCGGCCATCAAGCGCATCACGGACAACCCGAAGCCCGCCACTTTCGAGAACACCATCCTCGCCATGGAGAAATCCAGCGCGGAGCTGGATCGCCTGAACATCCTCTTCGGCGTGCACACGGCCACCCTGAACGTGGGCGTGATCCCCAAGATCGAGGAGCAGATGGCCCCCAAGCTCGCGGCCTTCGGCGACGAGATCATCCAGAACGGCGCCCTCTTCAAGCGCATCGCCGAGGTGTACAACAGCCCCGCCAAGGCGAAGCTCACCAAGGAACAGCAGCGCCTCACCTGGCTCTATTACGTGAACTTCGTGCGCAGCGGCGCCCAGCTCAGCCCGGAACAGAAGGCGAAGCTCGGCACCTTGAACCAGCGCCTGGCCACCCTGGCGGCCCAGTTCGGACAGAACCAGCTCGCGGACGAAACGGATCAGTTCACGGTCATCGAGAAGGCCGAGGATTTGGCGGGCCTTTCCGAGGATCTGAAGGGCGCCGCCGCCCGGGCCGCTGAAAAGCGCGGCCTCAAGGGGAAATGGGTGATCAACAACACCCGCTCCGCCGCGGACCCCTTCCTCTCCTACGCTCAGAACCGCGAATTGCGGGAGAAGGTGTGGCGTGCCTTCATCAGCCGCGGCGACAACGGCGGCAAGACCGATAACAAGGCCATCGTCGTCGAGATGCTGAAGCTCCGCTTTGAGCGGGCGCAGCTCCTGGGTTACAAGACCCACGCCCACTGGGCCGTGGAGCAGTCCATGGCCGGCACCCCCGAGAAGGCCGTGGCGCTCATGGAGGCCGTGTGGAAGCCCGGCGCCGCCGCCGTGAAGGCCGATGTGGCCGCCATGCAGGCCCTGGCCGACGAGGAGAAGGCGGGCGTGAAGATCGCCCCCTGGGATTACCGCTACTACGCCGAGAAGGTGCGCAAGGCCAAGTACGATCTGGACCTCAACGAAGTCATGCCCTACATGCAGCTGGATAAGCTCCGGGAAGGCATGTTCTGGGCCGCGGGTCAGAACTACGGCATCACCTTCACCAAGCTGAGCGGCATCGAAGTCCAGCACCCCGACGTCACCGTCTATGAAGTGAAGGATGCGAAGGGCCAGCATGTGGGCCTCTGGTACTTCGATCCTTTCGCCCGGGAAGGCAAGCGCTCCGGCGCCTGGATGAACGAGTACCGCACCCAGCAGCAGATGGGCGCCAAGCCCGTTTCGCCCATCGTCTCCAACAACTCCAACTTCGTGAAGGGCGCTCCCGGCGCGCCCGTGCTCATCTCCTGGGATGACGCCCGCACCCTCTTCCACGAATTCGGCCACGCCTTGCACGGCCTGCTCTCCCACAGCCACTACCCCAGCGTCTCCGGCACCAACACCGCCCGGGATTTCGTGGAATTCCCCTCCCAGATCAACGAGCACTGGTTCGATACCCCCGAAGTGCTGAACCGCTTCGCCGTGCACTACCAGACCGGCAAACCCCTGCCCCAGGAGCTGGTGGCCAAGATCAAGAAGGCCGGCACCTTCAACGAGGGCTTCCACACCATGGAGTACCTCGCCTCCGCCGTCATCGACATGAAGCTGCATATGGCCGGGGGCGCCACCATCGATCCCACCGCCTTCGAGAAGGACGAACTCACCAAGCTCGGCATGCCCGAGGAGATCGTGATGCGCCATCGCATCCCCCACTTCGGGCACATCTTCTCCGGCGGCGTGGGCGGCTATGAGGCCGGTTACTACGCCTACCTCTGGAGCGATTCCCTCACCGCCGACGCCTGGGAAGCCTTCACCGAGGGGAAGGGCCCCTGGGACAAGGAGGTCGCCGCCCGCTTCAAGAAGGAGATCCTCTCCGTGGGGAACACCCGTGACCAGGGCGAATCCTTCCGCGCCTTCCGCGGCCGGGACGTCAACACCGACGCCCTGATGCGCAAGCGTGGGTTTTTGAAAAAGTAGCAAGACAGAACCACCAAGGCACCAAGACACCAAGAAAAGTAAAAGCAGGGTAAAACCCGGGCTCGCTTTTCTTGGTGTCTTGGTGTCTTGGTGGTGAAATCCCTCTCATGGCCCCCACCACCCTCCGCGCCCTCATGAGCCGCCTGCGGCACCCCGAGCGGGGCTGTCCGTGGGATCTGGAGCAGGATCACCAGAGTCTTGTGCGGCACTTGCGCGAAGAGACGGCGGAGGTGTTGGAGGCCTTGGCCGCGCACAGGCCGGGGGATCCCGCCACGGAGGCCCACCTCAAGGAGGAACTGGGCGATCTCTGGCTGCAAGTGGTCTTCCACGCGCAGATGGCGGAGGATCGCGGGGCCTGGGACCTGGCGGATGTGGAGCGTGTGATCGTGGAGAAGCTGGTGCGCCGGCACCCGCACCTCTTCGCGGACGTGGCTGTCACCGGCTCCGACGACGTGCTCGTGAATTGGGATGCCATCAAGGCCGAGGAGCGGAAGGCCAAGGGCTTGCCCCCGGAGAAGCGCCTGCTGGAGGGCACCGCCCACCTCTCGCCCCTGGATGAGGCCATGGAGATCGGGAAGCGCTGCGCCAAGGTGGGTTTCGAATGGCCCGACCTGGAGGGGGTGCTGGATAAGGTGAAGGAGGAAGTGGCGGAGCTCCAGGCTGAGAGCGATCCCGTCCGCGTGGAGGCGGAGTTCGGTGACGTACTCTTCTCCCTCGTGCAGTGGGCCCGGCGCAAGGGGGTGGATCCGGATGTGGCCCTGCGCAAGCAGATGGTGCGCTTCCGAAACCGGTTCGAGTCGGTGGAGGATGATGCCCTCGCCCATGGAGGCTGGGCCCACCGCACCCTGGATGAGATGGAAGCCCAGTGGCAGGCCGCCAAGCTCCGGAACCGCGCCCAGGAGTAGAACTCCGTCCAAGGCCGATGACGCCGGAGCCATCCAACTGTGGTTAGCTTGGTCCCAAAGGCCTGGACCCACGCCCCATGACCCCGCTGCCCTTCTACATCGTCACGCTGACCCACCCCGAACCGGAGGAGGGGTTGATCTACGGCCGAAGGCTGGGCGATGACGCCCTGCCGGAATTGCGATTGGATCTGTGGCCCGATCGCGATCCCGCGGAAATGGTGAGCGTGCTCCAGCGGCGTTGCCTCGTGACGTGCCGCCGGGCCTCCGAAGGGGGGCGCTGGCCCGATAAGGATGAGGCGGGGCGTCTCGCGCATTTGAAGCGGGCCGCCGATGCCCGCCCCGCCTGGATCGACCTGGAATGGGATCTGAAGGTGCCCGCCTGGTTCGAGCCCCACCGCACCCACACGCGCCTGCTCCGCAGCGTCCATGTGAAGGAGGGGGTCTTCGATTTGGAGGAGCGCCTGAAAGCGCTGCCCGAGGGAGATGCTTGGAAATGGGTGGGCCATGCGGGGCGTCTGGCGGACAACGCCCGCCTCAAGGCGCCGTTGGCCTGGGCCCACGATCACGAGCTCCGCCTCAGCGCCTTCCTCATGGGCCCCAAGGGGATGGTGGGCCGGGTCATGCAAGGGGCCTGGCACGGGGCGTTCACCTACGCCTGCCCGGACGATGGCCCGCCCGCCGCCCCGGGGCAGCTGCCCCTGGCCACGCTGCGCAGCTGGCGGGTGGCCCGCCTCCACAAGGATCACGGCATCTGCGGCGTGATCGGATCGCCGGTGATGCACAGCCGCAGCCCCGAGTACCACACGCCCCGCTTCCAACGCTCCTGGAAGGACCTCGTCTACTTGCCCCTGGAGTGCGCCGAAGCCGAGGAGGCCTTGGAGGCTCTGGACGCACTGCCCGTGCTGGGGCTCTCCATCACCGCGCCCCTGAAACGGAGCCTGCCCGAGGCGCTGGGCCTGCGGGGTCCCTTGAACACCCTGTGGCGCCGGGGACCGGGTGATCCGTGGCAGGGGGCGAACACGGATGTGGAGGCCCTCAAGGCCCAGTTGCAGGGGATGCCCAAGGGGCCCGTCTTGATCCTCGGCGATGGCGGCGTGGCCGGGGCCAGCCGTGATGTGGCGGAGAGCTTGGGCTATTCGGTGGTGATGGTGAAACGCCGGGCCCAGCCGCTCACGGTCGCCCTGGGCACGCTGAAGCCCGTGGGGGTCATCCAGGCCACGAGCCTCGGCATGGATCCCGACGATCCGATGCCCTTCCCAGAGCTGCTCTCGGCGGCGCTGCCCACGCTGAAGTGGGCCGTGGAGTGGGTCTACAAGGAGAAGACCGCCTTCACCAAATGGGCCAAGGCCCACAACCTCACCCTGATCACGGGCGACACCCTCTTCGAGCTGCAGGCGGAGGCTCAGAGTCGCCGTTTCATTTCCGGCTGTGGGGGCTGAGCCGTGCGACTGCTCCTCGTGGAGGACAAGGACAGTTTCCGGCGCCTGCTGGAGCAGGCCCTGGCGGACTCCCCCTTCGACGTGGTGGCTACGGGGGATCCCCGGGAGGCCCTTCAGGCCTTGGAGGCGGGCCCCTTCGATCTCATGGCCACGGACCTGCGCCTGCCCGGGCTCACGGGGCTGGAGCTCATCCACCGGGCCAAGCGGCTGCAGCCGGGATTGCGGGTGCTGCTCATGAGCGCCTTCGCGGAAGCCAAGGACATCGTGGAGGCCATGCAGGCGGGGGCCGACGACTTCCTCCCCAAACCCTTCGAACTGGCGGCATTCCTGAACCTCCTGGAACGGCTCCGAGCTCTGGCTTCGGCGCCGCCCCCCAGCCCCCAGGAACCCTGGGTGGCCGCGAGTCCCGCCCTGAAGGAGGTGGATGCCGCCCTCCGGAAGGCCGCCGAGGCCACGGTGCCCGTGCTCTTCCTGGGCCCCCGGGGGGCCGGGAAGGGCAGGGCGGCCCGGCGCCTCCACATGCTGCGCCATCCCAAGGCGCCCTACCTCTCCCTCGCGGCGGAGGCCCTCAGTCCCGAGGGGGTTCCGGAGCATCAGCGGCGGCTCGTGGCGGGGGGCAGCCTGTTCCTGCAGGGCCTCGACCTCGTGGGAGCCGAAGCCGGGGAGGCCCTGCTCCGTCAGCTGGAGGAGCCGGGCCTGCGCTGGATGGCGGGCGCGGTGTCGCCGCCGGAACCCCGCCTGCGGGAACGCTTCGGCGTGCTGGAGCTGCGGGTGCCGGGGCTGCGGGAGCGGCGGGAGGACATCCTGCCCCTCTTCCGCCTCTGCCTGGAGCGGGCCTGCCAGCGGGAAGGGCACCTCTGCCCCCAACTGGATCGCGCCTCCGAGCGGGAGTTGCTGGATCATCCCTGGCCCGGAAATCTGCGGGAATTGGAGGCCCTGGCCCTGCGGACCGCGCGCATTCACCGGGGGCCCGTGATCCGGGGTTTCCGGGATCTCGGTCTCGCGGAGCAGGAGCCCCTCATCCTGGGATGGCCCCCGGAGGGAAGCCTGGATCTGATGCAAAAGGACGTGGGCCGCCAAGCCGAAGCTCGGCTGTTGCGGCGGGCCCTGGAGCGCGCCGGGGGCGATCTGCCCCGGGCGGCGGAGGCGCTGGAACTCACGGTCCGCGTCCTGGGGCAGCGCCTCCGTGACCACGGCATCCCCCTCGAGGGATGACCCGGCATACTAGGAGGCTCCGACTCCCGGAGCGAAGCGAGGGGGAGCATCCTGCCGCGCAGGATGCGATAGTTGGAGAATGAACGTCCCCCCCGTCCAGCCCCTGGAGCATCGTTCGGCGGAGGCCCTGCGCAAGGCCGTGCTGGGAGGGCTCCAGTCCCTCCAATCCGTGGTGGTGGGCAAGGAGGTTCAAGTCCGCCGCGCGCTCGCCACGCTGCTGGCGGGTGGCCACCTCCTGCTGGAGGATGTTCCCGGCGTGGGCAAGACCACCCTCGCCAAGGGCCTGGCCCGGCTCCTGGGCGGCAGTTTCCAGCGGGTGCAGGGCACCAACGATCTGCTGCCCTCGGATCTGCTGGGCGTGCACCTCTGGGATGGCACGGCGCAGGCCTTCCGGTTCCAGCCGGGCCCCGTGTTCTGCAACGTGTTGTTGCTGGATGAACTGAACCGCATCGGCCCCAAGACCCAGAGCTCCCTGCTCGAAGTCATGGTGGAAGGCCAGGTGACGCTCGATCGCAGCACCCACCCCCTGCCGGATCCCTTCTTCGTGGTGGCCACCCAGAACCCCCTGGATCACGCGGGCACCTTCCCCTTGCCCGAGAGCCAACTGGATCGCTTCAGCTGCGTGCTGCACCTGGGCTACGCGGATCCCTCCGCCGAACGCAAGGTGCTGCTGGCCGAGGCGGGCACCGAACGGCTGGATCGCTTGAGCCCCTGCCTGGATCTCGAGGGCTGGCGCCTGGTGCGCCACCAAGTGCAAGGACTGCGTCTCAGCGATCCCCTGCTGGACTACGCCGAGCGCGTGGCGGCGCGGCTGCGGCAATCGGGGGCCTTCTGCTCCACCCGGGCGCTGCGCCACTGGCTGCGCATGGGGCAAGCCGAAGCCTGGCTCTCGAACCGCGATTTCGTCACCCCGGATGACCTCCAGGCCACCCTGGGCGATGTGATGGCCCATCGCGGCACCCTGGATGATCGGCGTCTGGCGCGGGCCGATCGGCGGGAGCAGCTGGGCCGCCTCGTGGCCGAAGTGCCGGTGGGCTGGAAGCCGTGAACGCGGTGGAAGAACCCCATGAGGCCTCCCACTTGGGGCAGGTGCTGCGTCAGGCCCGCCTGGCGAAGACCCTGAGCCGCGAAGTCCTCGCCGAAGAAGTGAACCTCCACCCCTCGCAGCTCCAGGCCCTGGAAGAGGGGCGATGGAAGGCCTTCCCCCCGGGGGGCGTGCGTCCCCTGGTGCGGCAGTTGGCGGAGCGGCTGGGCGTGGATCTGGCCGAGCACGTGGAGGCCTTTGAGGATCTACCGGGCCTGCCTGAGACTCCGGCCGTGGATCCCACCCAGGAGCGCATGGAACGCTGGGCCGTGGTGGGGCTGAGCATCCTCAGCCTGCTCCTGCTCGTGTGGCTGCTGGTGCCGGGCCCGCGCCTGGGGCAGCGGCAATCCACGCTCAGTTGGCTGCCGGAGCACCCCGGCTCCTACGTGCCGGCGCCTCCCCCCCCGGCCCAATCCACCTATCCGGTGCTCGGGGACATGCTCCCCGAGGCGCCCCGCACCGAGGCCGGCATCCTGGTGAGCCTCCGGGCCCAGGATGTGGCGGAAGCCGCGCTGGAAGGGGAGGGGGGCCTCCACCTCACCCGGACCTTGCGGGTCTCCGAACCCTGGAAGATCCGGGTGAAGGGCGCGTTCCAGCTCACGCTGTCCAACGCGGGCGTCGTGCGGGTGGAGGTGGCCGGCGAGGCCGTCGACCATGGGGCCGCGGTCGGCGAGGATTGGCAGGGGCGCTTCGATTCCGAAGGGCGCTGGATCAAGCCGAAGCCCAAGGCCCTGCCCGCGGGCGGGGCCCCCGAGACGGAAGAATCCCCGGAGCCAGGGCCGGCTCAGTAGCCATCCACACCCTCGTGGGTGACCCTCCGCGTTCTCCCTAAGGACGGGCTTCGCCATGCAGCGTTAGGCTCGGCACCCGCAGTCCCGCTACGCTTACCCTCACGGTCCTTGCCAGGCTCGGCCGGCGCCCCTCGCGATCGAATTGATTGCCATTGAACAGGCCCTCACGTGCATCCGATCATCCAAAAATTCCTCGCGAACCAGCTGCCCGATCCCATGGTGAGCGCGCTGCTGGGCGGTGCCCTGCCTGTGCCGCCGCTGGATCTCCTGCAGGCCCTCGCCCACGCGGCGCTGAACGAGGGGCCCCACCAGGAAAAGGCGAAATCCACCTTCGAGGGCATGCCCGAGTCCCTCGTCGCCGGCGTGTTGCTGGCACCCATCGAGCCCGCGGATCCCCTGCGGCTGATCCTGCGCTTCCGCAAGGAGATGACCCTCCTCGATCCGGCGCTGCTGCACGGGAACATCACCTCCGCGATCCTCGAAGAGGCCGTGCCCTTCCTTCCCGGGCCCGCGCTCTCCATCGTCTCCAACAACCAGGTGAAGTGGCTGGAGCGCCCTCAGATCCTCGACCTCCTCGAGGAACATCCGGAGTGCGACTACAACCTCAAGCGGCGCATCGAGGAATTCCGCTTCGACGTGCTCAAGCAGGGGCCCGAGAGCCTCAAGCAGGAGCGCCTGGCCGTCATCGACGACGTGGAAGCGGGCCGTCTCGACAAGGCCTGGGCCGAACTGCCCATGCCGAAGGTGGAACTGCCCGCCGGGGTGGAGGCGGATCGCCGCGAGGGCGATGAACCCTTCGAGGGCGAGGAGCGGCGCGCCCGCCTGGGCGACGAGCCCATCTTGGACGAAGACGGCAATCCCATCAGCCTCAGCCTCACCCAGCGCGTGATGCGATTGAAGACGAACCAGAAGATCATGCTGGCCACCAAGGGGGGCAAGGAGGAGCGCACGATCCTCATCCGCGAGGCCAACCGCCTCATCCAGGTGGCCGTGATCCGCAATGGCCGGATCACCGAAGGCGAAGTGGCCTACATCGCCAACATGCGCACCATCAATGAGGAAGTGCTCCGCCTCATCGCCGCGAACCGCGACTGGATGAAGAAGTACACCATCTACAAGAGCCTGGTGATGAATCCCAAGACCCCGCTCCCCATCGCCATGACCCACTTCAAGCGCCTCATGGAAGCGGATATCAAGCTCATCATGAAGGACAAGAACGTGCCCGAGATGCTGCGGCGCGAAGCCAAACGGCTGTTGGAGAACAAGGCGGCGGGGCGACCCGGATCCTGAGGGCTCCCGAATTCCGGGACCACCACCCTGGGAGGGTGCCAGCCAAATGAAAGGCCCCCGATCCGGGGGCCTTTCATTTGGAGCGGGCGAAGGGGATTGAACCCTCGACATCAAGCTTGGGAAGCTTGCGTTCTACCACTGAACTACGCCCGCAAGCGCTTTCCTGATGCTACTTCAAAGGCCCACCAGGGGCAAGGCGGAGGGGGGAGGGGCGGGGTAGGAATGCCGTTAGTTGAGTCAGCGTTTATTACAACCGATGCATCCGCATACGAAGCTTCCCCTTCGACTCAGGAGCACCCATGAAGAAGACCCGCGAACAGGGCTTTACCCTCATCGAAGCCGCCGTGGCCATCGCGGTGGTGGCCATCCTTTCCGGCATCGTGGTGCCGCTGGTGGTGAAGAACCTGGATGACAGCCGCCGCGCCCGCGCCGCCAACGATATCCAGGTCATCGCCGCGGCCATCGCCAGCCAGCTCAAGGACACCGCGAACCGCCCCAACGCCGCCGGTGGCCCCGGTGGCTCCAATGGCACGGGCACCAACTTCTGGGCCTCGGGCGCGGCGGGCGCCGCCAGCTACCCCGTGGGCGTGGCCCCCGCCGTGGCGGCGAACCTGTTCACGAACCTCTTCTCCACCCAGGCGAGCCCGGCCAACGCCCAGACGCTGTTCGGCCTGACCAACCTCGGCGCGGCGGCCAACGCCGGTCAGGAATTCGCCTACAAGGGCCCCTACCTCGGCGCCGACGTGGCCGCCAAGACGGATCCCTGGGGCACCCGCTATCTGATCATCGGCTACAACCAGACGGGCCAGACCAACAACAGCCCCATCTGGGTGGTGTGCGCCGGCCCGGATAAGACCATCAACACCGGAGTGAACCCGCTGACGGCCCCCGTGAACATCTGGAACAAGACCACCACCTCCGTGGACGATATCGTCGTCCGCGTGAACTAGGCCCGCATGCCCAGGACCCGTCCCACCCCCTTCGGATGGGACGGGTCATCGACGCCATGACCCGTCCGACCTCGGGCCAGGGAGCCCCTCGCAAACTGCTGGGCGAACGCCTGGTGGGCGCGGGTCTGCTCACGGAGCGGCAGCTGGAACTGGCCGTGCGCGAGCAGAAGCGCACGGGGGTGATGCTGGGCGAGATCATCACCCAGCTCGGGCTCGTGACTCCGCAGATGCTCAGCGCCGTGCTGGCCGAGCAGGGGGGCGTCCGCTACGTGGATCTGGGGGACATGGAGATCCCCCCCGCGGCCCTGGCCCTGGTCCCGGAGGAAATGGCCCGCCGCCTCAACGTGCTGCCCCTCTCCCTGGATGGGGATGTGCTCACGTTGGCCATGGCCAACATTTATGACATCGAGGCCCTGGGTGAGGTGGAAGCCTTCACGCGGCGGCCCGTGGAGGTGTCCGGCGCGGCGGAAGAGGACATCCACGTCAAGATCAACGAGGCCTATGGCGAGCGGAAGACCCTGGAAGAGCTCATCGAGGAGGCCATCCAGGCCAGCCTCGGTACCTCCCGGGATCCCGAGGCGGAGCTGCCCGTGGTGCGCCTCGTGGATCAGATCATGCTCAAGGCCGTACGGGACCGGGCCACGGATCTGCACGTGCAGCCCGGGCCCCGCACGGTGCTCACCCGCTACCGGGTGGATGGCACGCTGCACCAGGGGCCCAGCCTGCCCAAGGCCGTGCAAGCGGCCATCGTGGCGCGGTTCAAGATCCTCGCCGAGGTGAACCTGGCGGAGAACCGCCTGCCACAGGATGGCAAGTTCCAGTTCGCCTACGGCAAGCGCCACTTCGATGTGCGCGCCTCCTTCCTGCCCAACAACCACGGCGAGAAGGTGGTGCTGCGTTTCCTGGACAAGACCAAGCTCGTCATGGGCCTGGATCAGCTGGGCATGCCCGATGCCATCTTCGAGCGCTTCAACAAGATCCTCTCCCTGCCGCATGGCGTGATCCTCGTGACGGGTCCCACGGGCAGCGGGAAAACGACCACCCTCTATTCCGCCCTCAACAGCATCAACGGGAGCGATCGCTGCATCGTGACGGTGGAGGATCCCGTCGAATACGAGCTGCCCCTCATCACCCAGGTGCAGGTGAACGTGAAGTCGGGCCTCACCTTCGCGGCGGGATTGCGCAGCATCCTCAGGCAGGATCCCGACATCATCCTCATCGGCGAGATCCGCGACGGGGACACCGCGGGGATCGCCATCCGGGCCGCCATGACGGGCCACCTGGTGCTCTCCACCCTGCACACCAACGATCCCGTGGGCTCCCTGCCGCGCCTGAAGGACATGGGAGTGAGCAATCTGGAGCTGGCCGCCAGCCTCCAAGGCGTGCTGGCCCAACGCCTCGTGCGGGCCAACTGCCAGGCCTGTTCGGCGCCCTATATGCCGGAGCCCGAGGCCCTCACACTCCTCAAACCCGAGCAACGCACGGGGCAGTGGGAAAAGGGGCGGGGGTGCGAGATCTGTGGCCAGACGGGCATTCGCGGCCGCCGCCCCATCCACGACCTGCTCTACGTGAGCCCCGCCATCCGAGAGCTCATCGCCAAGGGCGCGGGGCTGGGTGAAATCGAGGCCCAAGCCCGTTCCGAAGGCAAGACGAGCCTCTTCGAGCATGCCCTGGTGCTGGCCCGGAAGGGCCTCATCACCTTGGAAGAGGCGCTGCGCGTCTCCATGGCGGAGGAGGCCTGATGCCCAACTTCGCTTATACCGCCAAGGGCTACGATGGCCGCCTTCTCCGGGGCGTGCGCATGGCCTCCAGCGAGGACGAGTTGGCCAACGCCCTGGCCCGGGAGAAGGCCTTCCTCGTGAAGGCGGAGCTCGAAGGCGCCACGCGCTTGGGCCGCGCCAAGATCTCCCGCAAGGATCAGGTGGCCTTCCTCATGCACCTGGGCAGCTACATTGAGGCGGGCGTGCCCATCCTCGCGGCGCTGGCGGATTACAAGATTCCCGAGAACCCGGACCTGGATGCCGCGTTCACCGATATCCGGCGCCGCATCGAAGGCGGCGCCAGCCTCTCGGAAGCCTTCCAGGCCCATCCCAGCCTCTTCTCGAACCTGCAGATCAACATGATCAAAGCCGGCGAGGCCAGCGGCCGTCTGGACGAGGCCCTCCGGGAGGTGGTGAAGCTGGTCGAGTGGGAGGAGGCCTTCGCCGCCCAGATCCAGCAGGCCAGCACCTATCCGCTCATCGTGCTGGGCGTCATCGGGCTCGCCATCCTCGCGGCCTCCATCTTCGCCTTCCCGCCGATCCTGAAGATGCTGCGCGAGTTCAACGTGGCCATGCCGCTGCCCACCCGGATCTTCCTGGGCGTGGGCGACTTCATGGTGAACTTCGGCTGGCTGATGGTGGTGCTTCCCACGTTGATCTACGTCGGGCACCGCATGTCCCTGCGGGATGATGCCTACCGCCTCTGGTGGGACACGCGGAAACTCACGGCGCCCCTCATCGGCCCCCTCGTCACCCGCTTGGGGCTCTCCCGCTTCGCCACCTTCTTCGCGGCCCAGTTCCGGGCCGGCATCCCCATCGTGCAGATCCTCCGGGAATGCGAAGGTGTCACCGGGAACGCCCGGCTCGCCCTGGATGTGCGCCGCATCCGCGAAGGCATCGAAGGGGGGGAACGCCTGGGCGCCATGGCCGCCCGCGTGGGCACCTTCCCGCCGTTGGTGGTGCGGATGCTCGCCATCGGTGAAGAGGCGGGCAACTTGGAGCAGACCCTCACCAAGGTGAGCCAGTACTTCGACGCCGAAGTGCAGGCCGGGGTGAAACGCTTCTTCCAGCTCCTGGAGCCCCTCATCATCATCGGCCTGGCCTCGCTGCTCGTCTTCGTGGCCCTGGCCATCCTGCTCCCCATCTACACGCTCATTGGAGGCATCAATGCCGGCGCCCAATAAGCGGAGGGGCTTCACCCTCATGGAAGTGGCCATCGCCATCGCGGTGATGGCGATCCTGGCGGGAGCGGCCATCCCCTTGCTGCTCAAGAACGTGAACCAGGCGAAGGAGCAGCGCGCGCGGATCGAACTGAAGCAACTCTACGAGGCCTGCTTCGGCGCGCCGGATCGCAGCGTTCCCGGCATGCAGGGGGATTTCGGATTCCCAAATGGAGCTGCGGCCCCGAACCTGGCCATCGCCACCGCGGCCACGGGCACTCGCCTCTACGGGCTCTATGGCGCGGGCCCCCTGCAAGGGGGCTGGCGGGGGCCGTACTGGGGCGGGGGAACCACGGCGGCGGGCCTGCCCAGGGATCCCTGGAGCCGCCCCTACCTGATCCGCCAGATCGGAGGGGCCTACCAGGTTTACTCCCAGGGGCCCAACGGCGTCCCGGATGTGGCCGCCGGCAATGCGAACGCCTTGGGCGATGACCTGGTCTACCCCAACCCCCTGCTTCCGGTCCCCACGGGCACGGTGCTGGTGGCCACGGTCCGCCACGGGGGCCTCGCCGTGGTGCCCACCAGCATTTCGGCCACGCCGCCCTCCCGCACGAACGCCCTGACCCCGCTCGCCTTCAGCCTCGCCGCGGGGCCACCCTATTCCCGCCTGAACCTTCCGGCGGGTCCGTTGCTCATCACGGTGACCATTCCCGGCGGCCAACCCGCCGTCGTCGGATTGGGGCTCTCCGCCCAGGCGCTCCCCCAGACCCAATCCCGCATCGTCACGCTGGCGCCTGGCGGCACCCAAAACCTCACCTTCACGTTCAACTGAGCCCCATGTCCAAACCCTCCAAGCACACCTTCGTCCTGGTCATGGAAGATCAGGGCGCCGCCCTGCGGGATGGCGAGGGCCAGTTGGTGCTCGCGCTGCCGGGGGTGGCCGCGGGGCCGCAACGGCGGGCGGAGTGGGGGGCGGCGCTCCGGGGGGTGATGCCCCGCGGCGCCGAGCTGCGCGTGGCGCTGGGGCAATCGAGCCTCACGGTGAACTGCCAGGATGCGCCCTTCCTCGGGCCGTCGGAATTGAGGGACACGGCCCGCCGCATGGGGGCCGCGGAAGGCGGCGGCACCGCGGCCACCGGGGCGGCCATGGACGCGGATCCCGCGGCCGAGGGCGGTCACGTGCTCTGGGTGGCGAGCCTGCCCTCCCGGGAAATGCACGACTTGGTGGCGCTCTCCGAGGATCTGGATCTGCGGCTCACCCAAGCCGTGCCCTGGGCCCGCCTGCTGCAGCGGGGGCTGGAGGGCGGTCCGGAGCTGCACCGGGACCACATGGTGTTGGCCATGGACGAGGGGCAAGGGCGTCTTTGCGTCTTCCGGGGGCCCGGCCTCCTGCTGCAACGCGCCTTCCGCATGCCGGAGGATGAAGACGACGAGACCCGCCTGGAGCGCGTGGTGCAGGAACTGGCCCGCACGCTGCAGTTCGTGAAACAGCGGCAGCGCAACATCACCGTGGATCACCTCCTGCTGGTGGGCATGGAGGCGCCCTCCGCGCCCTTCCTGGACCGGCTCAAGGGCCTGCGCCTCACGGCCCATGAGGGGCCCACAGACCTCTGGTCCGTGCTCTGGCGGGGGGTGGAGCGGGAGCGCAAGGGCGGCTTGAACCTCGTACCCGTGGAGGTGCTGGAGGCGCAATCCCGCAAAGTGGCCCGGCTGGTGCTCTGGGTGGCCTCGGTGCTCGTGCTGGCCCTCATGGGCACGATGTGGGCCTGGCTCCGGTGGAGCGTGGATCAGCGGGCCCGGGATGCGGATCAGATGGAAGCCACCTTGGCGCAGCGGAAGTCCCTCCAGGCCCAACGCCATGAGGTGGTGGGGGCCCGCGTGCCCCTGCTGCGCCTGCGCATGGCCGAGGCCCGACAGGTGCAGGCGGGACAGGCCCTCGGGCGCCTGAGCGCCCTGCTGCTGGAAGCTCCCGAGGGCGTGGCGCTGGAGAAGGTGGAGGTGCTGCAAGCCCCCGGGGAGCCCCTGAGGCACCGCTTCGTGGTGACGGGCACGGCCCTCACGGAGCCCTCCTTCAGCGCGGGCCCCCTCTCCCTCTACCTGGCGCGGTTGCAGGCCTATCAGGGCCTCGTGCTGCAGCCCATGCGGGAAGTGCAGATGCTGGATCGCCGGGATGAGAACGACACCAAGATCGATCAACACGCGGTGGCCCGGTTCACGCTGGAAGGGAGCGCCCCATGAGCCGAGCCTCCACGCGTCCGGCGGAGCGGGTGGCCTTCGCCCTCATCCTGCTGGTGTTGCCCATCCTCTTCTACGCCTTCGTGGTGCGGCCCGCCCGCGTGACGCTGGAGGCCCTGAACGCCCGTATCGATGCGGCCGATGCCCAGATCCGCGATCTGCCCAACTTCCAGCCCCTGTCGGCCGACGAGAAGAAAGTGCTGCTGGACCCCGCCGCGCCCTGGCGTCAGCGCGTGCCCATCATCTCCGGCGATCGCGCCAAGCTGGCCCACTACGACCGCGTGGTGAGCCTGCTCCAGCGGACCTGGGCCAATCACGGCGTGAACATCCTGGGCGTGCGCTCAAGTTGGGATCCCATCCAGGCGAGCTTCACCCTGCCCGGCGCGCTGCCACCGCCCCTGGGGCCCGCGGGGGTCAGCGGTCCCGGTGAGTTGAAGGCCTGGGTGCTGGAGGCCCGCATCTCCGGCACCGCGGATCGCCTGTTCATCGGCCTCGAACACCTTCCCGCCGTGCAGCCCATGCTGGAGCCCGTGGGCCTCCGGTGGGAATCCACGCCGGAACGCCGCCAGCAGAGCTTGTGGTTGCGCAACCTCGTGCTGGAACCCCTGGCACAGCCCGCGCCTGGAGGCACCCCATGAGTTTCGTGGAGCGCAACAAACGTTGGCTCCTGCCCGTCCTCGCCCTGGGCGTGGGGGCCGTGGGGTGGTTCAACTACCAGAGCTTCGCGGGACCGAAGCCCGCGGAGGCCCCGGTGGCGCCCGTGGCGGCCCAACCTGCGGAACCTCCACCCGGGGCCCCGGCCGCCGCTCCTGCGTCGGCGCAGGAACCCCCTGTGGATTCCGGGGGCCTTTGGGATGACCTCAAGGCCCTGGCCGTGGTGCCTGGGGATCTGAACCGCCTGGACGCGCTGGATACCCAGGCCCGGGGACCGCTGCCCCAGGCCGCCCTCCGGGAGAGCCCTCCGGACCTCATCCGCCTGGGCGGGCCGAAGGTGTGGGAAGCCCACGCCAAGCCCCACCCCTCCGCGGGCGGGGCGCAGCCGGATCCCGCGCCCCTCCCCGACATCCTCATTCAACTGCCGGAGGGCGGCCGCGTTTGGTTCGACGGCGTGGGCTACCGGGAAAAGCAAGAGTTGGATCGCACCCCCTGGAAGGTGCGCCGGATCCACCCCAAGGCCGTGGAGCTGCAAGGGCCGGGGGGCACCGAAGTGAAGTCCATCCATCCCGCGCCGAAATCTGATTCAAAGGAGGGCCCTTGAGCCTCCGTCCGCTGATCTTTCCCGTGCTTGCCACCCTGCTGGCCGCCCAGGCGCCCCCGCCGCGGCGGGTCACCCTCTCCGTCCGGGAGGCGGACCTCAAGGATGTGCTGCGCGCGGCCACGGAAGGCACGGACCTCAACCTCAGTTTTGATCCCGGCATCGATACGCGCATCAAGGGCCTGGATCTGAAGGCCGTCACCCTGGATGAACTGCTGGACCAGGTGCTGCCGAACCTGGGCCTCGGATCCACCCGGAAGGGGCGCACCCTCCACATCCACAAGGCCGATGGCGCGCTGCGTTTCTATCAGGTGGATCAGTTGGCGCTGAGGCGGAACGGCAACAAGCAGTTCTCCGTCAACGCCTCCGGGCAGACCATCCAGGTCAGCGGCGGGGGCGGCGGGTCCAGCTCGGGGGGTGGTTCGGGCTCCGGGGGCGGCGGCGGCCAAGGCGGGCACAGCAGTTCCTACGAATCCAGCTTGAGCGCCGGCAACGCCTACGATCCCTGGTCCGAATTGCTGATGGGCCTCAGCACGATCATCTTCGGCGAGCCCGTCGCGGTGGATTCGGATGCCAGCTCGGGCGCCCTGAAGGCTCCGGGCTCCAAGGCCATCTCCAAGGATGGCAAGACCCTCATCGTCCATCCGGAAGCCGGTCTCGTGGTGGTGGGGGCGGAACCCAGCGCCCATCGCCGCGTGGAGCAGTACTTGGAGCAGGTGAAGCGCCGGGGCCGCCATCAGGTGCAACTGGAGGCCCGCATCGTGGAGGTGACCCTGGGGAAGGACAGCCAGGTGGGCGTGGATTGGCAGAAGGCCATCCTCTCCGCGGGCGCCAGCTCCGGCCTGGGCACGGGCACCAACATCGCGGGGACCTTCACCTCGGGTGAAACGCTGAATCCCAGCGTGGACGCCAGCCAGGGGCTCTTCCGCATGGTGGTGGACAACAAGCGCGTCACCGCGGCGCTCTCGGCCCTGGCCCGCGATGGCCGCCTGCAGGTGCTCAGCAGCCCGCGCCTCTCCACCCTCAATAATCAGAAGGCGATCCTGCGCGTGATCCGGGAGGAAGCCTACTTCCTCCAGAACAGCCAGGTCACGCCGAGCGGCGGCTTCGGCGCACCCATCATCACCACCACGGTGACGCCCCTCGTGGTGCCCGTGGGCATCGTGCTGGACATCCAGCCCCAGGTGGGGGAGGACGGCATGATCACCCTGGCGGTGAACCCCTCTGTGAGCGAAGTGGTGTCCGTGCAATCCACCCAGGTGAAGGATTCCGCCGGCAACCTCCTGGCCAGCGCCACGCTGCCCGTGGTGGACCGCCGCGACCTTGACACCGTGGTGCGCATGAAGAACGGCGAAACCCTCGTGCTCGCCGGCATCATCAAATCCCGGGATGGCCAGGATGACCGCGGCATTCCCTTCCTGCGCCGCATCCCCTGGCTGGGGAACCTCTTCACCAAGAAGGAGAAGGAGAAGCGGCACACGGAGCTGGCCATCTTCCTCACGCCCACGCTGGTGGAGGAACCCGAGCAGATCCAATCCGAGCGTCAGCGCGCCGTGGATCGGCTGGACAAGGTGGGCGCGAAGGTGGAGCCGGAAGTCCCCAGGGACAAGGGCTTCAAGGAGCCTTGAGGCTTTCGAGGCGCTCCTTCAGCCACGCCAGCAAGGCCTCGCCGCCCTCCACGCCCTGCTCCGCGATCCACAGGGGCATGGTGAGCACCTGGGCGTGCTCCGGGCGCAACTTCACGGCGTCCTTCTCCGTGCAGACGAGCAGTTTCCCGCCGCAGGCAGTCGCCTCCGAAGCGAGCAGGGCGAAGCGGCGGAGCGAGGGTATGGCGTGGTCGGGAAAGGCGTGGGAGCCGGCCACCCGCAGGCCCGCGGTGGCGAGGTCCGCGTAGAAGGCCTCGGGGTTGCCCAGGCCGCACCAGGCGTAGACCGGGTGCAGTTCGGGCCGGGGCAGGGGGATGCGCGCGCCGCTCTGCCATTCGCGCAGCGCCTGGAGTTTGAAATCCACCCAGAAGATGGGGCCGCCGGAGCCGTATTCCTTCCACCAGGCTTCCACCTGGCCCCGATCCTCCACGCGCCCACTGCGCGTCACCACCAGCGCGTGGGCCCTGGAGGCGCTCTCCATCGGCTCCCGCAGGTCACCCAGGGGCAGGGTGCGGCCATTGCCCCAGAGGCGGGCCCCATCCAGCAGCAGCAGGTCCAGATCCCGGTGCAGGGCCCGGTGCTGGAAGCCATCGTCCAGAAGCAGCACCCGGGGCGCCGGGGTGGTGGCGAGGGCGTAGCGGGCGCCCACCACGCGTTTGCGGGCCACCACCACCCGCCCATCGCCCAGGCGCTTGGCCATGAGCAGGGGTTCATCCCCGCAGCGCTTGGCCTCGCTGGTGGCGGTCACGGGCATGGGGTCCACCTTCCGGGAACCGCCATAGCCACGGGAGACGATGGCATTGGTCCAGCCCTCGCCCGCCAACCCTTCAGCCAGGTAGAGGGTCAGGGGGGTCTTGCCCGTGCCGCCGGTGCTCAGGTTGCCAATGGAGACCACGGGGGCCTCCACCCGGGCGGCCCGTTCCGGATGGTCATCGAAGGCCCGGTTCCGGGCGCCCACCACCGCCCCGTACAGGGGGGAGAGGGGAGCGGCGAACCAGCGCAAGACGGACATGGGATCAGGCTAGCAGGCTGGGGACCGCAGGCCGGAGGCTGGAGGGCGCCATGCCTTGGGTACGATGGAGCGGTGGGTCGCGCACCCCCTCCAGCCTCCGGATCCCCCCCATGAGCGATGGCATTCTCCTCCCCAAGATCCCCCGTGGCACCCTGCTGCCCGAAGCCGAGCGCGTGGCGCGGCTCAAGGAGGCCCTGCCCCAGATCCGGGCCGTGGTGGAGGGGGAGACGGATCCCGTGGCCGTGCAATCCACCCTCGCCTGCCTGCTGTGGGAGACCTTCATCCAAAGCAACTGGTGCGGCTTCTACCGTGTGGTGGCGCCGGGCATGCTGGCGGTGGGGCCCTATCAAGGGGGCATGGGCTGCCTTCGCATTCCCTTTCACAAGGGCGTGTGCGGTGCCGCGGCCCGGGGCCGGGAAACGCAGTTGGTGCCCGATGTCCATGCCTTCCCCGGGCACATCGCCTGCGACGATGCCACCCGGAGCGAACTGGTGATCCCCATCGTGGCCGCCGGAGCCCTCCGGGGAGTGCTGGACCTGGATTGCCCCCACTTGGCGGGCTTTGGCCACGAAGAGGCCCGGATCCTTGAGGATTTCCTCGGTGGGGGTTGGATGGAAAGACTGGATTGGGGTGACCTGGGTTAACTGGGTTAACTGGGTTAAGCTAAGTCAACCTCCGGGAACCGCATGGCCGAGACCAGCTTCATCGAGCAGAGCAAGCTTCACTTCGGTGAGGGGCAAGTTGTCTTCTCACAAGGGGAGATGGCCCAGCAGATGTACATCATCCTCAACGGCCGCGTCCGGCTCTACAACGGGCCCGAGGCCAAGGGTGAGTGGGCGGAGGAGTACGGCAAGGGCGATTTCTTCGGCGAAGGCAGCCTGCTCGAGGCCCTGCCGCGCACCCACACCGCCATCGCGTTGGAGGAGTCGGACCTCATCGCCATCAACCGGGGCACCTTCCTGCGCATGATCCGGCAGAATCCGGAAGTCAGCATCAAGATGCTGCAGCGCATGGCCCAGCGGAACCGCGAGCTCGTGGAGAAGTCGGACATCGAGGGCACGCGCCCCCACAAGCGCCAGGGCACCTCGCCCGTGGCCAACCTGGTGAGCGTCCTCTCCGGCAAACCCTATCCCATCCTGAGCCACGGTTCGCTGATCGGCCGCTTCGATCCCACCACCGGCGTGCACCCCGACATCGACCTCACGGAAGAAGACCACAACCTGAGTGTGAGTCGTCGTCACGCCCGAATCCTCTGCGAGCACGGCCGCTACTTCCTGATGGAGGAGCAGGGCGTCTCCAACGGGACCTTCATCAAGGGCGAACGCCTGGGCTCCAACGAGCCCCGCGAACTGCACAGCGGGGACCGCGTGGGCTTCGGCATGGTGGTGCTCTTCTTTGAGAAGAGCTGATCGCGCCAGCCTCGCGATGGCCTACCTTAGGGACGGGAGGCGGCCATGACCACCGTGCATGTGGAAGTGTGGCGGGATGAACACGGCGTCGAGTGGGAGCTGGTCCAGATGGGCCTCGACGAGATCGGCGGCAGCTGCGTGATCCGCGAGCGGAACCGCCTGGATGAGATCGATGGCGACCATCGGGAAGGCTTCGATGTGATCGCCCGATTCGGCGATCGCGAAGCCGCGGAGGATTACCTGCGGGACGAAGGGTTCTATTTGGACTGAGGGTTAACAGGATGGACAGGATGAAATGCGTGCCATTCGATCATTCATCTTGAAGATCCTGCCCATCCTGCTCCCCCGATCTCTGGACGGATCCCACCCCACGAACAAGGGGCCCGAAGGCCCCTTCATTCATCCTGTTTGAAGTTCAGGATCAGTGCCCCAGGCCCATGTCCTTGGCGGCCTTGGTGAGCTCGGGGACGATCTCGAAGAGGTCGCCCACGAGGCCGTAGTTGGCCACCTTGAAGATGGGGGCCTCGGGATCCTTGTTGATGGCGACGATGACCTTGGAGCTGGTCATGCCGGCCAGGTGCTGGATGGCGCCGCTGATGCCCACGGCGATGTAGAGGGTGGGGGAGACCACCTTGCCCGTCTGGCCCACCTGGATGCTGTGGGAGAGGCCCCAGCCCGCGTCCACGGCGGCGCGGGAGGCGCCCACGACACCGCCGAGGGCGTCGGCGAGGTCTTCGAGCAGCTTGAAGTTGGCGCCTTCCTTCAGGCCGCGACCCCCGGCCACGATCACGTTGGCTTCGGTGAGGTCCACCTTGCCGCCGGCCTTGGCGAGGATCTCCTTCACCACGGCCTTGAAGTCGGCGGCGGGGGCGGGGAGGGCTTCCACGGCGCCCGCGGCGGCCTTCTCCGTGGCGGGGAAGACGTTGGGGCGGGTGGAGGCGATCTGCACGGCGCTGGAGAAGGTGGTGGTGGCCACGGCCTTGCCCGCATACACGGGACGCTCGGCCTGCAGCTTGCCCTCGGCCATGGCGAGGCCGGTGACATCGCTGGCGTAGCCGGCCTGGAGGCGGGCGGCCACGCGGGGCAGCACGTCCTTGCCCATGGCGGAGGCGGAACCCAGCAGCACGGTGGCGCCCTTGGCCTTCACGGCGTCGGCGATCACGGCAGCGAAGGCGTCGGAGGAGTAAGACGCGAGCGAAGCGGCTTCACAGGTGAGGATGGCATCGGCGCCGTACTGGGCGGCTTCGGCGGAGCCCGCGGCGGAAGCGCCGACGAACAGGGCGCCAAGCTTCTTGCCGGAGGCATCGGCCAGGCGGCGGCCTTCGCTGAGGGCTTCCAGGGAGGGCTTGCGGACCTTGCCGTCCTTCAGTTCACAGAAAACGAGGATCATGGGGTTGCCTTTCGATTCAGCGGGTTCTGTGGACTTAGATGACCTTGGCTTCGTCCCGGAGCAGGCCGAAGAGCGACTTCGCCTGGCTGGCGGCGTCGCCTTCGAGCTTGCGGCCCTCGGGGCGGGCGGGGGGCAGGGTCAAGGCGGACCAGGTGGAGGCGGCGGGCAGCCCGGCGGCGTCGGCTTCCTCGATGGTCTTCTTCTTGGCGGCCATGATGCCCTTCAGGCTGGCGTAGCGGGGCTCGTTGAGGCCCTTCTGCGCGGTGATCACGGCGGGCAGGGAGCCCTCCACGGCCTCGGAGCCGCCCTCGATCTCGCGCTCGGCGCGGAAGGTGGCGCCGGTCAGTTCCAGCTTCACCACGACGTTGGCCTGGGCCCAGCCCAGGAGCTCGGCCAGCATGGGGCCCACGGCGGAGTTGTCGCCGCCCATGCCCTTGTTGCCGGCGAGGATCAAATCGAAGCCCTTGTCCTTGGCGAAGGCGGCCAGGGCGGAAGCCACGGCGAAGGCGTCGCCCTGGCCGTCCCCCTTGAGGAGGATCGCGTTGTCGGCACCCAGGGCCAGGGCGTTGCGGAGCACATCCTTGCCCTTGTCATCGCCCAGCGTGACCACGGTCACTTCAGCCTGGGCGGACTCCTTCAGGCGGATGGCCTCTTCCAGCGCGTACTCGTCGTAGGGCGAGGTGATCCACTTCACATCGGTGGGGTCCAGGGAGCGGCCGTCGGCGGCCACTTTGACCTTCGTTTCGGTGTCGGGCACCTGCTTGAGGGCGACGAGGATCTTCATGGGAACTCCAAGTGGGCGCCGGGATGGGGAAAAAGCCGGCCCGGAACCATCCAGTCTATCCTGCGGAAGAGGGGCTGACCACGGCTAGAAGCCAGACTGCGTCACAGTTCCGGGCGATCGGGTGCCCTCCAGGGGAGATCGCCCCCGGGCTTCCGGGGGGTCCGGGGAGGTTCCTCCGAGTGGGCGCCTTGATCCCGGGTGCAAGGCTCCCATGGCGCTTTTCAAGGACTTAGGCGAGGATGCCGAGGAAAGTCCTACCCATTCCCAGGGGCCTCCCAGCTCATGATCCCCCGCCACCTTCTGACCGCAGGCCTCCTCTGGATGGCATTGCTGAGTCCCGCCCAAACACCCGGGCGGAGGCTGGAGGAATACCAGGTCAAGGCCATGTACCTGGGGCACATCGGGGCCTACACGGACCGGCGGGATGGGGCGCCTTACCTGGAGGCTGGGAAGCCCTACCGCATCGGGGTCGTGGGGAAGAACCCCTTCGAACAGCACCTCGCGACGATCTACGCCACCCAGACCGTGAAAAAGGCCAAGGTGAAGGTTGTGTTCCCCCGCACGCCGGAGGAGGCGCAGGAGTGCAACATGCTGTTCATCAGCCGCTCCGAAGCCGATCGGCTTGAGGAGATCCTCGGCTGGGTGAAGGGCCGGCCCGTGGTGACCGTGGGGGATACGCGGGGATACGCCCAGCGCGGCGTGATGGTGAATTTCCTTCTCGAGAAGGACCTGGTGAACTGGGAGGTGAACCTGGGATCCCTTCGCAAGTCGGGCCTCGTCATGGACTCGAACTTCCTGGATCTGGCGGTCCGGCGGCTTGAGGGGGGGGAGCGATGATGGAGGTCCCGCAAAGCCAGGGGCATCCCCAGAGCATCCGCCGGAAGCTCACCTACCTCATGGCCTTCATCACGGCCGTGGCGCTCCTCACCAGCGCGGGGGCCTACTTCGTCTACGAGCTGGTGTCCATCAAACGGACCCTGGGCCAGGAGCTGATCACCCAGGCCGAGGTGGTGGCCTTCAACGCCAAGGCCTACCTCCGCTTCGATCGCTCCGATACCGCGGCCCGGGTGCTGGGCAGCTTGAAGGCCTCCCCCAACGTGGAAGCCGCCGCCATCTTCGATGCCTCCGGAGAGGTGTTCATCAAGGAGGGCGTGAAGGGCCGGCAAGCCGCGGTCTATCCGGTGGATCTGGATGTGCGAGTGCTGCCCCGGGTGCCCGCCGTGCTCCCGCCTCCCCGGTTCGAAGATGGGCGCCTCGAAGTGTGGAGCGCGATCCGCGAAGAGGATGGCCTGCTCGGGTACATCTTCATCCGGAGCAACCAGACCGAGGTGCGTTCCCGCCTGGCCTACGCCATGCAGATCCAGGGCGTGATCCTGGTGGTGGTGTTCGGCCTCGTGTTCCTGGCGGGCAGCCGCCTCCAGCGCATGGTCTCAGATCCCATCCTCGGCCTCGCGGGCGCCGCCCGGCGCATCAGCGAGGGCAACGACTACGGCATCCGCGTGGAGGAATCCGGCGGCGGCGAGCTCAAGGAACTGGCCCACGCCTTCAATGGCATGCTGCAGGAGATCCAGCGGCGGGACCAGCAGCTCACCGAGAATCAGGGTCAGCTGGAAGTGCAGGTGGCCGAGCGCACCGATGAACTCATCCGCGTGAACACCCAGCTCCTCATCTCGAAGGAAAAGGCCGAGGATGCCTCCCGGGCCAAGAGCGCCTTCCTGGCGAACATGAGCCACGAGCTGCGCACGCCCTTGAACGCCATCCTGCTCTACAGCGAATTGCTGCAGGAGGACGCGCGCGATCAGGGCATGGAAGCGCTCGTGCCCGACATCCAGAAGATCCACGGCGCGGGCAAGCACCTGCTCTCCCTCATCGACGGCATCCTCGACCTCTCCAAGATCGAGGCGGGCAAGATGACCCTGTACCTCGAAGAGGTGAAGGTCGCCACCCTCGTGCAGGAAGTGGTCGCCACGGTGAAACCCCTGGTGGAAAAGAACCAGAACCAGCTGCGCGTGGACGTGGATCCATCCATCACCACCATCCGGGCCGACCTCACCAAGCTGCGCCAGACCCTGTACAACTTGCTGAACAACGCCTCCAAATTCACCCAGCAGGGGCTTGTGGAGTTGAAGGTCGACGCGGGGGATGGCAAGGCCTACTTCCGCGTGAAGGACAGCGGCATCGGCATGAGCCCCGAACAGGCCAAGCGCATCTTCGAGGAATTCACCCAGGCCGATGACAGCACCACCCGCCGCTATGGCGGCACGGGCCTGGGGCTCACCATCAGCCGGCGGCTCGTGCAGCTGATGGGCGGCGATATCCGCGTGTCGAGCATCCCCGGGGAGGGGAGCACCTTCACGGTGGAACTGCCGCTCGGCGCCCAGGGCCAGGCCCCCAGCGCGGTGCCCGAGCCCCGCGCCGAAGACGTGACGCCGCGGGGGCGCCGGGCCACGGCCCTCATCATCGACGATGACCCCGCCATGCGGGACGCCATGTCCCGGGCGCTCGTGAAGGAGGGCTACTGGGTGGCCACGGCGGCGGACGGTCACGAGGGCCTCGAAGTGGCCCGGGCCCTGCACCCCGACGTCATCACCCTGGACATCCTCATGAACGGCGTGGATGGCTGGATGGTGCTGAGCGAACTCAAGGCCGACCGTCGCACCGCCAACATCCCCGTGGTGCTACTCACCATGGTGGAGGACAAGGAGAAGGGCTTCGCCCTCGGCGCCGCCGATTACCTCCTGAAGCCCGTGAGCCCCGAGGCCGTGGCGCGGGTGCTGGATCATCACCGCAAGGGCCAGCCGCCCTTCAGCGTGCTCGTGGTGGAGGATGACGAGGTGACCTTGGAGGCCTACCGGCACATGGTGGAGCACGCGGGCTGGGCCTGCCTCCCCGCCACCAACGCCCTGCAGGCCATGGCGATCCTCGAGGACAACACCCCCAACCTGGTGTTGCTGGACCTCATGATGCCGGGCATGGATGGCTTCGAACTGGTGGCGGAGTTCCAGGGGCGTCCCGCTTGGAGAGACATCCCCGTGATCGTGGTGACCGCCAAGGACATCACGGAAGACGATCGCGCCCGCTTGGATTGGCCGCAAATCCAGCGGGTGGTTCAAAAAGGGGGCCACGGCCGGAAGGAATTGGTGGAACTCGTGCGAGGGATCATTTCCCGCGGGCGGGCTCCGGAAGGGAAGGGGGCCTGAGCATGCCGAAGATCCTGCTGGTCGAGGACAACGAGTTGAACCGCGACTCCCTCTCCCGCCTCCTGAAACGGCAGGGCATGGATGTGAGCTTCGCCGAGGATGGCGAGGCGGGCGTGCGCGTGGCCCTGAGCGATCATCCGGATCTCGTGCTCATGGACATCGGCCTCCCGCTCATGGATGGCTTCGATGCCACCCGTGCCATCCGCGCCCAGGGCGGCAGGATGCCCATCATCGCGCTCACCGCCCACGCCCTGCAAAGCGATCAGGAGAAGGCCATCGCAGCCGGTTGCGATGACTTCGAGACCAAGCCCGTGGAATTCCCCCGCCTGCTGGCGAAGGTCAAGAAGCTGCTCGGCGTCGAGTGAAGGGGGGCCTGATAGCCTGGAGGCTATGCAGGCACCGGATTTCACTCAGGCGTTGGTTCTCACGGGGGGCGGCACCGGCGGCCATTTCTTCCCTGCAGTGGCTTTGGCCGAAGGCGCCAAGCAGCGGTGGCCCGAACGGCCCATCGCCTTCGTGGGGGCCCAGCGGGGCATCGAAGCCCGGAAGCTACCGGAGGGTCCCTGGCCCTACCTCCTGCTGGACGTGGAGGGGTTCCTGGGCCGCAACCCTGTGGCCATGGCCCGGGCCGCCTGGAAGACCTGGCGGGCCACCGCGAAGCTCAAGGCGCTGTGGCGCCGACAGCGCCCCTGGGCGGTGATCGGCACGGGCGGATACGGGGCGGGGCCCGCGCTGCTGGCGGCCCGCGCGTTGGGCATCCCCTACTTCCTTCACGAGAGCAATGCGGCGCCCGGGATGCTGGTGAAGCAGGTGGCACCCGGCGCCCGCCGGGTCTGGTGCGGCCTTGATGCGGTGAAGCCGCTGCTGCCGAACGCGGACTGCCTCACGGTGGGCACGCCGGTGCGCTCCGCCTTCCTGCGCCCCTTCCGCCCCATGAAGGAACTCAAGGCGCCCTTCCAGCTGCTCATCCTGGGAGGCAGCGGAGGCGCCCGGGCCATCAACGAAGCCATGTTCCTGGCGGCACCGCCGCTGCTGGAGCAGTTCCCGGATTGGAGCATCCTCCACCAGGCGGGCCCCGCCGAATTCGAGCGCTTGAAGGATCGTCCCCGGGAGCCCCGACATCACCTCGTCCCCTTCATTGAAGACATGGCCCAGGCCCTGGAGGACAGCAGCTTCGTGGTGAGCCGATCCGGGGCCAGCACCTGCGCCGAACTCAAAGCCGTGGGACGCGGCGCCCTGATGATTCCGCTGCCCAACAGCGCCGGCGATCACCAGCGCCGCAACGCCGAGGCCCTGGGGCGGGAGAACCGCGTCATCGTCTCCCTGCAGCAGCCCAACCTCCACGATTTCATCGAAGCCCACTGCGCCTCGCACATGGCTACGCCCTACGCGCGGTTGAAGCTCGGCAAGACGCCGGAGCGGAACCGCGCCGTGGAGCTCTGCCTCGATGACCTGGAGGGGCTGCTCACTCCTCGGTGATGCGCCCGTCGGCCCGGGGATCGAAATCCAGCCCCGCTTTGCGGCAGGCGCCCATGAACGCTTCGCGGTCTCCGGCCCGCCGGTAGGCTTCCATGGCTTCCACTCGGCGGCTCTGCACGAGGTCCACCAGGGCATCGGCCTGGGTGTGCTGCCCATAGCGGGCACCCTTCTGCACGTTGGGAATCTTGTCCAGGGTGCCGGCCCGCAGGAGTTCCGCCACTGAAGGCGTGTTGAAAAGGGTCTCCTGGGCCAGGGCCAGCCCGCCGCCGGCCCGGGGGACGAGGGCGTGGCCCACCACGGCCTTGAGCCCTTCGGCGAGGAGGGCATGCACCCAGGGGCGGCGTTCCGGCGCGAAGGCGCCCTCGATGCGGCGCAGGGCGTCCAGGGCGCTGGGCGCGCGGAGCACGAGGAAGACCAGGCGGCCTTCACAGGCGGCCTCCAACAGCACCTCCAGGCCCGGGCCTCCCGCCCACTCATCCACGGCCAGCAGATCCGGGCGCTGGCGCAGTGCCGCGCGGATGGCGCGGGCCTGCCGCTCCCCATCGCGGCCGATCTCCCGCTGGCGCGCGAGGCCCCGGCCATCCGGAAGGGCGTATTCGATGGCGTCCTCCAAAGTGACCATGAAGGCCTCTCGCTGGGCGCGCACCTGGGAGAGCAGGCAGGCCAGCGTGGAACTCCGGCCGCTTCCCATGGGGCCCGTGAGCAGCACGAGGCCCCGGTTGAGGCTGGAGAGCCGGCACACCTCCTCGCGCAGGCCCAGGCTCTGGGCATCGGGCACGCCCCGGGGCAGCAGCCGCAGGGCGAGGGCGGGGCCGGCGCTGCCGTGGAGCAGGTTCGCCCGCAACCGGCACTGCCGCTTGGGGTGGTCCACCGCGAATTCCACGTCCACGCCGGCGGTGAAGGTCTCCAGGGCCTTCTTGGGCGCCAGCTCCTTGATGAGGGCGTCGATCTCGGTGAGGTGCGTGGGGCCGAGGTCTTCCCAGGGGGTGAACCGGCCCTGCGCCTGGGCGATGGGGACTTCCTCGGGGTTGAGGAAGAGGTCGGAAGCCCCCGTGGAGAGGAGGCGGCCGAGGAAGGTCTCCAGGCCCCGGGATTCGGGCACCACGGCCATGGGGCCTGAAGGTGAACCCCCTTCGCGGTGGGCCGCCGCGGCTTTGGCGACCCCGCGGGCCGCGACGATGCGCGTCCCGAAGGGGGACTTCACGAAGACCACGGTGAAGGGCACGCCCTCGAAGGTGTAGGGGAACTGCACCTTCTCCCCCCGGAGGTAGGGGGTTTCCAGATCCTTGGGGAGGATTTCCTTGGCGAGGCCGTCCAGCACCGTCCCCAGGGATTCCTGGACACCCAGGTTCTGGCGGTAGCCGCCCGCCAGATCCACGGTGGGGAGCTCACCGGGATCCAAGCGAAGGGTCTGGCCCTCCTTCTGGAGCATGAGCGTGAGCATCTTGTCGATCTTGGCCATGGGGCACCGGAAGGAATCCACTCAATTTGAATGAATGTCGGCAAAATGCAAGTCAATCCTAATTCATATATCGAATTTTCGGATTGAATGTCCATGGTTAACGGTGGCCACGAGCGGTTCCGGTACTCTGCTTCAACCCATGTCTGGCTTTCCCAACCTTCCCCTCAGCGCCAAGGTGACCGTGCTCCGGGGCCTGGGCCCGGCCCGGGCGGCGGCCCTTCAAGAGGCCGGGATCGAGACCCTCCGGGACCTGCTGCTGGGGCTCCCCTACCGCTACGTAGACCGGGGTGAACTCACGGCCTTCGGCAAGCTGGATACCTGGGGGTTCGAACACGGGGGGGAGGCCCGGGAGCCCATCACCGTGCTGGGCACCATCACGGACCTGCGCCAAGCTGCCACCCGGGTGCGCCGCATGATGATCACGGAAGTGCTGCTGGAGGACGGCAGCGGCTCCTTGCGGCTCCTCTTCTTCAATCAGCCCTGGCTGGCCAAGAGCCTGAAGGTCGGCGACCGTCTGCTGGCCTGGGGCCCGCTGTCCATGGGCCGCGCGGGATTGGAATTGCGCGGCCCCGCGTTCGAACGCTTCAGCAAGGAGGATGAGGGGGCCTGGATCAAGCGCTTCCTCCCCCTCTACCGCCGCATCGGGCCGCTCTCCAGCCGTGTCCGTGCGCAGCTGGCCCAGGAGGCGCTGAACCGGGTGGATCCGGAGGAGTGGCTGCCGTTGGACCTGCGGCGGGAATTCCCGGGGCCCCTGGAGGCGCTGCGGCACCTGCATCAGCCGCCCGACGATGCGGACGCAGGAGCCCTGGCCCAAGGGCTGAGCCCCGCCCATCAGCGCATGGCGGCGGAGGAACTCTTCGCCTTCGCCCTGGGCATCGGCCTGCGCCGGGCCGGGCGCCTGCACCGGAAAGGCCGGGTAGTGCCCACCTCCCCCGAACTGCGGGAGCGCCTGAAGGCCTACCTGCCCTTTCCCCTCACGGGGGCCCAACGCCGGGCCTTCAAGGAGATCGTGGGGGATCTCACCTCGGGCCGCGTGATGCACCGGTTGTTGCAGGGGGATGTGGGAAGCGGGAAGACGCTGGTGGCCTTTCTGAGCCTCGCCATGGTCGCGGAGACGGGTGGGCAGGGGGCCTTCCTCGTGCCCACGGAGGTGCTGGCGCGCCAGCATGCTCAGAGCCTTTCGCGGTACCTCGGCGAAGGCGCGGGGCGGCTCCAGGTGCTGCTGGGCGGCATGAAGGCCGCAGAAAAGCGGGCGGCCCTCGCGCGCATCGCCTCGGGCGAAGCCTCCTACGTGGTGGGTACCCACGCCTTGTTCCAGGAGGCCGTGGCCTTTCAGGACCTCCGCCTGGCGGTGGTGGATGAGCAGCACCGCTTCGGCGTGAAGCAGCGCGAGGCGCTGAAGGAAAAGGGCGGTGACCCCCACTTCCTCGTCATGAGCGCCACCCCCATTCCCCGCAGCCTCGCCCTCTCCCTCTTCGGCGATCTGGAGCAGTCGGTGCTCGATGAACTTCCGCCGGGCCGGCAGCCAATCAAGACGACTCTCGTGGATCCAGACCATGCGGAACGGGCCTGGGAGCGGGTTCGCAAGGAATTGGCCGAGGGCCGGCAGGCCTATGTGGTGAGCCCCAGCATCGACCCTTCGGATGAAGGCAAGGTGCAGCTGCGCGACATCCAGGCCATGGAGGCCCTGCTGCGGAGCATCTTCCCGGACACGGCCCTGGAGGTCGTGCACGGGCGGTTGAAGGCCGATGAAATGACCGCGCGCATGCAGCGCTTCGTGCGGGGCGAAGCGAAGCTGCTCGTGGCCACCACGGTCATCGAAGTGGGGGTGGACGTGCCCAACGCCACGGTGATGGTGGTGGATCACGCCGAGCGCTTCGGGCTCTCCCAGCTGCATCAGCTCCGGGGCCGCGTGGGCCGGGGGAGCCACGCCAGCCACTTCATCATGGTGAGCGGTTCCGAGACGGAGCGGCTGCAAACGCTGGTGCAGACCCAGGATGGCTTCCGCATCGCCCAGAAGGATCTGGAACTCCGCGGCCCGGGCGAATTCTTCGGCACCCGGCAATCCGGCGTGCCCCAGTTCCAGGTGGCGGATCTCGTGCGGGATCGGCGGCTTCTGGAGCGCTGTCGGGAGGCCGCGGACAGGGCCATCGCCGCTGGGCTCACCGAAGCGCAACAGGCTTGGCTCCAGCGGGAGCAGGTGAGGCTGAAACTGGCTGAGGTGGGGTAGGGGCTCCCCCTCGCGCAGCGGCGGGTTGTCAGGTACGCTCCTGAAGCACTCCAGGAGCTTCGTTGGTCGACCCCCGCTTGCAGGCGCGGATTGAGGCCTATTACCGGGCCTTCAATGCGCGCGCCGAGGAGGCCTACCTGGCCTGCTTCCGCCCGGATGGCGCGGTGGGCGGCACGCTCACGGGCCGTCCCGTCCCGGGGGTGGGGGTGCAGAAGGCCATCCTGCGCACGGCCAGTGGGGGGATGGGGGATCTCATGATGTCTCCGCGGGCGCTGTACCAAGCCCAGTCGGAAGTGGCCGTGGCCTGGGAGGGGGAGGTGAGGGCGCCCTCGGGGGCGCGGACCCCCGTCCATGGTCTGTCCCTGTTCGCGTTCGACGAAGACGCGAAGATTCAGATGGCCCAGGTGTTCTGGAATCCCCAACCGCTGACGGGCATCGGCCCCACCCAGGCCACCGGCGTGGATGCCGGGCATCGGCGGGTCATCGAGGCTTACTTTCGCCACTTCAACGCCCGGGATTGGACCGCGATCGGAGGGCTCTTCGCGGAGGAGGGCAGCTTCGGGGGCACCCTCGCCGGTTCGGGCCTGAGGGGAGAGGCTTCCCTGCGGGGGATCTACGAGTCAGCGGTGACCCGGTTCCCCGGGATCTGCATGCGGCCCTTGGAAGCCTTCCAGGCCCAGGCGGAGGTGGCGGTTCAGTGGGAGGGTGAAGCCCAAGGGTGGGACGGCATCCCACAGCCCATCCAAGGCATTGCGATCTTCCGATTCACCGAGGCCGGGAAAATCGAGCGCTATCGGATCTACTGGGATCCCCGCCCGCTATTTCAAGAGGCCTGAGACGACGCGCTCTCGGATTAGCTCCGGTACCAGCTCGGTGAGATCCCCTCCGAAGTGGCCGATCTCCCGCACGAGCTTGGAACTCACGGCGGAGTACTTCTCCTTCGGCATGAGGAAGACGGTCTCCAGCTCCGGCGCCAGCTTGCGATTCATGAGCGCCATCTGGAATTCGAACTCGAAATCGCTGAAGGCCCGCAGGCCCCGCACGATGAACTGGGCCTTCCGCTGCCGGGCGAAATCCACGAGCAGGCCGTGGAAGGAGGTGATCTCCACCTTCTTCATGTCCTTGGTCATCTCCCGTAGGAACTGGATGCGCTCCTCCACGGAGAAGGCGGGCTGCTTCGCCTCGTTTTGGAGCACCGCCACCACCAGCCGGTCCACGAGCTTGTCGGCCCGCTGGATGAGGTCGAGGTGCCCGTAGTGCACGGGGTCGAAAGAGCCAGGGTAGATGGCGATGCGCAAGGGATCCTCGGGGTGGCGGGGATCAGGATGCCATAAAGGAGACCGGCCCTCCGTCACCGGCGCATTTTCGGGGGGAACGCTATTAACCTGGAGGCATGTCCACGCGCCTCTCCATCGGTCTCCTCTTCGGCGGGGAATCCCCCGAGCACGAAGTCTCCATCGTCACGGCCCGCTCCATCGCGCAGCATCTGGATCCCACGCGGTACGAGGTGCGGCCCATGGGCATCGCCCGCAACGGGGTTTGGGCGGTGACGGGGGATCCCTTCGCGCGGTTGGCCGCGGGGGAGATCCCGGCGCGCAGCGCGCATCCCTTCCTCCCGCTGGAGCAGGGCGCGGAGTCGACGCCGCTGCCGGATCTCTTTTTCAACGCCCTGCATGGCGCGGGCGGTGAGGATGGCCAGATCCAGGGCTACCTGGAGCTGCTGCACCGGCCCTACACGGGCGCCGGGCTGCTGGCCATGGCCGCGGGCATGGACAAGTGGATCACCAAGCGCATCTGGGAAAGCGAAGGACTGCCCGTGGTGCCCTACGTGGGGCTCACGGAGGAGCGCTGGAGCCACCACCGCGAAACCTGCCTCGCGGAAGTGGCGCGGCTGGGCCTCCCCGTCTTCCTCAAGCCCGCGAACCTGGGCAGCAGCATCGGCGTGGTGAAGGTGAAGCGCGCTGCCGAATTGCCCGCGGCCTTGGACAAGGCCTTCACCTACGACCGCCGGGTGCTCGTGGAGCAGGGGCTGGACGTGCGCGAGATCGAAGTGGCGGTGCTGGGCGGGGAGGATCCCTTCGTGTCCCAGCCCGGTGAAGTGCTGGTGGCCGATGAGTTTTACACCTTCGAAGACAAGTACATCGCCGGCAAGAGCACCACCCAGATCCCCGCCGATCTCCCCGTGGAACTGGCTGACCTCATCCGCAAGCAGGCGGGCCAGGCCTTCCAGGCCCTGGATGCCTACGGCATGGCGCGGGTCGATTTCTTCCTGGAGCGGCTGTCGGGCAAGATCCACCTGAATGAGATCAACCTCATTCCGGGGTTCACGAGCATCTCCATGTATCCCAAGATGATGGCCGCCAGCGGGATCCCCTACGGGGAGCTTCTGGACCGGCTCATCGAGCTGGCCCAGGCCCGGCATCGCCAGATGAAGGCCAAGGACAAGGGCTTCCAGAGCGGCACGGGCTGGTTCCAAGGCTGAGGCCCGGTAATGGGATGAGCCCCCGGTGCCGATAGGGTGCCCAGGGGGAGTCATGGACGCCATTTCCAGTGCTTTGTCGGGGCTCCAGGCGGCTTCCAGCCGCCGCCAGGCCAGCGGCAACAATGTGGCGAACCAGCTCAGCGCGGGTTACCAGGCTACGAGGGTGGATCTGGGTGATCAGGCATCCGGGGGGGTGCGGGTCACCCAGGTCTCCAAGGACGAATCCCCGGGCAATCCCGGCGGTTCCAACGTGGACTTGGCCAAGGAGTTCACTGGCTCCATCGCGGATGGCATCCTCTACAACGCCAACCTGAAGATGGTGCAGACCGAGGATGAGCGCCTCAAATCCACCCTGGATTTGAAGGTCTGACGGGCTTGGCCCCTGGGGCCAATTGAGGGCGGGAGCCTCCTGGCGGGAGCCCATCGCTGATAGCCTACATTCCAGTTATCCAGCGCTCCACAGGAGCGCTGTCCCATTCAGGCGCAAGGCGCCTTCCTGGAACTGGAACCTTCATGCATCCGCGCGCCTGGCTCAGTGTCCTGTCCTTCCCTCTGGTGGCGGCGTTCAGCCTGCCCATCCTGCGCCCCCAGGCGCCCGCGCCCAAGCCCCAGGGCGGAGCCGCGGCCCAGGCCCAGGATCCCTTGGCGGGCCTCTCGGATATCCAGGACGTGCTGTCGCTCGTCCAACAGAACTACGTGGATCGCCCCGACATGGAGAAGGTCATCGGCGGCGGCATCCAGGCGGTGCTGGAACGCGCCCACCCCTTCAACAGCCTCCTGAGCCAGGAGGAACTGCGCTCCCCCGAGCCGGGGCCCGCGGATGCGGGTCTGAAGGTGATCAAGCGGGGCGGGCAGGGCCTCTACGCCCAGGTGATCGCCGTGATCCCCGGAGGGCCGGGAGCCCAGGCCGGCATCCAGGTGGGCGACGTGATCCGCAAGGTGGATGGCGATAGCGTGGGCGGCATGAGCGCCTTCGAGCTGGAGCGCCGCCTGAAGGGCGCCGAGGGCAGCACCCTCACGTTGTTCCGTTTCGCCGCGGCCACCAACGAGCAGAACAAGGTGGTGGTCACCCGCCGCCGACCCGCGGCCCGGGCCCTTGAACTGAAATCCGATGCCCAGGGCCTGCGGGTGGTGGTGCCTGATTTCAATGCCGGCCGCGCCCAGGAACTGCAGAAACTCCTCCTGGCGCAGGATCGGCAGAAGCCCCTGGCCTTGGATTTCCGTGAGTGCTTCGAAGGTTCCCCCGAGGAGGCCCAGCAGGTGGCGGCCCTCTTCATCCCGGGCAGTCCCTTCGGCTTGCTGCAGGAAGCGGGCAAGCCCGAACAGGTTCTGAAGGTGGCGGCCGGGCAGCCCATGGGGTTCGCCAAGGTGGCCGTCTTCCAGGCGCCTTCCACCCAAGGGGCGGCGGAACTGCTCGCCTCAGCCCTCAAAAAGGCCGGCATGGCCGTGGTGGGCGAGCGCAGCCTGGGCCTCGTGGTTGAGCGGGCCCGTTTCCCCCTGCGCCAGGGCGGTGCGGTGGAGCTGGTGCACCGGCGCTACGTCGGGGCGGGTGGCGAGAAGCTGGACCGGCAGGGCGTGGTCCCCACCTCGGCCGTGCGCGGCAAGGATGAGGTGGAGCACCTGAACAAGCTTTGGGAAGCGGCCCTCAAGCCCGTGGTGGCGCCCGCCCCTGAAGCGGCCAAGGCCGCCTGATGGCGAAGCGCAAGTCCGGCGGGGGCGGCAGCGCCTCCACTCCGAAACTCCTCATGGGCGCAGTGCTGGCCGTGGGCGTCGGGCTCGTGCTGGGGCTGGTGCTCGGCCAGCAGGCCTGCGATCGGAAGGCCGCGCCCAAGGAGGCACCCAAGGCCACCAAGGCGGCGCCCAAGCCCCACGTCGAGCCCAAGGCGGCGCCCAAGCCCGAGTCGAAGGCCGCCGCCAAGGCCGAACCCCCAGCCCCGAAGGGGAATCCCCCGGCGCCCAAGGCCGAGACCCACCTCCCCCGCCTGTGCATCGTCATCGACGATCTGGGCTACGCGCCACCGGAACTCGTGCGCCGCTTGTGCAGCCTGCCCGTACCCTTCTCCGTGGCGGTGCTGCCCTATCAGGAGTTCACCAAGGAGAGCGCCCATGCGGCCCACGACCTCGGGAAGGAGGTGCTGCTGCACCTGCCCATGGAGGGCCTGGCCACCAAGGACCCCGGGCCGGACGCGCTCCTCGCGAATCTCGACGAGGCCGAGTTGCGCCGCCGGGCGAAGAAGGCCCTGGGTGAGATCCCCCACGCCATCGGCACCAACAACCATATGGGCAGCAAACTCACCGCCGATCGCCAGCGCATCACTTGGGTGCTGCAGGAGGTGAAGGCCCGGAAGTTCTTCTTCGTGGACAGCCGCACCAGCAAGGAGACCGTGGCCGAAGACGAAGCCCGCAAACTCCACATCCCCACGACCCGCCGCAACGTCTTTCTGGATGACGACAAATCCTTCGCGGAGATCGAGAAACAGTGGGAACGCGCCCTGGCCCTGGCCCGCAAGGATGGCGAGGCCCTGGCCATCGGCCACATCTACCCGGAAACGGTGGAGGCCCTGGAGAAGCTGGTGCCCCGCGTGAAGGGCGAGATCCGGTTCGTGAAGGCCAGCGAGGTCGTGAAGTGATACGTACGCTGGCACTGATGGGTGCCGGCATGCTGCTCTCCGCCCAGGGAACCTGGGAGGCCCCCCGCGTCGCCAAGGCCTTCGAAGGGGTCTCCTATCTCCTGCTCGTCCAGGAAGGAGATCGGGTGATCCAGCGGGGCACCCTCGATCCGGAGGAAGCGCTCGCCCCCTGCTCCACGTACAAACTGCCCCACGCGCTCATCGGCTTGGAGCGGGGCGTCATCGCCCCGGGCCGGGACACGCGCGTCTGCGATCCGAACCAGTGCCACGCCGCGCATGGACGCATCGCCATGGCCGAGGCCATCCGCGTGTCCTGCCTCAGCTACTTTCGGCAGGTGGCCCGGCAGCTGGGCCCTGAGGCCGAAGCCGCGGGCCTGGCACGGCTGGGCTATCCCATCCATGGGGACCTTCAACCCCTGGATGGCTTCTGGCTGCGAGGCACGGGATTGCGGCTCACGGCGCGCCAGCAGCTGACCTGGATTCGCCGCTTCTATGCCGAAGCGTTGCCCGTGGCGAAGGCACACCTGGAGGCCGTGCGGGCCGCTTCCTGGCGAGTGGACGCTGCGAACTGGAGCCTCTTTGGCAAGCCGGGCTCCAGCGATCCCGCGGCCCCCACCGTGCATGGTTGGTTCATCGGCAAGGTGCAGTGGAAGGACGGCCACCCTTCCTACGTGGTGGTGCTGCTCAAGGGTCCGAGCCAGGGGTACATGGGCCTGAAGGCGCAGGAGCGGCTGGAGCGCCTGCTCAGGAATTAGGCCCTCGCTTCGAGACATGCACGACCTTCTCGATTACGGCGTGGGCCTCGCCCTGGGCGTCCACGAGGGTCACGGTGTAGACCCGGTCCACTTTCGGCAGAGTTTCCAACACCTCCCGGATCTCATCCAACTCCTCGGCCTCCAACCGGAATTCGGCCGTGAGCAGGCTGCGGCCGGGCTTGCGGAAGCGGATGCTGGCGGCCTTGTCCCACACCACGTATTCGGGGCCGAGGTTCTTGATGAGCATGAGCATGAAAAAGGGATCCACGGCGGCGTAGAGGCTGCCGCCGAAGATGGTGCCCACGTAGTTGCGCGTGCGGAGATTCAGCGGCAGCTTCACCCGCAGCACCCGCCAGTCATGGGCGATGAAGGTGACGCGACCGCCGGTGCCGCGGTAGCAGGGCCACCCATTGAACATCCAACGGTGGAAGCGGGATTGCAGGGATTCGTGCATCAGGGCAGGCTAGCCGCGCGGTCCCCGGGGGCCAAACCCTACTGGCGGTCAAGCTCCCGGCGGCGGAAGTGCACCACCTTTTCCACCAGGGCATGCACTTCGCCCTGGGCGTCCCTCAATTCCACGAGGTAGGTGCGATCCACCTTGGGGCTTTCGGCGAGGGCGGCGCGGATGGCCTCGGGCTCGCCCTCCTCCACCTTCAGGTCGGCGTAGAGGTGGGATCGGCCCGGGCGCTTGAATCGGATCAAGGCGGCCTTGTCCCAGACGGACACTTCAGGCCCGAACACCTTGCGGAACATGAGGACGAACATGGGGTCGATGGCGGCGTAGAGGCTGCCGCCGAAGTGCGTGCCGTAGGCGTTCTTGGTGCGCCAGCCCAGGGGGATCTTCACCCGCAGGGACCGCCAATCCGAGGCCAGGAACGTCAGCCGGGCCCCCGTGCCCAGGTAGCAGGGCCAGAGGTTGATGAGCCAGCGGTAGCGCCAGGAGCGCCAGGATTCACGGGTCGAGGGGTGCATTGAGGCAAATATTGCCGCAATGCACCCCTCTTGGCCAGAACCTTTTTGGATTAGAACCGGATGGTGATGTCCTCGCCCTCGTGCACGTGCACGGTGTCGATGAAGCGCACCTTGCGGTCGGTGTAGGTGAGGATGAGGCTCTTGGTGCGGATGCCGTGGCCGAAGAACTGGACGCCCTCGAGCAGGTTGCCCGTGGTGACGCCGGCGGCGGCGAAGATGATCTGCTTGCCGGGGCAGAGTTCGTCCGTGGTGTAGATCTTGTCGAAGCGGGCGCCCATGGCCTCGGCCTTCTCGCGGCTGGCGGTGTTCGTATCCACCACGAGGCGGCCCTGGATTTCGCCGTTGAGGCACTTCAGCGCGGCGGCGGAGAGCACGCCCTCGGGGGCCCCACCGGTGCCCATGACGCAGTGGATGCCCGTGCCGCTCACGGCGGCGCTGATGGCGGCGGAGAGATCGCCATCCCCGATGAGCTGGATGCGGGCGCCGGCCTTGCGGATGTCGGCGATGAGGTCGGCGTGGCGATCCCGGTCCAGCACGGACACCGTGATCTCGGCGATGGGCCGATCCAGGGCCTTGGCGATGGCGGCCAGGTTCTCATGCACGGGGGCGTCCAGGCTCACCTTGCCCTTGGCGGCGGGGCCCACCACGAGCTTCTGCATGTACAGGTCGGGGGCGTGGAGCAGGCCACCGCCCTCGGTGGCGGCCAGCACGGCGATGGCGTTGGGGGCGCCGGTGGCGCAGAGGTTGGTGCCTTCGAGGGGATCCACGGCGATGTCCACGGAGGGGTGGCCATTGCCCAGGCCCACCTTCTCGCCGATGTAAAGCATGGGGGCTTCATCGCGCTCGCCCTCGCCGATGACGATGGTGCCATCCATGCGCACCGTCTCCATGGCTTTGCGCATCGCCTCCACGGCCAGCTTGTCGCTGTGCTTGCGGCGGCCGTGGCCGATGCTCCGGGCGCAAGCGATGGCGGCCTGCTCCACGACGCGGAGGAACTCGAGGGAGAGGGTGGCTTCCATGAAGGCTCCTGGCGATCGGCCCCTACGCGCGGTCGGCGGCCCCGGGGCCTGGAAAGTCCAAGCGGCCCACACTCCAGACTACCTTCAGACGGCTTCCCCTGAAAGCCGGGATACGCGCTTAGACGAGTCGGCCCGTGCTCTGGCGGATCCAATCCAAGAAGGCCTCGGAACCGGCCTCCACCTGGAACATGAGGATTTCGGGGACTTCGTAGGTGTGGAGGTCCGTGATCACTTCGCTGACCCGGGCGAAGAGTTCGCTCTGAGTCTTGATGATGAGCATGACCTCCTCATCGAGGTGGGTCTCGCCCTTGAAGTAGTAGTAGCTCTTGATTCCCGGAAGGATGTTCACGCAGGCCGCGAAGCCTTGGTCCACCAGGGCCGCGGCGATGGTGAGGGCGGTCTCCTCGCTGCCGCAGGTGGTAAGGACGGTGCACACATCAGACATCGAGGGGCTCCCCGCGCGAGGAACCCAGTGTTGCACACCGATGACCGTTTGGAAATGGGACGGACAGACCCCAGGCCGGTGATGCGGTCGGTCGAAAAGGATTGGTGGAGTAAGGATATCAGGGGGCGCAAGGGGTTTTGGGGTGTGAAAAAAGGGGGGAGGTGTTGCGAGGAGGTGGCGGTACGGGGCTTGGTTGGGCACCTTCAGCGGGCCTTCGGCCGCTGAAGGGATATTTCGGGCGTGGTTTTCGTAACGACGGGAGGCCTCGACCCATGCGGGCTTGATTCGAACTGCGCGCGGCTTCGCCGTGCGCCGGTCTCGCTCCCGACAGCGCCCCGCGCTGTCTCCGCGATCCCACTCGGAGGTTCGAATCCTCTCGCCCCGACGATCAAACATGAAAAGGGACCCGCAGGGGTCCCTTTTCATGTTTGGTCGGGGCGAGAGGATTCGAACCTCCGACCTCTCGGTCCCGAACCGAGCGCTCTACCAGGCTGAGCCACGCCCCGAAAGGATTGAGCATAGCGCGGCGGGCCGCCTTCGTCCACCGGCATCGCGGTGGGGGCTCAGGAGCGGCGATGCCTCCGGCCGGCGCCCTGGAGGCGGTCGAGCAGGAGGTCGAAGGTCAGGGGGCCCTGGGGCTCGGGTTTCGCTTCGGGAACGGGGGGATCGCAGGGCAGGACCTGGACGCTGGTGGCCCGGAGGCGCAGGGCCTCCAGGAGGCGGGCCTGCACTTGGGGCCAGGCGGCTTCGGCGGCCTGACGCAGGCTGCCGATCAGGGCGACGTCCCAGCAGCCGATGGTGAGGATGCCGCGGCGGAAGGTCAGCAGGCGGGTGCGATCCGCGAGGTGAGGGCCGACGATGAAATCCCAGGCCCGGCGCAGGCGCGCTTCGGCTTCAACGGTGCGGGCGTCGGGGCCCAGCCCCGCCGCTTGCCCCGAGAGGCGTCGCAGCCCGGTGCGTGGTTTCATCGCGGCTTCTTCATCCGGGGCGGCGCCAGGGGCGCGCAGGCGCGTTGGCCGTTCAGCAACACGGGGCTGGCGAGGGTGGGCACCATGCGGCCGCTGTCTTCGTCGAGCAGGGGCTGGATGAGGTGGTGCAACTCGCCGGCCTTGCGGAAGAGGACGTCGTCCACGCTCCGCACGCGGCTGGCGGGGATCGCGTTCTGATCACAGAAGGCCACCACTTCGTCGGCGCCGAGGGGGGAGAACCGCTGCTCGATTTCAGCCACCAGGGCTTTGCGATCCTCCACCCGGCCGCGGTTGCGGCGCCAGGCGGGGTGGGTGTCCAGGTCGAGGCCCAGCCAGAGGGCGAGGATCTCGAATTGCTTGTCGGAACCCACGCCGATGGCGATCTCCCCATCCCGGCAGGGGAAGGTCTGGTAGGGCACGATCTGCGGATGGCCATTGCCGTAACGCACGGGCCGTTCCCCGGTCATCAGGGTGCTCGCGGCCACGTTCACGAGGCCCGACATGGCGGCCTCCATGAGGGGCACTTCCACATGCAGGGGCTCGCCCGTGCGCTCCCGGTGCAGGAGGGCGGCCTGGATGCCATTGGCCAGGTAGAGGCCCGCGAGGACGTCCACGAGGGCCACGCCCACCTTCATGGGTCGGCCATCCTCCTCGCCGGTGATGCTCATCCAGCCGCTTTCGGCCTGGAGGATGAAGTCGTACCCGGCGCGGCGGGAGGCGGAAACGTCGGAGGCGAAGCCCCGCACGGAGGCCACGATGAGCTTGGGGTAGATGCGGTGCAACCGCTCCCACGTAAGGCCCAGCCGATCGGCGCTATCGGGGAGGAAGTTCTCCACGAGCACGTCGGCGTCCACGAGCAGCTCTTCCAGGCGGGTCTTGCCCCCGGGCGTGTGCAGGTCAATGGTCTCGTTCCGCTTGCCCCGGTTGGCGGCCCGGAAATAGGCGCTCTCACCGGCATCGCCTTCGTCAAAAGGGGGACCCCAGCCTCGGGTCGGATCCCCATCCGGGGGCTCCAACTTCAGGACCTCCGCTCCGAAATCCGCCAGGAGTTGGGTGCCAAACGGGCCCGCGAGGATTCGGGAGAGGTCGACGATCTTCAGTTTCCGGAGAGGTGCGGCGGGCATGTGACCAGTGTAACGACAAGGCTTGAGTGTGGTCTTACGAGGGCCGATGCCCTGGCTATGGTGCTCAAAACCCTGTTTGGCAGCTCCCAGCCCGAGCGAGAGCCTTCCCTCCGTGATCGCGAGCAGATCCTCGCCTGGTTGGAGGAATTGGCCCGGGTCAGGACGCCGCTGGCCCTCCGGATGAAGGAAGAGGATCCCTTCGGCAGCACCGTCAAGGTGGAGTTGGTGAGCGAAGAGAAGGAGACCTTCACCCTCAGCTTCCTCCACCAGCCTCCGGGGGATTGGAAGGTGGGGCAGCTGGTGCACCTGAACTTCCCTTTGGATGGGCAGCGGTTCCGCACCACCGCCAAATTCGCGGGGCTGGCGGGCTACCTTCAGCGGGAATTCAAGCTGCCGGAATCCATCTTCCACGCGGAGCGGAGGGGCCTGCTGCGGACCCGCTTCTCCAAGCGGGAGCGGCCCACGGTGGCGGTGCTCGAGGAGCTCTTCCAGGGCTTGGGGCTATCGGGCCCAATCTTGAACCTCTCCATGGGCGGCCTGGCCTTCCGGGTGGAGCGGGTCATGGATATCAAATTGGATCGGCGCCTCCAGGTGAAGGGGGACATGCTGGGGACCGGACGGAAGATGGCCCTGATCCGGATCCAGGACCTGCCCCACACCCCGACCCTGGAATGCAGCGCCACCATCGCCCACTTCAACGCCGTTCCGGAAGGCGTGGTGGCGGGTTTGATCTTCGAGGGCATGGGCAGTTTGGAAATGCAGTACATCGCCAAGTTGCTCTCCCAGCGGCTCCCCACCTTCGGGAAGGGCTTCCCCCGGAAGCGGCGCCGGGGTGAACAGGAGGCCCATCCCGAACGGGAGGAGGACGAGATCCCCGCCTTCGAGGAACCGGTGCCGCCGAGCGAGATCGAGGACGCCCTCAGCGACCGGGAGCTGCTCGAGATCAAGGTCGCCATGAAGGGGCCGGATCGGCTCATCCAGCTCCGCAAACGCACCCGGCAGATCCTCGTGGTCCATCCCGATGAGTTGGATCGGGCGATCCTGACTTCCACGCTCCAGGTGGATGGCTACCGGGGTATCCACGAGGCCCGGAGCCTGGTGCAGGCCCTGGAGGTCGCGCGGAGCCACAATCTGAACGCCCTCCTCGTGGCGCAAAGGGTGGGGGCGCACGAGGGGCTGGATGTGATCTCGAAACTGAAGGAAGCCTTCAGGGGAGAGGCGCTTGCGGCGGTGCTGATCACCGATGGGGATGACGTCAAGGCCAAATTGGCGCTGAAGGGGGGCCGGGTCGAAGGTTTGGTGCCCTATCCGGTGGACTTCGACGGAATCCTCAAGCCGCTGTTGGAGAAATTGATGGGGCTGGAGTGCCCGTCTCCGTAACGGGCCGGAGCCGCTAGAATGGCTCTTTCTCCCGAAGGTGGGAGCTGGAGTCCCCGTTGCAGCAGGTGCTTGATCTCATCGCCCGTGAACTGAAGCTGCCCAAGGCTGGCGTCGCCGCCATCGTGGCGCTGCTGCAGGAGGGCAACACCGTTCCCTTCATCGCCCGCTACCGGAAGGAGGTCACCGGCAGCCTCGATGAAGTGGCCATCCGCGCCGTGGAAGACCGCCATGCCTACTTCACGGAGCTGCTGCAGCGCCGGGATACGGTGCTGAAATCCATCGAGGAGCAGGGCAAGCTCACGCCCGAGTTGAAGGCCAAAATCGAAGGCACCTGGGTGAAGGCCGAGCTGGAGGATCTCTACCTCCCCTTCAAACCCAAGAAGCGCACCAAGGCCACCATCGCCAAGGAGCGGGGCCTGGAGCCCCTGCTGGAGGCCCTGCTGGCCGACGAGAGCGGCGCCGATCCCCTGATGCTCGCCGCCGCCTACGTGAAGGAAGGCGAGGAGGGCATCTCCGCCCCCAGCGAGTGCGTGGAAGGCGCGGGCCACATCCTGGCCGAGCGCGTGGCGGAAGACGCCGAAGTCCGCCAGTGGCTCCGCGCGGAGTTCCACGATCACGGCGTGCTCGTCTCCACGCTGCGCGAGGAGAAGAAGGACTCCAAGGACGCCCTGAAGTTCAAGAGCTACTTCGAGTTCAGCGAACCCATCCGAAAGATCCCCAGCCACCGCCTGCTGGCCTTGCGCCGCGGTGAGAAGGAGGACTTCCTCATCGTGAAACTGCAGACGGAGCGGGAGAAGCTGATCCCCCAGATCGTGCAGAAGGTGAAGACCCATCCCGCCAGCGGTTACCGCCGCTTCCTGCATGCGGTGGCCGAGGATGCCTTCGACCGCCTGCTCGCGCCTTCGATCGAGGTGGAAGTGCGCATGGAGGCCAAGAAGAAGGCCGACGCCGAGGCCATCAAGGTCTTCCAATCCAACCTGGATCACCTGCTGCTGGCCCCCCCCGCGGGGCAGCGCTGCACCCTGGGCATCGACCCCGGCATCCGCACCGGCTGCAAGCTCGCGGTGCTGAACCGCCTGGGCCAGTTCGTCCACACGGAGACCGTGTACCCCCTCGAACCCAAGCGGGACGTGGAGGGCACCAAGGCCGCCTTCGAGAAGCTCTTCAGCCAGTTCCCCATCGAAGCCGTGGCCATCGGCAACGGCACCGGCGGCCGCGAGACCGAGCTGCTCGTGAAGGAGTGGCTGCGCGAGACGGGCCGCAACGCCGTCATCTGCATCGCGGTGAGCGAGGCCGGTGCCTCGGTCTACAGCGCCTCCGACATCGCCCGGGAGGAGTTCCCCGAGCAGGATGTCACCGTCCGTGGCGCCATCAGCATCGCCCGCCGCTTCCAGGATCCGCTGGCGGAACTCGTGAAGGTGGATCCCAAGTCCATCGGCGTGGGCCAGTACCAGCACGACGTGCACCAGGGCTCTCTCAAGAAGGGCCTCGACGACGTGGTGGAATCCTGCGTGAACCGCGTGGGCGTGGACCTCAACACCGCCTCCTACAAACTGCTGGCCTACGTGGCCGGCGTGGGTGAGAGCCTGGCGAAGAACATCGTGCAGCACCGCTTCGAGCACGGCGCCTTCAAGCGCCGCGAGCAGCTGCTTGAGGTGAGCCGCTTCGGCGAAAAGGCCTTCCTCCAGTCCGCGGGCTTCCTCCGCATCCGCGAGGGCGAGAACCCGCTCGATTCCTCCGCCGTGCACCCCGAGGCCTACCCCGTGGTGCAGCGCATCAGCCAGGCCACGGGCCTCGCGGTGCCGCAGCTCGTGGGCAACGACGCCATCCTCTCGGGCCTGGATCCCAAGGCCTTCACGGATGAGAAGTTCGGCGTGGAGACGGTGAAGGACATCATCGCCGAGCTGCAGAAGCCCGGCCGCGATCCCCGCGAATCCTTCGTGGCGGTGCAGTTCCGCGACGACGTGAACAAGCCCGAGGATCTCGAAGAGGGCATGGAGCTGCAGGGCATTGTCACCAACGTGACGGCCTTCGGCGCCTTCGTGGATATCGGTGTGCACCAGGATGGCCTCGTGCACCTCAGCGAGATCAGCCACACCTTCATCAAGGAACCCGCCGCCGCCCTGAGCGTGGGGCAGGTGGTGAAGGTCAAGGTGATGGGCGTGGACCTCCAGACCAAGCGCATCGCCCTCTCCATCAAGGCCCTCCAGCCCGCCCCGGCCGGCGCCCAGCGTCCGCGGCCCGAACACCGCACCGAACGGGCCGAACGCAAGCCGGAGTCCAGGGGTCCCCGTCCCGAAGCCCGGGGTCCCCGTTCCGACGCCCCCCGTGGCCCTCGCCCGGATGGTCCTCGGGGCCCGCGTCCCGAGGGGCCCCGTGGCCCGAGGCCCGAAGGCCGGGGGGGCCGTCCCGAGGGACGCCCCCACCAGGGCGGCGGCACCTTCGGTCCCAAGGCGGAACCCGCGAAGAGCGGCGCCTCCTTGGGCGACCTCCTGGCCAAATTCGGCAAGGGCCCCAAGTAATGCGTCGCCTGGCCCCGCTCGCGCTCCTGCTGCTCCTGTCCGCTTGCCAATTCAAACGGCAGGAGGCCCCGGCCATCTACGCGCCCTGGGAAGAGGGCACCACCCTCGGCTATGAGAATCCCAGCCTGCCGACCTTCGAGGCGCGGCGGGAGAGCCGGTACCAGGTGCACGTCGTGGAAGGGCTGATGGATCCCACGCGGGCCGGGCTCATCAAACTCACGCGCAGCTCCCTGCAGGTCGCCCCCGTCCCCGAATTCCTGCGGGTGGAATCGGGCGGCATCGAGCACTTGAAGGAGGATGGAACGCACCTGGACTGGATGCTCCCCAAGGGCTTCCCCGACCAGGTGTCCCAGTGGTGGGACTCGGACCGCAACCTGGACATCCGCGTGATTGGGCCGGCCGCGTGGGACAACCCGGCGCGGATCCGCGGGCCCTTCGACCCCATCGGGGTCTGGATCGAAATCAACGGTCCTGACCTGCGCCAGCGCGCCCTCTTGCTGCGGGGCCTGGGCCAGGTCGAGCTCCTCGCCTGGCGGGATGGGGCGTGGGTGACCGTCAGCCGCCTCGTGGACGCCGGGAAGACCGACGACCGATTCACAGGGAAGTGATGCCGTTCCTAACCGGGGTTTCCTTCTTGGTTTGAGGCCCTAGCCATTCCGGAGTCTGCGTGAGCAAGAAGATCGACGAGCGGGAGCTGCCCCCTGGAGTCCAGAAGGGCTTTCTCCGGGACAACCTGGAGGTGATCCTCTTCGCCATGGTGGTGGTCTTCTTCATGAAGACCTTCGTGGCGCAGAACTTCACCATCCCCTCGGCCAGCATGCGCAACTCGCTGATGATCGGGGATCACCTGCTGGCCAATAAATTCATCTTCGCCACCCCGCAGTGGGATTGGGAAACGACCCTCTTCCCCATGCGCAAGGTGGAGCGGGGCGACATCATCGTGTTCCGCTGGCCCTACGATCGGGAGCAGGACTGGGTGAAGCGCTGCGCGGCCCTGCCCGGCGACACCTTGGAACTCCGCAACCGCCGCCTCTACATCAACGGCAAGCTCGTGACCGGCGACTTCGAACACCACGGCGCCCACACGCCGGCGGGGCCGACGCCGGGCCCCTGGCCCCTGGGCCGGGATGCGGGGGAAAGCATCCAGCCCACGGGGCTCTGGCGCTTCGCGGATCCGGAGGTGGTGGCCCTGCCCAAGCAGGGGCGCACCGACCTCACGGAGGATGGCTCCTTCATGGATAACCTGGGCCCCGTGGTGGTGCCTCCGGGCCACGTCTTCGCCATGGGCGACAACCGCGAGAACAGCGCCGACAGCCGCTACTGGGGCTTCCTCCCCATGGATCACCTGCGGGGCCGCCCGTTCATGGTGTGGTGGAGCTACCGCGAGAAGGGCGATGACAACGAGAAGGCCAACGTGCCCAATGGCCCAGGCGACGTGGTCGCCAACTACGTGGATGCCGCCCGTTACTTCCTGGTCCGCACCCGTTGGGAGCGCACCGGGTTGATCCCGAAGTAGTTCCTTCCATCGACCCGTTCCCGGCGATCCGCGTTGGCATCCCTCGCCGGGGCCGGGGCGCACCCAAGGCCATCCATGACCCGCATCCACCCTTGCACCGCGATCGGCCTCCTCCTGGTCCTCGGCGGAGCCCCATCCGCGCGGGCCTGGGGGGAGAAGGGCCATCGCATCGTGAACACCCGGGCCCTGACGGCGCTGCCGCCGGGACTGCGGGCCTGGTACGCGGGGCGTGAAGGGCGCATCCGGGAGGGCGCCGTGGAGCCCGATCAGTGGCGCGCCCATGATCGCAAGGAAGGGCCCCGGCACTACGTCAACACGGAACTCTACGGCGAACTGGCCGGCATTCCGCATGACGCGGACGCGGCGTTGGCCAAGGTCGGCGGGGCCGTCTTCCAGAAGGCGGGCACCGTGCCCTGGGTCATCCAGGATCGCTATCGCGGGCTGGTGGAAGCCTTCCGCCAGGGCGACGCGGACAAGGTGGCCGAGGCCAGCGCCTGGCTGGGACACTACGTCGCGGATATCCATGTGCCGCTCCATTCGACGACCAACCACGATGGCCAACTCACGGACCAACGGGGCCTGCACAGCCGCTGGGAATCGGGCCTGGTGGAGCGCTATGCGGACGAGGACGCCATCAAACCCCATCCGGCGGTGGCGGAGGATCCCCAGCAGGGCCCTTGGGTGTGGTTGAGCGAGAGCTTCGCGCTGGTGCCGCAGGTCCTGAAGGAGGATCTGGAGGCCGGGCGCGGCGAAGATCGGGCCCAGTTCCAGCGCAGCACGGGCTACTGGCGGAATTTCTGGGCCCTGGAGGGCTCCATGGTGGAGCGCCGCCTCACCGACGCCAGTCAGCGCCTCTCGGGGCTCTGGCTCGCGGCCTGGATCGAAGCGGGGCGACCTCTCCCACAGTCTAGTGCCGTAAAACCCAAGTCCATTCGAGCCCGGGATACCCTTCTCTGAAGAGCAGCGGAAGACAAAACAAACTGTGCGAATAAGTCCGGTCGTTGAGTGGGTCCAGCCGTTGGGTACCAATTAGGTTGAGTGGTTGGGTGGAATTTGGGGGCTAACTTGTACATTATCATCTAGTTGGTTCTGGCCGTAGAGCCTAAATGACATAATCAAGAATTAACTATTGAAAGGATGTGTCAAGGGAGATTATTCTTTGAGAATTGATTTTAAGGGAAGGTCCCGATGATTAAACGACTCTTTGTTCTTTGTCTATTTGTGGCAACGCTCAGAGCCCAAAGTTATCAAACATCATTTACTGATGTTGGGGTTGATCGGATTCCTGGAAGTTTTCGTGGACGATCTATTTATAGCGTCGACACTCCAACGGGGGCACTCCTTTATAATATTCCAATCGGATCGGGCATCGGAAATGGAGCCATTCACTACACACCCACCATCACGGGACGAATTGCTCCGCAGCTGTCTTACGTCTTTAAAACCGACAATTCTCATAACTATCTTGTCGGGTCTCATTATATGTCCTTACTCCCTGGAAACTTGGATCTTAAAACTGGGCCTGCATTAGATAACGATTTTGTTAAATACGTATCGTCATATAGCCTTTGGAACGGCGTTAGCGGCACTTTAGATGGTCCAGTAAACGCAACCGAATCAAAGATTGATGGATTGTCATTGCTACGATCATTTGGCTACAAAACGGAGGTGGTTGCAAGTATGCCTCCATTTGGGCTTCCAGGCGGGAATGTGCCATTTATGAAGTTCACTTCAAGCGGTGATATCTTCATCGCGTTGAATGAGCCAACCAAAGCACCGCTAATGACTTTAACAATTAAGAGTTCACTTGCTTACGATACTCCATCAAAGGCATTGATCATTAGCAATGGTATCGCGTATGAATTCTCAACGGCTTACGTTAATGGCGGGTTATATTCTTACCGAATTAATAGATATCGTTTGACAAGCATTCGTAATAAATTCGATGAAAGAATTGACTTTGTTTATGATGGAGGGCCGAATAATGGCGGATATACGGCCACCCTGGTTCGAAATGACATTCCTACGGATATAAAGCTGGTTGTAAAAGGGGATGGAGCTCATCTGTATTTTAACTATTACCCGATTCCGGATAGAGGTGCTGAGAGTTATTCAGTATCAGCAACTCTTGGCAATAATGAGTATGATTATTACGATAGTGAAATCGGAGTATTCAAAACTGACAATGGTCCGCCTGAGCGAAACACGGGCTTAATTATGTCCGCCATGTATCTACTGGTTTCCGAAGTGAAAAATAATTTAACGCAAGAAACCATCACTATTGCCAATAATACTTATTCTTGGGTTGGCACTACGACATATGTGTTGCCAACAGCTATTGCCTTTTCATCTGGGAAACGTGTTGAGTTCGATTGGGGGCTCTATAATTTCAGGAGGAACGACGCAAGGCCTGGAGAATGGACGGGGTATTATACGCTATATAGAACTTGGCCGAATTTTCCTAACGAAGTTGAAAAAAACTCTAGCACATTTGGAATAAAATCGATCAAGGAGATCGATGGTGCCCAAACAAGGGTAACCGACTTTAATCGTGTTGTTCCAATTCCTAATGGCTTTACTAGTCGAAATAGTTGGCAAAGCCTAGACTTTTATACTGCAGTCATTCAACCCGATAAAACGGTGATGGTTGAGACTTATTGGCCTCCAGTACAAAACAGCGATGGTGGACCAAATAGTCCAATTGCTGATCAGCTCCAGACACTGGCCCACCTCAAGCATCTTGTGAAAGAACAGAGGTACTATGCTGCAGGTCCAAACGGAACCCTTGTCGATTGGCAAACAGATCGTCTAAAAGCGCCATCTTTAAGCAACGCTTATAAAATTGTTCAGTACTCTGGGCTCGATGCAAGGCGCGATGGCATCCCAGGTGAAACAATTGTAGAATCTTGTGTTCCCATATCTACAATCTCTAAATTATTTGATTTGAATACGGGTGTGACTGAGACCCAGACCTTAGGGAATTGGCAGATTGCCCCATCGTTTGGATGGAAAGAACGTTCTCGCTCAATCACATTTAATTCAAACGAAGTTTACCAATCCAAAACAACCCGAACATTCAGCCCATTACTCTCTTTTGGACTGTTCCCCCGTCCGAGCTCAGAAGCTACGACTGTTCAATTGGATTCAACAGGTGGACTAGATTCGGCCGCACCCCAAACTATAACACTACCCTTTGTGGAGACTTACTTCGATACCACATACCCAGTCCTGAACCGGGTCGAACGCCGGGCGTTAAAGGGCGGGACCAAGTCAATCATCACTAAATTCGATTACCAGGCACTTGAAGGGTCGAATGCGAACCGCCTTGATGCTGTCGAGGTATACTCGACGGATTTTAATGGTGGATTTGGTATAGGCCGATTTGATTACGATGGATATGGCCGATTGAATTTTATCAGGAAGCAAGGTGTAACTTGGTCAGTTAGCCAGGACTTAGATGGGCTAGGTCGCCCAACAAATCAGAAAGATGAAAATGGCTTTTCTACGCAGTATCAATGGGATAGTTCGGGCCGCCTAACTAAAATCATTCCGGCGGCCCCCCTTTATGCCACTGAAATTACATATGATCCTGATTTTCGTGGCGCTAAAGTTATCCGAAATGCTGAAAAATCTGGAACTAGATACAACGGATTTGGAGAGCTTGTTCGAAGTCGGAGAGAGTTCTTCCTCGGCGACATGGGCTACATCAGCCATAAGGTCTATGGGTATGACCCCTCAGGCCGCAAGGTGTTCGAATCCATTTGGATTGATGGCGAAGGTCTGGACACCGAAGGACAAACCAACACCCAAATCAAGGGGGATCGCTGGCAGTTTGATCTCCAGGGGCGCTTGACCGACCATACGGACCCCAATGGAATCACCACGCACACTGATTACAATGGACTGAATCGGAAAGTTACGGTTGGCTACGGAAGCTCGAATCCGATCAGCACTACATTTACTTCAGATCCAATAGGTCGGCTAATCAGAGTCACCGACGCGATGGGTCAGGTGACCCAATATTCATATGATCCAATGGGCCATATTGCACAAGTAGCTCAGAGGAATCTCAGCGGCACCCTACAGCAATCTCGCACATGGGTATATAACGAGCTGGGGTGGCTGACGTCCCTGACCCAACCGGAAAGTGGTCGGACCATATACTCGGACTTCACGGCTGCAGGAAAGCCCAGGCAAACGGTCTATGGGGCGGACACCCCTGAAGCCAAAACCCTAAGGACCACCTACGATAGCCTTGGTCGGGTACTGACTGTCAGTGGCCCTGGGGTTGATCAAGAATTTCGATATGACCAACAAGGCTATGGGTACTCAAATGGGAAATTATGTTGGGCTCGAAGTGAAATGATCATCCGTGAGCTCCAGTACATGGAAGCCGAAGGTCGCCTCAATGCTCTAAGGTTGACGGTCGAAGCCTTCGACCCATTTAATCTGGCGCTGACCTATGACAATTATGGGCGAGTGCGTTCACGATATTATCCGATGGGCACAAATTCTCAGCAGATCGAATACGAAGAAGGCCGAGGCCTGCCAAAGGTCAGCACCATCTCGGGCGCCATCACTTCGACCTTTGGGTATAACACCACCCATTGGGGACTTTCAGCCATTTCGTATGGGCTTAATGCGAATACCTTCTTCACCTATGGAGATGATCAAATTCGATTAAAGTCCCTAACCCACACCGCCGCGACTGCGAATACTCCCTTTTCCCGTTCTTGGAACTATGAATACGACGAGGTGGGTCGACTCCGTACGGACGGAGAAAATGCCTATACCTATGATCCATTGGGGAGGCTTTCCACGGCTTCGGTGCGAGATTTTACCGACGGAACAACGGAAGGATCCTCAAGGGCACTGTGGCAGAAGTTCACTTACGATGCTTTCGGGAACAGGACGACGCTTAACACGATGGCCTTCACAAATCCCTCGGTGCTTCTGCCCAGTGCTGAAATGCCTTTCGGCTCAACTTCTCCCTCCGGAGGGCGAGGGTTAATGAGTTACTCAATGACCCAGACAGAGCAGGATGTCATGGGGGCAAATAATCACCTTCCTGAGAAGGTAGGAGGAGTCGAGACAGGAGTTGGCCCCGCAGGCTACGATGCCCAAGGAAACCTCACCCGCTTGCTCAAAATACCTGGTGATTGGACATCTCAAATCAAGATGACCTACGACGTTCTCGGAAGGGTTACGAGCCTTGAGGACTCTCAGCGAGGCGTTGTTGAAAAGTATTATTACAACGATGAAGGATTGAGGACGGTCGTGGAGACCTATGAATCCGGGTTTCTCGTAAAGAAGGTGATTCATGTGTACAACGAGGCGCGTCAGCTCATCTCGGTGTACGACTTGGTGCAGGAGTAGGGCATGCAATTTCGATTCAGATTCTTGCCCTCCATCTCCACCTTTTTCAGAACTCTGCGCTGCTGGGCCTTATTCCCGTTGGTCGGTGTTTTCCTGCATGCCACTTCCGGGGCGACTATTATTCAGCCCTCTGCGGGATCGATGGCCGCCGTGGGCCAAGTCTTGGCCTTCTCTGGAACTAGCACTGGCCCCGGAGACCCCGAAACTTCGTCCGTGGAGTATAGGTGGGATTTTGGAGACCAATTAAGTGCTACTGGCATGAATACCAATCATGCCTATGCCGCGCCTGGTACCTATAAAGCGACATTTACGGCAAATTGGACTGTCCGGACCTGTAAAAGGTGGAGCTTGGATCAAGGATGTCTATCCTATATAACCTCCTATTACACCTACACGGCAGATGTCACCGTTCAAGTTTTAAGTCTTCCTTCTATCCAGAATTTTTCTGCTAATTCGAATTCCATACTTCAAGGGGGTTCCGTAACGCTGAATTGGTCTACGAGTAATGCGACCTCCTTGACGCTTACAAATATTGGAACGGTTACGGGAACCTCTGCACTTGTATATCCAACGGGAGATACGACTTATACCCTCACGGCTGCGAATGCGATTGGGAGCGTCAGCTCCTCCCTGTCGGTGAGTATTCAACCCATCACGGTGAGCATTACCCCAGCATCAATCTCGGTAAAATGGGGTGAAAATCCGACCTTTATTGCGTCGGCCAATGCCGCGAACCATGCCGTTACCTGGAATTGCTCCGATGGAGGAATTTCAAACGGGACCTATTACCCATTTTCCCCAGGGGTTTTCACCATCACTGCAATCAGCGTGGCGGACCCGACCAAATCCGCGTCAGCTTACGTGAAGGTGGCCACGGTTGGCATTGCAACGCCGGTCGCCGTTCCTGCCAGTGGAAAGTGCCTGCTTGGAGGGACGGTCTCCTTGTCGGCCCTGGTTTCGGGGGCTGTGGATTCTGGTGTCACCTGGTCCGTGAGCGGCGGAGGGACTATCAGCCCGTCTGGGGTCTTCACGGGTACCACGTTCGGAAGTTGGACCGTCACAGCCACCAGCACAGCGATGCCCTCCAAGTACTCGACAACCCTGGTTCAGGTCGTTCCGATCTTAGTCAATGTCGATCCGGAACGCACGACGATCAAACCAGGGAGAACGCAGACTTTTTCTGCAAGCCTGACGGGACCTGGGATTACGAATTCTTCTGTGGTTTGGAGTGTCGACGAGCAAGGTGGGGGTAGTGTCTCGACCACTGGGACTTACACTGCTCCACCCACGCCTGGGGAATACTCGGTGAAAGCGACGAGTGTGCAGAACCCAGCTTGTTTTGGCGTCGTTAAAGTTCACGTGCCGAAATGGGTATTGAAGTGGACGAAGGACATTTTTTATGTCGGTGGGAAAGAGGTTGGTGAGGTGGTTAATTCAGGGCAGGCCCCTGGCTCTTTTACCGCAACTTTGGTCGATCACCTGGGAAGCCCGCGTTTTACCTGGGCTGGGGGATCATCACCCCTCATCGAACAAAAATTCCTGCCCTTTGGTGAAGCGCTGACCAATCCGACGGACGTTACCAAGTTCGCGAAAGGGTTCACCAACCACGAGCAGACGGACGCGAGCGGCCTGATCTACATGCAGGCTCGGTTCTACGCACCCTGGTTCGGGCGGTTCCTAAGCCCTGACCCGGCGCGGGATCAGCATTTTGAGCAGACGCAGAGCTGGAACATTTATAGCTACGTGCAGAACAATCCGGCGATGAAGATCGATCCAGATGGAAAGGCGATGCAAGACCCAACCGCTTACATCTTTTTCCATCCAAGAAGTCGGGAAGCATTTACTGACCATGCAGTTGCCGAGGTGAAGAAGGCGGCGGTGGAGTTTGCAACACCAAGAACATATTCAGAGAGAAAGGTAGAAAAGGGTGCAGAGCGTTCAAAGCCCTTACATAGGAAGGGGCTCACAAAAGTTGAAGGTGTGAAGTCTAGTCACGCTGAAGGGAAACAAACTGAAACTACAACCCATGGTGTCCAATGGTTTGGATTGAAACTGGAATTTTCTTCGGAGCAGGCTGCTGGAAGAACCGAGTTCAGTCTAGGAGGGGCTGCGCAGCCTTCTGGGTTCAAGATTGGGGCGTCTGGAGAGTCTGTTGCAGGTCTAACGACTCTCTCAGCTACCTTAAAGACCGCGACAGACGAGCCACTTGCTCTGGTCACAGGCAATGTGAAATTTGGTCTTGGTGTCGCGGCGGGAGTCGAAGCTACTGCGATTCCAGAGGTGGATTTGCCAACCGGAGCGGATTTCATATTTGGAGCAGGACCAGTGCTTGGTGGTGGGTTAAAATTCTTAGACCGTTCGATCGGACCGTCTGTAGATTCTTCAACCAAGGTAGAAGTTGGTGAAAAAAAGGAATAAGTAAGATGTCAAAAAGATCCCTGGCGCCTATTTGGAAACGGGCTATCGCATATTTTGTTGATGGGTTTATAGTGGGTATCATTTATCTTATTCTGAAAATGATACTGCCATTATATTTGATTTCAAATTTAAATTTAATTACGATAATGGCATTTGCTATCTCGTGGTTATACTTTGCTGGAATGGAAAGTTCTCCTGAAATGGCAACCCTAGGTAAAAAGATTATGAATTTGACGGTTGGGAACGAACAAGGTGAACAAATTTCTTTTCACAATGCTTCTTTTCGATGGCTGCTTAAATCATTGTCCTTCGTGATGCTTTTGGGATTTTTATTTGCTTTTATTGATCGAGATAATCAATTTTTTTACGATAGATTTGCAAAGTCGCGAGTCTTTGAAGATTGACTCCTCGCCTGCCTTGGCAATAGACCAAAACCCACTGGTGAAAGCTAGTGGGTTCTGTTTGCTGGCTGTGTAGGAACGTCAAAGCCCTCTGCCCACGAAGTTTCATGTGATGCAGATTCAGCGGGCAGTGGCTTGGGAGTATCGCTTTGCCCCTGACCGGGCGCTCTATAAGGAAAAGTATCTAGCCGTCATCAACGACCCTAAGAAGTCGCCCCTGAAAAACCCGTAGACCCAGCACCATCAGGCATCCGCGATACTTTTGTCCTATAAAATCCACCAGAAAGCAGAAGTTCCCCCTCGGAATCTGGTGGATTTTTATGAAACCGATCACCCGCCCAAAGACCGAC
>DATEZP010000050.1:0-6684 GCA_035255465.1 Holophagaceae bacterium
CTCGATGGGATCGATGTGGATGAAGCGGCCGGACTGGCCCTTGTCCTGGAAGCGCACCTTGCCGTGCACCAGGGCGAAGAGGGTGTGGTCCTTGCCCATGCCGACGTTGACGCCGGCGCGGAACTTGGTGCCGCGCTGACGAACGAGGATGGAACCGGCAGTGACCTGCTCGCCGCCGAATTCCTTGACGCCGAGGCGCTGGGAATGGGAATCGCGGCCGTTACGGGTGGAGCCTACGCCTTTTTTGTGAGCCATGGGTCACCTCTCCTTAAGCCTTGATGCTCTTGATGCGCACTTCCGTGAACCCCTGACGGTGGCCCTGGGTGCGCTGATAGGTGGTGGTGCGGCGCTTCTTGAAGATGAGCACCTTCTTGGCGCGGTCGTGGGTGATGACTTCCGCTTCCACGGTGGCGCCCTTCACGGTGGGCTGGCCCACCTTGAGATCGCCGTTCTTGTCGATGAAGAGCACCTGGTCGAAGGTCACCTTCGCCTTGGGCTCGGCCTCGAGCAGCTCCACGCGGAGGATATCGCCCTCGGACACGCGGTACTGCTTGCCACCGGTCTGAATGACTGCGTACATGATTGCCTCTGAAGTTGAGCGGTGACGGGCGGCGATCCCAGGGGGATGCACTTAAAGGCCCGGAGCCAGCAAGGTCACCCAGATTGCCCTAAAACCCCTTGGGCTGCAAGGAAAGAATCCCGACGGCACCCCCGGGGCCGTCACCAGGACAGGCTCGCCCCCGCCACCAGGATCCGGCGGCTGAAGGTGCTCTCCTCGGGGCTCCGACGGCTGAAATCCGCGCTGTAGCTGTAGGAAGCGGCGTTGTGGCGGTTCAAGAGGTTCATGACCTCCCCGAAGGCCGCGATGCGGACCTTCCGCCAGGCGAACAGCCGGGTCAGGCGAAGGTCAGCCCGGTGATAGAGGGGGAGGCGGTCGCCGTAGCGCGGCCCCTCGATGGGGTCGTAGGCGGTACCGTGGGAAGTGCCCCCCACGATGGGGGTGACCGGGGCCCCGGTGGCATAGCGCCAGGAGAGGGCCCACTCCCACCCGGGCCGGGGGTCCCACTGGGCCACGGCCGTGAGGTTGTGGGGCACGCTGGTGGGCCCGGGCCCCACGATTACCTGCTTGCCTTCCCTGCGCTTCGTATCCAGGTAGCCGTAGCCCACCCAGCCCCGCCAGGCCCCCCACCGGGTCTTGAGGAAGAGGTCCAGGCCCTGGGCGTAGCCTTCCCCACTGGAGGCGTAGCGGCGGGTGGGATGCTCCACCACCAGGCGGTCGTAATCCTTCCGGTAGAGCTCCACCCGCACATTCCACTCCGCCGCCCCCTTCCAGGCCGCATCCAGGGAGAGCATGGCGTGGGTGGCCCGCTGCACCGCCAATTCCGGGTTGCCCCCGTGGGGATCCAGCTGCTCAGGGCCCGGGGTCTGGTGGAAGGTGCCCCAGCTGGCCCGAAGGGTCACCCCCTCCTGGAGCAGGGTGCTGAGGGTCCCCCGCAGGTCCCGGGTGGTCTCATCGGGAAGGCGGTGGTGATCCGTGCGACCGCCCAGGGAGAGGCCCCAGCCCGGGGCCAGCTGCCACCGCCAGGTGAGGTAGGCCCCGTCGCGCTGGGCCTCGAAGGCATACGCAAAGCTGCGGGCCGGAGCCCCGGGATTCCAGTTGGCGAGGTCGAAGGGAACTTGGCCTTCCGGGGTGCGGCGGAAACGGGTCGTCTCCAGTCCCCCCTCCAGGGCATGGGCGATCGTGAGGGCTTGGGTGACCTCCACGCGGCCATGGTCCGTGGCTTCATGGGCCTCGATGCCCCAGCCCCCGAAGGCCCAGGTCTGGGCGAAGGCGTTGCGCGACCCCACGAGCAGCAGGGAGCCGGAGTCGCCCAGGGCCTGCCGCCACTGGGCCGCGCCGTAGGCGCTGCGGCTTTGGTTGAGGTAAGTGCCCGTCTGATTACCGATGCGGGTGTCCACCCCCAGGTGGCTCTTCGAGCCCAGGGCCGTGAGCTGCAGGCGCCCCGGGCCGAGGTCCTGCTGCCACCCCACCTGCGCGTCCAGACTTTCGGGGCTCTCCTCGAAGGAGGGCGCGAGGCCGTACCACTTGTCCAGCAGCTCCGGGGAGGCCCGTCGCACGGAGCCCCGCAGGGCCGCGCCCGCCACCTTCGCCTCGGCCATGAGGCCCTGGGTGGGGATCGCCAACAGCAGGGCGCCGCCCGCGCGGGGATCTTCCACTTCCGTGGAAAGGTCCAGCACCGCCGACAAGGCGTCGCCGTATCGGGCCGAGAAACCGCCCGGCACGAATCCCACTTTGGTGACGAGGGCGGTGTCCACGGCGGAGAAGATGCCGCCTTGGGTGTTCGGGTGATGGAAGGGCCGGGCCAGACGGCCGCCGTTGAGGAAGATGCCCACCTCATCGGGTTTGCCGCCCCGCACGAAGAGCTCCGCGCCCTCGGACGCGTTGCTCACGCCCGGCAGGCCCTTCACCGCCTGGAAGACATCCGCCGCGGCACCGGGCGTGGTGTAGATGTCCATCCGGGTGAGGGAGGACGTGGCCCCCTCCTGACTCGTGTAAGCGCTGCCCTCGGTCACCTCCACCACCGCCATGGCCTGGGGCTGCAGCAGCACCACGAGGGCCTGGCCGGGGCGCGCCTCCCGCGTCTGCGGCTCGAGCCCCGGGGCGCTGATGCGAAGCTGGGCGGGTTCGCTTGAAACCAGGCGGAAGCGGCCCGCCGCATCCGTCTTCACGGAGCGGCCTCCACCTTCCACCACGGCCCCGGCCACCGGGCGATTGCCCGGCCCGAGCACGACCCCGGAGAGCTCCAGGGCCGCTTGAACGAGGGCCGCGTGGATCACTTGGTGCCCTTCAACCGGGGCACCACAACGACGCGCACGAACCCGTAGGTGGGATCCACGGCCAGGGACTGGTCCACGTGGGCCCGTGCGGCCTCCAGATCGCCGGCCTCGATCTCCGCCATGGCGAGCCAGGCGAGGCTCTCGGCCCGGCCCCAGGTGGGCGACCAGGGATCCATCGGCGCAACCTCGGCCTGGGCGGCCTTCACCGCCGCCTGCAACACGGGCAGGGCCGCCTTGGCGCCGCCGCCGAAGAAGGCGGGCGTGTGCAGGAGGTTGACGCCCTGGAACGTGAGCACCCGGGGATTGGTGGGAGCGAGCCCCCGCGCCTCCTCCAGCAGCCCAGCCGCCCGGGGCCCGAGGACCATGCCGGAACTGGGGGAGAAGCCCACCTTCAAACCGAGGCAGGCGGCCTGGAGGGCGAGGCTCTCGGCATCCCTGCGGGGTTTCAGGGCTGCGAGGGTGCGATCCAGCAGGGCTTCGGCGCCCTTGGGATCCTGCCCGCGGGTGTGGCTCACCAGCGTGTAGGCCGCCAGGGCTTCGGCGTAGGCCTTGCCCGGCTCCGTGGCCAGGGCCAGTTCGCCCTGGAGCTGCCGCACGGCCTCCGTGGAGAGGCGTGGCAGGGCCTGGGCCCGCTGGGCCAACGTCAGAGCCGGTGCGGCCGCCGCGACCGGCGCTGGGGGCGCGTCCTGGGCGGCGAGGCCGAAGGTCAGGAGGGAGAGAAGGGCGAAGTGTCGCATGGGGGCTCCAGCGCAGTCAGGCGCTGAGCCCAGGGTTGGGTTCGCTCATCCTGCGCGGGGCCTCCGACGCACGAAGGGCGGCGCGGAGGCGACGAAGGGCCGTTAGCCCTTCCCGAGCCTCCGGCGAACTTCCGCCATGCGATCCCGGCTCACGGGAATGCGCGAACCATCCTTGAGGGCCAGTTCGCCAAAGCCACCCGCTTCCACTTCCAGTTCCTTCACCGCCTCCAGGGCCACCAGGGCGGAACGATGCGTGCGCTGAAAGCGAGGGGCGAGCAGGGTCTCCAGCTCATCCAGCGTGCGATCCAGCACGAATCGGCCTTCCCCGGTGTGGACGAAGAGCAGACGGTTTTCAGTGCGCAGGTGCGTCACGTCCGCCCACGCGAGCACCCGCAGGCGCCCCTTCACGAGCACCGTGAAGCGCTCGGGCGCGCGATTGCCCTGCACGGCCTCCAGCGCCGAAAGGAGGGGAGAAGGGTCCAGGGACGGAGGCTGCACCCGCGCCAAGGTCTCCTGCAGGTGCTCCCGGGCCACGGGCTTCATCAAATAGTCGCAGGCGGCCCAGCGGAAGGCCTCCACGGCGTACCGATCGAAGGCCGTGACGAAGGCGATGGGCGGCAGGGCCAGGCCCTCGTCCATGGCCTTCCGCAGGAGCCCAAAGGCCCCTTCAGGTGGGAACTCGATGTCGAGGAAGAGGAGGTCGGGCTTGCGGGCGCGCAGGCAGGCCATGGCTTCCAGGCCATCGGCGGCTTCAAAGAGGCAAGTGGCCTCCGGGGCCAGTTCCTGCACCAGGCGCTTGAGGCGCGCCCGGGCCGGGGGCTCATCCTCCACGAGGGCGTAGGTCTTCATGGAAGGGCAACCTCCACGGCGCATCCACCGCCCACCTCGGGCCAGGTGAGCGTGCCGCCCAGGGCCTCCAAGCGCTCGCGCACGGTGCGGAGCCCCAGGCCCTCCGGCGCGGTGGCGTTCCGACCCACGCCATCATCCACGATGCGCACCTTGCCCTGGCTTGCCGCCACGCGGAGGAGGCAGGTGCCCACCTTGGGGCGGAAGCCGTGTTTGAGGGCGTTTTCCACCAGGGGCAACAAGAGCAAGGGCGGGATTTCGTGGGCCCCATCTTCCGGTGCCAGCTCCAGGTGCGTTTCCAGGCGGGCACCGAACCGCAGGCGCTCCAGGGCGAGCAGATCCTCCAGCACGGAGAATTCTTCCGCCAGGGTCCAGCGTTCCTGTTCCAGGGCGCTCATGATGCGCCGCAACAGGCGGGAGAGCGCCTCGGTGGCGGCCTCGGCCTTGCCGGGCTCCTCGGGGATCAGGGCGGCGATGGTGTTCAGGGCATTGAAGAGGGTGTGGGGTTGCAACTGGGCCTGCAGGGCCAACAGCCCCGCCCGGGCTTCGGCTTGGGCCCGCGCCCCCTCTGCCTCCAACACGTGCACGAGGGCATGCTTGGCCATCATGAAGTTGGTGATGGCAAATCCGATGGCGAAGGTCATGGCTGCCACGGCGGGGTGGATGAGCAGGTTCAGCCCCGTCGTCCACCGGATGAGCGCCACGCAGAAGGCCAGCATGACCGTGTACATCAGGCTGACGACCCCCATGGACCGCAGGGCCTCCCGCTCCGGAGGGCGGCCCGGCCGGGGCTCGTACCAGGAGTGGAACCCCTCGAAGCCGCACCACATGACCACGGCGAAGATGGTGCAGATGGTCACCGAGGTCCTGAAATGGCCCGCCAGCTTCACGGCCCACAGGAGGGTCCCCAAGCCCAAGCCCATGAGCAACGCGCGGGGGAGAATCGTCCAAAACCGGGCCATGCCCCCCAGGATGGAGCCCTCCCCCGTGTCCAGGCCAGGAAAAGGCGACGAAGGGTGGGGAATGGCACACTAGGGGCTATGGCCAACGACCTCCGCGCCTTCCTCAAGCAGCTCGAATCCGCCGGAGAGCTCCACCGCGTGAAGGTGGAGGTGGATCCCTTCCTGGAGATGGGCGCCATCGCGGATCGCGTCTCCAAAGAGCCGGGGGGCGGCAAGGCCCTGCTCTTCGAGCGCGTGAAGGGGCACACGATGCCCGTGCTCATGAACGCCTATGGCTCCAAGCGCCGCATGGTCATGGCCCTGGGCGTGGAGAAGGAGGCGCGGGGCATCGACGCCGTGGCCGACCGCATCGAGGGCCTCCTCAAGGAAGCCATGCCCAAGCCGGGCCTGGGCTTCTTCGACAAGCTGGCCAAGCTCCCCATGCTGGCCGAGGTCGGGAACTGGATGCCGAAGACCGTCCGCAAGGGCCTCTGCCAGGAGGTCGTGAAGCAGGGGGACCAGATCCGGCTCAGCGAGCTGCCCGTGCTCACCACCTGGCCCGAGGACGGCGGCCCCTTCATCACCCTGGGCATGAGCCACACGCGCAACAAGGAGACGGGCCACCGCAACGTGGGCCTGTACCGCCTCCAGGTCTTCGACGACCGCACGCTGGGCTTCCACACGCAGCTCCACCACGACGGCGCCCGCAACCGCCACGGCTACGGCCGCGACGAGCGGATGCCCGTGGCCGTGAGCTTCGGCGGCGATCCCGCCCTCACGTACGCCGCCACGGCGCCCCTGCCGCCCTTCCTCAGCGAACTGATGTTCGCGGGCTTCCTGCGGGGGGCGGGCATCGAGATGGTGAAGTGCGTGAGCCACGACCTCGAGGTGCCGGCGGACTCCGAGCTGGTCATCGAGGGCTTCGTGACGCCGGGCGAGCTCCGGCGCGAAGGGCCCTTCGGCGACCACACGGGCTACTACTCCCTGGCCGACGACTATCCCGTGCTGCACGTCACGGCCATCACGCACCGGAAGGCCCCCGTCTTCCCCGCCACCATCGTGGGCCGACCGCCCCAGGAGGACGCCTACCTGGGCCTGGCCACGGAGCGCATCTTCCTCCCGCTCCTCCGCATGGTGCTGCCGGAGGTCCGCGATATGCACCTGCCCGCCGCGGGCGGCTTCCACAACCTGGTCATCGTCTCCATGAGGAAGGAGTACCCGGGCCACGCGCAGAAAGTCATGAGCGCCATCTGGGGCACGGGCCAGATCATGTTCAGCAAGTGCGTGGTGGTGGTGGACGAGGACATCGATCCCCACGACAT
>DATEZP010000051.1:0-82865 GCA_035255465.1 Holophagaceae bacterium
TCCTACTTCGAGTGGGTGCAGAACCGCCAGGGCTTCTACTGGCGCGAGCGCGAAGTCAACGAGCGCCTCGTGGAGTACATGGTGCACGCCTTCCAGCAGGTGTTCGCCACCACCGACAAGTACAAGACCAACCCCCGCATCGGCGCCTACATCCTCGCGCTGGACAAGGTTTCGCAGGCCATGCACTACCGGGGCTTCTACGCCTGAGGGCTGGTTCGGCTTTCGACCCACGGGCGCCGCGAGGCGCCCGTGGGCTTTCAGCGCCCAAGCCTGCGCGCGGCCCGGGGCCGTTCGATGAGCTGGATCGCCTCGAAGGCCCGGAATTCGGCCCCAGCCGGAATGCGAATGGGTGCGACCCAAAGCAAGGTGGCGCCGGGCAGCGCCGCCCACTGGCCCTCCTCCGCGGTGCCGGCATTGGTGTAGGGCAGGCCCGCCCGGGCCAGCACCTGCACCCGCAGGGCATTCTCCTGGGTGAAGCGCAGCAGCACGAGATCATCCTTCGGGCCGAAGTAGTCCTTCACGGTGGCGATCTCGCCCTCGGTGGGCCAAAGGTCCAGGTCGGGTTTGCCATCGGGGGTTCCCGCTCCGATGTCGGGCTCCAACTCCACGAAGATGTCTTCAAAGGCTTTGCGCTGCACCTTGGCGAAGGTGGGTAAGGCCGCCGCAGGGTTCAGGGCCTTCCAGGCCGCCTCGAGCTTCCGGGCCGCGGCGGGGACCGCCCGGGCATGTTCCGGCCCCTGGGTCTCCAAGTGGTGGGCCGCCGTATCCACGACATACCGCACGGACTCATGGGGCCCCTTCTCCACCCGGGCGAGGCTTTTCCAGGTGCCCACGTTCAGGAGGCGGTGGACCAGGGCCGTGCCTTCCACGGTGAAGGCCACCCTCCGGCCTGGGGTCTGGGTATCCGTGCCCAGCCCCGTGGCGGCCCAGCCCTCCCCGATCAAGGTGATCCGTTGGGGGTCGGGCTGGAAGCTCACCATCTCGTAGCCGGGCTGCTGCAGGCGCTGGGTGTCCAGGAGGGCGATGCCCAGGGCATCCTCCAGGGCTTGGGTGGCTTCCCTCACATGCTTCAAGCGCGCGTCGAAGGCCTCGAGCACCTCCGGAGGCACTCCCACCGCAGCGCCGGCCTCCGCGACCTCAGCGGCCCAAGCGGGGTCCGCGAGGCCCGAGCCCTCCCGGAGGCGCTTGAGGTGGTCAGCGGCGCGGTGCACGGCCCCTCGCAGGTCTTCCATGGCGGCTTCCGCCCGCGCAACCGGGCGCTCCTCGGCGTAGGCTCGCATGAGGTCGGCGAGCTCGCCTTCCAAGAGGCTCTGGCGATCCGCGTCGGGATCCCGCTCCCCGGTCTGCATCCACTCCAGGGCAAGCCGGACCCGGGCGAGGTTCACCAGGGTTTGCAGGTACCGCCGGCTGGGGCGGAAGGGGAGCTCGGCATGCTGGTGCAGCGACGCGGCGAGGGTGCGGAGTTCCGCGTCGAGGTGGGCCCTGCGCTCGGAGGTGGCCTCCCGGGATTGGGTGACGAAGGCCAGGAGGGCCAAGCCCAGGCCCAGGCTCAGGCAGAGCCCGGTGGCCGCCCAGAACACCCAGGGACGCTTCCACCAGGGGAGGCGTCGCCCCCCCTTCCTGGGTTTGGCCGCGGGTTTGGGGTCAGGGGGTCGGCCCGGACTGGGGTGCCCGGGAGCCTCCGTGGTGTGCTTTCTCGACCCCATGGGCTTCCAGCCTCCGTGCCTATCCACCTGATCGGCCGGAGGTGGGAGGGCAGGAGTCTGGAAGCCCGGGGGCTCGGATGGGCGCTAGAAGAGCCGCAGGGCGGCTATGTAGCCGCTGACGGTCTTCACGCCGGGGATGTCGCTCTGGAGGCCGATGCCCAGATCCACGCGGAAGGTGGTGAACCAGCCCCAGCCGGGGAGGTCGCCGCCCACCTTGAGGCCCGAGAAGTTGTAGTACTTCTGGTCATCCAGGCTGCGGGCGCGGGCGTACTGAAGGCCGAGGGTGAGGCGGAGGTTGGGCCCCGTGGGGAAGGCCACGTCGGCCGCGCCGCGCAGGATGCGATCCGCCGTCAGCGCGTTGGAGCGGATGCCGGATACGGCCCCGCCGCCAAAGGCACCGCCCACTTCCAGGCTGTTGAAGCGGTCGAAATTGCGACCGCCATCCACGCCCGCCTGCAGCTTCATCCACGTGCGGGTGCCCAGCTCGACGCTCTGGCCCACGGTGCCGCCCCAGCGGGTGAAGCGCCCGCCCTCGGGGATCGTCTGCAGCTCGCCGGGCGCACCAAAGGTGCCATCGGGGCGCTGGCCCCACCCGTGGTAGCCGCGGAGCTGGAAGCCGGCGCCCAGCCAGGAGGCCGAGAGCCGGCCTTCGCGGGTCCAGCCGCTGGGGGGCAGCACGAAGCCCGGCGTCTCGTACTTGTCGTCCCGGGGGCGGCTGTACTTGTCGTAGTCGAATATCGCATCGCCTTCCATGCGGAAGCCCGCGCCGAGATCCCGGCCCAGGCCCGCGCGGAAGCGGCCGAAGAGGTGGCCCACCGCGTCCTTGTCCTGCAAGGCGCCGTCCTTCACCGGCCGCTCATCGGATTTGATGAAGAGCGCCGTGCCGCTGAGGGAGGCATCCAGGCCCAGGGGCAGGCGGGGCACCACCATGCTGGCGGTGTTAAACACGCCCGCGATGAGGGCCGTGTACTGGATGTCGCGGTTGAAGGCGTTGAAATCGAAGAGGGCGAGGCCGCCCAAAGGCAGCACCGGCGGCGTGACGCCGGGATCCACGAGCAGCAGGCCGGCGATGGCGCGGCCGTTGGTCTTGGGGCGCTCCTCCACCTTGCGGGTGCCATCGGCTTGCCGCGTGAAGTAGCGCACCCCCTCGGGGGTCTGGCGCAGCATCGTCTCCTTGGAGGCGCGCACGGCGGCGCGGGCTTCCGTGAAACCCTCGGCGTTCACCTTGGGATCCTTGAAGTGGAAGTGGCGGCGCACCTGCACCACGCCGCCGTTGGCGCTGAGCCAGCGCTCGAAGGTACGCACGTCCACGGCCCGCCAGGTGCCGCCGAACTCGCCGTAGGTGAGCTCCATGCGCTCGCTCTTCACGGTGCCGGGGAGGCCCGAGCGCTCGCGGACCTCGCGGCGGATGCGGCCCGTGGCCTCCTCCACGATGAGTTCGCCGGAGGGCAGGCCCGCGGAATCGCCCACGGGTTCGAAGGTGAGGCGCCGCAGGCCCGGGCCCGCGGCCCCGCCATCGGCGTAGCGGAAGCGCTCTTGCAGGCCTAGGGCGGTGGGCAGGGCCATGGAGGTACGGGCCTCCACCACGGGCAGCTGCACCTCGCCCCGGATGTTGGCCTTCACCCCGTTGAAGCGGACTTCCTTCTGCAGCAGTTCGGGCTGTTCGCCCTGGGCCTCGAAGTAGCCGAAGGTGAAGCCCAGCTCGCTGTCATCGCCACGGGGGGATTGGAAGCGGAGGTCCAGCTCCACCGTGGCCTGGAGGTTGCGGACGAACGCGCGGCCCCGCAGGGATTCCGCCCGCATCTTCGCCAGCAGCGCACCCACCTCGTAGGGGCGGGCGGCGCTGACGTTCACTTCGGTGCGGCCCTTGAGCAGGGGGGCCGCGACCCAGGCGTCGCCCTCGAAGCGCCAGCGCCGGCCCGCGGTGCCGCGGTGCACGGTGAGGTCGGCGGGGCCGCCCTCCACGTCGTAACTGCCGGGGCCCAGCTCCGCGGCCAGGCGGGCCGTCGCAGTGCCGGCGGGGATCACCAGGCGGCCGCCATCGCCCAGCAGGGTGGCGGCCCGGCCCTTGGGATCCTCCGGCAGCCAGAGCACCCAGGGGCGGCCGGGGAACCCGCTCATGGCCGTGGCCAAGCGATCGCGCCAGGCAAGGGCGTCGGCGCCCAGCTCCTCAGGCAGGAGGGCGCCCCCATCCACGGCGCCCCAGGCGGCCTCGTCCAGCAGGGGCTGATCGCCAAAGTCGGGGCCCACGTAGAGGCCAACCTCCGGGCGCCAGGCGCGGATGGCCTGGGCGGCGGAAAGCAGCAGGGCCGTGCGCAGGGGCCCCTGGCCCAGTCGCAGGCGCAGGCGCAGGGAGGGCGCCCCGGCGAAGGGTTCGAGGATCGGCTGCCAGGCCCGGCGGCTGGCTTCCACCTGGGCGGGATCTCGGGGATCGCTGGGGATCAGGCGGGTCGCGTCCACCGTGCGGAGGTCCAGGTCCACGGGTTTGGGGGTGCCCACCTGGAGGAGGGGAAGGTCGCCGCCGGCGAGGGTGCAGACAAGGGCGGGAACCAAGGACAGGGCAATGCGCACGAAACCTCCGAGATCGTTTTTATACGGATCCTCAGTCGCTCAGATTAGCTGACCCACCCATGCAACCCTGCGATTAAGCTGGAATTTCGAGATTCCTGATGCGATTCACCGTGAAGTTCACAACCGCCGCTGGCGAGGTCCTGCTCCGGGACTTCGAGGCCGACACCGCCGAAGGCGTGAAGCAGCTTGTCCTGGCGGAAGGGGGCTTCCCCCTGGAGGTGAAGCGCTCCGAAGGCCTCTTCCAGCGCCGGCGGCAGATCAAGGCGGAATCCCTCATCCTCTTCAACCAGGAGCTGCTGGCGCTGCTGAAGGCGGGCATCCCCCTGCTGCAGGCTTTGGAGCTGCTGGTGGGCCACGGCAAGGATGCGGACCTGCGCGCTGCCTTGGACGTGGTGGTGGAGCGCCTCAAGCAGGGCATGGCCTTCAGTGAAGCGCTGGATCAGGCCGGTGGCTTCCCCTCCGTCTACATGAGCAACGTGGTGGCCGGTGAGCGCAGCGGCGCCATGGCCGAAGTGATCGGGCGCTGGCTCGCCTTTCAGAAATTCAGCCAGCAGAGCCGCCGTCGCATCACCGAGGCCCTGATCTACCCCGCCTTCCTCGTGGTGGTGCTTGTCATCGCCCTGGGCGTGATGTTCAACGTGGTGCTTCCGAAATTCGCCGACTTCTACGCCAGCGGCGACACCGAGATGCCCGCCATCACCCAGGCCCTCCTCGCCGTGGGCAACGTGTTCCGATCCACCCTCTGGTTGCAGGCCATCCTGGTGGTGGGCCTCGTCTTCGTGGCGCGCTGGATGGTGGTGACGGTGCAGGGCCGCCGTGCCCTGGAGCGGGGCCTCCTGGCGGTGCCCCGCGTAGGCACCCTCGTGCGCATGTACCACTCCTCCGTGTTCTGCCGCACCCTCGGCGTGCTGTTGGCGGGTGGCCTCCCCGCCGTGCCCGCCCTTGAAGTGGTGCAGCGCACCAGCCCCAGCGAACGCATGAAGGCCAACCTCGTCACCGTCATCGACACCGTGCGGGCCGGCCAGAGCCTCCACTTCAGCCTCGAACAGGCCAAGATCCTCGATCCCCTCGCCGTGGAGATGGTGCGGGTGGGCGAGCAGAGCAGCGCCCTCCCCGAGATGCTCGATCACGTCGCCGACTTCTTCGATCAGGAAGTGGAAAAAGCCACCGCCGCCGTCACCAGCCTCATCGGCCCCGCCCTCATCCTCTTCATGGGCGTGATCGTGCTGACCCTGCTGCTGGCGGTGTATGTGCCCCTGTTCAACGCGGGGAACGTGGTGCGGTGAAATGGGCATCAATGAAGTCGGCCACCGCCAATAGGAACGTGGCCGGTCTGGATTCTCGATTCATGCGCGAAAGACAGAAATCAATCCACCGACAGGATCGATGAACACCTCCGAAGCCTTCAGTGCCATCACCTTCGCCGGAGACCGGGACCTCCCGCGCATCTTCGAGGTGTGGGAATCGGCGGTGCGAGCGACGCATGCCTTCCTCGCGGAGGCCGACCTTCAATTCCTCATTCCCCTGGTGAAGGCGGGGCTCGCGGATTTCGGCCCCATCCACTGCGTGCGGGATGGCGAAGGGCGTGTTTGCGCCTTCATGGGCGTGGCGGGGGGGAAGGTCGAGATGCTCTTCGTGCATGCGGATCACCGGGGCCGAGGCGCGGGGCGGCTGCTGATGGAATTCGCGATGCAAGTCCTCGGGGCGGACCGGGTAGATGTGAACGAGCAAAACGAGGGGGCGGTGGGCTTCTACCGGCACCTGGGCTTCCAGCCCATGGGGCGCTCGCCCTTGGATCCTTCGGGGAAGCCCTTCCCCATCCTGCACCTGGCGCTGGATCCGAAGGTCCTGGCCCCGGGCGGCCCGCGCTAACCTTAAGCATGCTGCCGGTGCTCCTGCTCTTCCTCATTCCCATCGGGGGTGGCATCCCGGCCGGAGTGTTGCTGGCCCAAGCGAAGGGCCTGGGCTGGCCGGTGGCGGCGGGGCTCTACCTGGCCTCGGACGTGATCCTGGCCCTGGCCTTCGAGCCGATCCTGCGCCTGCTGGTGCGCCTGGCCGCCAAGGTGCCCTTCCTCGCGCGCTGGGGGGAGGCCCTGAAGGTGGCCATGGCCCGCAGCGTGGCCCAGGTGGGCGGCGCGGGCGCGGGGCCCTTCACGCTCATCCTCATCGCCTTTGGGGTGGACCCCATGACGGGTCGTTCCGCCGCGCTGGCCGCGGGCCACGGTTTCGTGGTGGGTTGGGCCTTCGCCATCGCGGGGGACATGCTCTACTACGCCGTGGTCGCGGCTACGACCCTGAAATTGAACACCTACGTGCGGAACCCGGAAGTGACCGTGTGGCTGGTGCTGGGGGCGATGATCCTGGTGCCGATGGGGGTGCGGCGATTCCGGGCTCGGCCAATGGCCGAGCTGCTGGGATGAGGGGCCGGGGGCATTCCTAAAACAAACCCGAGATGAACAGAGATGAGAGACCGCAATTCCATCTCCGTTCATCTCCGGTTTGTTGCGTTCCGTTTTGGCCCGTTGCAGTTCGTTTCCGCGAGGGCATTTCGCAACGGCGTTGGGGGCCGTGGGACGAGGACTGGCGCGGGTTTCAGCCCTGGCATGGGTTTCGCTGAGTTCGGTCCTCCCTCAGGAGCTTTCGATGTCGCGAACCCTGGTGCTTCCCTTGCTCATGGCCCTGACGGCCTGCGCCCGCCTGGATACGGGGGTGACGGCCTACGCGGTCCCCCGGACGGCCCTCCCCAAGCGGTACACCCTGCAGGGACCCGATCCCAGCCGCCCGGGCGGCGACCCCCGCTGGCCCGTGTTCGCGGCCATGGTCGCGAAGGCCCTCGCCACGGAGGGCTTCGTGCAAGACGAGGCCGCGCCGGGATTCGTCCTCCAGGTGAGCTATGGGTCCGGGAACCGGGAGGTCCACCATGAGCGCACCCAATCCAAGGCTCCCCCCGGCCATGCGGCCACCACCTCCACCCGGTCCTATGAGTCCGTGGCCCATTACATCCGCCTCGAGGCCCTGGACCCAGCCTCCGTGGCCGCTGGGGATCCCCGGGTGATCTGGAGCACCCACGGGGAGATGCGGGGGAACCCTCCAGAGCTGGCCGACGCCCTCCCGTACATGCTGGCTTCCATGGAAGCGCACTTCGGAAAGGTGGCCGAATCCAAGGTCGTGGTGGTGAAGCGCCCGTGGGATGCCGAGGCGGAGCGATTGAAGCGCCGTTAGCGGTACTTCCGCTTCAGCCACTTATTCGGGTCCTCGGGCTTGGCCTGCATGCGCACCTCGAAGCCCAGGCGGGGGCCATCCACGGTCTCGCCCACGGTGCCCACGGGGTCGCCCTGGCGGAGCACCTGGCCCTTGCTGACGATGATGCCCTGCAGATGTTGGTAGAGCGTGAACCAACCGCCGCCGTGATCCAGGATCACCATGGGGCCGTAGCTCTGGTAGGGCTCGGCGAAGATCACGCGGCCATCGGCCACGGCGCTGACGCGGGCGCCCACGGCGGCCTCGATGAGCAGGCCGCTTTGGATGCGCTTGGTCTTGTAGCGGGGATGGAGGTGCTCACCAAATCCCTCGGCGAGGCTGCCTTCCACGGGCCCCGGCAGTTCCCCGCGCAGCTCCGCGAACTTGGTGGCGGGCTCGAAGGCCTCGCTCCGGGGCACGCCCAGCAGCTTGGCCAGCATGCGCTCCAGCTGCAGGGCCTCCTCGGCCAGTTCCGCCTGCACTTGGCGCTGCGCGTCTTCATCCCGGGAGAGGCCATCCAGGTACTTCTGCAGATCCTCCTCCGTGAGCCTAAGGGAGGCGCCCAGGGCCGCGGCCTGCTGCTCCTCCTGGGCCAGTCGGACGAGCACCGCCTTGAGATCCCGCTCCTTGGTGGCGAGGTCGCCCTGGAGGAGGGTGATGCGATCCAGTCGCTTGCGCTCCTGGAGCCGCTGCCAGGCGAGCAACCGGCCCCGATCCACGAAGGCCTGCACATCCTGGAAACCCGAGTAGAACCCGAAGGCGCCGAAGGGGCCCATGGCCTGCATCCACCTCACCTGGCGGCGCAGGTCCTCGCGCAGCTTCAGCATTTCGGATTGGATGCGGCCCTGGGCCGCGGTGATCTGGTGGACTTCCGTCTGGGCCTGATCGCGCCGCAGCCGCGCCCCCTCCACCTGGGCCCGAGCCTGATCCCGGCGCAGGCTGATGGATTGGATGTCCACGAGGATGCCCCGTCGCCGTTTCTTGAGGGCGCCCACCTGCTGCTCCACCTGCGCGAGGCGCCCCTGCACCTCCGCCAAGCGCCGCTTCAGCTCCGCGGGATCCTGCGGGACGCCGCCTTGCTGGGCGGTGAGGCCCAGGGCGAAGCAGGAGAGGAAGAAGCGCTTCAAGCGGAAGGGGTCAAGCGCGCTTGGCCTTGCGGGGGCCGCTGCTGGCCGGAGCCGCGGCGCCCCCCATGGGGAGGAAGGCGAGGAGCAGCCCCAGCAACAGCGGGCCGCCCAAGGAGAGGGGCAGGGCCAGGGGGCTGAAGGGATCGCTGGGCAGTTGGGCCATGGGCAGGAGCTTGTGGAACACGTTGATCACCTGCACGGCCCCCTTGGTGAGGCCCATGTCCTCGCCGAAATCCAGGAAGAACGACAGCTTGGGTCCCAGCTCCCGCAGCAGGATCGTGAACAGCAGGGCCAGGCCCACGTTGGAGCGGAAGAGGCGTGCGAACACGGCCCCCCAGAGCAACAGCTGGAGCCCCAGCAGCAGGCCGTGGAGGTCCGCCCGGAGCAGCTCCGGGGGGAAGGGTTCCTTGAGCAGGCGCAGGCAGAGGCTCCAGATGGGCAGCAGGGCCACCTGGCCCAGGAAGGCGCCGTGGATGAAGCCCCAGAAGGAGCCGATGAACAGGCCCGAGGCGCGCTCGCCGGCCGTGGCGGCCTGGGTGCGGGCCACGAGGGGGAAGAAGCCCCCGAGCAGCATCACCAGGGATCCGGCCCAGTACATGGCGGGCTGCAGATTGCCGATGGTGTAGTTGCGCAGGGTGTCCTGGCCCAGGGGCAGGGAGGTGCCGAAGACGAGGACCTGGCTGCCCTCGGGCCCCTGCACGCCCTTCACGGCCATGAACACGAGGCCGGACACGAACAGAAAGACCAGGGCCCACGCGATGCGCAGCTTGGAGGAACCGAACGCTTCCATGGGATCTCCGGGAATGGCCCATTCTAGCAAGAGGAGAAGGTTAGCTTGCGGCGTCATGGCCCGACGGGGTCTTGTGCCGAGTGGGCGGGCTCTTGTTCCCGATGGGCGGGATCGGGATTCCGCTGGGGACGAGGATCCTGGGGCCATGCCAAGGTGTTCCCACTTTCCAGGAGAACTCATGACCCCCAAGAAACTCGTCCTGAACAAGGAATCCCTGCGCCAGTTGAGCCCCAAGGAGGCCCAGGGTGTGGCCGGAGGGTTTACCCTCTCCCAGGCCCCTAAGTGCCCGAAGCCCTCCGCCGCTCCCATCTGCGGGTAAGGGGAATCCCGGAACGCGGGAAGTCTGCGGGGCCTTCGGGCCCCGTTTTCGTCCCCGAACGAAAGAAGGGGAAAAGGGATTCCGGTCTCAGGGGGCGGCAGTAAGGTAGAGGATTGAGGAGCCCCCATGATCGCCGACCAGCTCACCCTTGAATCCCTCCGGGCCTTCGCCGCCGGCCAGCGCGCGGCCTTCGAGCGGGAGCTCAAGACCCTCGTGGAGATCCCTTCCGTGAGCGCCGATCCGGCCCGCAAGGGCGACGTGCGCCGCTGCGCCGAGGCGGCCGTGAGCCTCTTCGAGCGCCATGGCGGCAAGGCCGAGATCCTCGAGACGGACGGCAACCCCTTCATCCACGGATGGTTCGGTGAAGATGCCTCCCAGCGCACGATCACCGTGTACAACCACATGGACGTGCAGCCCGCCAATGAACCCGAATGGGTGGCCGATCCCTTCACCTTCGTCATCGACGGCGACACCTACAAGGGTCGCGGCAGCACGGATGACAAGGGCCCCGCCGTCACCGCCTTCTTCGGTGCCGTGGCGGCCAAGAAGGCCGGCGTGCCCCTCAATATCCACTTCCTCTGGGAGCTGGAGGAGGAGATCGGCAGCCCCAGCTTCGAGGGCGGCCTGCAGCGCCACAAGGACCGCCTGAAGACCGATGCCATCGTCGTCTCCGACACGGTCTGGATCACCCGGGGCAAGCCCAGCACCCCCGCGGGCCTGCGTGGTCTGCAGGGGTTCCGCCTCACCCTGGAGACGGCGGATCACGATCTGCACTCCGGCGTGGTGGGTGGCGCGGCCCGCAACCCCCTCTCCGAGCTCATCACCCTCGTGGGCAAGATGCTCGATGGCAACACGGGGCAGGTGCTCATCCCCGGTTTCTACGATGAAGTGATCCCCCCCTCCGCCGAGGAGCTGGAGGGCTGGAAGAACTCCGGCTTCACCACCGAGCAGTTCATGAAGGACCACATGCTCAAGGGCATCCGCGTGCAGGAGCCCATCGAGGTGCTCAAGCGCGTGTGGGGCCAGCCCACCATGGAAGTGCACGGCGTCGTGGGCGGCTACACGGGCCCCGGCATCAAGAGCGCCGTGGCGCCCCGGGCCGAAGTGAAGGTGAGCTGCCGCCTGGTGCCCGCCATGGATTCCCACAAGGTGCTGGAGCGCGTGAAGGCATTCGTGAAGCAGCACGCCCCCGATGTGGAAGTGCACGAGGAGCACGGCCTCGCCGCCTTCAAGGGCCACGTCACCGGAAAGTACGCCGAGGCCATCCGCGCCGCCTACCAGTTCGCCTTCAATGCTCCCTGCACCTTCACCCGGGAGGGTGGCTCCATCGGTGCCGTGAAGACCATGGAGGATGTGCTGGGTTGCGAGGTGTACTTCCTCGGCCTGAGCCTCCCCAGCCACGGCTACCACGCCCCCAACGAGAACTACGATTGGGAGCAGGCCTCCGGCGGCATGGTGGCCTTCGCCCACTACTTCGAAACCGTGAGCAAGTTTGACCGCTAGAGATTGAGTTGGATTCGCACTGGGGGCCCTGCGGGGCCCCCGCTGTTTTGACCAAGGCCGGGCCTTACCAATCCAGCCCTGGTGGGAGATGTGACGGTTGACCGGGGATCGGATGCTGATCCTGGTGTGATGCCTCTTGCTAAGAGGCCCAAGGCGTCTCGGAGGTGCTCATGGTGCTGGCGGATCCCTGCACCCGGGAGCCAGTCCCGGAGACGTACTTTGCGCCGGCGGCTCGGGCGTCGGATGCGGAACTAAGGAGCGCCGCCCAGGCCTGCCTGGATCACCCCGCGACGCGCTTCTTCATCCAAGCGGCCGGCGGCATGGTGATGATCCTGGATTCCCACCGCCAAGTGCTCGCGACCAACGCCCTCCTGGATCAGCGCAGGACGGCCACGGATCCGCCCCCCCTGGGGCGCCGGCCGGGGGAAGTGTTCGGCTGCATCCATGCCTTTGAAGGCCCTGGAGGGTGCGGCACCTCCCGGGCCTGCGCCAACTGCGGCGCGGTACTGGCGGTGCTTCAATGCCAGGCCGAGGGCGCCCCCGTCCAGCGGGAGTGCCAACTGACCCTGCGCACACATGGCCGGCTGGAGGCGATGGAATTCCAGATCCTAGCCAGTCCCCTGGACATCGGCCCTCACCACCTCACGGCGGTGGTGTTGCAGGATGTCAGCGCCACGAAGCGGCGGGAGGCCCTGGAGCGCCTCTTCTATCACGACGTGGCCAACCTCATGCAGGGCATCCGGGGCTGGACGGAGCTGGTCGCGGAAGGTGGCATCTCCGCCCACATCGCCGCCTCGAAGCTGCTGCGGCTCACGGACCTGCTGGATCGGGAACTGCGGAGCCATCAGGACATGGCCCGGGCCGAATCCGGGCACTTCCACGCGGATCAACGCCCGGTGCGGCCTTCGGAGGTGCTCGCGGACGTGCGGGACCTGCTCGACCGCCACCCGGCCACGCTGCATCGGGAGATCCGCTGGGAGACTGGATTCGATCCGCTGCTCCACTCCGATCCGGAGCTCCTCTCGCGGGTGGTGCTGAACATGGCGGTGAACGCCCTGGAGGCCACGTCGGAGGGGGCGCGGATCACGCTCACGTCCCGCCGCCAAGGCCACGGGGTGCGCCTGGAGGTCCACAATCCCGGCGAGATCCCACCCGAGGTCCGATCCCAGATCTTCCAGCGCTCCTTCAGCACCAAGGGAGAGTCGGGGCGGGGTTTGGGCACCTACGCCATGAAGCTGTTTGGCGAAAACGTGCTCGGCGGGCAGGTGGGCTTCAAATGCGAGGGGGGTGAGACGGTGTTCTTCCTCGATTTGCCATCAACCCTCGAATGAGGGGGGTCCCTAAGGCCGGGGAGGGGGTTGACAAGCGATCAAAGTGATATCACTTTGATTTCTCTTGGAGGCTTCCATGTTGAAGGAACGTTCCGCCCACGCCCTCGCCGGGCTCCCCGTGCTGCTCCTCGGCCTGCTGGGCATCCTCGGCGCCGTGGCCCTGTTCATCTCCGCCATCGTGGCCAATGAACCCATCCGCATCGCCTTTGCCCTGCCCCTGCTGGTGCTCTGCATCTTCATCCTCTCGGGCCTGTTCGTGGTGAACCCCAACGAGGCCATGGCCTTGCAGCTCTTCGGCGACTACCGCGGCACCGTGCGGCAGGAGGGCATGGCCTGGGCCAACCCCTTCCTCTCCAAGCGGAAGATCAGCACCAAGGTGCGCAGTTTCGAGAGCACGCACCTCAAGGTGAATGACCTGGACGGCAACCCCGTGGAGATCGCCGCCATCATCGTGTGGCGGGTGGTGGATACGGCCGAGGCCCTCTTTGAGGTGGAGGACTGCGAGAAGTTCGTGGCCGTGCAGAGCGAATCGGCCCTGCGCAGCCTCGCCGCCCACTTCCCCTACGACGCCCACGAACCCGCCCAGCTGAGCCTCCGGGGCAGCACGGACGAGGTGGCCCACAAATTGAAGCTGGAGCTCACCAAGGTGCTCTCCCAGGCCGGGGTGGAAGTGGCCGATGCCCGCATCAGCCACCTGGCCTACGCCCAGGAGATCGCCCAAGCCATGCTGCAGCGGCAACAGGCCGGGGCCATCCTCGCCGCCCGGGCCCGCATCGTGGAAGGTGCCGTGGGCATGGTGGAGATGGCGCTGGAGCGCCTGGAGAAGGGCGGCCACGTGGCCCTGGATGAGGAGCGCAAGGCCGCCATGGTGAGCAACCTTCTCGTGGTGCTCTGCAGCGAGCGCGCCGCGGCGCCCGTGGTGAACACCGGCACCCTGTACCACTGAGATCCCCCGTGGCCGACCGCAAGTCCTTCCTCCTCCGGGTCGATCCCGAGGTGCTCGCCCAGCTCCAGGCCTGGGCCGGGGAGGATATGCGCAGCCTCAACGGCCACATCGAATTCCTGCTGCGGGAGGCCCTGCGCAAGGCGGGCCGCCTCCCCGAACCGAAGTCCCCACCCAAGGCCAAGCCATGACCCACGAGCCTGAACCGAAATCCCCGCGTGTCGCGACGACGCCAGGCGGGAAGCTCCGCAAGGAAGGGCCCGCAGGGCGATGTGGTTCATCGTTCAAGGGCTCTGACGCCGCGGAGCACCCGCCTGGCGTCGTCCCTCCGGGCTGGGGCGGCGGGCGCCACCCCGCTGCGTCAGGCTCAAATCGCGTAGAACCACTACGCTCATCTCGCCTTCCTGGCGAGGTACCGCCCGGCGCTCCCAGCGCGGCACGCGGGGGTTCCGGGTCAGGCTCGCCGGCCCTCGAACTCACCGCCCTCACCAAGCGCTTCGGCGACAAGACGGCGGTGGACGACCTCTCCCTCGCCGTCCCTCAAGGCAGCTTCCTGGGCCTCCTGGGCCGCAACGGCGCGGGCAAATCCACCACGCTGAAGATGGCCACGGGCCTCCTGCAGCCCACCTCGGGCAGCGTGCGGGTGCTGGGGCTCGACATGGCGCAGGATCCCATCGCCCTCAAGCGCCAGATCGGCACCATGCCCGAGGACATGGCCCTCCTCGACATGCTCACGGGCCCCCAGTACCTGCGCTTCGTGGGCCGCATGTACGGCCTGGAAGATGTGGTCATCGACGGCCGCGCCGCCGAACTCTTCGAGAAGCTGGACCTGCAGCCGGGCCCCAAGACCCTCATCGCGGACTACAGCTTCGGCATGAAGAAGAAGATCGCCCTCTGCGCGGCCATTCTCCACGGGCCCAAGCTGCTCTTCCTGGATGAGCCCTTCGAGGGCATCGACGCGGTGACCAACCGGACCATCAAGGACATCCTGCTCTCGCTCCAATCCCGGGGCACCACGCTGGTGCTCACGAGCCACATCCTGGATGTGGTGGAGAAGCTCTGCCCCCTCATCGCCATCATCGACGAGGGCCGCCTCAAGAGCTACGGCACGCTGGAGGAACTGCGCAGCGGCGGCGAGAGCCTGGAGAGGCGCTTCGTGGACCTCGTGGGCGGCACCCGCACGGGAGAGCTCTCATGGCTGTGAGCCCCGTGCGTGCGCTGCTCACGGCGCACTTCCAATCCAGCCTCGCCCGCAGCACGAAGGAGCTGAGCCGCCAGGGCGTGTGGGCGCTGGTGTTGCTGGTGGCGGTGCTGGGGCTCTTCGTGGCCCTGCCCGCAGCGTTCGGCCTCTTCATGGCGGGCTTTTCCCTGGGTCCCAAGCTGGGCACCGCGGAGGGCGATTCGGCGACGCTCATCCTCGGCGGGGTGTTGGGCCTCGTGGTGGCCGTGGGCGGCGTCCTGGGTGGCCTGCTGGGCGGCGCCAAGAAGCTCAGCTGGGAGCAGTACCGCATCTTCCCGCTCCACCCCTTGCGCCTCCTTGGGGCCGAGTTGGTGGCGGGCCTGGGCGATGTGCTGGTGGCGGGCCTCGCCTTGGGCCTCGGCGCCCTCACCCTGGGCCTCGGAATCTCCCGCCCGGCGCTGCTGCCCCTGCTGGCCCTCGTGCTCGTGGAGCACCTGCTGCTCATCCTCGTGCTCCAGCTGCTCCTGGGCAGCCTGGCCCAGCGCGTGGCGAAGCGGTTGAAGGTGGCGGTGTGGGCGCTGATGGTGCTCGTGTGGCTTGGGTCCATGTGGATGGGGCAGATGGCCCCCCGCAAGGGCAACCTCGTCAACCCCGCCTTGCAGCAGGCGATGCGGGCTGCGATGGATCATGCGTTGGCCGTGCTCCGGACCCTGCCCACCACCTGGGCCGTGGAGGGCCTCGATGCGGCGGCGCGCGGCCAGCTGGCGAAGGGCTTGTGGTTGCAACTCTACCCCCTGGGCCTCGGGCTCCTCTGCGCCCTGGGCGCGGCGAAGCTGCTGGAGCGGGAACAGGAGGCGCTGGCTCCCGAGGCGGAGAAGGCGGGCACGAAGGGGCAGCTCTGGTCCTTCCGAACCCCCGCCGAAGGGCTGGGGCGGCTGCAGTTTCGTACGCTCATGAGCAGCCACCATGGCAAGTTCGGCTTCCTCATGCCCGTGGTGACGGTGATTCTCGTGCGCGGTCCCATGTCCCAGTTCCAGGGGCAGTCCTTCTGGGCCATCCCGGGGGCCTTCGCCTACCTGGCCCTGTTCGGGAACCAGTTCCAGTTCAATCAGTTCGGCATGGATGGCCACGGCGTGAAGGGGCTCTTCCTCCTGCCCCTCGGGGGCCGGCAGCTGCTGGACGGCAAGCTGCGGGGCTTCGTGATGTACCAGGGCCTGCAGGCCCTGCTGCTGATCGCGCTGATGGTGCCGCTCTTCTGGCCCTCGCCGGTGGAGCTGCTCGCGGCGCTGGCCATGGCCATCTGCTTCTTCCTCACCCAAAGCGCCGTGGGGGCCTTCACCAGCAGCTGGATGCCCCGCCGCATCGACCGAGCGAGCCTCAAGAACAATCAGATGCCCATGCTGCTCGTGCTCGTGGCCATGGGGGTCTCCCTGCTCTGCACGCTCATCTACGGCGGCGCCTTCGCGCTGTTGAAGTGGCTTGCGCCTGCTTTCCTGCTGCCGGGCATGGGCCTGCTGGCGGGGCTCGTCTGGCTGGCCCATCGGGCCGTGAAGGGCGAAGCCGCCGCCTACCTGGAGCGGCGCCGCGAAGTGATCGTGGAGGCCGTGGGGTGAGTTCGCTGGAAGGCCTGCGGCTCGCCGCCCAATGGCAGGGCGCCCTCCTCTCCGGGGAGGGGGGCCCCCTGCTGCTCATCGAGCGCGTGCGCGAGCACACGGGCCCGCGCCTGGCCCTCTTCGCCTCCAACCCCGAAGCCCTCGCACCCGCGCTGGAAGCTTGGGCCGGAGGGGGCGTGAACCTCAACCTCGTGGGGCTGGTGCCTCTGCCGGGAACGGACCTGCCCCGGGCCCTCCAGCGGGAATCCCGCCGCATCGGCGCCCTGCTGGGGGCCCTGGATCTGAGTCAGCGGGCCCTGGGCCCGGCGCCCCATCTGGTGCGCCGGCTCCCGGGCCTCCTGGACGCACCCGTGAGCGCCCTCCCGGAGCTACCGCTCACCTCCATCCAAGCCTTCGAACTCCGGCGGTATTGCGACGGGCTGCCGGGGTGGGCGGACGTCGGCCAGCAGTGGTGGGAGGGGCCGCCGCCCGCCGGGGCCCAGGTGCTCGCCGATCCCCTGGCGCTGCCCACTGCCAACCCCTTCGTGGAGGCCCTGCGGGGCACCCTGCGGGCCACTTCCACGGCGCCGGTGGACTACCTCCCCTTGCCGGGGGATCCCCGCCCCCTGCACGCCCTCCGGAAACTCACGCCCACCGTGGCCTGCTTCTGGGGCGAGGCTCCGATCTGGCAGGAGGCTTTGCGCAGGCTGGCCGAACTGCCAGCGCCGGCGCACTTCTGCGGGCGCTGCTGATGGAGCTAAATCCCTTCGCAATTCCCCAATCGGAATATCAGATGCCAGGGCGGGATGCCTACCGAGGGCGCCGGTTGGGTCGATGGACTTTGGGGTTGATCGCCACGATCGAGGGCCTCGGGTTGGCGATCATGCTGTTCCTGACCCTGAGCTCGAAAGGGCCGGTTTCAAGGGGGAACCTTGGATTGATGGCCTTCGTATTCATCGGCCTCATCGCCCTGCCGGGGTGGGGGCTGGGATCGTTTCTCGGAGGGAAACTGGAAGGCCGGGGATTTTGGCGGGGCTTGGGCTGGTGCGTGTTGGTGGCCCTGGTTTGGGGCATCGGAATGATGGCCATGCTGCTCTTAGCAGGCTCGGCCGTGAATGCCTATCAGCACCAGCTGGAGAACGTGGTCAGCCTCTGGAGGGTCAATCAGGAGACTTTGGAGATCCAGGGCATCCTCCTCGCACTCACTGGGATTTCCACCCTGCTCGCGGGGGCCATCACGGGCGTCATCCTCAAGGTGAAAGGGCGGAACTAGGCCTCGGGGGTCTTGTCTTCCGCCGCCACTTCATCCGGATGGTGCTGCCAGACGCGCCACATCCACCGGCCCGTGGCGCGGTCGAAGACGTCGATGCAGCCGAGCCAGTTGAGGAGGCCCACGAGCATCACGTAGGTGGCGCCGTATTCCTGGGTGAGGTTCTGGATGGGCTCGGCCGCCTCAGGGCTGCCGAGACCGCCGAAGGCCCACGCGAAGGGGGCGTAGAGCGGTCCCATGCCCAGGGTGGCCAGGGCGCCCAAGGTCTTCAGCCATTGGCCGGGCACGGGGACGAAGACGCCGGCGCGGATGCCGTCCACGGCGCCGTGGTGCATCTGCAGGGCACCCAGGGTGAGGAAGACGACGGCCATGCCGAAGAAGGCCTTGGCCCGGGTCTTCTCGCCCAGGCGCCAGTACCCAAGGCCGGGCACGAGCCACTGGAGCAGCACGGGCAGCCAGGCGGCCTTCAGGGCCTTCTGCTTCCGCAGGGGCTGGGGAAGGTTGGGGAGGGTGACCTGCGGCTCGGACATCCCCCTAGGTTATCCGAGGGGCCGCTGAAGCCCCAGAGAGGCCCTAAGATGGGGGTTCGGGTGGTGCCATGGCCTTTTCAAGCCGCGTGAAGATCGTCGATGTGGGGCCCCGGGATGGGCTCCAGAACGAGGCTCAGCCCGTGACCACCGAGGCCAAGGTGGTGCTCATCGAGGGCTTGGCGGAGGCGGGCCTGCCGGTGGTGGAGGCCACGAGCTTCGTCTCCCCCAAGTGGGTGCCCCAGATGGCGGATGCGGCGGAAGTGCTGCGGCGGATCCACCGGAAGCCCGGCGTCGCCTACCCCGTGCTCACGCCCAACCTCAAGGGCTTCGAGGCCGCCCTCGCCGCCGGGGCCACGGAGGTGGCCATCTTCGGCGCGGCTTCGGAGGCCTTCAGTCAGCGCAACATCAACTGCTCCATCGCGGAGAGCCTGGATCGGTTCCAGCCGGTGGTGGACGCGGCCAAGGCCGCCGGGATCCCCGTGCGGGGCTACGTCTCCTGCGTGCTGGGCTGCCCCTATGAGGGCGAGGTGGAGGTCGCCAAGGTGGCCGACGTCGCCGAGCGCCTGCATCGCATGGGCTGCTATGAGGTCTCCCTGGGCGACACCATCGGCGTGGGCACGCCCGCCAAGGCCCGGCGGATGGTGCAGACCGTGGCCGAGCGGGTGCCCCTCGCCGCGCTGGCCGCGCACTTCCACGACACCTACGGCCAGGCGCTCGCCAACCTCCATGCCGTGCTCGACCTCGGTCTCGCCACCGTGGACAGCTCCGTGGCGGGCCTCGGCGGCTGCCCCTACGCAGCGGGCGCCAGCGGCAACGTGGCCACAGAGGATGTGGTGTACATGCTCCAGGGCCTCGGCATTGAAACCGGGGTGGACCTCGATCACCTCGTGGACGTGGGCGCGCGCATCTGCGAGGTGCTGGGCCGCGCGCCCGCCTCCAAGGTCGCCCAGGCCCTGCTCGCGAAACGGGCCAAGGCCTCCTCCTGTACCCAACTATGAAAAAGGGCCCCATCGCTGGGGCCCCTGGGGTCGTTCGGTTCGAGCTTAGAACTGGAGCTTGAGACCGACCTGGAAGCGGCGACCCTGCAGCCATTCCTGGGGCTGGCCGTAGCGGAGGGTATCCGGGGCGCCCGTGCTCTGCTTGGTGGCGTACTGGTAGACCGAAGTCGCCGTGCGGTTGTTGAAGAAGTTGAAGATGTCCACGGAGGGCACGAGCCGGGACTTGCCGATCTTGATCTCGGTGTCCGCGTGCATGTCCACCACGCTCACGTTGGGGGTGCGGCCGTGGTTGCCCATCAAGCCGTGGTCGAAGGTGGAGTTGCCGTAGTAGCCGGGATCGTAGGCATTGCCTGCGCCCAGGTCTCCGGGAGCGCCACCTTGACTGGAAGAACCATCATCGATGAGGCTGATGGGCAGACCGGACTGCCAGGTCCACTTGGCGCCAATGGTGATGTCCTGACCGCCCACGGCGAACTTCTGGCTGCCGAAGAACTTGAAAGTGTGGCGGCGGTCCTGGCCCGTGTTGCCCGTGCCGAGGTAGGGCCAGAAGTCCCAGGAAGCGGTGATGTTGCCATCGGGCTGGCCACCGCCGCCGTAGTTGGGGGCGATGACGCCTTCGTAGTTGCCGTAGTTGTGGCTCCAGGTGTAGTTGGCGCTCCAGAAGGTGCGCTCCTTCTGCTGCTTCATGCCCACGGTGAAGGCCAGGTACTTGTTGTAGGCCTCGGGAAAGAAGGTGTCATTGACCGTGACCTTCTGGCCGCTGATGTCGTTGCCGTTCTGGTCCGTGGTCCCGTTCTTGGCGATCCAGGAGACGGAGCGGCCGGGGTTCCAGACGAGGCCCAGGGCGCCATTGGGCAGATTCATGTAGCCGGCACCGTTGGCATCGACGAGGGTGGAATCCTCGATGGGATCGGTCAGCTTGCGGTAGGTCGCGTTAAAGCTGAAGATCAGCCCCTTGGCTACCGCGTGCTCGAAGCCCAAGGTGATCTCCTCGCGCTTGGGAAGCTTGATGTCGTTGGCGACCGGCGGGCTGTCGAAGAAACCACCGTAATCGACGACGCCCGTCTGGGCGCCTAGTGTGCCCAGGCCCGTGGGGGAATAAGTGGTCAGATCGTAGAAGGTGAGCAGGTACTTCTGGCTCGCGAACTCGCGGATGCCGATGCGCTGAGGGATCTGCTCGTAGTACCAGGCGTAGCTGCCGCTCAGCTTGGTGTTGCCGTCGTTGTTGAGGTCCCAGGTGAAGCCCATGCGGGGCTGGATGTACTTCCCGAGGTCATTGAACTTCAGGAAGACGCGGCCGTTGGGATCCGTCTGTTCCTGGGTTTCAGCGCGGGCGCCGTAGAAGACGCGGAAGCCCTTGCTCACTTCCCAGGTGTCCTGGAGGTAGATGGCCTGGTACTTGGCCTTCACTTCCGCGCCACCGATGTTGCCGTAGAGGACGGAGTAGGCGGTGAGGTGGTTGGGGTCGCCGAGATCGCCCGGAATGTTCGGATCGGGAGGGATAGGATCATCGTAGATGGCCCAGGTGAGATTCTGGCCTGCGGGGCCCGAGGCGAAGTCCTCCCGGAAGTACTTGGAGGTCATGGAGGACACGCCCAGCTTGATGGAGTGATTGCCCACGAACCAGCTCAGGTCGGCCTTGATCTGTTGGGTGCTGCCCTGCTCGTTGGCGTAGCTGCCGTAACCACCGCGGTTGTAATCCACACCATTCAGAACCCCACCATCGCCACCCCCGGCTGGGGGATTGGTGAGAATGGGGCTATACCAGTGCTGGTCATCGATGCTGAGGTCCGTGGTGTTCTCGGGCTTGGTGGAATCCTTCAGCTTCGAGGTGCCCGCCTTCACGGAGAGGAGCACGCTGGAGGAGATGGACCAGTCGTAGATCAGGCTGAGGTTGTCCGTGTTGAAGTCGTGCTTGGCGCCGAAATTGGCATCGCCATAGCCCGTGGGGGCGGCGTGGGGAAGATCGCCGGAACGGCGGGTGCCGGTGTAGGACGCAGTCAACTGCTGCTCAGGGGTGAGGTACCAGTTGAGCTTCACGATGCTCTGGCTGGTGTTCACCTTCTGGTCGCCGCCCTTGATGCCGCTGTTGTTGGCGTAGGGGGTGCGGGTGAAGTAGTTGAGGTCCATGCCCACGTAATAGAACAGCTTGTCCTTCACGATGGCGCCGCCGACATCGAAACCGAGGTCATAGCGATTCGCGGGGGCTTCCTGGCGGAAACCGGCCTGGTTGGACTTGGCCTTGGCTTCCATGCTGGCCGGGGAAACGGTGCTCCAGATGTCGGCCTTGAACTCGTTGGTGCCAGACTTGATCACGGCATTGAACACGCCACCGAGGGCGCTGTACTCGGGTTTGAATCCGCCGGTCTCGACCTGCACGCTCTCGATGAAGTCGGTGACGAGTTCCGTGCCCTGGCCGCCGTAGCGGGGATCGTTGGTCACGAGACCATCGACGATGAACTGGTTCTCCGCGCCGCTGGCGCCGGAGATGGAGTAGTCCAGGCCCTGGCCTTCGGTCATGGTGCCGCCGAAGGAGGAGCTGGGGGCCAGGTAGGCCAGGTCGTTCATGTTGCGGCCGATGGGCAGCTTCGCGAAGGTATCGCTGGAGACGGTGACGCCCAGGGCCGTGGTGGTGGGATCGATGGTGGCTTCGTTGCTGAGGGTACCGACGACGGTGACTTCGGCGCCCGCGAGCAGGGACATCTTCAGGGCCACCGGCGTGTTGGCGTTGGTGGACACGTTGATGGTCTGCGTCACGGTCTGGAAGCCGGCCTTCTCGACGGACAGTTTCCAGGTGCCGGGATTCAGGAGGCCGATCTTGAACTTGCCCTGCTCATCCGTCACCGCGGTACGCACGACCTGGGCGGAGGACAGCGTCACCTTGGCGCCCCCGAGGGCCGCGCCGCTGGACTGCTGGATGGTGCCGGACATCGCGCCGGTGGTGGCCGTCTGCGTGAACGCCACGGTGGACGAGGCCGCGATGAGGAGGGCGAGGCTATGAAGCCTGCGGGTCTGAAGCATGGTGTCTCCGAAATGAATGTATGGATGGGGTTGAATAGAATTCTGACTTCGTATGGGGGGTAATGCCACCGTTGTGGGGTGACCTGAGGGTCGGGAAATCGAAGGTCCCTGGTCCGGTTGCGTGGCGTTGCACCATTCCATGGGCAAACCATCTTTAAATCCATTATTTTAAGTGTTGAATTGATTGTGTTTGATGATCGTTTCGCAAGCGCAAAATCGGGCTCGTCAATCCCCTTGAATGCGCAGGGTCCATTCCTCCCCAAGTGGGGCGGAACGGACCTCTTAACTCGATGGGATCAACGGCAAAGGGGACCGATCGCCGGTGGGATTCGCCCGAATCGGGACATAAAAAAAGAGGGGACCGAAGTCCCCTCTTGAATCACCAGGATGCCGTCGAACCTAATCGGTGGCGAAGGGCAGCAACGCGAAGAGGGACCCACCTCCGAGAGCCCGAAGGGCGAGCGGGAGCACCCTCTGGGGGAGGGTGCGATAGGTGGGAGGGGCCCGCTTGATGGCTTCCACGGAGGCTCCAGCTCCCAGAGCGCAGCGCCTTGAGCGCAAGCGATGGGGAGGGCGGCCCAGTGGGCCGCCCGTTAGGTGGAGATGCGCTGGTGGTTGGCAGAAGGTGACCGGTCCCTGGTTTGCCAGGGACGCCGGCGCTGCGGGGCAGCGTTGGCGCGGGAGCCCTTCGTGCGCAAAAAGCGGGGGCCGAAGCCCCCGCTTTTTAAACCACCAGCGCCGGTTGGGCTAGTCGGTGGCGAAGGGCAGCAACGCGATGTTGCGGGCCCGCTTGATGGCTTCCACGAGCATGCGCTGGTGGTTGGCGCACACGCCGCTGGTGCGGCGGGGGAGCACCTTGCCGCGCTCGGGGGTGAAGCCCTGCAGGGTCTTGATGTCCTTGTAGTCGATGAAGGTGCTCTTCTCGACGCAGAACTTGCAGAACTTGGACCGGCGGCCGGTAAACGATTTCTTCTTCTTGGGCTTGCCCTTGCCCTTGGCGTCAGCGCGCTTCTTCATTACATCATCTCCTCAATGCTGCGCTCTTTCACGCCGGCCTGCGCCTTGCGCTTGCCTTCGCGTTCGAAACGCTGCTTGGCGCGGCCAGCAGCCTTCTCCTGCTCGTCGAGACGAACGGAGAGGTACTTGATCACGGAGTCGTTGTTGCGGAAGCGGCGCTCGAGCTCGGCGATGAGCTTGGGACCGGCGTTCATTTCGAAGAGCGTGTAGTAGCCTTCGCTGAACTTCTGGACGTCGTAGGCCAGCTTCTTGCGGCCCCACTTGTCGGTCTTGAGCAGCTCGCCACCCTGCTCGGCGATGATTCCCTCGAACTGCTTCACGAGCTCGTCAGCTTGCTCGTCCGTCAGCACGGGGGAGGCGATGAAGATGGTCTCGTAGTGACGCATCTGTCCTCCTTGTGGATATGAAGCCCCCCTTTGAATTCCGGGGAGCAAGGAAGACGCCTTCAAGCGAAGGCGCGAACAGCTAGATTCTCAGGAAAGCCCTTCCGTCTCAAGGCTTTTTCGCTGCCAGAAGGCCTCCGGGTTCACGAGGTTGCCCAGCTTGGACAAGTCGCCGCAGCCTCCCAGCAGGTCCATGAACTTGGCGAAGGGGGCATCCAGGCCGTCGATGACCTCCCATTGGGGGTCCGTCCAGGGGCCCAGAACGTAATCCGCCAGGGGGCGCTCGAAGGGGCCGATGCCCAAGCGCAGGCGGGCCACCTTGGAGGTGCCCAGCTGGTCGAAGACGGATTTCAGGCCGTTATGACCAGCATCGGAGCCGTCCAGCCGGAAGCGGCCCATGCCCAGGGGCAGGTCCTTGTCGTCGTAGAGGAGGATGAGCGTCCGAGGGTCCAGGCCCGCCCGGGCCGCCTGGAAGCAGACCTCGCCGCTGAGGTTCATGTAGGTGGAGGGCACCAGGGCCTGCAGCTTCGGCGTGAGGCCATAGAGGCGACCGCTGGCGAACTTCTTCACCACGGGTGGGTTCAGGTTGCGGTCCTCCATCCAGCGCTGGAGGAGGAGGCGCCCCAGGTTGTGCCGGGTGTCGGCGTATTCGGAGCCGGGGTTGCCGAGGGGGACGAGGGTCCACATGGGTGCCTTCGGGATCGTCGGTCATCGGGCGTCGGTCATCGGCTGGAAACGGAAGCGGGCGCCATGAGGCGCCCGCACCGAGGACCGAAGACCGAAGTCCGAAGACCTGGTTACTTCTTGTCCTTCTTGCCCTTGCCGCCCACAACCTCGGGCTCGGCGGCGGCAGCGGCGGCGGCCTCGGCGGCCACTTCCTCAGCGGGCTTGCCGTGGATGGCGCAGATCACCTCGTGGGCCTCGCCGACGATCTTCAGGGTGGAGGCCAGGTTCAGCTGGTCAAAGCGGATGGAATCGCCGATGCGCAGGGCCTCGACGTTCACGGGGATGGCGGTGGGGATCAGGCTGGGGAGGCACTCGATCTCGATCTCGCGGTGCACGAAGTCGAGGAGACCGCCCTGGGTCTTCACGCCGTAGGAGATGCCCAGGAGCTTCACGGGCACCTTCACGCGCACCTTGGCGTTGGGGTCGACGCGGAGGAAATCCACGTGCTTGAGGCGGCTCGTCTTGGGATCGCGCTGCAGGTCGTGGATGATGACGTGGCGCTTGATGTCGGTGCCTTCGCGCTGCAGGAAGACCACGCTGTTCATGCCGCTCTCGCTGGCGATGATGCGGGCCACCACCTTGGGGCTGATGGCGACGTGCACCGTGGGCTCGTTCAGGCCATAGACGACCGCGGGGATCATGCCGTTCTTGCGCATGGCCTTGGTGGCGACCTTGCCGAGTTCGGTGCGCAGGGACACCTGGATGATTTCGTTGCTCATGTTTCCTCCTACCAAGCCCTTGTCCGACGTCGGATGGGCCCTCTCGTTGGCGGGGCTCCCGACACGGGAACCCGGAACCGATGAGTATCGCGGAATTTACATTGAGATGAAAGGCTTTTCTTCCTATGGATACTCTGGGAACCGCCATGAAGCCCCGCCACCCCCAGCCGGAGGAGCTGCTCAACCGCGAGTTGAGCTGGCTCGACTTCAATGCCCGGGTGCTGGAGGAGGCCGAGGACGATAGCGTCCCCCTGCTGGAGCGGGTGAAGTTCCTGAGCATCGCCTCCAGCAATTGGGATGAGTTCTTCATGGTGCGGGTGGCGGGCATCTGGCGGGAGATTGATGCCGGCATCACCAAGGCGGGCCCCGATGGCCTCACCCCCCGGCAGGTGCTGGGCCGGGTCTCGGCGAAGATCCATACGGCCACCCAGCGACAGCACGCGCTGTTCCAGGAGGTGCTGGAACCCCGCCTGGAGGCCGAGGGTGTCCGGATCCTGGAGCCGGCCCAGCTGGATGGGGAGCAGGCGGCCTTCGTGGAGGAGCACTGGCGCACCACGCTCATGCCCCTGGTGACGCCCCTGGCCGTGGACCCCGGCCACCCCTTCCCCCGTTTGGGCAACCGCGCCCTGGTGCTCGTCTGCGAGCTGGAAAGCCCGGAGCAGGGGGATGAAGGCCTGCCGGTGAGCGAGCTGAGCTTCATCCCGGTGCCCACCTCCGTGGCCCAACGGTTCCTCCGCCTTCCCTCGGCGCAGGGCCGCTACGACTTCGTGACCCTGGAAGACCTGATGCGGCACAACCTCGGGCGCATCTACAGCGGCTACCGCGTCAAGGCCAGCCACGCCATCCGCGTGACCCGGGATTCGGACATCCCCTTGGATGAGGATGAAAGCGAGGATCTGCTCAAGAGCATCGAAGAGAGCCTGCGGGACCGCCGCCGGGGCGCCGTGGTGCGGCTTCAGTACGAGCGGGGCCTCGGCTCCGAGCTGCTGCAACTCCTCACCCGGGAGCTGGACCTCGCGCCGGAGGACCTCTACCCCGCCGAGGGCATGGCCGCCTTCAGCGACCTCATGCAGCTCTACACCCAGGTGGACCTGCCCCACCTCAAGGATGGGGTTCTGGCGCCCCTCCCGGTGCCTCAACTGGAGGCCCCTGGCAGCATCTTCGATGCGATCTCCCGCCACGACATCCTGCTGAGCCACCCCTACCAATCCTTCGATGATTCTGTGGTGCGTTTCGTGCGCGAAGCGGCCCTGGATCCCAAGGTGCTGGCCATCAAGATGACCCTCTACCGCATGAGCCCCGGCAGCCCCATCGCCTCCGCCCTGGAGCAGGCCGCCGAGCGCGGCAAGCAGGTGGCGGCCATCGTGGAGCTGCGGGCCCGCTTCGACGAGGAGGCCAACATCGCCTGGGCCCGGCGCCTGGAGAAGGCGGGCGTCCACGTGGTATACGGCCTGCCCGGCTACAAGACCCACTGCAAGGCCACGCTGGTGGTGCGCCAGGAAGAGACGGGCATCCGCCGTTACTGCCACCTGGGCACGGGCAACTACAACGAGCGCAGCTCCCGGCTCTACGCGGATTTCGGGCTGCTCACGGCCCGGGAGGAGTTCGGCGAGGATCTGAGCCACTTCTTCAACCTGCTCACGGGCTACACCCGGCCCCCGCGGCTGAACCGCATCATTCCGGCGCCCACGCACCTGAAGCCCGCCCTCCTGGACCGGATCCAACGGGAGATCAGCCACGCCCGATTGGGCCGGCCCGCCCGCATGATCCTGAAGGCCAACGCCATCGTGGATGGCGCCATCATCCAGGCGCTCTACGAAGCCAGCCAGGCGGGTGTGAAGGTGGATCTCATCGTGCGGGGCACCTGCTGTCTGAAGCCGGGGGTGCCCGGTCTCAGCGAGCACATCCGCGTTCTGAGCATCCTCGATCGGTTCCTGGAGCATGCCCGCATCTACCACTTCGGCAACGCGGGGGAACCCGAGACCTGGCTCTCCAGCGCCGACCTCATGCCCCGGAACCTGGACCGGCGCGTGGAGTTGGCCTTCCCCCTGGTGGATCCCCTCATCGCCGCCGAAGTGGTGGAGCTGCTGGAACTCCAACTGCAGGACACGGTGAAGGGCCGCGTCATCGGCGCCGAAGGGCAGACCCTGCGGCGGGGCTTCCAGGAGGGGCCGGCCCTGCGCAGCCAACTCCGGTTCTACGAGCACGCCCGCCTGCGGAGCGGGGTGGGGGATGTGACCCGGCGGCTGTCCTGACATCAATCAAGTCCCGGGCCTTGAACCCATGCGAAACTGGTTGGCTCTGGAGACGTCATGGAAAAGAAGCTCAGCCGCGCCGCCATCTTTGAAACCGTGAACGGGTACACCGTTCCCGGGACCTCCGGGACCCTGGCCACCCTGAAGGCCCTCAAGGGCATCGACGTGCAGGGGGGCGGCATCACCGTGCAGCTGGGGATGCTCGACGCCTACCAGGATCGCGAAGCGGAGATCCGCGCGGCCCTCACGGAGGCCTTGAAGGCCCAGGATGGCGTCACCTCCGTGAATGTGGCCTTCACCTGGGAGAAGACCCCCCAGGTGGAGTTCAAGAACCTCCTGCCCACCGTGAAGCACGCCATCGTCGTAGGTTCCGGCAAGGGCGGCGTGGGCAAGAGCACCGTGGCCGCCAACCTGGCCGTGGCGCTGGCCCAGCAGGGCCTCAAGGTGGGCCTCCTGGATGCGGACCTCTACGGCCCCTCCATGGGCATGATGTTCGGCATCACGGAGGGACCCGAAGGCACCCCCGGAGGCAAGATCAAGCCCGTGGAGAAGCACGGCCTCAAGCTCATGAGCATGGCCTTCCTCATCGATGAGGATCGCCCCGTGGTGTGGCGCGGACCGATGCTCAACAAGGCCCTCACCCAGTTCATGGCGGACGTGCTCTGGGGCGACCTCGACGTGCTCCTCATGGACCTGCCCCCCGGCACCGGTGACGTGCAGATCAGCCTCATCCAGAACGCCCACGTGAAGGGGGCCGTCATCGTCTCCACGCCCCAGGACGTGGCCTTCCTGGACGCCAAGAAGGCCATCGGCATGTTCAACGTGGTGAAGGTGCCCGTGCTCGGCATGATCGAGAACATGAGCAGCTACGTGTGCCCCAAGTGCGGCGAGGAGACCCAAATCTTCGGCCATGGCGGCGTGAAGAAGGCCGCCGAGCGCATGGACCTCCCCTTCCTGGGCGAGATCCCCATCGACCTCGCCATCCGCGAGGGCGGCGACAACGGCAAGCCCCTCGTCATGGCCAACCCCGACAGCCCCCAGGCCAAGGGCTTCCATGCCATTGCGAAGGGCCTTCGGGAGAAGCTCGGCCTATAGGCTGGAGGCTGGAAGCGGTGCGGGCGCCCAGCGGGCGCCCGTGCTGCATCAGGTGCGGCCCTCCGGGCCGCCTCCACATCCCCTTCCAGCCTCCGGTCTCCTCCGGGGCGCGCCGACGCGCCCCGGAGTCTATGGACAGCCTCTGGCCTGACCTGTGCTATACCCAACCCCGGGAGGCCCCCATGAGTGCCAAGCCGGTCATCGTCGTGGCAAACCTGAAGGGTGGCGTCGGGAAATCGACGGTGGCGGTCCACCTGGCCTACTACCTGGAGGCCCTGCTGGTGGATCTGGATCCCCAAGGCGATGCCTCGGATTGGGCGGAACGCTCGGGCTGGATCCAGGCCCACAAGGCCGGGGGCTGGGCCGAGGCCAGCCGGGCCCTGACCAAGGCCACGGGGCCCGTGGTGCTGGACTGCCCCCCGGGCGAAAACCCCCATTTGCACCAAGCCCTGCACGCCGCGGACGTGGTCGTCATCCCCACCAAGGCCGGGCGCCAGGATCTGCGGGCGGTGGGGCGCATGCTGGAATTGGTGAAGGAGGCCCGCCATGGGCACCGCGGTCTCCGGGCCGGGGTCGTCTTCAACGAGGTGAAGAGCCAGACCTCCCTGGCGGCGGAAGTGGAAGAGGCCCTGAAGCACCTGAAGGACGCCACCTTCCTGGGGCACCTGGGCAGCCGCCAAGCCTTCGTGGAGGCCTTCGCGGCGGGCAGGGCGGTGACGTCCGGCCCCGCCTACGATGAGCTGTACGCCGTGCTGCGCCGGGTGCGGCGCCTGGTGAAGGAGGTGGCATGAGCAAGGCCCCCGAACACGATCCCCTCGCCTGGATCAGCCAGGGTCGCAAGGAACGTCCGGCCAAAGCCGAGAAGCCCGCCCGTCCCGCGAAGAAGGAGGCACCCGTACCCAAGGTCAAGAAGACCAAGGTGAAGTAGGCCGGAGGCTGGAGGCTGGAGGCTCGAGGTCGGGAAGCGTGGCGGGGTTGCGCCCCGCACTGAGCATGGATGCGGGCGCCTTGCGCCCGCACGCTGAATCCGACCTCCGCTCTCCAGCCTCCAGCCTGCCTTCCCGCCTGCTAGCCTCATCCCATGGCCAAGCCCGTCATCCCCTCCGCCGTCGCGCCCGATCTGCTGGCACGGCTGCAGGCGCGCTTCCATCCCTGGCCCTTGATCAAGGATTGGGACCTCACCATCGATGAGGTGGCTCCCGGATTCGCCCTCATGCGCCTCGAGCCCGGACCTCGCACCGTGAACGGGGGGCGCGGGAACATCAATGGCGGGGTGCTGGCCACCATGGTGGACATGGTGGGGGCCGTGGCCCTCTCCACGGCCTTCGACGGGCTCATGCCCTTCGCCACCTCGGATCTCCACGTGCGCTACCTGGAGCCCGCGCTGGGCCCCGCCGTGGCCACCGCCACGGTGCTGCGGCTCTCCCGCGCCGGTGCCGTAGTTGAGGCGCGGGTGCACTGCGCCGACAAGCTGGTGGTGGCCGCAACGATGAACTTCAGCATCAAACCCAATCTGGCAGGCTGATCCCGTGAGAGATCTGCCGCCGCTCCATCGCTTCCGCTTCACGGTGCTCCTGCTGGCCGTGGTGGTGTGCGTGGGTGCCGCGGGCTACCACACCCTCTCCAAGACCTCACCGGTGGATAGCTTCTACATGGCCGTCACCACCCTATTCACGGTGGGATTCCGGGAAATGGGCGAGGTGAGCGCCGGCAGCAAACTCTTCACCATCGGCTATCTGATCGCGGGCCTGGGTGTGGCCACCTACGCCCTCTCCAACCTCACGGCCCTCATCGTGGAGGGTGACCTCCAGGGCTACATTCGGGAGCGACGCATGGACAAGCGGCTGGACGCGCTGCAGGACCACATCATCGTCTGCGGCCTGGGCAAGATGGGCTTCCAGGCCGTGCTGGAACTGAAGGCCGCGGGCGTGCCCTTCGTGGTCATCGAGCAGGATGGCAGCAAGGGCAACAACCCCAAGATCGCCGGCGAGATCATCCTCCACGGCAACGCCATGCACGAGCACATCCTCGAACGCGCGGGCATCCGTCGGGCCCGGGGCCTCATGGCGGCCCTTACCTCCGACGCCGACAACGTGCTGGTCACCCTCATGGCCAAGGAGCTGAAGCCGGATCTGCTCGTGGTGGCCCGCAACGCCAAGCTGGGCACGGAGCGGCAGCTCAAGGCCGCCGGCGCCACCCACATCGTGAGCCCCTACGAGATCGGCGGTCGCCGCATGGCCGCGCTGCTCATGAACCCCAACCTCATGGACATGTTCGACGTGGTGCTGAACCAGGATCAGATCGAGCTGGGCCTGGAGCGCATCCAGATCCACCCCAGTTCCTGGATGGCGGGCAAGGTGCTGCGGGAGGCCCGCATGCGGGACACCACGGGCTGCCTCATCGTGGGCATCCGGCGGGAGGGGCAGGGCCTCCACTTCAACCCCCAGGGTTCCGATACCTTCGAGGCCGGGGACGAAGTGCTGGTGATGGGGCCCACGGCGGCCCTCAAATCCTTCGAAAGCCAGGCCCGCGGCGATTCCCGGCCCGGCGATTGAACGCCCTGTGAAACGGCAAGAGGGCCCGGGGAACCGGGCCCTCTTGCGGGAGGGTGGAAGCGTTACTTGGCTTCGGCCTTGGGTGCGGGGGCCTTGTGGGGCAGGCGCTCGGGCATGTTGGCCAGTTCCAGGGCCGTGACGGCCAGGGCGGTGGCGCCCTGTACCAGCTGCTCGGGCTTCACGTGCTCGAAGGTGTCCGTGAAGCTGTGGTGGGTGGTGGTGAAGTAATCCACTTCGTCCTGGATGCAGAAAACGGCGGGGATGCCCTTCTCCACGAAGGGGGCGTGGTCGCTGTCCTCGCTTTGCTCCAGGGGCAGCTCACGCACGCCCAGTTCCTGTAAGGGCGCGATGGCCTTGGCGAAATAGGGGCGCACGTCTTCGCGGCCCTCCAAGGCGAAGCCACGCACCCGTCCGGTGCCGAGGTCATGGATGAGCACGGCTTGGTGGCGCGCCAGCTCCTCGGCGTGCTGCTTGACGTAGGCTTTCGAGCCATAGATGTTCTGTTCCTCGCCACTGAAGAGGGCGATCCGGATCGTGCGCTTGGGCTTCACGCCGCTGGCGATGAGGGCCCGCAGGGCCTCCACCACCGCCACGGAGCCGGTGCCGTTGTCCGTGGCGCCGGTGCCCAGGTCCCAGGAATCCAGGTGCGCGCCCAGGAGCACGATCTCCTCGGGCTTCTCGGTGCCGCGGAATTCCGCGATGGAATTGTAGGCATCCACGCGCTTCTCCGAGAGCTTGCCTCCGAGGTTCAGCTCCAGCTCCACCTTCTCCGGGCGGGCCAGGAGTCGGTTCAGGAGGCTCATGTGTTCGTTGCTGACCACGGCGACGGGGACGGGGGGCAGGGGGAAATCCTCGTCGTCCTCCGGCGAGCCGCCCATGGTGAGCTGGCCGTCCAGCTTCTCACTGGGGTAGAGCGCGGCCGCGAACGCGGCCTTCTTGAGGGCGGCGTTGAAGGCCTTGGCGCCCGCTTCGAAGGCCTTGGGATCGGAGCCGGGCTTGGGGCGGGGCAGGTCGCCGAGCAGCACGATCTTGCCCTTGAGTTGGCTGATACAGGCGATTACCGCCTCCCAGGTCTCCCCGGACAGGGTGCCGACCTCCGCCTTGAGGGGGCCCCGGGTGGCGGGGGTCCAGGCCACCTGGCGCACGGCGAGCTCGGTGCCGTTTTGGGTGAGCAGGCGGGCCGTGGCCCCGCCCCGGGTCCAGCTGGGCCCGAAGTCGTAGGATTCGCGCCAGACCTTGGTGGCGCCGTAGGCCTTGAGCTTGGCCTCCATCCACGCGTGGGCCTTCACCAGCTGGGGGCTGCCCGTGAGGCGGGGGCCGATGGTGTCGGTGAGTTCCCGGAGGTTCGCCACGGCCTCCTGGTGGGCCTTGACCTCGGCGATGAGCTTGGCCGAATCGGTGGTGGCCGACGGTGCCACGTAGCGGGCGCCGGGACGGGAGGCCTTGGGCAGGGGCTCCGGGGCCGCTTGCGCGAGCAGGTGCCCCGTGGAAAGGGCGGCGGCCAGGAGAAGGGTGAGTCGGGTCACGGAAACTCCGAAGGAGGACGGGCGAAGCATCGAGGGCTCAGTGGCCCGCGCGGGCGGTGATCGGGGCCTGGTGGGGCAGGGGCTCCCCGTTCAACAGGCCCCAGGCCGTGACGGCCATGACCTGGGCACCCTGCACGAGATCCTCCTTGACCACGTGGTCGATGGAATCCACCTGGCTGTGGTGGGTGTGGGTGAAGTAATCCAGGGGATCCTGCAGGGCCGGGAAGGCGGGCACCCCCAGCTGGGCGAAGGGCCAGTGGTCCGTGGAGCCCGGCATGATGGAGGCCGGCAGTTCCACGGCGCCCAGGCCATTGGCGGCGGACATGGCGGCGGCGAGGGGTGCGCGCCAGGCTTCCACGCCCATGTCGACGAAGCCCTTGATGCGGCCGGAGCCGAGGTCGTCGATGAGCACGGCCTGCACCTTGCCGAGCTCGGCGGCGTGCTCCTTCACGTAGGCCTTGGAGCCGAGGAGGCCCTGCTCCTCCCCGGAGAAGAGCACCACGCGGAGCGTGCGCTTGGGCTTGAGGCCCGCGGCCTGCATGGCGCGGAGCACCTCCATCGCCACCACGGTACCGGTGCCGTTGTCCGTGGCGCCGGTGCTCAGATCCCAGGAATCCTGATGGCCGCCCACGATGACAACCTCCTCGGGCTTCTCGCTGCCGGGCAGATCCGCCACCACGTTGTAGACGCGGATGGGTTGCTCGCCATGGCGGCCGGTGAGCTCCAGCTCCATCTGGGGCTTCACGCCCCGGGCGATCAGGCGCTTGAGCAGGTTGGCGTGCTCCTGGGTGATGAAGGCCGTGGGCGCTCCGCTCATGGCGCGGCCCGCGGGGCTGCCCGTCATGTTCTGCAGGTCGTCCCGCTTGTCGGAGGTCATCAAGGTCGCGAGGGAATGGGTGTCCTGGAGGACTTTCTTGTAGGCCTCGAAGTAGGCCTCGATGTTCTTCCGTTCCTCCGCGGTGGGGCGGGGCTGGGAGAGCAGGAGCACGATCTTGCCCGCGAGGCTGGGGGCGGCGGCCCTGAACGCGTCGAGGGTCGTCACGTCGAGAAGGGCGACTTCACCCTTGAGCACCCCCTTGGTGCCTTCGGTCCAGGCCATCTGGGCCACGTTCAGGGCCTGACCGTTGGCGTTCAGAAGCCGTCCGCGCGAGATGCCCCGGAACCAGGGGCGGCCGAACTCATAGGATTCCTCATGCACGTTCACCGCCCCATAGCCCTTCAGCTTGGCCATGGCCCACCGCTGCGCCTGTCGCAGTTGCTCGGAACCCGTGAGGCGGGGGCCGATGCCATCGCACATCTCCTCCAAGTTCGACATGAGCTGGCCATGCTCCGCGATTTCCTGGATGAGCGTGTTCGTGGCGTTGGCGTAGGGCTTCACGGGCTGGAAGAGGGACATCTGCCGGGCGGGGACCTTTTCGAGGGGCTTTTCCTGGGCCATCAGGGGCCCGGCGACAAGGGCGGCGGCGAGGATCAAGGCGAGGCGCGACATGGGACTCCTGCGGAAGGAAGGGGTCGGGCGGGGGACGTGAAAGCGATCAGCGGGTGGCTTCGTGGGGCGCTTCGGGGGCCTTGTGGGGCAACCGCTGCTCGAGGTTCGCCAACTCCCAGGCCGTGACGGCCAGGGCCTGCGTGCCTTGCATGAAGGCCTCGGGCTTGACGCGCTCAAAGGCATCCACGTGGCTGTGGTGGGTGTGGGTGAAGTAGTCCTCGGCGTCCTGTTGGGCGGAGAAGGCGGGCACGCCGAAGGGCAGGAAGGAGGCGTGGTCGGTGGAGCCCATGCGGGCTAAGGACACCTCACGCAGGTCGAAATCGTTCATGGGGGAGATGACCCCGGCCAGGGCCGCCTTCACATCCTCGCGGCCCTGGAGGGCCCAGCCCCGGATTCGGCCCGTGCCCATGTCATCCACGATCACGGCCTGCACCTTGTCCAGCTCGGCCTTGTGGGCCTCGGCGTAGGCCTTGGAACCCAGCAGGCCCTGCTCCTCACCGGAGAAGAGCACCACGCGGATGGTGCGCTTGGGCTTGGCGCCACTGGCGAGGATGGCGCGCAGGGCCTCCAGGGAGGCGCAGGTGCCCGTGCCGTTGTCGTTGGTGCCGGTGGAGAGATCCCAGCTGTCCATGTGGGCACCGATGATGACCACTTCCTCGGGCCGCTCGCTGCCGCGGATCTCACCGATCACGTTGAAGTCCTTCACGGGAACCTTGCCCAGCTTGCCGCCCAGTTGGAGTTCCACCTTCACGGGCTCCTTGCGGGCCAGCAGGCGCTGCAGCTGCTTGAACCCCTCCTGGGTGAGCGTGGCCGTGGGGATGGGGGCCTTGGCGGCCTCCTTCACGGCCCGACCTCCGGTGGTGAGGAGGCCGTAGTTCTTGTTGCTCATGCCCAGCACTGCCAGCACACCCTCATCCTTCAGGAATTGGTTGATGGCCTCCTGATCCCGCAGGTTGGGCATGCCCGCGGGCCGGGGCGCGCCGGGGGCTGGGCGGGGGCCCGAGGTGCGCAGGAGGATCTTGCCCTTGAGCTGCCCCTTGAGGGCCTGGAGCGTTTCCATGCGGAAGTCGGCGGGCTCCATCACCTCGCCCGCAGTGGCCTTTTCAATGCCAGGGGTGAAGGCGTTGTGGGCAATGAGGAGGGGCATCTGGTTGTGGGTGAGGAGGCGGGCCTGGTCGACGCCGCGGGTCCAGGCGAGGCCGAACTCCCAAGGTTCTTCGTGCACGTTGGCGGCGCCCATCTGCGTCAGCTTGCCCTGCGCCCAGGCGTGGGCCTTGCGCATGCGCTCGCTGCCCGTGAGCCGGGGCCCGATGGTATCCACCAGCTCCTGGAGGTTGGCGAGCTGCTGGCCCTGGTCGGCGATGGCCTTCATGAGCTGGCCCGGCACGCCCGCGGGGTATTGGGGGGGCTTGGGGGCCGTGGCGGCGGGAGCCGGCGTGGGGGCGGGCGTCTGTCCGATGAGCAGGGTCGGCAACAGCGCCAGGATCGAGGCACGAAGGGAGGGGCGCATGGGGACTCCGGGAGGACTGCTCCAGCATCCCGCCCCCCGGACTTCGAGGGGTGGGAAATGGCCCCGGGTCTCCTGCGGCTGGCCCCTGAAAAAGCGCCCCCCACGACCGGTGTCTCCGATCGTGGGGGGCTGGTTCGAAGGCCGCCTTGCCTTAGATGTCGAACTTCACGCCCTGGGCCAGGGGCAGCTTCGTGGAGTAGTTGATGGTGCAGGTCTGGCGGCGCATGTAGACCTTCCAGCTGTCGGAGCCGGATTCGCGGCCGCCGCCCGTCTCCTTCTCACCCCCGAAGGCGCCACCGATTTCAGCGCCGGAGGTGCCGATGTTCACGTTGGCGATGCCGCAGTCGGAACCCGCCGCGGAGAGGAAGTACTCCGAGTGGTGGATGTTGGTGGTGAAGATGGCGGAGCTGAGGCCCTGGGCCACGGCGTTGTGCTGGGCCATGGCATCTTCCAGCTTCTCGAACTCGAAGATGTAGAGGATGGGGGCGAAGGTCTCTTCGCAGCTGATGTCCAGCTGCTTGGCGGCCTTGATGAGGGTGGGCATCACGAAGTTGCCCTTGCCCTCGAGGCGCTTGCCGCCATAGACGATCTCGCCGCCTTCGCGCACGGCCTCGCTGATGGCGTGCTCGTAATCCTTCACGGCCTGCTCGTCGATCAAGGGACCCATGAGGATTCCGCTCTCCAAGGGGCTGCCGATGGAGATGGAGCCGTAGGCCTTCTTGAGCTTTTCCACGAAGGCGTTGGCGATGCCCTTCTGCAGGAAGAGGCGGCGGGTGGTGGTGCAGCGCTGGCCGGCGGTGCCGGCGGCGCCGAAGGCCACGGCCATGAGGGCCAGATCCAGGTTGGCGTCGTCCATGACGATGATGCCGTTGTTCCCGCCCAGCTCCAGCAGGCTGCGGCCGAAGCGCTTGGCGCAGGCTTCGCCGACGTGGCGGCCCATGCGCACGGAGCCCGTGAAGCTCACGAGGGGGATGCGCTTGTCATGGTTGATGCGCTCGCCCACGTCCTTGCCGCGACCCACCACCAGCGTGAAGACGCCGGGCAGGTTGTGGCGGGCCATGACGCGGTCCACGATCTTCTGCACGGCCACGGCGCAGAGGGGCACCTTGGAGGAGGGCTTCCACACGGTGGTGTCGCCGCAGACCATGGCCAGCATGGCGTTCCAGGCCCACACGGCCATGGGGAAGTTGAAGGCGGTGATCACGGCCACGGGGCCGAGGGGGTGCCACTGCTCGTACATGCGGTGGCCGGGGCGCTCGGAGTGCATGGTGAGGCCGTAGAGCTGGCGGCTGAGGCCCACGGCGAAATCGCAGATGTCGATCATCTCCTGCACCTCGCCGAGGCCCTCGGAGTAGATCTTCCCCATCTCCAAGCTGATGAGGGCGCCGAGGGGCTCCTTGTGCTTGCGGAATTCCTCGCCCAGCTGACGCACGATTTCGCCGCGCAGGGGAGCGGGCATGGTGCGCAGGGTCGCGAAGGCCTTGGTGGAGGCTTCCATGATCTTGTCGTAATCCGCGTCGTTGCCCTGCACGAGCTTGGCGATGAGCTCGCCCGTGGCTGGATTGAAGGACTCCAGCTCGGGGCCGCCGGGCTTCAGGAACGTGGCGCCATCGGAAACGCCGGAATTGACGGCTTGCAGATCGAGGGCCTTCAGGATCTCTGCGGTGGTCCAGGTGGTGGGTTGGCTCATGGGAGGCCTCCGGGCGAAGAATCGTCAGATGATTTGCGGTCTGGCCGTGAGAACCCACATGGAACCGGGGGTGCTGGCCACGAATCGTCGAATGATCAGTTTCCGCCCAAGGCGTGGGGAAGTCCAGCGGGGAGGGCTGCCGGCCCGATTCCGCCCGCAACTCCTGCGAGGTGTCCGGTTAGGAGCGCCCCGCGCCGCTGCAGGCGCCACCCACCCCAGCCCAGGGCCGCGGCGAGCAGCAGCCAGCCGAGGGGGGATCGCGCGGCGATGCGGAGGTCCTGCCCCGAAGGCAAGGCCCCGAAGAGGAGGTTGGCCAGGAGGAACACCATGGCGGCCTCGGGCCCGCCAAGGGAAGGCTTCGCGTCCAGGCGCCAGAGGAAGAGACCGTAGGCCAGGGGCAGCAGGAGCAGGGGGGCGAGACCCACGAAGAAGGCGTTGTACCAGCGCAGGTTGGCGAAGCCCACGGAGCCCAGCACGAAGCCGCGGCCCTCCCGGCGGGGGATCACGGTGAATCGGATGGGCTCCGCGTTCAGCAGCTTCCCCATCAGCCAGTGGCAGAGCTCATGGCAACAGGTCCCCGGCAGCGCCAGGAGGGAGAGCAGCCAAAAGGATCGGCGGGCCTGGTTCATGAGCCACAGCACAAGGCCCAGGGCCAGGAGGTAGACCAGCGCGGGGGACGGGTACCCATTCGGGAGGGTGAGGGAGGAAGGAGTCATGGGCAGCGGGATTCGAAATGATCGGCCACAACGGCCCGAGGAGACGATGGAAAACATTCCGATGGGTTCGCGGCCGCAGAGCGGCTGGGTTCACACGGGAAGGCCTGTGATTGGAGCAGCGTTTCCCCTGTGACCCCGTGGTGTAGGTGCGTGAGCTGAACCCGCGAGCTGGGTGCATCCGGCACCCTCTCATCGCGTGGATCCGGCGCCGCCGCGCGGTGGCTCAGTCACGATGCGGGTGCCTCGCGATGGCGTGGGATCTCAACGCCCATAAGGCTTCGCGCGGGATGGGCGGTTGGCTTCCTGACGGATTGATCAGGTGAAAAGGCCGTGACCTACGGCACGAACGGCCTTCGGGGCCATGGAGATGGAGCGCCGTTGGATGACACTTCCAAGTGGGAGGATCTCCCACCGGCTCCCGCCTCAGATCCACCCCGTCACATGGCTCGCTCCCGAAGGGTGCTCTATGGTGCAACTGGCTCAGGAAGACTTCCCCTCCCTGCCCACCATGGGCACGGACTTGGCCCTGGCCCTCGCGGATCTGGAGCGGTCGGAGGGCACCTCGGGGTTCGCGGGAGCCGTCTCCAACCTCACGCTTCCGGATGTGATCCAGCTGGAAGGGCAGAACCGTTTCTCCGGGTCGATCCAGGTGCTCTTCCAGGAGCAGGAAGGGCAGATCTACTTCCAGGATGGCGAGATCATCCACGCCGAGGCCGGCAGCTTCGGGGGGGAGGAGGCCTTCAACCGGATCCTGGGATGGCCCGGTGGGAGTTTCCACCTCCACCCCAACGTGACGAGCCTCCGCACCTCCATCAAAAAGCACCGCGATCACCTGCTGCTTTCGGCGCACCAGTGGTTGGATGAATCCCGCATGGCCGCGCCGCCGGAATCCCGGGCCGACACCCCCACACCCGCCCGGCGGGCCCAGGACATCCTCCAGACCATCGACGCCGTGCCCGGCGTCGCCCATGCCGTTCTCATGGATGCGGAGGGCGCGCTCAAAGGGGAGCCGGGCGCCCTGGGGGAGGCGCTGGGGGCTAAGGGGTTCTACCTGGCGACCCAAATCTCGGGCCCCATCGGCGAGGCCCTGGGCTTGGGCGATCTGCAAGCGGCGGCCGCCCACGCGGGCCCCGACAAACTGCTCCTGTTCAAATCCAAGGGGAGCTACCTCACCGTGCGGCTCACGCTGGACGTGGGACCGGAGGAGGCGGAAGCCGGGATCAAGCGGGCCCTGGTGGCCCGAAGGGCGATGCGATGAATCCCTTGCAGGACATCCTCCAACAGGTCCTCCAGCTGCCGGGCGTGGTGGGCGCGCTCACCTACGATGCCCGGGGCACCGTGACCGCCTCGAGCTTCCCGAAGCCCTATGACCCCGGTGAATTGCAGCGCGTCTCCCGGCTCCTCTCCGAGGATTTCATGGTGCAGCAGGCCCTGGAGGGCGCAAAAGGCGGGCTGGACCTGCGCTATGCCGGCGGCCGCGTGATCCTCCGCCCCTTCTCGCGGGGCTCGATCCTGGCCCTCTGCGCCGCCACGGCCAATGCCCAACTGGTGAACCTGGGCTTGGTGCAGGCGATCCACCGGTTGGAGAAGGCCGAGCCCGACCTCACCCTCAAGGCCAAGCCGCAGGAACCGCGCCTCCCCCGCGTGGAGGCCGAGGCCGTGCGACCCCTCGTGCTGGAAGCGCTGAAGGAGGCGTTCCTCCTCCGCATCGGCCCCATCGGGGGGCTCCTCTTCAACCGGCTCCAGGCCAAGTGGTTGGCCGACGCGGAGGCGAAAGCCCAGGGAGCCTATGGATTGGCCTCGCTCCTGGCGAGGGAGATCGATGATCCCGAGGATCAGAAGGCGTTCATCCATGACGCGCGATACATCACCGGCTGAGCACTTCGCCGAGGGAGGAAGGACATGAACTTCGGGGCATTCAATCGGAGCATCCGCTTCAAGATGCTGGGGGGCATCCTGCTCCTGGAACTGCTGATGGTGGCGGTCTACGCGGGCATCCTATACACCTCGGCCCGCAACACGCGCATCCTCACCTCCACCCGGGCCGTGGAGCGCTCCCAGGGCGTCTACAACCTCATCCTCCAGGGCGACTCGAAAATGCTCGCGGCCGCCATGGATAGCTTCGCCACCAACGAGGGCGCCCGGCAGGCCTATGTGGAGCACGCGGATCGGGGGAAGCTGCTCAACCTGGTGCAGGAGGTCCACCGGTCGAACAAGGCCCGCTACGGCATCACCCACTTCTACTTCATCGACCGGGATGGCACCTGCTTCCTGCGGGCCCACGATCCCTCGAACTTCGGTGATGTGGTGCAGCGGGAGACCTTCCAGCAGGCCCGGGCCGCAGGCAAGACCGTGAGCGGCCTGGAACTGGGTAAAACCGCCTTCGCCCTGCGGGTGGTGACCCCCTACATCCACAACGGGGTGTTGGCCGGCTACCTGGAATTCGGCGAGGAGATCGATCACTTCGACCAGCTCGTGAAACGGGAGACCGGGGTCGATGTCATGGTGCTGGTCAACAAGCAGTACCTCGATGAGGCGCAGTACCGGAAGACCCTCAAGGCCGCGGGCAAGCCCGACACCTGGGACGAGCTCAAAGGCTACACCATGGTCAGCTCCACCCTGCCGAAATCCCGGACGGCCGCTGCGCTCGTGTCCGAGCAGGATCTCCACGCCTTCGCAGCCGCGGAGTATCTGGGCACCTTCACCAGCGAGAGCAAGGTCTTCGCCAAGGGCGCCTTCCCCCTGAAGGATGCGGCGGGAAAGCAGGTGGGCGTGGTGCTCACTCTCAATGACGTGACGGAACAGGTGGGGCAAGAGCGCTCGGCCCTCCTCCTGCTGATCGGGCTCACCATCCTCGTATTCATCGGCAGCTTCATCGCCGCCGTGGCCTACCTGCGCGTGGAGGTGATCGGCCCCTTGGTCCACCTCGCGGAGCAGGCGAAGGAAATCAGCATGGGGAACGTGGATCTCAAACTGGAGACCCAGCGGGAAGATGAGATCGGCATGCTGATCCACGCCTTCGAACGCATGCGCGTGAGCCTCAAGAAATCCATGTCGATGCTGACGAAGCTGGAGTAACCCCCGAGGTGGTCCGGGCGCCTGATGGCGTCATCCACCATGGAGGCTCCAGCCCCAAGAACCCGCAGGGCGCTGTCCGATCGCTGGAGGTGTGCGACCTCCAAAAAAAGCAGGGCCCCCAATCGGGGGCCCCACCTTGAGCACGCGTGGTCGGAGTCAACCGATCAGGCGCCCCAGCCTCAGGCACCGAAACGCTTGGAGACCTCGGACCACTTGATGTTCTCCATGAACGCGCCGAGGTAGTCGGGGCGCTTGATGCCGTAATCCACCATGAACGCGTGCTCCCAGCTGTCGAGCACGATCAGGAGGTCCTGATCCATGGGCAGGCCGATGTGGTGCTCGGCGACGAAGTAGGTGTGCAGCTTGCCGTCGCGGCGGTTGCGGGTGAGGAGGGCCCAGCCGGGACCGCCCATGGCGCAGGCCTTGAGGTCGGCGAGGACCTTGGCCTGGCCGCCGGCGGCGTCCAGGGCCTTCTGCAGGCCGGCGCTCACGGTGGCATCGGCGCCGAGGTTCTCGAAGTACATCTCGTGGAGGAAGGAGCCGTTGAAGGCCACGCACTCGCGGCGCTTCAGCTCGCTGTACTCGTTGAAGGAGTAGTTGGGCTTGGTGTTGTCGATGGAGGCCAGTTTCTCCTCGATCTCGTTCAGCTTGGTGATGTAGCCCTTGTAGAGGGTAAAGTGCTGGTCGAGCTGGGAATCGGACAGGCCCTTGAGCGCGCCGCCCTTGAGGTGATCGTAGTTCTTGGCTTCATGGGCCATGGTCGTCTCCTTGGGGGGCCCGGCTCGGCGCCGGGCGGGTGGATAGTTTACCGGGTTGGTCAGGAATTCAAGAGGCGGAAGGTCCCTTGAGCTCCACGGTGTTGCCTTCGGGATCCGTGAGGTAGAGGGAGGGCCCCTCGCCTTCGGCCCCGAAGTTGGAGGAGGGCTGGCTGCAAGGCACGCCCAGGGCGGCCATGCGGGCCTGGATGGCGGCGGCATCGAAGGGCTCCACCCGGAGGCAGATGTGGGCGACGTTGTGGCCCTCGGCCCCCGGCGCGGCGCCGCCCATGCGGCCCAGCTTTCCGTCCAAGGAGAAGAGGTCCACGAGGGTGCGCCCGGCGCGGATGTGGACGAGGCCCAGGTGCTCCTGGCGCTTCTCCACCTCGCAGCCGAGGGCGTCGCGGTAGAAGGCCTCCACGCGCGCGAGGTCCTTCACCCGGAAGACGACGTGGTCGAGGCCGAGGACGGCGAAGGGGGTCGGGCTCATGCAGGGCTCCGGAGGAGGGAGGCCAGTCCGGCCACCTGGGTGGCATCGGCTTCGGCGTTCCAGTTGAAGAAGCCTTCCTTGGTGACCCGGCGGGCGGGCAGACCCGCCGCGTGGAGGGCGGCTTCCATGGTCTTGATCATGGCCATGTTGCCGACCAAGTGGACATGGGTGCCGGCAAGGCGCGGAAGAAAGGCCGGGGCGTGGTCGGTGATCCGGCCGCGGAGGCCCGTCCACGCAGAATCGGGCCCGCTCACCACGGGCGTCCAACCGAAGGTGGGATGGGCGGCGGCGAGGGCGTCGAGCTCCGCGCGCAGGGGCAGGTCCGCCGCTTCCCGCACGCCGACGACGAGGTGGAGGGGGCGCCGCTCGCCCTCCGACAGGGCCTTGGCGGCGTAGCCCCAGAGAGGGCCCAGGCCCGAGCTGGTGGCCAGGCCCACGAGGGCTTCGGCTCCGGGATCCACCTCGTCGCGGATGGGGGTGTGGTGCAGGCCCGAAAGTTCCACCTCCGCTCCCGCGCCCAGCGCGGCGAAGGTGGGTGTGAGGCGGCCCTCCAGGATCACGCGATAGACGAAGGAGAGCTCGCGCCGGTCGGCGTTGCTGCCGCTCACGGTGTAGGGGTGGCGGTGCAGGCCCGTGGGCGTCTCCATCCGCAGGGCCACCACGTGGCCCGGCTCGAAGGGGAAGGGCAGGTCGTCGGGCACGCGCAGCGTCGTGAGTTGCGTGCCCCGGGCCACGGGGCGGTTCGCCGCGACGAAGACCTTGCGCCAGGTTTCCGTCCAAGTCATCCGAGCATGGCCTTCAGGAACCAGGCTTCCTTCTGGTGGATTTGCACGAAGCGCGTGAGCAGGTCGGCGGTGCCGGGATCGCCGGCTTCATTGGCGATCTCGATGCCCTTGTGGGTGAAGGTGATGGCCACCTCTTCTCCGGCCAGCGCCTCCCGCAGCATGGCCTGGCCATCCAGCTTCGCGGCGGGATCCGAGGGTTTCACCTGGGAGAGCTGCTCCATTTGGGCCGGGGCGTGGATGGGCGTGCCGCCCAACATGCGGAGGCGCTCCGCGAGTTCATCCACCATGCCGTCCACGGCGGCGTGCAGGTCATCGAAGCGCAGGTGGTAGTCCCGGAAGTGGGGGCCGGCGACCGTCCAGTGGTAGCGCTTGGCGTTGAAGGAGAGCACCCAGGCCGTCGCCAGCTGGGCGTTGAGGTGGTCGAGGATGGCGTGGCTCACGGGGGCTCCTGGAAAGGGTGCGCAGGGGTCGGAAGGTGGAGGATGCGCCGCGGGAATCAGCGGCGGGCCGGTGCCCACGTTCGCCAGGACGCAGGCCCCGGGTGGAAGCCCGGTACTTCAGGTTCCAAGGAGATCAGCGCGACCGGATGGCGGCCGTCGGGCACGAGGTATCGCAGGCCGAGCACCGCCGGCAATCGCTCGGAGGCCCCGGTGTAGCCCCGATCCACCTGAGGGGCCACCTCGTGGCCATCATCCAGCACGAGTCGCAGCCGCTCGGGCAGGTTGGCCAGGGCGGCCATGCGCTCGGCGCGGATGTCCTCGGGAAAGCCGAGCATCAGCGTGGCCACGACGGACCACCCGGTGGCTTCCCGGCGGGGCGCCAGGGCGTCGAAGGAGGCGCGCATTTCCGCCAGGTCCTCGGGCGAGGCCTGGTCCGGGTCGTTCCCCTCGGACCAGAAGGTCTCGCGCACCTGATCCGCCACGCTCGCCTCCGTCTCGGGCTGGAAGCGCACGCCCGGCGCCAGGTCCAGCGCCATGGCCCAGTGCTGGGCCAGGAAGGGCTGGCGGGCGGCGTAGCGGGCTCGCTCGGCGTCGAGATCGAAGGCGATGGACATGGCGGAACCTCGGGTGGGGTGCGGGATTACAGATTCGCGGCGATCTCGGGGCTCATGGGGGCCATGGCGCCGGACTCGAGCTTGTCGAGGGCCTCCTGGAAGCGGCCCGCGTGGAAGCGCTCCACCTTGGCGAGGGTCTCGAACCAGGCGGCGATTTCTGTGAAGCCCTCTTCGCGGGCGACCCGGGCGAAGTCGGGGTACATGTCCGTGTACTCGTAGGTCTCCCCGGCCACGGCGCTCTTGAGGTTGGTCTTGGAATCGCCCAGGGGCATGCCCGTGGCGGGATCGCCGGCCTGGGCGGCCAGGAGCATGAGGTGCTTGAGCGCGTGGCCCGTCTCGCCGTCGGCGCTGTGGCGGAAGAGGGAGGCCACTTCGGGCAGGCCCTCCTTCTCGGCGACCTGGGCCATCCAGGTGTAGCGGCGGTTGGCCTGGCTCTCGCCAGCGAAGGCGGCCTTGAGGTTCTGGTGGGTCTTGGACTGGGGGAAGGACATGGGGAATCTCCTGGAGCCGCTTCGGCGGTGGCCCTCCTATCGCCATTCCTGTGCCAAACATTTAAAAGTTGAAAATAGTTGAAATATGAATTCAACTCAGTCCCAAAGTCCTCCGGATTCACGACCGGCCGTTGACGATGATCTCGAAATGCCGAGACTGGAACTTCGGAGTCCCAATGCCGAACCGCCCCGAGCCCCTGGAATCCGCCCTCACGGGGGCCCGCATGGTGGATGAGGTGGGGGATCTCCTGACCCTGGACCAGGACCCGGAAGCCATGCTGGGACGGGCGTTTCAGCGGTTGGGCGAGCTGGTGCCTTTCGACCTCGCCACGGTGCTCCTGCGGGAGGAGGGGGACCTCGTGGTGCGCCACGCCTCGGGCCCCTTTCCCCGGCCGGACCTCCTGGGCACCCGCATCAAGATTCACGACAATCCGAGACTCGTCGTGGCCATGAAGGCTCGGCAAGCCCATGCTTACGAGGAAGATGAACCCGGGGAGGACACCTTCCACGGCATCCTCGACTTCCCCGAGGGGCACAGCTGCCTCGTGGCGCCCCTGCGGAGCCGGGGGGAGATCTTCGGGATCATGACCCTGGATGCCCTCGTGTGCCGGCAATACCCGGAGAGCGTGGTGCGCCACGTGGGCACCTTCGCCAGCCTCGTGGCCCTGGCCCTCAAGCAGGCGGAGCACCTGCAGCAGCTGGCCCACCGGGAGCAGAACCTCCAGGCGGAGGTGCGCTTCCTGCGGGACGAGCAGATGCAGGGCCTCCTGGCGGAGCCCCTGCGGGCCGAGAGCCCGGCGCTGCGGGCCGTGGTGGACAAGCTGCGCCAGGTGGCGCCCACCACGGCCACGGTGCTCCTCACGGGGGAGACGGGCACGGGCAAGGAGAAGGTGGCCCAGACCCTCCACCACCTCTCGCCCCGCCGTGAAAAGCCCTTCATCAAGGTCAACTGCGGCGCCCTGCCCGGCAGCCTCATTGAGAGCGAGCTCTTCGGCCACGTGAAGGGCGCCTTCACGGGCGCCAGCGCCGCGCGCAAAGGCCGCTTCGAGCTGGCGGATGGCGGCACCCTCTTCCTGGACGAGGTGGGCGAACTGCCCCTGGACCTGCAACCGCGCCTGTTGCGCGTGCTGCAAGAGGGGGAGATCGATCCCGTGGGCAGCGAGAAGCCGCGCAAAGTGGACGTGCGTCTCATCGCCGCCACCAACCGCGATCTCGAGGCGGAGGTGGAGGCGGGCCGCTTCCGCGCCGACCTCTACTACCGCCTCGGTGTGTTCCCCATCCACCTGCCACCCCTCCGCGACCGGCCCGAGGATGTGCGCGCCCTGGCGGAGACCTTCCTGGAGCGCTTCGCCCGGGCGAACAAGCGGACCTCGCTGAAGCTCTCCAAAGCCTCGCTGGCGCGGCTGGAGGCCTACGCCTGGCCGGGTAACGTGCGGGAACTCTTCAACGTGCTGGAGCGCGCCGCCATCCTCTCCCCAGGGCGGGAGCTGGATTTGGAAGGCGCCCTGCCCGAAGGGGGGAAATCGAAGAAGGCCAAAGTCCCCACCTGGGAGGCCATGGAGCGGGACTACCTCACCTCGCTCATGCGGGCCACCCAGGGCAAGGTCACGGGCGAGGGCGGCGCCGCCGTCCTCGCGGGCCTGGCGCCGAGCACGCTCATCTCGCGGTTGGAGAAGGTGGGCTTGAAGCCTGCGGAATTCCGCCGTTGATGGGAGCTACTTCCGCCGCGTGTAGGCGATCTCCATTTCGAGGGCGTACTTCCCGTCCTTGCCCTTCACGTACATCGCCATGGTGCGGTGATCCTCATCCACCTGCACTGAAACCTCCTTGTACGCGCAGGGCTTGCCATCCATCCCCACGCCCATGAAGGTGAGGGTGACTTCCTTGCAGCCGTTCTTGCAGGTGCCCTTGGGGAAGGCCTGGCTCATGACCATGGAATCCACCCAGGTGCCCACGTGGCGGCCCAGGGCAGGGTCGTAGCCGAAGAGGCCGCTCCCTTCGAAGGGGACGCCGCCCATGTCGGAGCTGAACGACGACTGCATCCACAGCCCGCCCATCAGCATCCGGTTCACCTCCACGCCTTTGGACTCCATGGGCGGTTTGCCGGGGCCCACATGCATCTTCACCACGGCATCCCAGGTGCCGGCGGCGGCTTTCATCGCCTCGTGGTGGGGCGTGGGCTTGGGCATCTCCTGGGCGACGAGGAGGGGCAGGGCGAGGGCGAGGGAGAGGGCGGCGCGCAGCATGGAACCTCCGGGGATGGGAGGTCCACCCTACGCCTCCCGTTCCCCCGGGGCAATGCCGGAGTCGGGCTCCGGGAAGAGGAGGGTGAAGCGGCTGCCTTCGCCGGGCGTGCTCTCCACTTCGATGCGGGCCCCGTGGGTACGGGCGATGGCCTGCACCATGGCGAGCCCGAGGCCACTGCCACGACCCGGGCCCTTGGTGGTGAAGAAGGGCGTGAAGAGCTGGTCCCGGAGGTGGTCGGGGATGCCCTGGCCTTCATCTTGGACGGCCAGGAAGGGGCGGCCTTCGGCCGTGGTGCCTGCGGTGAGGGTGAGCACGCCGCCCTTGGGCATGGCATCCCTTCCGTTCAAGGAGAGGTTCAGCAGCACCTGCTCCAACTGCGAGGGGTCGGCCTTCACGCGCAGCGGCGCGGTGGGCAAGTCCAAGCGCAGGGACACGAGGGAGCCCAGCAGCGGTTCCAGCAGCCCCGCGGCCTCGCGCAGCACCTGCACGAGGTCCACCCCGGGGCGGAGGCCATCTTCCAACCGCCCTTCCTGCGGCCGCCCCACGGCCATCAGCGCCTTGAGGAAACCGAGGCTGCGGCGGAGGGCCAGGGCGGCTTGGGTGAAGCTCTTCGTGCGGACCTCGGGTGGCTGGTGCGGATCCTGGGCGAATTCGAGATTCGCGCTCACGGCGGACAGCAGATTGCCCAGGTCGTGGGCCACGCCCGCTGCCAGGGTGCCCACGAGATCCCGGCGTTGGGCCAGGCGCAGCTGGGCTTCGAGGCGGGCCTGCTCCGCCAGGGATAGGGAGGCCACCCGCAGGGATTGGCCCAGGGCGGCCACTTCGGAGATCCGCGTGTCGGGCGGGATGATCACCTTGCCTTCGGCCAGGTGCTGGGCCAAGTCGGCGAGCTGCTCCAATGGACCCACCACGCGGTGGCTCTTCCGGGCGAGGCGCCAGGCGAGGAAGGCCAGAGCGACGAGGCTCAGCCCCAGGGATCCCAGGGCCAGGCGCCGGGGCTCCTTCAGCAGATCCTCCTCGGGGATCGCGGCGAGGATCTCCCAGGGCGGGCCCCCCTTCACCCGGATGGGGCGCCGCTGGACGAGGAAGGCCTCCCCGTGGATCCAGATCCGGGGCCATTCACCGGGGCGCTGGGCTTCGGGATGGGCGCTCACCGCGGCGGGAATGGGATGGCGTTTCGGATCCAGCCCTTCGGGAGCCAGGGCCCGGCCCAGGGCGGCGGCCTCCAGCTCTTGTTCCGGGGGCAGGATCAGGCGCCCTTCGCCATCCAGGATGGCGAGGCGGGTCCCCTCGGTGGGGCGGGCCTCCCGCATCCACGGGCGGAGGTCCCCCAGCACGAGGTCCACGCCGAGGACGCCCAGGGGCCTGCCCTCCCGGGCGATGGGCACGGTGTAGGTGAGGCCATGCCCCACCTTGCCGAGGAAGGGGTAGGGGGGCGTCCACCCGGCCTGGCCCTCGCGCAGGGCCTGCATCACCCATGGGCGGGTCCGCCAATCCGGGGGCGCGGCGGGATCCGATCCCACGGCCACCAGGTGCCCTTGGGCATCCCACTGGCGGAGCAGGTGGTTGAAGGGGGTGGCCGAGCCCTCGGTGCCCCGGGTGAGCCAGATGTGAGGCGCCGTTTCCTCGGGGATGTTCGCGGCGGAGGCCCGGCCATCGGGGCAGACGAAGGTGAGGTTGGTGAGGCCGGGCCGGCTGCGAAGTTCCGCCAGGAGCTGCTGCTGCCCCGCGAGGGTGCCCATGGGCGCCAGTTGGCCCAGGCCGCCCGCGGTGGCCAGGGCCTCGCCGGTGCGCACGGCTTCGTCGAGGCTTTCGGCGATGCGCCGCTCGGCCTCCCGGAGGCCGGATTCCGCCCGCGCCTGGGCCTGGGTCCGCATGATGGCTCGGGTGCCCCACCAGCTGGAGGCCGCGATGATGAGCCCCGCGACCCCGACGACGGTCAGGCCTTCCTTGAGGAGCAGGTTGCGGAGCGGAGCGGCCTTCATGGGGATGAGCCATCCTATTCGGCCTCGCCCGGGGCCGCTGAAGATTTTCCGGGTGAAGCTCCTATCCCTGGGAGCTCGCGCCTTGCATCCCCGCTCCGTCTCGTGGGGGCGGACCTCCGCCGCTCAGGACGCCGGGGACCGCGGCGCCACCGGCTTCAGCAGCCAGGCTGCAAAGGCCGTGAAGGCGGCCACGGTGCCGAGGATGAGGCTCATGCGGAGCCAGGGCAGGCCCGCTTCCAGGCGCACCTCGCGGATCAGCAGGAGCGTGCGGATCCACTCCACCACCGCCAGCGCGAGGGTCGCCTGGAGGGCGCGCATCGCCCAGGCGCGGGGGACGAAGACGAGGCCGATCATTGCCAGGGAGGCCCCGAGGAGCAGCGTCTGGCCTTCCCGCATCAGGTGGGCGCCGAACAGCAGCAGGGCGAGGATGGCGGGCAGGGCGCGAAGTCGCATGGGGTCCTCCGGAGCCAGGATGCCCCGGGAACCGGTGCGACGGAGTCACAGTTCGAGGGGGCTACCGGAAATCCGAAGGGGGCTGCGCCACCCAGCTGCCTCCCACCAGTACCGTCGTCACCGGCACGCCGGGCGTTTTCACCCCCCGGTGGGACATGCAGGTGTGCTCCGCCGTGAGCTTCACGCCCCAGGCGGCGGGGCGCAGGTGGGTTCCAAGCGCCTCGAAGATCTGCTGGGTCATGCGCTCCTGCACCTGCAGGCGCCAGGCCACGGACTGCACCACGCGCACGAGCTTGCTGAGGCCCACGGTGCCGCCGGGGCCCGGTACGTAGCCCAGCGTCGCGACGCCCTCGAAGGGGGCCAGGTGGTGCTCGCAGGTGGACACGAAGGGGATGCGCTCGAGGATGATGGGTACCGGCGCCAGCTCGCCCGGCAGGGGGCTGAGTTCCGCGGCGAGGTCGATCTCGTAACCGGCCAGGCGCTCCCGCCAGAATTCGGCCACCCGCTGGGGCGTGTCCTTCAATTCCGGGCAGTCGGGATCCTGCCCCAGGGACTGCAGGAGCTGCCGGACGGCTTGGGCGGTGCGGGTGTCATCCAGGGGCATGGGTCGACCGTTCGGACAGAAACACTTGAAGGATGGCAGAACGGGTCGATGAGATGGAGGGTTGCCTGGGAGCGGGGATGACGTTGAAGCACATCGGGACCTGGACGAGCGCCACCGTGTTGGGCTTGGCCCTGGCCTGCGGCGGGGGGGGCGGGAGCAGCACGCCCGCCCCGCCTCCCCCGGCACCGCCGGCCGCGCCGACCCTCACCTCGTTCACCCCCACCTCCGCGGTGGTGGGCGCTCCGGTGACCCTTACGGGCACCGCCTTCACGGGGGCGACTTCGGTGAAGTTCAACGGCCACGCGGCCACCTTCACGGTCCAGAGCGCCACCGCCATCTCGGCCACGGTGCCCGTGGGCGCCACCACCGGCCCCCTCAGCGTCACCACCCCCGGCGGCACGGCCACGAGCTCGGGCACCTTCACGGTGGCGGCGACGCCCCTGCCAACCCTCACCAGCTTCCTGCCCACGTCGGGTCCCGTGGGGACCACCGTCAGCCTCACGGGCACTGGCTTCTACGGCGCCACGGCCGTGACCTTCGGCGGCACGGCGGCCACCTTCACGGTGGTGAGCAACACCCAGATCCAGGCCACGGTCCCGGCCGGGGCCGCCACCGCCGCGATCCACGTCACCAACGCGACGGGCTCCGCGGTGAGTTCGGCTTCCTTCACCGTCACCGCCTCCGCGAGCCTGGACCTGAGCATCGATGGGCTCTACCTCACCCAGGCCACCCAGAACTACCCCAGCCCCGCGGTGCCCCTGGTGAAGGACCGCTCCGCCTGGGTGCGCGTCTTCGTGAAGGCCAATGAGGCCAACAGCGCCCAGCCCCAGGTGCGCGTGCGTTTCATCAACGGTGCCACCACCAACACCCTCACCATCAACGCCCCGGGCAGCAGCGTGCCCCTGGCCGTCACCGAAGGCGTGGCCGCCTCCAGCTGGAATGCCGCGGTGCCGGCCGCCTGGATCCAGCCCGGCACCCACGTCATCGCCGATGTGGACCCCACGGGCGGGGTGCCCGAATCCGATAAGGCCAACAACGCCTCCGCGGACATCGCCCTCGACGTGCGCGCCCTGCCCACCTGGAAGATCACCCTGGTGCCCGTGACGACGCCGAACACGGCTGGCGCCACCCCCGCGACCCTCACGGGCGCCGTGGACACGACGAACATGGCGGCCTACGTCGACATGGCCAAGCGCATTTGGCCCGTGCCCGACGCGGTGGATGTGGCGGTGCGGGCCTCGTTCACCAGCTCCCTCACCGTGCCCCTGGATAGCGCCGGCAACAATTGGGGCACCGTGCTCAGCGAGACGAGCGCCCTGCGCAGCTCCGATGCCAGCAGCCGCTACTACTACGGCGTGGTGGCGACGAACTACGGCAGCGGCGTCGCGGGCCTCGGCTACGTGCCGGGCCACGCCGCCATCGGCTGGGATAAGAGTGGTTCCCGGGCGGGCGTGCTGGCCCACGAGGTCGGGCACAATTTCAGCCGCCCCCACAGCCCCTGCGGCGGCGTAAGCGGGGCCGATCCCAGCTACCCCACTACGGGCAACTACGCCGGCGGCCACATCGGCGTCACCGGATGGGACGTCTTCGCCGGCAGCGGCAACCTCAAGGCCGCCGCCACCTACACGGATGTCATGGGCTACTGCGGCACCCAATGGGTGAGCGACTACTGCTACAAGCTGGTGCTCACCTACCGCGCCGGCAGTGTGAACAACCTGGCGCCCACGGGAGCGGACCTCGCGCCGGAGGAGTGCCTCGTCCTCTGGGGCCGCATCGAGGGGGGCCGCGTGATCTTGGAGCCGGCTTTCCCGGCCTTCACCCCGCCCAGCCTGCCCGAGGGCGGCGATTTCAGCCTGGAGGCCCTGGACGTGGCGGGCCACAGCCTGCTGCGCCTGCCCTTCACCCCCACGGAGGTGGCGGATCTGCCTGAAGGCCAATCCTCCGCGCACTTCGCCTTCGCGGTGCCCCGCCGGCTCCTGGGCGGCGAGGCCCTCCACGCCCTCCGCCTGCTGGACCGCGGCGTCGAGCGGGCCCGGCACACCCGGCTGGCCGCAGGCCCCGGCGTGGATCGCCCCGTGGCCGCCCAGCGATCCGCCGAGGGGCAGGTGCTCCAGTGGAGCCCCGAGCGCCACCCCCTCCTGGTGGTCCGGGACGCGGCCACGGGGCAGGTGCGGGGCTTCCTGCGGGGCGGTCAGGCTACCCTTCCCGCCGAGCCGGGGCTGGAAATCCTGGCCTGTGATGGGGTGTCGAGCCAGACCCAGCGCGTCTCCCAGGATTCGGAGTAGGAAAGCCAGGCCCCACATGGGAAAATAGCCCCCTTGGGGGAAACCATGTCTCAGGGCAAGACCAGCTACGCCGCGTCCGGTGTCGACATCAACCGTCAGGACGAGGCCCTGCGCCGCATCAAGCCCCACGTGAAGGCCACCAAGACGGCCGGCGTCCGCAGCGACATCGGCCTCTTCGGCGGGCTCTTCGCCGCCCAGTTCCCCGAAGCCAAGCCCATCCTCGTGTCCTCCATGGACGGCGTGGGCACCAAGATGAAGGTGGCGCGCAAGGCCGGCATCTGGGACACCGTGGGCCAGGACCTGGTGAACCACTGCCTCAACGACATCCTCGTGCAGGGCGCCCGCCCCCTCTTCTTCCTCGACTACATCGCCGCCCAGCGCCTGGAGCCCGAGGTCATCGAGCTCATCGTGAAGGGCATGGCCACCGCCTGCCAGCAGAGCGGCTGCGCCCTCATCGGCGGCGAGCTCGCCGAGATGCCCGGCGTCTACGCCGAGGGCGAGGTGGACGTGGCTGGCACCATCGTGGGCCTCGTGGATGAAGCGGACCTCCTGCCCCGCCTGCCCGAGATGCAGGCCGGCGACGTGCTCCTCGGCCTCCCCTCCAGCGGTCTCCACACCAACGGCTACAGCCTGGCCCGCAAGGTCTGCTTCGAGCTGGAGAAGCTGGACGTGAACGATCAACTGCCCGGCACCGGCAAGACCGTGGCCGAGGCGCTGCTCGCCATCCACCGCTCCTACCTCACCCAGCTCATGCCCCTCGTGAAGGCCCACCAGCTTCTCGCCATGGCCCACATCACCGGCGGCGGCCTCACGGACAACATCCCCCGCGTGCTCCCGGAGACGCTGGACGCCGTCATCGACACGAAGAGCTGGCAGATCCCCGCCCTCTTCACCTACCTCATGGAGAAGGGCGGCCTCGGCCTCGACGACGCCCGCCAGGCCCTGAACCTGGGCGTGGGCATGGTGCTCGTCGTGGCCAAGGGCCAGGTGGAGCCCGTGCTGGCCCACCTCAAGGCCCAGGGCGAAGCCGCCTGGGTGCTGGGCGAGTTGGCCGCGGGCACCGGGCACGTCCAGTACCGCTGAGGGCAAGCGTCAGCCAAGAAGGAACACGAAAGAACACGAAGAAAGAACTGTTATTCGTGTCCCTTCTTGGCTCTTCGTGGCTAATTTCTGGGAATGACCTCCCTGACCGGTGACATCCTCATCCTCGAAGACGAACCGGCCATCGCCGACACGATCGCCTACGCGCTTCGGACGGAGGGCTTTCAAGCCCACCACTGCACGCTGGGGGTGGAAGCCCTGGATCGGCTCCGGTCCCAGCCCTTCAGGCTGGTGATCCTGGATGTGGGCCTGCCGGATCTCTCCGGGTTCGAGGTCTGTCGCCGGTTACGGGCCTTCAGCGATGTGCCCGTGCTCTTCCTCACTGCCCGCAGCGAGGAGGTGGATCGCGTGCTGGGGTTGGAGATTGGCGGGGATGATTACGTGGCCAAGCCCTTCAGCCCCCGGGAGCTGGTGGCCCGGGTGCGCGTGATCCTACGCCGTCTGGAAAGGCCCGAACCGGTCGCCCCCCGGCTCTTCGAACACGATGCGGCCGGGCACCGTGTGCGCTTTCGGGGGCTGCCCCTGGACCTCACCCGCTACGAGTACCTGCTGTTGCGAACCTTGCTGGAGCAGCCCGAGCGGATCTTCACCCGGGCCCAGCTCATGGAGCAGGTGTGGAGTGGTGCCGAGGAAAGTTCGGATCGCACGGTGGACACCCACGTGAAGACCCTCCGAGCCAAGCTGCGGGCGCTAGATCCCGAATCCGACCCCATCCTCACCCACCGTGGCGTGGGCTACAGCCTCTCGGCGCGGCCCTGATGCGCCTCAGCCTGCGCGTCATCCTGGGCTTCTTCGCCATCGTCGCTTTGGCGGCCTACCTTCTGCTGAACACCTTCCTCCAGGAAGTGAAGCCCGGCGTGAAGCAGGGGCTCGAGGTGGCCCTGGTGGATGCGGCGCACCTACTCGCCGAGGTGGCGGCCCCAGAACTGGCCCAGGGGCGCCTCCAGGAGGGCGAGTTCGCCCGGGCCGTGGCGGCCTACCGCACCCGTGCGCCCCGAGCGCGCATTTTCGGCGTGGACAAGCGGAAGGCGGAGTTCAGGGTCTACGTCACCGACGCCCAGGGCCTGCTCGTCTACGATTCCGACGGGGACCGGGCGGGCACCGATTACAGCCGCTGGAACGATGTGTTCCTCACCCTGCGGGGTGGCTACGGCGTGCGGGCTTCCCTGGCCGATCCAGCGGATCCCGCCTCCCACACGATGTACGTGGCGGCTCCGGTCTACTGGGAAGGGCGGTTAGTGGGCTCCCTCACGGTGGCCAGTCCCACCGCCACGGTGACGCCCTTCGCGGAGCGGAGCCAGCGCAGGGTGCTGAACGCGGGGCTCGTACTGCTGGGGGCCTGCCTGGTCATCGGGGGCGCCATTTCCTGGGGCCTCACCCGAGCCATCGGGCGCATGCGCACCTACGCCCGGGAAGTGTCCGAAGGGCGCCGCGCCGCGATTCCAGACGTGGGCGGGGGCGAACTGGCGGAGCTGGGCCAGGCCCTGGAGACCATGCGCTCCAAGCTGGAGGACCGGGCCTACGTGGAGCGCTACGTGGCGACCCTCACCCACGAGATGAAGAGCCCCTTGGCCGCCATCCGTGGCGCGGCGGAGCTGCTGGAAGAAGAGATGCCCGAAGAGGATCGCCGCCACTTCGTGGCGAATATCCGCGAGCAGGAGGCCCGCCTGCGCACGGTGCTGGAGCGCATGCTCGATCAGGCCGCCGTGGAGCAGCGTCAGTCGCTGGAGGATCCCAAGGAGCTGGCTCTGGCGCCCCTGGTGCGGCGGGTGGTGGCCTCCAAGGACGTGGCCCTCCTGCGCAGGGGCCTCCGGGTGAAGGTGGATGTGGCCGAGGCCCTGCAAGTGCGGGGCGAGGCCTTCCTGCTGGAGCAGGCCCTCTCCAACCTGCTCGACAACGCCGTCGCCTTCGCTCCAGAGGGCGGGGAGATCGGGCTTGCCGCGCAGCGGCAGGATCAGGGACTCCGGATCTCCGTGCGCGATGGGGGGCCCGGTATTCCCGACTACGCCCTCGCCCGCCTCTTCGAGCCTTTCTACTCGCTGCCCAGCCCCGCCAGCGGGCGGAAGGGCACGGGGTTGGGCCTGCGCTTCGTGCGGGAGGTCGCGGAACTGCATGGGGGGCAGGCGGGGCTGACCAACCTGCCGGAGGGGGGTGCGGAGGCCTGGATCTCCCTGCCCTGACTTCACACAGGCTTCACAGAAGGCCATCCTCCCCCCTCACAGGGGCATCAGCCTAGCGGGAGATTCCCAGGAGGATGATGTGAAGAAAGCCCTGCTGTTGAAGAGCCTCATTGTGGGCGGGCTCGCGCTGCTACTGCTGTTGCCCCTCTCCATGATCGAAGGTCAGATCAGCGCCCGGAACGCCCGGCAGATTGAGACCGAACATGAAATCGCGGAGCTCACGGCGGGAAGGCAGCAACTGGTGGGACCGCTCTTGGTCGTGCCCTACCAGGAGGAGGTGTTCCGAGAGGAAACAAATCCGAAATCGGGCGAGATCGTGAAACGAAATTTTTGGGAGGACAAACATCAGATCATCGTTCCCCGCAACCTATCGGTGACCTCGGAGGCCCGCGTCGATGAGCGCCACCGCGGGCTTTTCAAAGCCCAGGCCTACGAAATCGACGCGAAGGTGAACGGAGATATCTTCGTCGCTAAAGGGCTAGGATTGCCCCCGGACCGGAACATCAAACCCGGGCGCGCATATCTGGTGGTGGGTCTCACGGATCTACGAGGCATCCGGAGTCAACCATTGCTCACCTGGAATGGCACCGACCTCGGTTTCAGCCCTGGCGTGCCTTGCGGCATTTTCAATCAAGGCATCCATGTGGATCTCGGGCCCGTGCCTGCGCTGGAGGGGCGGCTGAATTCCTTCACCCTCCCCCTGGCCCTCAAGGGCTCCCAATCCTTCTTCGTGGCCCCGGTGGCGGAATCCACGAAGGTGTCCATGCATTCACCCTGGCCCACGCCCAGCTTTCAAGGGCGCTTCACGGCCGTGCACAGCGAAGGCCCCGAGGGTTTCAATGCCACCTGGGAGGTGTTCCACCTGGCGCGAAACCTCTCCAAGATCCTGGAGGGCAAGGGCGAGACCTCCGAGGCCTTCGGCGTGGTCTTCCTCAAGGGCGTGAACGTCTATCTGAAGTCGGAGCGGGCCGTGAAGTACGGGTTCCTCTTCGTGGGCCTCACCTTCGCCGCGTTCTTCTTCTTCGAGATGCTGCGCCGCCTGCCCATCCACCCCATCCAGTACCTTCTGGTGGGCTTCGCCCTGGCGATCTTCTTCCTGCTGCTCCTGAGCCTCTCGGAACAACTCTCATTTGGCTGGGCCTATCTGGCGGCGAGTTCCGCCTGCACGCTGCTGTTGGGGGCCTACCTTTCCCAGGTGCTCCAAAGCCCCCGCCGGGGCTGGGGATTCGCGGCGGGGCTGGGGCTGCTCTTCGCGGTGCTCTACGGCCTCATCGATTCCGAGGACAACGCGCTGCTCATGGGCTCCCTACTCACCTTCCTCGGCCTCGCCGCCGTGATGATCGGCACGCGGAAAATCGATTGGTACGCACTTTCGGAAGCTGAAACGCCCCAGGTTGAACCGTAAGGGCCGACCTCCAGGACTAGGCTCCGCGTCGCGGAGCCTAGTCCTGGAAGGAGATCAGTAGCTGTAATCGGTGTGGGGCTCGCCGTGGCAGGTTAGGGTGCAGTTCCCGTGGCTCGGGCCGTTTTGATTCCACTCGAGCTTCCCGTTGAAGGGCTGGACGATCTGCGTATCGAAATTGATGAGCCTTCCCTTGCCGGAGGATCCGTGGGGGTCATGGCAGATGCCGCAGGCGTAGTTCCCGCCCCGCACGTGCTTATCGTGCTCCTGGAAGCTCTGCGGGGACATGACCACCGCGGCGCTGTGGCACTTGAAGCATAGGGCGTACTTGGCTTCGGAGTAGGGCGTCTGGGTGGTGGCATCGTAGGCCTTCTCCAGCAGGCTGGGCTGGGCGGAGCCGTGGGGGCCGTTGGGTCCGAGGCCCGCGTTGGCGGGGCCGGCGTTGTTGTTGTGGCAGGCGGTGCAGCCCATGAGGCTGGTCTTGGACCACCCGTTGATGAGGCTGGGTACGTTGGCGCTTTTCCCCGCGACGGCCACGGGATGGAAGCTGGCGCCCGTCCCGTTGAATTGGAGGCGCAGATTGCGCGCGTCGAATTGGCGGGTGCGTGAGGGGGCGGGCTGACCCGGGCTGTCACCGTGGCAGCGCAGGCAGATCTGATACTCGAAGGCCGCGGGATTGACTTCGGCATTGTCGAGGGTGACGCCGCGCACCCCCGTGAGGGGGCCCGCCGCAGGCCGAGGGGCGGTCGCCGGGCCGGGCAGGCTCGCACGCACCTGGGCCTGATGGGGGTTGTGGCAATCGCCGCAGTCCACGTGGCGATCCACCACGACGGCGGGCTCCGAGGCGCTGTGGCGGCCTGGCGCCAAGGTGAGCGGATGCTTCGAGGCTTTGCTGAACTCCGCCTGGAGGTTGGTGGTGGCGGGGCCGTTGGCGTCATGGCAGGTGAGGCAGAGGTTGCCACCCTGCTCCACCAGGAGGTTCGGATACACCGAGGCCGGATGGGCGGCATCGGGCCACCCGTGGGGCTGGTGGCAGTTCGCGCAGCTCCCCCGCTGGGAGGCATCGACCTTGGCGGGGAAGGTGCTGCCGTATTGTCCTCCGGGCCAGATCACGCCGAAGACCGGGCTCATGTGGCGGGCCGTGACGCCGGTGTCCGCCAGGGTGTGGCAGTCGGCGCAGAGGACCGTCACGTCCTTCGTGCGCAACAGCGAGCCATCCGTGGTGGGCCCGTTGTGCACCTGATGGCAGGTCTGGCACTGGACCTGATTCAACGTGGCATCGAGGGGCAGGTTGCCGGGGCTCTTGTAAGCGCCGGCGGGAATGCCCACGCCCACGGGGTGGGAGCCCGCGGCGGCGGAGGTCACCGCGCGGGCCGCGTGGCAATCGGAGCACATCTGCCCCGTGTCGTTGGTGATCCGCATGAAGTGGTTGGAGCCGCCGCTTCTCGCCGCCGGATCGAAGGGCAGGAATTCCTGGCTGTGGGGATCGTGGCAGGTGGAGCACATGATCTGCCCGTTTTCCAGCTTGCCGGCCATGACGGGATCCCCAGGGGACCTGAGGCCCGGCCGCACTTGGAGCGTCCACGCATCCCCCGCCTGGAAGGCGTTGGCGGAGGCGCCCGTGAATTGGACGGACACGCCCTCATCCAGGGGCACGTTGGCCCCGGTCAACAGACCGGTGCCCGAGCCCCCGCCAGGCAGGGTCGCCACCCAGGCAAAGGTCGCGGCTCCCGCGGCTCCGGTGGAGGTCACCGTGAGCGTGTAGGTCTTGGGGTAGACGCCCCCGTAGGCCCCCAGGGGCGCGAGGGTCCCCGTGGACGCGACGCCCGCGCCTCCCAGAAATTCGATGTGGCCCGCGGGGCCGGAGTTCCAGCGATGGGAATTCCCACCCTTCGGGGCGACGAGGGGAAGGGTCGAGCCGGGGAAGGCCTGGGCGGCAGGGTTCATGGGCTTGCCCGAGGCCAATCCGCCGGACATGTGGCAGCTGCGGCAGAGGTTCGCGTTGCCCGGGCCCGAGGTGAGGCTGGTGCCGGGGCCCCCGTGGATGTTGTGGCAGGAGGTGCATTGAACGCTGGTGGTGGCATCGTGGGGTGTGTCCTGGGCCCGCAGGCTGGCAGGGGCCCCCAGGGCAGCCAGGAGGACCAGGACGTGCAGACGCTGGCGGCTCATAGGGCGCTCCCATTCACGGTGATCGAGAGGTCCACCGTCGCGCTGCCTTCGGAGTTGGTGGCGGTGACGGTATAGAGCGCGGTGGGCCTGATGACCATGGGGTTGCCCGTGATCGCGCCGGTGGTGGAATTCAGGGATAGCCCTTGGGGCAGGGCGGGGGACACGGTGTAGGTGACGACCATTCCGCCGCCGTGGGTGGGGGTATTCGGGGGGATGGCGGTTCCCTTGACGTACACCGCCGGATTGGTGGGATAGGCCAGCGCGGTGATGGCCAGGTCCTTCACGGTGAGCGTGAGGTCCACCGAGAAGCTTCCCTCGGAGTTCGTGGCCGTGACCGTATGGATCGTCGTGGCCTTGAGGGCGAGGGGCGTGCCCGTGATGCTGCCCGTGGTGGCGTTCAGGAACAGGCCCTGGGGCAGGGCGGGGGACACGGTGTAGGTGGTGACCTGGCCCCCGGTTTTGGTGGGTGTGTTGGGGGTGATGGCGATGCCCCGGAAGTAGACCGCCGGATTCACGGGGTAGGTCAGGGCCGTGATGGGCAGGTCCTTGACGGTGATGGAGAGCCCCACGGAGGTGCTGCCCGCGGAATTGGTGGCGGTCACCGTGTAGAGGGCCGCGGCCTTGAGCACGAGGGGCGTTCCGGTGAGGGCACCGGTGGTGGTGTTCAGGAACAGGCCCTGGGGCAGGGCGGGGGAGACGGAATAGCTGGTCACCTGTCCGCCGGTTTGGGTCGGCAGGTTGGGCGGGATGGCGCTGCCCCGGAAGTACACGGCGGGGTTGGTGGGATAGGTCAAGGAGGCGGGCGGGAGATCCACGATGGTGATCGAGAGGGCCACGGACGTGCTGCCTTCCACGTTGCTGGCGGTCACCGTGTGCAGGGTGGTGGCCTTGAGCACGAGCGGAGTGCCCGAAAGGATCCCCGTGCGGACATCCAGGCTCAGGCCCTGGGGAAGGGTCGGGGTGACCGTGTAGGTCGTGGCGCCGCCGTCATGGGTCGGAAGGTTGGGCGCGATGGCGGCGCCGCGAACGTAGACCGCGGGATTGGTGGCGTAGGTGAGGTAGGTGGGGGCCAGGCCGCTGACCGTGAGGGAGAGCTCCACGCTGGTGCTGCCGAAGGCGTTGCTGGCCGTGACGGTGTACAGGGCCGTGGGGGTGTTCACGGTGGGCGTGCCCGTGAGGATGCCCGTGGTGGGATCGAGGGTCAGGCCCGTGGGAAGGGCCGGGGACACGGTGTAGCGGGTGACGTCGCCGCCTCCGTGGGTGGGCACGTTGGGCGTGATGGCGGTGCCCCGGACGTAGACGGCGGGGTTGCTGGGATAGGCGAGGGCGGTCGGCACGGGGCCCTGAACGGTGATCGAGAGCACCGCCATGGCGCTGCCTCCGGCATTGGAGGCCACCACCGTGTAGTAGGCGGTGGGCGCAAGGGCGCTGGGCGTGCCGCTGAGGACGCCGCTGCTGGCGTCCAGGGTCAGGCCCGCGGGCAGGTCCGGGGTCACGGTGTAGAACACCACCGTGCCGCCGGCATGGCTCGGCGTGTTGGGGCTGATGGCCGTGCCGCGGGTGTAGAGCACCGGATTGGCGGCGTAGGTCAGGCTCGTGGGCGGTTGTTCGCGGACCGCCAAAGGCAGGTCCACAGTGGTGCTGCCCTTGGCGTTGGCGGCGGTGATCGTGTAGGTGGCCAGGGGGGCCGTCACCTGCGGTGTGCCCAAGAGGATCCCGGTGCGGGGATCGAGGGTCAGGCCCGGGGGCAGCACCGGGGAGATGGCGTAGGCGGTCACGCTTCCCCCGGCGTGGCTGGGCAGGTTGGGGCTGATGGGCGTGGCGAGGATGTAGTAGGCGGGGTTGGTGCCGTAGGTGAGCTCCCGGGGGGCCTCCTGGGGGAGGTAGGGGTCCGTGAAGGCGTCGAGCCCGAAGACTTCGACGCGAGTGTTGCCCAGGGAGACCACGAACAGGCGGTTGTTGCGATCAATGACGAGGCTCGCGGGCGCCTGCAGCTGGCCGGGGCCCTCGCCGAAACCGCTGAGCGTGGCGAGCAGCTTCCCGGTGGCATTCACGACCTTCACGACGCCCAACACCGTATCGGCGACGTAGATGCGGTCCTGGCCGTCGCCCGTGAGGCCCTGGATGCGGGTGAACAGCGAGGAGGCGAACATCCCGCTGGTCTTCCCGAAGACGCGGAGGAAGACGCCCGTGGGCGAGAAGACCTGCACGCGGGCGTTGTTCTGATCTGCCACATAGACTTCCCCCGCGGCGCTGACGAAGATCCCCGCGAGGAAGTCGAACTGGCCGTTCGCCGCTCCCTGCGAGCCGAACTGCAACACCGGCGCGCCCTCCTGGGTGAACACCTTGACGACGTTGGCGCGGCTGTCCCCCACGTACACCCAGCCGCCGGGGCCCGGCGCGATGGCCAGGTGATTGGGCATCCGGAATTCCCCATCCCCTTGGCCGAGCTTGGCCAGGAAGCTCCCATCCGGGAGGTGGATGGACACGCAGCCGCGCCCTTCCTCGGCCACGTAGATGCGGCCCGAGTCGCCGATGGCGAGGCCCAGGGGCCGATCGAGGCCGCTCAGCCCCGGGAGGCTCTGCCCCGATTCATCGCGCACGAGCACCTGCCCCGATGCGGAATCCGAGATGTAGATGCGCCCCGCGGCATCGGTCGCGATGCGGGCGGGCGCTTGCAGGCCTTCCCGGTAGGCCCGGAGCGGCACGGCCACCGGCGCCACCTGGCCTTGCAGGCACACCCCCATGAGCCCAAGCAGAATTGCGAGCAGGCGCGATGGCAGGAACGTTCTATTCATGGTTCAACCTCGTGACCATGGAGCCCGTGGACGCAACGAAGGGTTCGTCGTTCCGGCAACTCGATCACGAACAGGAATACTGAAAGGCAGGTGTGATCTTGGTCGCATAAGATTTGATATAAATGGACTTTTTCTTCCGGATACCCCGTCTGATTGATTCTCAATCCCGCCTTCGCGGGCGCGGCCGGAACCGTGGCGTGGATGCGACGAACCCGGAGTGGATGGAGGAACCCGCAGGAACAGGAAGTAGACTCATCCATTCCGCCCGCCCCGAATTGATGCGTGATTCGCCCCCTCCAGGCTTGAGCCCATGCCCGCCGATCCGTCCCCTTCCTCCTCCCGCTTTGGAACCTTGGATGCCCTCCGCGGCCTCCTGGCCCTGGGCGTGGCGGTGTATCACCTGAGCGTGTGGTTCGGGCTCACCCCGGCGGGTTCCCTCTCCAACATGGCGCTGGCGAAGGCGGGGAACTACAGCGTCTCCGCCTTCTTCGTGCTCACGGGATTCCTCCTGGCGCGCACGGCCCCTTGGGCGTCCATCGCGAAGCAGGGGATCGGTTCCTGGGCGCTGAAGCGGCTGCTCCGGCTGGCGCCGCTGTTCTGGATCGCGGTGACGGTGAACCTGGCCCTGAAGCTGGGCATGGGGCCCACGCCCAACGCGCGGTTCATCATCGAGAACTACACCCTCACCTTCGGGCTCTTCCATCCCAACCACGCGCTGGTGACGGGCGGCTGGTACGTGGGGGTGGCGGTGCTGGCCTACGGGGCCTGGCCGGGCCTGGCCTGGCTCATGGAGAAGGCGGGCGATTGGATGCTGCCGCTGACCTTCGGGGCCCTGCTGGCCTGGAGCTTCCCCCCCACCTTGCACGGGGTGATGGACGCGGTGGGGGACCACCGCTTCCATGCCTACGTCATGCCCGCCAACCAGCTCTTCCTCGTGGCCTTGGGGGCGATGGGGGGTTGGGTGCATCGCCGGATCGAAGGGCGGCTCAGCCATGGCGTCTTCCTGCTCGCCATGGGGGCCGTGCTATGGGCGATCTTCCGTCCCCATCCCTGGTTTGGCGATCACCTGGTGGCGCTCACGGGGCCGCTGCGATACCGCTACGTCCTCCTCGTGTCCGCCCTCGTATGCCTGGCGGCCTTCCATCGGGGGTGGTCGGGTCGGGGGACGAAGCCGTTGATCCTGCTGGGCTCCTGGAGCTACGGCATCTACCTGGCCCACCCCTTCCTCCAGCGGCTGGTGGCGCCCCATGTGACGGGATGGACGGGGCTCTTCCTGGCCCTGGGTGGCAGCATCGGGGTGGCCGCCGCCGCGGAGCGGTGGATCGAGCAGCCCCTCGGGCGGTGGCTGTCCCGCTGACGAGGAGTGTGGGAGGGTAGGGCCATGCGAACCGCTCTGATCGCCCTGATCACCGTGCCGGCCCTGGCCATCCAGGCACCGACGTTGGCCACCCGTGTGGCGGAAGCCGAAGCCACCGTGGCGCGCCATTTCCGGGGCGAGTCCCTGGAGAAGGCCCGGGCCCGGGTGGTGGCGGAGATCGCCGCCTTCAACGCGGAGAATGCCGCCTTGAAAGCCGCCCTGGAGACGGGGAAGGCCGAGCTCGAAGGCAAGCTCGCGCCGCTCCGCGCCATGGAAGCCCAATTGGAGGAGATGGACCGGCGCTTGAAGCCGCTGCCCACCGCCACCGAAGGGCGGAACTCCCCCGCGGAGCTGAAGTACGTGGCGCAGATGAAGGAGCGCAACGCCCTGGCGGCGAAATACACGGCCCTGCAAGGGGCGACGCAGCCGCAGCTGGAGGCCTACAACGCCAAGATGAAGGCCTCCAACGAATCCATGGTCACCCGCCGGGCCGTGGTGATGGAGGCGCAAAAGCAGCTGAACGCCCGCATCGATGCCTGGGGCGCCTTCCAGAAGAACGGTGGGGACGTGACCTTCTACAACGGGCTCTCGCGATTGCTGGGGGACTGCCTCAAGGCTTCCGATTCGGCCTCGCTCGCCCGGGTGCGGACCCTGCGCCGGGAACTCTTCGCCTGGGCCATGGCCCGGGCCGCGGCGGAGCCCTTCGGTCCCGTGCTCGTGGAGGTGCAGATCGGCGGGGAGACCTGCTGCCTCATGGTGGATACGGGGGCCATGCGCACGAGCCTGTCGCCGGAGCTGGTGGGGGCCCTGGGCCTCTCGGACCGGTTGGGGGAGGAGGCTTCCTTCGTGCTGGCGGGCGGCGTCCGCTTGCGGGGGCGCATGGTGGACCTGCCCTCCGTATCCGTGGGAGGCGTTGCGGCCAAGGCGGTACCGGCCGTGACCATCGCCGCCTCCGAGGTGGGCATCGATGGGCTGTTGGGGCAGAGCTTCCTGAAGGGGTTCACCTACACGGTGGATGAGGGGAAACCCGAGAAGCTGCTGCTCCAGCCCCGAAAACCCTGAAGCGCGGGGCAGAACTCAGGAATCTTTCAGGTCATCCCGAGACAGGCAGGGAACCCAACCCAGAGGTCCGGTTCCGGGGGTCGCCATGCATTGGCATAACTACAGCATCAAGGCGCGGCTCGTCTGGATCCTGCTCCTGCCGCTGGGGGCCTTCGCCATCTACGCGGGGATGATCCTGCGGCAGGTTTGGCAGGAGGCCGCCAGCGACCGGGCCCTGGCGGGGTGGATGCCCGCGGTGCAGCAAATGGCCAGCCTGACGGGCCACCTGCAGAAGGAACGGGGCCGCAGCAGCCGCTTCCTGGCCTCCCAGGAGGTGAGCGACGCGAACCTGGAGGGCTTCCGTAAGGCCACGGATCAGGCGCTGGGGGCCTGGACCCGGGGGCTGGGCGCGCTGGACCCGGCGCCGCAGAGCTGGGGGAAGGCGCCCGCCCTGGCCCGGGACCTCGGCTCGACCCTGGTTGACCTCCGCAAGGCCGTGGATGGCCGGTCCCTGGCCGCGCCTCAAGTGGTGGCGCAGTACACCGCCACCATCGCGAAATTGGATGCGCTCTACGCCAGCCTGCCCGGCGAGGTGGGACGCCCGGAGACCTCCCAACAGCTGCGCAGCCTCCTGCACCTCAGCCGGGCCCGGGAGGCCGCGGGGCAGGAGCGAGCCACCCTCATGGGCGTCTTCACGGCGGATGCCCTCGCCCCGGGTCAGATGGAGCGCCTGGGCAACCTCATCGGGGCCCAGGGCGCGCACCTGGCGACCTTCCGTGAACTGTCGGGCTCCGAAGGCGCCGCGGCACTGGAGGCCGCGGTTCCCCAGGCCATGACCGACGAAGTCGCCGCCATGCGCAACCAGGTGGTGGGCGCAGGCAAGGCTTCGGGGTTCGGGGGCAATGCCGAAACCTGGTGGGGGCAGTCCACGAAGCGCATCGAGGCCTTGGGTGAATTGGAACGGAAACGGTCGGATCAACTGGCCGCGGGTGCGAAGGCCGCGGCCGATCAGGCCCGGTCGGGGCTCCTCCTGCACTTCGGGCTGGGCATCGGGTTGTTCGTCGCCACGCTCCTCGTGGGCGTGAGCCTCTCGCGCAGCATCGCCGGTCCCGTGGGCACCTTCGTGGAGCTCATGAACGATCTGGCGGTGAACCACGACCTCACCCGGATCGTGAAGGCGGAAGGCCAGGATGAGACGAGCCGGCTCTTCCTCTCCTACATGAAGCTGAGCGCGGAGTTCCGGCGCCTCTTCGGGGATCTGAAGCTGGTGTCCGCCCAGGTGGCGAGCGGCTCCACCCAGCTCTCGGCGAGTTCCAGCGAAATGGCCAAGGCCGCCGATGAGATCGCCCGGAACTCCGAGCATCAACGCCGCAGCGAGGATGACGTGCAGGGGCAGTTGGTGGAGGTGGAGGACAAGGCCCGGGACGTGGCCACCTCCGTCCACCAGGCCGAAGGCGAAGTGGGCCAGGCCACCCAGCGCATGGATGAAGGGGCCCAGGCCGCCCAGCGCACCACCCAGGCCATGGCGGACATCCTGGAGACGAGCGGTCGCATGGTGCAGGCCGTGCGGGTGATCCAGGAGATCGCCCGGCAGACGAACCTGCTCTCCCTCAACGCGGCCATCGAGGCGGCCAAGGCCGGCGCCATGGGCAAGGGCTTCGCCGTGGTGGCCGAGGAGGTGCGAAAGCTGGCGGAGCGTTCCGTGGGTGCCGCCCGGGAGATCGAGGCGCTCATCCAGGCCAGCGGGCAAACGCTCACGGCGGGGCAGGCGGCGGTGGAAGCCACGAGCCAGGCCATGGCCGCCGCCCAGGGCCGCATGGGCGAAGCGGCTCAGGGCGTGCGCACCATCGAAGTGCGCATGCACGAGCTGACGGATTGCACGCGGGCCATGGTGAAGCTCGTGGAGGCCAGCGCCACGGAGACCCGGCAGAACGCCTCGGCCTCGGCGGAACTCTCCGCCACCACCCACGAGATCACCCGCACCGCCGAGGATCTCGCCCGCGTGGCTGAAAACTTGGCGGAGATGGTGGCTTCGTTTAAGACCTAGGCGCGAGGACCTCGACCCGCAGGATGCGCACGCCCACGGTCAGATCGTCGAGCATGGGAAGCACATAGCCGGGCCACTCCACCTGGCCCACGCGGGTGTACCGCCCCGTGAGGTGGGGGGTGGCGTTCGTGGTGATGAAGAACTGGCAGCCACCGGTGTCCTGGCCGGAGAGGGCCATGCCCACGCTGCCGGGGCCGTACCACTCGAGGCTGTTCTCGCAGCGCACGGAGTAGCCGGGGCCCCCGCTCATGCTGTCGAAGGGCGAGCCCATCTGCACCACGAAATCAGGCACCACGCGGGGTACGCGGTGGCCGTCGAAGAAGCCCTTCCGCGCGAGCCGCACCAGGTTGGCCACGTTGATGGGTGCCCGTTTGGGATCGAGGCGGAGGATCACCACGCGGGGGCCTTCGAAGGTGATGCGGAGGCGCACGGGCTTGCCGGCCACGGCCAAGCGTTCGGCCTCCTGGAGAAGGGCCTCTTCCTCGGCGGTGGGGGCCGGGGCCTGAGGCCAAGGCGTGCTGGGCTCCAGCTTCACGAGGGCCCGGAAGGCCTCCAGGCGGCAGGCCCAATCCGGGTGCTCCAGCCAGGTGTGAAGGCGCGCGCGCTTCTGGTCCGCGGGCAGATCCCAGGCGGCGATGCGCTGCAGCAGGGCCTGCTGGCTTTCGAACTCCGCATCCCGCCAAATCCGCTCGGTGAGCAGGGCGAGGTCCGCTTCGGCCGGGGCGGTGGCTAGGCTCTCCACGGCCACGGCCCGGGCGATGGGGTCCGATCCCGCCAGCAGGGCCTTGCGGAGGGCCTCGCCAGCTTCCGGCGCGTGCTTGAGGAGCGCAGGCAGCAGGGCCGCCCGGGTGGAGGGCCGGGTGGCGAGGTTCAGGACCTCCTGGGCCAGGGCCCCGGCGGCGGGATCCGGGCACTGGGCGAGGGCCTGGCCATAGTTGCTCATGAAGGGCTGGCCCAGCCCCTCCAGGCGCCGCGCATCCAGGCTCCGGAGGGTCGCCACCTCCACCTGGCCCGCGGGGTAGCCTTCCAGCCAGCGCCCCAGGGCCCCGGCCTGCTTCTCGAGGCCGAAGGCGGCGCGGGGCGTGCCCAGGCCCAGGGCGGCGCGGGCCCGGCGCCCGGCCTCGCTGCGATCGAAGACATACCGCAGCGTGCCGTGGGCGGCTTTGCGGGCCTCCCACGGGCTGCGGTTCCAGGCATCGAGCAGGGCCAGCACGTGCCCGGCGTTGAAAGGCACCGGCGGCAGGAGCTTCGATTCCACCCCCGCCAGCACCAACCGGAGGCGCGCGGCCTGGCTTCGCAGGGGATCCGTGGACGCGCGCTCCTCCAGGGCCGCGAGGAAGGCGCCGACCGCCGGGGAAGGAGCACCCCCGTTCAAGCGGGCGGTGGCCACGGCGTTTTGCAGGTGGAGCAAGGGGGGCCAGGTCGTCGCATCCTCGGCGGACAAGCCCTCGAGGGCCACCAGGGCCTGCTTGGATTTCAGGCGGTTGAGGAAGGCCAGGGCCGTCATGCGGGCTTCGGGGCTGCGGGCCGCGCGGGCCTTGTCGAGCCAGAGGGTTTCCGTGGGCGCGGCCAGCTCGGGGGGGAGGAGGGCCGGCTGGCCGGGCTGGCCCAGGCGCTGGAGGGTGCGCTCCAGGCGGATCCGATCCTCCGGGGCGAGCCGCGCGCGATCGGCCTCGGAGAAGGTGGGCGCTTGCCGGGCCCACTCCGCGCGGATGGCTTCATGGATGCCGAAGGCGGGGGCCGACTGGGCCGCGAGGGCGCAACCGGCGAACAGGATCGGGACCATCCCGGGGAGGGAAGTTGAGGACATGCGGACTCCGCTAAATCGCTAGTACCAACTTGCCATGAATGGGATAAAACCGGTCCTAAAATCGATCTTCGCAAGGCGAGGTATGGCGTTCAGCCGAGGCTCGCGTAAAAGCTGCTGCGCCTCAGGTTTTCATCCACCTTGAAGGGGGCCTGCAGGGGCGGGAAGGCCCGCTGCTCGCAATCCGTGCGGTCGCAGAGGCGGCAGGTGACGCCCACGGGCACGGGCGGTTGATCCAGGCGGATGCCATCGGAGTAGACGAGTTCCTTGGCGTAGCCCAGCTCACAGCCCAGGCCCAGAGCCTGCATGGCGTGCTGGCCTCGGTAGGAACCCGTGTCCCGCTGCAGGGTGCGGGCGATGCAGAAGTAGCGCCGGCCATCCGGGAACTCGCTTACCTGGGTGCGGATGAGGCCAGGCGTGAGGAAGGCCGCGTGCACGTTCCATCGCGGGCAGCAGCCGCTGTAGCGGGCGATGCGGATGCCCGAGGCGCTGAAGCTCTTGGAGATGTTGCCGGCGATGTCGATGCGCAGGAAGTGGAAGGGCACGCCCTCCTCGCCGGGGCGGCGCAGCGTCGTAAGGCGGTGGCACACCTGCTCGAAGCCCGCCTGGAAGCGGCGCGTGAGCAGTTCGATGTCGTAGCGCTCCGTCTGGGCGGCCTTGAGGAAGCGGGTGTAGGGCATGGCCACGGCCGAGGCGAAATAGTTCGCCAGGGCCACCCGGCCCAGGGCCCGGGCGCCGGGGGTGCCCAGGGCGGGATGGTCCGTGAGCCGGTCCAGCAGGTCCCCGTGCTGCAGCAGCGCCCATTGATGCGCCAACTGGAAGACGCGGGAGCGCACGGGCAGCAGCTCCGAGAGGTGCAGCACCTTGCGCTCGGGTTCGAAACGGCGCAGCTGGCCGGGCATGGCTTCGGCCCGGCGCACCTCCACCCGCAGGCCCTTGGCCTCGAAGGCGTTGAGGAGGCCGGGGTACAGGAGGTCCGCATCCAAGGCGGCGTCCCGCCACAGCGCCTCGGCGGCGGACTCCAGCTCGGGGAAGTAATTGCGGGCGGCCTGGAGGAAATCCCCCACGGATTCGGAGGGCAGGTGGGTGCGATCGGGATCGAAGCCCTGGCCATCGCTGAACTGCTCGCTGAGGGTGTCGAGCCCGCCTTTGGCGGCCTGGTAGGCCTGATAGAGGCGGAAGACGGCCCGGGAGAGGGCGGGGTTGTTCATGGCGAGGTCCCGCACTTCCTGGGCGGGGATCACGTCGCGATCGAAAAGGGTGTCCCCGAAGGCCTCCATGAGGTCCTCCGAGATGCGCAAGTCCTCCTCCGGCGCGAAGGTGCGGAGGTCCAGCTGGAAGACCTGGGCCAGGCGGAGGAGCAGCTGGGCCGTGAGGGGCCGCTTGTTGCCTTCGATGAGGTTCAGGTAGCTGGGGCTGATGCTGAGCCGCTCGGCCAGCTGCACCTGGGAGAGGTTCTCCTGGCGGCGGAGCAGGCGCAGTTTGGCGCCGAGGCGGGCCTGGGGTTTGGGGGGTGCGGAGGGCATGGCGGCGTTGACCTCATTGACAAAATTAACGCGGTCGATTGACTAAAATTTTCTAATTAACCCCAATTAAAGCTTCGAATACTTGCCAAGACCAAATGTAAGTCAATCATTGACTCAAGTCCACCCCACGGAGATGAACCATGACCACGACCTTCGCTTCCCCCGCCCGCTGGAACGGCCCCGAGGCCGCTGACCTGTTGACGCCCCAGGCCCTGGACCTGCTGACCGGCCTTCAGCGGCGCTTCGGGGATGACCTCCAGAACCTCCTGGCGGAGCGCCAGGAACGACAGCGCCGCTACGACCAGGGGGAGCGCCCCCGCTTCCTCCCCGGCACCGAAGGCGTGCGCACCGGCGAGTGGACGGTGGCCCCGCTGCCGGACCTCCTCCTGGATCGCCGCGTGGAGATCACCGGCCCCCCGGAGCGCCGCATGATGCTCCACGCGCTCAACAGCGGCGCCAAGGTCTACATGGCCGACTTCGAGGACAGCCTCGCGCCCACACCCGAGAAGCTCCTCCAGGGTCAGCTGAACCTCCGGGAGGCCATCCTCGGCACCCTGCAGGATGGGGAGCTGCACCTCAAGGATGAAACGGCCCTGCTCATGGTGCGCCCCCGCGGATTGCACCTGGTGGAGCGCCACCTGCTGGTGGATGGCGAGCCCGTGGCCGCGCCCTTCTTCGACGCCACGCTGTTCCTCGTGCACAACGCGAAGGAGCTGGTGGGCCGCGGGCTGCCCGTGTGCCTCTACCTGCCCAAGCTCGAGCACCACCGTGAGGCGCGCCTCTGGAACAAGGTGCTGAACCACCTCGAGGAAGGCCTGGGCCTGCCCCAGGGCACCGTGAAGGTCACCGTCCTCATCGAGACGCTGCCCGCCGCCTTCCAGATGGAGGAGATCCTCTTCGAACTGCGCAGCCGCGCCGCGGGCTTGAACCTGGGCCGCTGGGACTACCTCTTCAGCGTGCTCAAGGTGCACCGCATGGATGGCGAGTCCGTGCTGCCGGATCGCAGCGCCCTCAAGATGGAACTGCCCTTCCTCCAGGCCTACGCCAAGCGCCTCGTGCAGGTGTGCCACCGCCGCGGGGCCCTGGCCCTGGGCGGCATGGCGGCCCTCGTGCCCCAACGCCGGGATCCCGATGCCACCGAGCGCGCCCTGCAGGCCGTGCGCGCCGACAAGCTCCGCGAAGTCCGCCAGGGCTGCGATGGCACCTGGGTGGCCCACCCGGACCTCGTGCCCGTGGCCCTGGAGGTGTTCACCACCCACGTGGAGGGCGTGAACCAACGCACGTTCATCCCCACCGGCGAAGTGAACGCGGCCCAGCTGCTGGAGCTGCCCCGGGGGCCCATCACCGCCGATGGCCTCCGCCGCAACCTGCGCGTGGCCCTGCGCTACCTGGACGCCTGGCTCCGAAGCGAAGGCTGCGTGGCCATCGACGGGCTCATGGAGGATGCCGCCACCGCCGAGATCAGCCGCATGCAGCTCTGGCAGTGGGTGCGCCACGGCGTCGAGGTCGAAGGCCTTGGCCGCCTGGATCGCCCGGGCTTCCATGGCCACGTGCATGACGTGCTCGTGGGCCTCCGGGCCGAGCTCGGCCCCGTGGTCGTCGCCGAGAGCCGCCTGCTTGAAGCTTCGGAGCTGTTGGAGGAGCTGATCCTCGCCGACCTGCCCGAAGCCTTCCTCACCCCCCGCGCCTACACCCTTCTGCTCACCCTTCCCGCGTTTCAGGAGATCGCATGAACGCCTGGCTTCCCATCCCCACCTTCGTCGAGGATCCCGGCTCCCACCGCTGGGAGGGCGTCCATCGCCCCTACGCCCCCTCGGACGTGCAGAAGCTCCGTGGCACCGTGCGCATCGAACACACCCTCGCGCAGCTCGGGGCCCGCAAGCTCTGGGAGCAGCTGCATCAGGATGAGCCCGTGCGCGCCCTGGGCGCCCTCTCGGGCGGGCAGGCCGTGCAGATGGCCAAGGCCGGCCTCAAGGCCATCTACTGCTCCGGCTGGCAGGTGGCGGCGGACGCCAACGCCGGCGGCCAGACCTACCCCGACCAGAGCCTCTATCCCGCCAACTCCGTGCCCCAGCTCGTGAAGCGCCTCAACAACGCGCTGATGCGCGCCGACCAGGTGGAGCACGGCGAGGGCGGCGCCAAGCGCGACTGGTTCCTGCCCATCGTGGCGGATGCGGAGGCCGGTTTCGGCGGGCCCCTCAACGCCTTCGAGCTCATGAAGGGCATGATCGAGGCCGGCGCCGCCGGCGTGCACTACGAGGATCAGCTCTCCAGCGAAAAGAAGTGCGGCCACCTCGGCGGCAAGGTGCTCATCCCCACGGGGCACTTCATCCGCACCCTCACGTCGGCCCGCCTGGCCTCCGACGTGCTCGAAGTGCCGACGGTGCTCATCGCTCGCACGGACGCCGACGCCGCCCGCCTCATCACCTCCGATGTGGATGAGCGCGATCGCGCGTTCATCACCGGCGAGCGCACGCCCGAGGGCTTCTTCCGCATCACGGGCGGCATCGACATGGCCATCGCCCGCGGCAAGGCCTACGCGCCCTACGCCGACCTCATCTGGTGCGAGACCTCCACGCCCGATCTGAAGGAGGCGAAAAAATTCGCCGAAGGCGTGCGCGCCGAGTTCCCCACCAAACTGCTGGCCTATAACTGCTCGCCTTCCTTCAACTGGAAGAAGAAGCTCTCGGATGCCGAGATCGCCACCTTCCAGCGGGAGCTCGCGGCGATGGGCTACAAGTTCCAGTTCATCACCCTGGCGGGCTTCCACAGCCTCAACCACGGCATGTTCGAGCTGGCCAACGCCTACCGCACCGAGCACATGAGCGCCTACGCCCGTCTGCAGGAGGCGGAATTCGCCGCCGAGGCCCAGGGCTACACCGCCACCAAGCACCAGCGCGAAGTGGGCACCGGCTACTTCGACCAGGTGGCCGAAGTGCTGAGCGGCGGTCAGGCTTCCACCCTTGCCCTCCAGGGCAGCACCGAGGCCGCGCAGTTCCATTAGCATTCACGCCCTTCCGCCCACCGGGGCGCGGCGGAAGGGTGATCCCTCCCCCGCGCCCCTTCTCATTCCAGGAGACTTCTCATGACCGACGTGCGCCCCTTCGAACTGCAGGCCCAGACCCTTCAGAATCCCCAGCAGCCCGGCGTCACCGAGCTGGAGCGCGACACCTTGGATCGCGAACGCGAGCGGGAGATCGGATGAGGCCGAAGCAGGAGCGTAGGCCCATGGTGCCGCAGGCCACACCGTGGCCTGCTCCCACGAGGCTTGGCCTCGTGGCGGGCGGAGCCGGGCGCGACACAGGAGGTGTCGCGTGAAGTTGATCACAGCGATCATCCGGCCCGAGCGCCTCGGTGCCGTGAAAGCGGCCCTTCTGCGGGAGGGCATCGGCGGCCTCACGCTGACCCGCGCCAGCGGCCATGGGGGCGAGAAGGACGTCGTCCAGCAATGGCGCGCGGCCAGTGTGGTGCTCGCCTTCCACGAGAAGGTGAAGGTGGAGGCCGCGGTGGAGGATCACGAAGTGGACGCCGTGATCCTCGCCATCCAGGAAGCGGCCCGCACGGGGCAGGTGGGCGACGGCAAGATCTTCGTGCAGTCCCTGGAGCGGGTGGTGCGCATCCGCACGGGTGAGCACGATGGCGCGGCCCTGCGCCTGGATCGTGGGGCGGAGGTGGCCTCATGAACGTCAACGGTGGCGATACCGCTTGGGTGCTGGTTTCCTGCGCCCTGGTGATCCTCATGCTCCCGGCGCTGGCCCTCTTCTATGGCGGCCTCGTGCGGGGGAAGAACCTTCTGAACACCTGGATGATGAGCCTGGCGATGCTGGGCCTCGTGGGCGTGCAGTGGGTGCTCTTCGGCTACGGCACCACCTTCGGGCCCGGCGGCTCCCTCTGGGGCTCCCTGAGCTGGGCGGGTTTGCGAAGCGTGGGCCTCACGCCCCACGCGGGGTATGGCGACACCATTCCACACCTGCTCTTCGCGGCCTTCCAGGGCATCTTCGCCCTGCTCACCATCGCCCTCGTGAGCGGGGCCGTGGTGGAACGCATGCGCTTCCGGGCATGGCTCGTTTTCGCCTTGCTGTGGACCACTTTCATCTACGATCCCCTGGCCCGCTGGGTGTGGGCCGAGGGCGGCTGGCTGCGGAACCTCGGGGCCCTCGACTTCGCGGGGGGTCTCGTGGTGCACGTGAGCGCCGGCACCTCGGCCCTGGTGGCGGCGGCCTTCCTGGGGCCGCGGCGAGAAGGGACGATGCCGCATTCGGTGCCCATGAGCCTCCTGGGCGGCGGCCTCGTGGCCGTGGGCTGGTGCGGCTTCAACGCGGGCAGCGCCCTGGCGGCGAATGGCGTGGCGGCCCTGGCCCTGGTGAACACCTTCGCGGGCGGCGCGGCGGGAATGCTGCTCTGGATGCTGCTGGAGCTGGCCCTGGCGGGGGAAGCCACGGCCTTGGGCGCGGTGACGGGCCTCGTCATCGGGCTGGTGGCGGTGACCCCGGCCGCGGGCTACGTGACCCCCCTGGCGGCGCTGGCCATCGGTTGCCTGGGTGGTTGCGCCAGCTTCGGTGCGCTGCGGCTGCGCTTGCGCACGAAGGTGGATGACGCGCTGGATGTCTTCGCGTGCCACGGGGTGGCGGGCATCGTGGGAGCCCTGCTCACGGGCGTCTTCGCCACCACGGCCCTGAATCCGGGGGGCGCGGATGGCCTCCTGGCCGGGCGCCCGGCCCTGGTGGGGATCCAAGGCCTTTCGATCCTCGTGGCCCTGGGCTTTTCGGCCCTGGGCACGGCGGGCCTCCTGGGGCTCATGTCCCTGGTGATGCCCTTGCGGGTGGAGTTGGGCGAGGAGATGGCGGGCCTGGATCAGACCGAGCACGGGCAGCTGGCCTACCCGGGAGGGGGTGGGGAAGGGGGCTTCACGCCCTTGGCCGAGGGGGTGCTGCTGCCCTTGGAGGAATACGCGGTGCCCCGGGACCCCTTGGGTCGACCCCTCGTGTAGCGATGGTTTTTCCCATTGATCCTGATCACGGATGGTCCTTGAAAACTTGGCTCCGGAAGCCCCCAGACCGATAGTCCGGCGATGGGCGGTTTGCCGCCAGGGAGCCGCGCGTGAGGAATAACCAGCCTGTCACCCAGGTCCGTCGGGAGATCGCGGAGGGCCGCTTCGTGGTCTCCACGACGGACCTGAAGGGGGCGATCACTTCGGTCAATGACGAGTTCATCCGGGTCAGCGGCTTCTCCGAGGGGGAGCTGGTGGGATCGCCCCACAACCTCATCCGGCATCCCGACATGCCGCCTGCCGCCTTCGAGGGGCTCTGGGCCACGATCAAGCGCGGGGACATGTGGCACGGCATCGTGAAGAACCGCTGCAAGGATGGCGGGTACTACTGGGTGGATGCCTGCGTGGCGCCCCTGTTGGAAGGGGGGCACACCACCGGGTACCTTTCCGTCCGGAGCCGCCCCAGCGAAGCGCAGGTCCAGGAGGCCGAGACCCTCTACCGGAGCCTGCAGGCCGGCCAATCGCCCGACAAGAGCTTCCCCAGGCCCTGGGTGCCCTTTCCCCACATGGACCTGCGCACCCGGCTGATCGGCTCCATCGTGGCGTTGATGGGCCTCTTGGGCGTGGTGCTCACCCCGGCGCTCTACGCGCTCTACCAGCTGGTGGCCCGGTTGCAGGTGGGCACGGATCCCGAGGAGATGCAGTTGGCGAAACGGGCCCTCTCCCTCCTGGTGGCCGGGGGTGCCCTGGGCACCCTGGTGAGCCTCGTGGGCGGCGTGCTGCTCGTGCGCATCGTGCTCCACCAGCTCGGGGGCGAACCCGCCCGGGCCGTGCAAGCCGCCAAGGCCATCGCGGATGGGGATCTGCGGGCGGAGGTCCCCACCCGGGCCGGAGATCGCGAAAGCGTGCTGGGCTCCGTGAAGGGGATGCAGCAACGCCTCAAATCCTTCATCAACCGCCTGCGCTACGACGCCGGCCGGGTGTCCACGGAGGCCTCGGCGTTCAGCCACGCGGCGGATCGCGTGGCCAGCACCGCCCATGACCTTTCCCGCAACGCCGACATCGAACGCCAGAGCGCCGAACGCATGGCCTCGGCGGTGATGGAACTCTCCGCTTCCATCCAGGAAGTCGCCACCACCGTGCGGGCTTCGCAGGAACTGGCCGCGGAGGCCCTGAAGGCCACCCAGGCGGGCGAAGGTTCCGGCAGCAGCGCCCTCAAGGCCATGGAAGAGGTGGTGGGCAGCACGGGCCGGATGGTGAAGGCGGTGAACGTCATCCAGGACATCGCCCGCCAGACGAACCTGCTCAGCCTCAACGCCGCCATCGAGGCCGCCAAGGCCGGCGCCCACGGCAAGGGCTTCGCGGTGGTGGCCGAGGAAGTGCGCAAGCTGGCGGAGCGGTCCTCCGGCGCCGCCAAAGAAATCTCCGGGCTCATCGAAGGCAGCAATGCCGCCGTGGGCCGGGGTCAAGCCACGGTGGCGGAGGTGGTGGAGAGCCTCGCCCAGATCCGCGGGCGCATCGATTCCCTGAAATCCATGGCCGAGGGCATCGGCCTCTCCGCGGAGGAGCAGGCCCGCACCAGCTCCGAAGTGGCGGAGCAGGTGGAGGAGGGCGCCCACCGCGCGGCCCGGAACGCCGAAGCGGCGGGTGGGCTCACCACCACGGCCGAGGATTCCGCCCGCATGGCCCGGGAGCTCTCCCAAGTGGCAGAGGGGCTCAACAGCCTGCTGAGGTTCTTCCGGTCCTGAGGGTTCCTCAGGGCTTTGGGGCGGCCTCGGCCTTGGCCTTCAGCGTGGCGTCGGTGACGACGTTGGGGTTGGCCTTGGCGGGGGCGGCACCACCATTGGCGAAGACGCGCTTGGAGTGGAGGTACTCGCCGAGGAACACGGCCATGGTCTCGGTGCGGGCCTTGAGGTAGGCGAAGCCATGCTCATCACCCGCTCGCAGGGAGATGGCCACGCCGGGCAGGCCCGAGAGGGCATGGGCGGATTCCATGGCGCCCTTGTCCTGCTCCGAGGCGAAGAGCAACGTGGCGGCGCGGCCGCGGATCTGGGCGGCCTTCAGGTGGTCGAGGCCCCCGTCGCCCCAGGCGGCGGCACCCGCGGGGCTGAGGGCCAGCACGGCCACGGCTCGGGCCTCCCGGGCGGCGAGGATGGCGGAAAAGGCCCCCACGCTGGAGCCCGCGAGGGCGAGGCGGCGCTTGTCGATGCCGGGCTGCTTGCGCACCCAGGCGGCGGCCAGGGCCAGATCACCGGGGATCTTGTCGAAGCCCACGGCCTTGGCGGAGGCCATGAAATCCTCCGTCGCGCGGTGGGGGCCGAGGCTCTCGCCGTGTCCGCGCAGATCCAGGGCCAGCGTGGCGATGCCCCGGGCGTGGAGGCGTTCGGGCAGGTCCCCCCAGCCGGCGCGGGTGGTGCGGAACTGATGGGCGAGGATCACCACGGGGGCCTTGGCGCCCTTCCGGGCGGGGGTCGGCAGGGTGAAGGTTCCGGCGAGCACGCAGCCATCGGCGGTCTTGAGGCTCACCTCGGTGCGGGTGGGCTCGGTGGCGAGAAGGCCGGAGGCCAGGACCGGCAGCAGGGCCAAGGTGCGGAGGATGCGCATGGGGACCTCGGGGAAGCGAATCCAAGGTATCAGGTGGCTCAAGGGGGAGACTTGGGAAACCTCGGCCTCGCCAGGCAAGGGAATGCGGGGTAAAAAGGAGAGATCGATTGAACCGAAAGGACTCCCCATGTCGCTGGACAGCATCCTCCAAGAGACCAAGAAGAAGATGAAGGCCAGCCTGGAGACGCTGAAGAAGGACCTGGCCACCGTCCGCACGGGCCGCGCCAACGCCTCCATCCTCGACACCGTGCAGGTGGAGTACTACGGCGCCCACGTGCCCCTGAACCAGATGGGCACCGTGTCCATCCCCGACAGCTCCATGATCCAGATCCAGCCCTTTGACAAGAGCTCCATCAAGGCCATCGAGACGGGCATCCTCGTGGCGCAGCTGGGTCTCAACCCCAGCAACGATGGCAACGTGATCCGCCTGCCCATCCCCGCCCTCAACGAGGAGCGGCGCAAGGAGCTGGTGAAGGCCACCCACAAGATGGCCGAGGACATCAAGACCGCCATCCGCAACGTCCGCCGCGACGCCAATGATGACGTGAAGAAGCTCGAAAAGGACAAGACCCAGGGCATCAGCGAGGACGCCGCCAAGAAGGCCACCGAGGATGTCCAGAAGGTCACCGACGCCCACATCAAGGAAGTGGACGAAATGATCAAGCACAAGGAAGCGGAGATCATGAAGGTCTGAGCTCAGGGCGTCGGTCTTCGGTCGTCGGTCGTCGCTGGGCGACCCGGCCGAGGACCTCTGCATGACGCGGGATTCCGACGACCGATGACCGAGGACCGATGACCCTAACGACCCTCGTCCTGCTCGCCGTGGCCGCCTTCGCGGCCGGGTTCATCGATGCCGTGGTGGGCGGCGGCGGGCTCATCACCATGCCGGCGCTGCTGCTGGGTCTGCCCGGGGCCTCGCTGCCCGTGGTGCTGGGCAACAACAAAGTGCAGGCGGGCACGGGCACCACCTTCGCCGCGTGGAAATTCCTCCGCTCGGGCGCCATCACGTGGCAGGACTGCCTGGGCCCCGTGATCGCGGCCGCCGTGGGCGCCGTGGGCGGGGCCCAGCTGGCCTACCACATCGGCACCGCCTGGATGCGCCCGCTCATGTTGGGGCTCATGGGGGCCATGCTGCTCTGGACGCTCTTCAAGCCCGACCTGGGCCAGGTGCACGCGCCGAAGTACGGTCTGCACCATCAGCGGGGCCTCGCCATCCTCATCGCGCTCGCCCTGGGCTTCTACGACGGCTTCTTCGGCCCTGGAACAGGCAGCCTGCTGATCTTCCTCTTCGTGGCGGTGCTGGGCTTCGATTTCCTCCGCGCCTCGGCCCTGGCGAAGGCCGTGAACTGGGCCTCCAACATGGCCGCCCTCGCGGTGTTCCTGGTGCGGGGGAGCTGGACGCCGGTGGTGGGCCTGACCATGGCCGCGGGCAATGGGCTGGGCGGCTACCTGGGCGCCCACGTGGCGTTGAAGAAGGGCAGTGCCTGGGTGCGCGTCGTATTCCTGGTCGTGGTTTCGGCCCTTCTGGTCCGATTGACTTGGCAGGTCCTGAGGGGCTGAACGGCGGTATGCTGGCCCTCCTTTTTCCAGGAGTCGCCATGGATCGACGCACGATGATGGGTACCCTCGCCGCAGGCATGGTCGGTGCCGGGCTTTCCGCCAAAGGCCTGGGCTCGGATGCCAGCGCCACCCCCGTCAAGGCCACCGCGGATCCCCTGGCCGACTATGTGGCCCGCCCCTTCGACTTCGGCACGGGCCTGCCCGGCCTCAGCAAGGATCTGCTGGCGGAGCACCTCACCCTCTACAAGGGCTACGTCACCCGCACCAACGCCCTGTTGAAGGACGTGCTCGGCGCGGAGAAGGAAGGCAAGGCCGGCGCCATGGTGCAGGAGCTGCGCCGCCGCCTGGGCTTCGAGTTCAGCGGCATGCGCATCCACGAGTGGTACTTCGAGGGCCTGGCCGCCAACGCCGCCGCCGCGATGACCCACCCCCTGCACAAGGCCATCGATGCCACCTGGGGCAGCCACGAGGCCTGGTGGAACGCCTTCAAGGCCACGGCCACCATGCCGGGCATCGGTTGGGCCGCCCTCGTGAAGGATCCCGTCACGGGCCGCCTCATGAACGCCTGGTTCCAGGATCACGAGAACGCCATCCCCGTGGGCGTGCAGCCCCTCCTCGTGGTGGACGTCTGGGAGCACGCCTACGTGAAGGATTTCGGCGCCACCGGCCGCGGCAAGTACGTGGACGCCGTGAAGCCCCTCCTCAACTGGAGCGTGGTGGAGAAGCGGTTCTAGGAGGCTTTGGGCTCCTGGCTCTGGGCTTTGGCAGGCGCCGGCCCACTTTGTGGGGCGAGCGCACCTAGAGCCCAGAGCCCAGAGCCGATAGCCTAGGAGCATGCCTCCACGCCCCCGAACCTTCGGATGGGACATCGCCCTCCGGAGCCTGCGCTTCTTCTACCTGCTTTGGGGCGGGATGCTGCTCTCCACCCTGGCGGTCTACGGCCGTCTGAGGATCCCTTCGGGATTGTGGAAGTGGCCCTGGCTGGCCAAGGGCCTCATGGGGCCCGTGGGCCGCGGCTTCGCCTTGGGGCTGGGGCTGGTGATGCTCATCGCCGCCCTGGTGGAGATCTGGGAGATCGTGGATCGGCTCCTGGCGCGGTTCCTGGGCGATCCCTGAGCCCGCCCGAAAGCCGGAGACCGGGGCCCGGCGTCCCTATGAGACACTGATCGGATGGCTCCGAACCTATCCGGGGCTGGAGCCATTCAAGCGACGTGCGTTCCGGGAGTGTTATGACGAAGGTGCTTCATTTGGTCGTGGCCCTGGTGGGCGGGGCGTCGGCCCTTTCGGCTCAGGGGATCCAGGTGCAGGGATCGGATCCCGTCACCATCGGCCGGGGGGGCGTGGGCGTGGCCTTTGGGCGCAGCCTCGAAGCCGCCGGTCAGAACCCGGCCCTGCTCGTCACCCTCCAGGAGGATCGCTCGGCCCATGTGGCCTTCGGGCTGGAATCCCAGGCCGGCACGCAGACCGCGGAGAACAACCAGGAGCGGTTCTGGACTTCGGATCGCAACCGCCTCCTCTCGGCCTTCGGCTTCGCCCAGCGCCTGAGCCCCAGCCTGGCCTGGGGGCTCAAACTGGATGAATCCTTCCAGCGCCATTCGGAACTCCGCATGGGCGCCCCCAGCCGCTTCCAGGGCGATGCGATCTCCCTGTCGGCCCACCGCCTGGAGGGCCAGGCCGCCTGGAGCCCCGCCGGTCGGCCGGAGCTGAGCTTCGGCCTGGGCCTCGGCGTCACCCGCATCGGCCTGGAGCTGGGCAACACCATCCGCGCGGGCATCCCGCAGGATCCCACCCAGCCCGCGGGCTTCAGCAATCCCTACTCGGGCCTCGCGGAGATTTCCCTCCGCGAAGAGGGCAACGCCATCAGCCCCAGCTGGACCTTGGGCGCCCGCTGGGCCCTCTCCTCCCGGTGGACCCTTGGCGCCACCCTGGAATCCCCCCTCAGCGCCAACGTGGACATGACGGGCCGCTACCGCCCGGAGACCCTCCGCGTGATGGCCAGCAACGGCTACGGCACGCCCCTCAGCGGGACGGACGCCCGGGCCTACCAACTCGTGGGCACCTCCGGCGTGCGCGCCGGGAACGGCGACGTGAAGCTGCCCGCCCGGTTCACCCTGGGCCTTCGCCAGCGGCAGAGCCAGCTCCTCACCTGGGAAGTGGACGTGAAGTGGATGGGGGCCGGCCTCCAGATGCCCACCTTCGCCGCCCTGGACACCCTCTCCGGCCCCGTGGGGGCTCCCAACCGCCTCGGTTCCAACCGCTCCTCCCTGGCGCTGAAGGGCATGGGTGAGTTCACGCTTTCCCGCGCCTGGCTCCTGCGCATCGGCGTGGGCGTCGCCACGGGTTACCGCCAGGATGGCCAGGTGGATCCGATGCTCGGCGGCGCGGCCCAGAGCACCTTCTCCGTGGGCGGCGGCTACAAGGTGTGGGGGGGTGAACTCAGCGCCGGCTACCTGTACCACATGGACCGCGACACGGATCGCCGGGGCCTCGAAGGCACCTGGGATTCCCTGGGCTACCGCGCCAGCGCCACCAAGGTGCGCGTCGAAGGCTCCGGGCACCTGTTGTCCTTGGGCTTCCGTCGGACCTTCTGATGCTGTTCCTGGGCCCCCACGCCTGCGAAGAGGCCCTCGAGCGCGGTTCTCTGCACCAGCTCTGGATCGCGCCCGCGGCCTGGGGCCGCTGCGCCCCGCTGCGCGAAGCGGCCCGCGCCGCCGGCGCCACCGTGCGCCAGGAGCCCATGGAGGCCCTGGATCGCCGCACCGAAGGCAAGCGACACCAGGGCATCGTGGGTGAGGGGGCCGACTTCAAGTACACGCCTCTGGAAGACATCCTCGAAGCCCTCCGGAACAAGGGAAACCAGGGCCTCGTACTCGCCCTCGATGGCGTCACGGACCCCCACAACCTGGGTGCCGTGCTCCGCAGCGCGGCCGCCGTGGGCGTGGATGGCGTGATCCTCCCCGAGCGCCGCAGCGCCGCCGTGAACGACACGGTGATCCGCGCCAGCGCGGGCACGGCCGCCCGCGTGCGGGTGGCCCGCGTCGTGAACCTGGGCCGGGCGCTGGATGAACTCAAGGAAGCGGGTGGTTGGCTTTACGGCCTCGCCGGCGGCGAAGGCAGCCGCAACTACCTGGACGAGCCCTTCGATCGCGCCACGGTGCTCGTGATGGGCAGCGAAGGCGAAGGGCTCCATCAGAAGATCGCCGAGCGCTGCGATGGTCTCCTCCGGATCCCCATGCCCGGGGGCGTGGAGAGCCTGAACGTCTCCGCCGCGGCGGCCGTGGCCATGTTCCGCGTGATCGCCCGGCGGAGCTGATCGGGGGAGAGGGTGTCGCATCCCGCGTGGCACCGGTCTCCGTCCAACTTTCCCCTTGAGGGCATGCGGTTCGCGTGATACCTTCGAGGTTCCCTGTCAGGAAAGCCCTGTCTTTCAGGAAACCTGGCACGGAGGGCCCCGTCAGAGGCCTTCCGATGTTCTTTGCACAGCATGCCGAGATGGCCGAGTGGTTAATGGCAGCAGACTGTAAATCTGCCACGCAACGCGTTACGGAGGTTCGAATCCTTCTCTCGGCACCATTCCCCCGGTTGATTCACCCACCCGGCTGAATCCAACCGGATCGGAACGAACGCGGGAATAGCTCAGTTGGTAGAGCGTCAGCCTTCCAAGCTGAATGTCGCGGGTTCGAACCCCGTTTCCCGCTCGTTTCACCCGCTGCAAGGCGGCGCAGGACCCAAGCCCACATAGCTCAGTGGCAGAGCACTTCCTTGGTAAGGAAGAGGTCACCAGTTCAATCCTGGTTGTGGGCTCCACTTCAGCAACACCCAAGCATCAACACTTTCTTCAATCAGGAGGCCCACATGGCCAAAGAGAAATTTGACCGCTCCAAGCCCCACGTCAACATCGGCACCATCGGTCACGTGGATCACGGCAAGACCACGCTGACCGCTGCCATCACGTTCGTGCTGTCCAAGAAGTTCGGTGGCGAGACCAAGTCCTACGACCAGATCGACTCCGCGCCCGAGGAAAAGGCCCGCGGGATCACGATTAACACCGCCCACGTCGAGTACCAGACCGACAAGCGCCACTACGCGCACGTCGACTGCCCCGGCCACGCCGACTACGTGAAGAACATGATCACCGGCGCGGCCCAGATGGACGGCGCCATCCTCGTGGTCGCCGCCACCGACGGCCCGATGCCCCAGACCCGCGAGCACATCCTCCTGGCCCGCCAGGTCGGCGTGCCCTACATCGTGGTC
>DATEZP010000052.1:0-36466 GCA_035255465.1 Holophagaceae bacterium
TCCGCAGAATGCCCAGCATGGCGGAGAGTCCCAGGCCCCGGCCCGTGAACTTGGTGGTGAAGAAGGGGTCGAAGATCTTGGCCTGGGTCTCGGCGCTCATGCCGCAGCCGGTGTCGCTCACTTCCAAGGTGGCGTAGAGGCCGGGCTCCACCGGGAAGGCCAGGGCCAGGCTCTTGAGGTAGTCCCCATCGAGGTGCTGCACGCCCGTGCGCACGGTGATGAGGCCGCTGGTCTCCTCGCCGATGGCTTCGGAGGCGTTGGTGACCAGGTTCATGATGAGCTGCTGCACCTGGCTGGGATCCGCCTGCACCCGGGGCCGGGCGTCCGAGAGGTCGTACCGCAGGGCCGCCTTCTTGGAGATGGACACGGAGAGGAGCTGGGTCATCTCGCCCACGGCCCGGTTCAGGTCCACGGTGGTCTTCACGAAGTTGCCCTTGCCCGCGTAGGCCAAGAGCTGACGGGTGAGGTCCGCGGCCTTGAGGGTGGCCTCCTCGATGCGGCGGAGGAAGACGAGGCCCGGGCTCTCCTGGGGTAGGGCCAGCTCCCCGAGGCTGGCGTTTCCCAGCACGGTGGTCAGGAGGTTGTTGAAGTCGTGGGCGATGCCCCCCGCCAGGACCCCGAGGCTCTCCAACCGCTGGGTCTGCCGCAGGCTCTCCTCCATGCGCACCCGCTCCGTGATGTCCCGGGAGGACACGAGGAGGTGGGTGACCGTGTCGCCGCCCTGGGGCAGGGGAATGATCTCCGCATCGTAGACCTTCGGCCCCTCCGCCTGGGTCAGCCGGCGCTCCAGCCGCTGGGGCTTTCCCGAGGCCTTCGCTGCGGCGAAGGCCGCCAGGACCTCCTCGGCCGGGGGCCGGATGAGGGGATCCAGCCGGGTGCCCACCAGGTCCGCGGGCATCCGTCCCAGAGCCCGGGCGCAGGCCTGATTGGCGCTGACCACCCGGTGCCCCGTGGGCTCCACCCTCAGCAGCACCATCGGATCCTGGTGGGCGTCATAGATGAGCTGGAGGGTGTGCCGCTCCGCCTCGAGGTCGCGGGTGCGTTCCTTCACCAGGGCCTCGAGCTCCGCCTGATGCCGATGCAGGGCATTGAGGAGTTCCTGGCGCTCGGTGATGTCCCGGGTCACCTTCACGAAGCCCAGAAGGACGTCGCCCTCCCGGACCGCCGTGATCACCACGTTGGCGAAAAAGCGGGTGCCATCCTTCCGCACCCGCCACCCCTCCAACTCGTGGCGTCCTTCCGTGGCGGCCCGAGCCAGGGCCTGCTCCGGCAGACCGGCCGCGATGTCCTCCGGGGTGTAGAAGCATCGGAAGTGCCGGCCCAGGATCTCCTCGGCCCGGTAGCCCTTCGCGCGCTCGGCGCCGAGGTTCCAGGAGGCCACGTGACCCTCGGGATCCAACAGGAGAATGGCGTAGTCCTGGATGACCTCCACCATCATGGGAAGACCGCGTTGCCGCAGGGGGCGCCCACCGGGGATCCGGATTCGGTTGAATTTCCGGATCAGCTTCGACATTTTGAGGACTCCAACCCTCGAACTTAGGCCTGGGATCAAGCTTCGCCAGCTTCTGAAATTCGGACATGTAAGGCTCGAATGGCCGGGGTTCCGCGTCCACCCCCGCAGGTTCCCCTTGCATGGCGTGCAGGAACGCAGCACCATACGGTACCGAATGGAAACCTGATGACACGCCGCCCCGCCCTCCTCTCCCTGCTGGCCTTCGCCATCCTGCTCACGGCCGGATTCCTCGTCGCCGCGCCCCGGCCCCCCCGTCCCCTCTCCCCCGAAGCCCATGCCTTGGTGGCCCGCGCCTTCGAGGGCCTGGATCCCGCCCGACCCCTGGTGGACCACCACACGCACCTCATCGGCAATGGGAAGGGCGCCAGTGGCATCGAGGTGAATCCGGTGATGTTCAGCTGGACGCACCCCAAGAAGCGCCTGATGACGGGCGAGTACCTCCGGGCCGCAGGGGTTCCCGACGACGCCCACTTCACCGAGGCGTACGTGGACCACCTCGTGGCCCTGGCCCGGGCCTTCCCGCGCCCCTTCCGCATCCACCTGCTGGCCATGGATCGCAATCACCGCCCCGATGGTTCCGTGGACGCCGAAGCCACGGAGTTCTACGTCCCCAACGACCTGGTCCTGAAGGCGGCGGAGGCCCACCCCGACGTCTTCGTCCCCGTGGTCTCCATCCACCCCGCCCGCCCCGATGCGATCCAGGAGCTGGACCGCTGCGCGGACCGGGGGGCCCGCTTCCTCAAGTGGCTGCCCAACGCCCAGGGCATCGATCCCGCCGACCCCCGCTACGACGCCTTCTACCGCCGCATGGTCGAGCGGCACATCACCCTCCTCACCCACGCGGGGGAGGAGAAGGCCGTGGACCTCGCCGGGGCCCAGGCCTACGGCAACCCCCTGAAGCTGCGGCGCCCCCTGGACCTGGGAGTGCGGGTCATCGTCGCCCATGGGGCCAGCCTGGGCATGAACGAGGACCTCGACCACCCGGGCACCCAGGCCGCCAACTTCGACCTCTTCACACGCCTGCTGGCCGAGCCCAAGTACGAGGGCCGCCTCTTCGCGGACCTCAGCGCCATCACCCAAGCCAACCGCATGCCGGGCCCCCTGACCGCGATCCTGGAACACCCGGAGTGGTCCCGTCGCTTCATCAACGGCAGTGACTTCCCGCTGCCGGCCATCGACCTCGTGATCTGGACCCGCAGCTTCGCGAAACAGGGCTTCATCACGAAGGCGGAGCGGAAGGCCCTGAACGAGATCTGGAAGGCCAACCCGCTGCTCTTTGATTTCGTGCTCAAGCGGACGCTACATCATCCCAAGACGGGAGCCCGGTTGCCTGAGGCCTGCTTTGGGCCGATGCCAGGCGGTTACTGACGGATCGCGAATGACGCGAATAGGCGCGAATAACAACGAGTGCCCATAACTCAATCCTTGATTCGCGCCATTCGCTCCATTCTCGTCATTCGCGATCTGCCTCTCAAAGCTCCCGGACCACCCACTCCCTCGGCACGAGAATGCGATCCCACCAAACGCCCGTATCGCTCCGCTTGCCCACGGCCAGGAACATGCAAACTTCCGCGCCCCGGGGCAAGTTGAGCAGTTTCTTGGCCCGCCAGGGATCGAAGCCTTCCATGGGGCAGCTGTCATAGCCTTCGGCGCGCAAGGCGAGCATGAAGGTGGCGGCGGCGAGGGCGGTGCTCTTGTGCACCATCACGCGGGTATCGTGGCGGGGCATCATGTTCGGCACGGGGCGGAAGAGGCTGCCCACGGGACCGACCACGTGCTTCCACCAGCCCAGCACACCGAAGGGACCGTTGGTGTAGACCAGGGGGATGAGCTTCTTGTAGTAGGTGCCCTGGCGCTTGCGCAGGGTGCCCCGCTGCGTGAAGGTCGCCATGATCAGGTCCCGGTTCCGGCGCCAGGTGTCCGTGTGGGCCACGAGGGCGATGAGCAGGGGCGCCCGCTTCGCCGCCGTCTGGTTAAGGCAGACCTTCTCCCCTTCCCGCTTCGCGTCCTCGCTGGTGAGGAGCACGAACTCCCAGGGCTGGAGGTTGGAGCTGCTGGGCGCCTTGAGGGCGGCGTCCAGGCAGCGGTCCAACACGGCCCGGGGCACGGGGTCCGGGAGGAAATCCCGGACCGTGCGGCGGCTTTCCACGGCTTCATAGAAGGGGAGCGTCATCCTCAGCCTTCCGTGGGAGCAGGGAGTCGGAGGATCCGCTTCAGGCCCTTGATCAGGCGACCGAAGTTCCAGTCGTCCAGGATCTCGTAGAACACGGGCACCACGATGAGGGTGAGCAGCGTGGACGTGATGATGCCCCCCACCACGGCGCGCGCCATGGGGGCCCGCATTTCAGCGCCGCTGCCCAGGGCGAAGAAGAGGGGCAGCATGCCGAAGATCATGGCGAAGCTCGTCATGAGGATGGGGCGGAGGCGCGTCTTGCCCGCGTGAACGAGGGCCTCGGTACGGCCGTGGCCATCATCCCGGTGCTGGATGGCGTTGTCCACCAGCAGAATGGCGTTCTTCGTCACGAGGCCCATCAGCAGGATGAGGCCGATGCTCGTCATGATCGAGTTGGAGTCGCCGGTCACGAGCAGCATAAGCACCATGCCCACCATGGAGAGGGGGAGGCTCAGCATGATGGTGATGGGGAGCTTGAAGCTCTCGAACTGGCTGGCCAGCACGAAGTAGATGAAGATCACCGCGAGCAGCAGGGCGGCGCCCATGTACTTGCCCGTCTCCACCTGGTCCCGGGCCTGACCCAGGGGCTCCACGCTGACGCCCTCGGGGAGCTGGCCCGACTTCTTCAGCTCCACGACCTTGGCGGCGACGCCGGCGCTCACCTCACCCAGGGTGGAGCCTTCGAACCCGGCATCCAGCTCGATCTCCTCCTGAAGGTCGTGGCGCTGGATCTTGGCGGGCGCGATGGACTCCTCGAAGCGAGCCACCTGGCTGAGGCGGATCAGGGGATGCTTGCCGCCTCCGAGGTCCTTGGTGCTCTGGACCGTGATCATGGCCAGCTGGGAAGCCAATCGGCGACCCGCATCCGACAGGCGCACGCGCACGTCGCGCTGCTCCCCCGTCTCGTCTTCGAACTTCGCCACCACGCGGCCATCCACGAGGGGGCGCACCATCTGGGCCACGAGGGCCGGGGAGACGCCCAGATCCGAGGCGGCCTTGCGATCCACCACGAGGCGCAGCTCCGGCTTGCCCTGATCCAGGGTGCTGAGGATGTCCACGGCACCGGGGACCTGGCGCAGGGCCTCCTTCACCAGGGGTTCGGCCTTGAGGACGGCGGCCCGATCGGGGCCCTGGATGGCCAGCTGGATGGGGCTCACGGCGCCGAAGTCGTTCACGGCCCCCACGGTGGTCTCCACGCCCGCCACGGAATGGAAGGCTTCGCGGAGGTGACGGCGGATCTGGACCTGGGAGGGGCGCTTGCCTTCCTCCAGCTTCACATAGATGCCGCCCTGGTTGATGGAGCCCGAAAGGCCCGTGCCGATGGTGGTGTAGGCCAGCTTCACGCCCTCGGTCTTCTTGACGAGCATCTCCAACTCCAGGGCCTTGGCCTTGGTGGCTTCCAGGCTGGCGCCCGGGGCCGTCTTGAAAGTCACGGCGAGGTCGCCCCGGTCGTAGTCCGGCATGAAGTTGTTGCCCAGGAGACCTGAGAGCCCCATGGCCAGGAAGAAGCTACCGAAGCCGATCAGCATGGTGGTCTTGCGGTGGGCCAGGGCCCAGCGGATCACCTTCTCATAGCCGATCTCCCAGCCGTCCAGCATGCGGCCGAAGGCGTCCACGCTGCGCATGATGGCGTTGCGATGGCGGGGCTTGTCGGATTCCTCATGCTTTTCATGCTCGGGATCCGGCCAGACGGCGCTGAGCATGGGATCCAGGGTGAAGCTGACGAACAGCGACAGGGCCACGGCGAAGGCCACCGTGATGCCGAAGGGGAAGAAGAAGCGACCCACGATGCCGCCCATGAAGGCCACGGGCACGAACACGGCGAGGATGGAGAGGGTGGTGGCGATGACCGCCTGACCGATCTCCGCGGTGCCTTCGCGCGCGGCGGTGACGTGGTCCTTGCCCATCTCCGCATGGCGGCTGATGTTTTCACGCACCACGATGGCATCGTCGATGAGGATGCCCACCGCCAGGGAGAGGCCCATGAGGGTCATCACGTTCAACGTGAAGTTCATGGCCCGCATGATGATGAAGGTGCCGACGATGGACACGGGCAGCGTGAGGCTCGTGATGAGCGTGGACCGCCAGCTCTTCAGGAAGTAGAAGACGATGAGGATGGTGAGCAGACCGCCCAGGTAGATGGCGACCTCCACGTCCTCCACGCTCTCGGAGATGAACTTGGCGTTGTCCTTGGCGGTGACCAGGGTGACGCCCTGATCCTTGAGTTCGGGCTCCAGGGACTTGAGCACCTTGTTGACGCTCTGCACCATGGCCACGGTGTTGCCGCCCGTCTGGCGTTGCACTTCCAGGGCCACCACGTCCTGCCCGTCAAGGCGGGCCAGGCTGCGCTTCTCCTTGATGCCATCCACGACGTTGGCCACTTCCCACAATTCGATGGGACGGCCCTGCTTGTTGCCCACGATGACGTTCCGGTAGGCCTCCACGGTGCGGATCTTCGCATCCACCTTCACGGCCACTTCGCGGGTTCCCTGCAGCAGGTTGCCGCTGGGCACGTCGGAGGTGTCGCCACCCACGGCGTTCATCACCTGGCCCAGGGAGAGGCCCAGGGACTCCAGCTTCTGGGGGTCCACCTGCACCTGGATCTCCCGGGTGGAGCCACCCACGACATCCACCTTGCCGACGCCAGGCACGTTCTCCAGGCGCCGCTTGAGGAAGTCCTCGGCGATGCGGGTGAGTTCCTTGTCCTGGATCTTCCCGGCATGGGCCTCATCGGGCCTCACGACGATGGAGAGCACCGGCAGCTGCGCCGGGTCGAACTTGGAGATGACGGGCTCCTCGATGGTGTCGGGGAGGTTGCGGCGGATCTGGCCGATGCGGGTGCGCACGTCGTCCAGGGCCTTGTCCACGTCGCGATCCAGCTGGAACTGGATGATGAGCGTGCCCACGGATTCCTGGCTCGTGGAGCTGATCTCCTTGATCTTCTCGATGGGATTGACGGCCTCCTCGATCTTCTTGATCACGTCCTGCTTGACGCTCTCGGGGCTCGCGCCGGGATAGACGATGGAGACGGTGACCGTGGGGATGTCGGTGTTGGGGTACTGATCGATGCCCAGCCCCTTCACGCTGAAGAGGCCGAGCACCATGAGGGCCAGCATGATGCACGTCGTGAAGACCGGCCGGCGAATGGAGAAATCGGAAAGGAACATCGCTCAGTTCCCCTTCGCCATGGAGGTGACCTTCAGGCGGGTGCCCTCCTTCACCAGGTCCTTGCCCTCGGCCACCACCCGGTCCCCCGGGTTGAGGCCGTTCACGGCGCGCCAGCCGTTCTGCTCCATCCCGAAGGTGACGGCCACGGCTTTGGCGACATTGCCCGAGGCCAGCCAAAGCTTGCCTTCCCGGCCTTCGGCCTTGAGCAGGGTGGCCGGAAGGGCCGGAAGGGTCTGCTCTCCTTCACCCAAGATCTCGCCATCCACGAAGGTGCCGCTCTTGAGGGTGCGCTCGGGGTTGGGGACCTCCATGCGCACCTTCAGCGTGCGGCCGTCCTGGCCGAGGCTGGGACTAACCTGGGTGACCTTGCCATCGAAGGGACGGTCGAACCCGGCCGCGCGGAAGCGGATGATCTGACCGGGCTTCACCACCGCGGCGGCGGCGGCGGGCAGGTCGGCCTGGATCTCCATGCGGCGGTTGTCCACCACCTCGAAGACGGGTTGACCGGGGCTGATGACGTCGCCCGGCTGGATGGTGCGGCGGGCCACCTGGCCGTCGAAGGGGGCGGTGATGCGGGCCTTCTTCAAGCGCACCCGGGCCATGCCCGCCTGGCTGTCGGCCGTCTGCCACAGGGTTTCCGCCTGCTGGGCGGCCTGCTTGGTGATGCTCCGCTTGGCCAGCAGGGCCGTGGCACGGTCGTGATCGGCCTTGGCCTGTTCGGCCTGGGCTTCGGCGGCCCGCAGGGCCAGGGCGAGGTCGTCCTCGTCCTGGGTGCTCAGGAGGGACCCCGCCTTCACGGAGTCGCCTTCCTGCACGAGGACCCGGGTGACGCGGCCGGGGACCTCCGCGCGCAGCTCGGCCCGGTTCACGGCGAGCAGGTTGCCCGTGAAGGCGAAGCTGGGGCGGAAGGTGCGGTTCTCAACCGCCGCGGTGGTGACGGAGAGCTCGGCGGCCTCCTTCACCACCTGCTGGCGATCCAGCTCGGCGTTGCGCTGGCCGCGATGGTAAGTGGCGGCGCCACCGATGACGAGCACGAGGGCCAGGCCCGAAATAATGAGCATGTTGCGGTTCATGAGGTTCCTTTCGGGTCGATCGATCAGAGGGGGGCGAGGCCGAGGGAGCGTCGCAGGTCGAGGAGGGCGGACCAGACGGCCAGCTGCGCCTGAACGCGCTGGCTCTCCAGCTGGCGTTCCTGGCGCTCGGCCTGGAGCAGGTCCAGGGAGCTGATGAGGCCTTCGGCGAAGGATTCGCGGCTAACGCGCAGGGCCTCCTGCCCGGCATCGTGGGCCTTGGTGGCGGCTTCCAGGAAGGCCTGGGCCTTGCCCACCTCCCGGCGGGCGGAGGCCTGCTGCACCTGGATCTGGCGCTCGGTGTCCACCTTGCTCTGGCGGATCTGCTCCAGCACGGCCCGGTTCTGGGCGCGTTTGCCGCTGGTGCGGAGGCCGTCGAAGATGGGCACCTTCAGGGTGAGGCTCACCCGCCAGGTGTCGTAGGGCTCCTTGAAGAGGTTGTCGGTCTTGCCCGCCTGATAGCCGGCGCTGGCACTGAAGTCGAGCCTGGGTCGCAGGTCGGAGGTGATGATCTGGTCGTTGATCCGGTAGCCCTTCTCCTGCTCATTGAGCTGCTGGAGTTCGCTGCGGTCCACGCCCCGGAGGTCCGCAGGGACCACGGCGGGCGCCAAGGGCTCCACTTCGAGGGGGGTGCGGGGATCCAGGCCCAACTGCCCGTTGAGCAGCTCCTGAGCGCGCTGGTAGTTGGCCTGGGCCTGGAGGGCCTCGGGGGCCACGCCCTCCAGCTCCGCCTGGGCCCGGAGCAGGTCCAATTGCGTGGCGCTCTGGGCGTCGAGCTTGTTCTGGATGTCCTCCAGCAGCTTGGCGGCCGTCTCCTGCTTCACCTTCACCACGTCCAGCTGGGCCTGGGCCTGGAGCACGCCCAAGTAGGCCTTGGCCACCCCGTGAAGGATGTCCAGCTCGGCGGTGGTGTAAGCGGCTCGGGCTTCGGCCTCGCCGATCTTGGCCACGTCGACGGCGCCCGAGAGCTTGCCCCAGGCGAAGATGGGCTGCACGAGGTTGAGCTGGGTGGTGTAGATGGACCGGGCGCCCACGAGGCTGCTGGGCGACAGGCCGAACTGGGCGGCGCTGTCCGCGAAGCCGCTGTTCAGGATGGAGACGTCCCGGGCACGGGTGAAGTCGCCGATGGCCGTGAGCTGCGGGAGCGCATCGGCCCGAGCCGTGGTGATGAGGCTGCGGCGCTCCTCCACGCGGGCGGCGGCGGCCTTCAGCAAGGCGTTCTCGGCTTTGGCGCGGGCCAAGGCGCCGCTCAGGTCGACCTTGAGGGGTGCCGCGGGGGCTTGGAGGGCCACGAGGGCTGCAAGGATCATGGGCATGGCTTAGGCTCCGACTTCGGCGGGAGAGACCCCGAGGGCCCTCAGGGTGTGTTCGAAAACGAAGGTGCAGAAGGCGTCCCGGTCCTCCGGGAAGGGCTTCCCACCCGTGCGCAGGCGGATGATCCCGGGCAGCAGGCGGTTGATGAGGATGGGGCCGCTGATGCACCCGCAGAGGGTGAGCTCCTCGGCCTGGGAGATCCCCGGGCGGAGGATGCGCACGCAGGCCGCCAGGTGCTCGAACTTGGTGGCCATGAACTCCCGATCCAGGTCCGGCAGGTAGGGGCTGTCCACACGCCCCAGCTCCCGCATGAGGATCGCCATGAAGGCCTCTTCCAAATCGCTGGCGTTTTCGGCCAACTTCAGGTCCTGGGCCATGCCCATGATGTGGACCCTGAGCCCCTCGATGGCCTTGACCCTCGCATCGGGATCCTCCGGAGAGGGCGGCGGGGGCAGCACGTGGCAGCCCTGCTCGAAGCCGGCCCGGAGCACCGCTTGGTAGAGGCCCTCTTTGTTGCAGAAGTGGTAGGCCACCATGGCCGAATTGGCGTGGGCCGCGGCGGCGATCTCGCGGATGCCGACCCCGTCGAAGCCCCGCTGGGCGAAGAGCAGGGTGGCCGCTTCCACCAGACGTTGCTTCACATCGGTTCGGGCTTCGGGTTCGGCGTTCACAAGGACCTCAATCAATCGATTGATTAATTCAACTCCACCAGATTAATCAATCGATTGATTAGGTCAACCCCCAAAAGTTGGGCCGTCACACCGGACGTGGTATTCCTAGGGGATCGCGGAGTCCCCCATGATGTTCCTGGTCTTCTACTTCCTCCTGTCGGCCGTGCTCTTCTTCCAGGGCCTGCACCTCTCCGGCGAGGTCACCCAGCCCCTGGGCACGCTGCCCGAGGAGGTGGGCCAGGCCCCCGAGCCCTCCAAAAAGTGGGGCGCCTTCCTCATGACCTACGGGACCCTGGCGGCCGCCGTGGGGCTCGCCGGGTTCCAGTGGCCCTTCTTCGTGCCCGCCCGGCCCGCCGTGATCGCCCTGGGCGGTGTCGTCCTCGCCGTATATGCCCTCTGGCTCCTCTTCGCCGCCCGCAAGGTGGAGTTCATCGGCAAGCCCAGCGCCGATCACGGGGATCACGGCCACGGCCACCACTGAGGCCCGTTTCCGACCTGGATGAGGGACGCTTCCGGGCGTCCCTTTTTTTGACATTCCCATGGCGCATCCCCCGAGGAGGGGACTAAAGTTGACTATTCCGCTCTGTTTTGGAGACGCTGTGGCAACCCGCCCCCTCGACCTGGAAAATCCCGTCGTCAAAGCCAAGCTCGAAGCCTGGCTCCAGGAGATTGATGCCCGGATCCGCGATCCCCACACCGATCGCAACGCGCTCTGCATCGAGCTCGGCCGGGGGTTCTACGGGCTCTCCGAGACGCCGCGCAACCTCCACGAAGAGATCCTCCACCTGAACCTGGACCCCCGGAACGCCACCACCGAGGCCGAGTACTACAGCGAGATCGATCCCGAGAAATGGGCGCCCGTGAAGCCGCTCACCTGGCTCTGGCAGCTCTTCGACAACAGCCCCCTCAATGCCAATGTCTGGCTGGGCCTGAAGTTCCGCGCCATGCTGGCGCCCCACATCTTCAAGTCCGTGGGCAAGAACGTGAAGTTCTTCACCGGCATCGAGTGGAGCTTCGGCTACAACATCAGCCTCGGTGATGACGTGGTGATTCACCGCTTCGTGCTGTTGGACGACCGCGGCTCCATCACCATCAAGGACAAGGCCAGCATCAGCGACTACGCCAACATCTACAGCCATTGGCACGATCTGGTGGAACCCGCCATCGTCTATCTCGGCGATACGGTCATCGGCGAGGCCGCCCGTGTGACCTACCACAGCACCGTGCTCAGCGGCACCAAGGTGGGGGATTTCGCCATGGTGGGCACCGGCGGCCTCGTCACCAAGGACGTGCCGGATTACACCGTGTCCATCGGCCTGCCTGCCCGGCCCGCGCGCCTCAAGCCCAACGCCCCCGCACACGTGACCTCCACCTCGGAGCTCAAGAAGTAGCCTGGAGCCTGGAACCCGTACGTTCCCCTGGAGACCCGATGGCGAAGATCGCCGTGGTGGACGACGCCAAGCTCATGCGCACGATCCTCATGGCCGCCCTGGAACAGGCCGGCCATGAGGTGGTCGTCCTGGAACCCCTGGCCGCCAGCGAAGTGGGGGACATCCTCCAGCAGCACGCCCCGGACCTCCTCCTCACGGACTTCAACATGCCCGGCGCGAACGGCGCCACGGTGATCCGCATGGCCCGGCGGGTCCTCCCGGAGCTGCCCGTGGTGGTGGTGACCGCCTTCGGCGATGCGGAGACCACCGCCCTGCTGAAGAAGCTGAACGTGGGGGCCGTCCTGCGGAAACCCGTGCGGCCCGAGGACGTGAAGGTCGCCGTCGCGGCGGCCCTCCGGGTGATCGAGCCCCCCTCCCTCGACTGAGGGCGATCGGGTCAGCCCTGGATCCAGGTGGCCTCGAGGCCCAGCAGCAGATCCACGGCCTTGCGGCCCCGGGGGCCGGGATCCTCCGTGAAGTCGTTCACCCAGGCGTTCACGTAGCGGCCGATCATCTCGCGGTCCATGCCGCGACCGAAGGACTGGCTGTAATCCACGCTTTCCCAGTGGCGCTGGCGGGCCATCACCACGCTCTTGCGCATCACCGTGGCGAAGCGCTGGATCACGTCGGGAGGCAGATCCGTGCGAATGGCGTTGCCGCCCATGGGCAGGGGCAGGTCGTGCGCGGCCTTCCACCAGGCGCCCATGTCCTCCACGAGGTGCAGGCCGGCCGCCTGGTACATGAGCTGGCTCTCATGGATCAGCAGCCCCGCCTGGAACTCGCCCCGCTGCACGGCGGGCATGATCTCGTCGAAGGGGCGCAGCTCCACCTTGGGCTCGAACCCCAGGGTCTCGCACCAGCGGCGCATGCTCAGGTAGGCGCTGGTGCGCTTGCCCGGGATGACGATGGTGACGTCCCGCAGGTCGTCGGCGTGCATGGGCTCGCGGGAGACCACCAAGGGCCCCGTGCCCTCCTGGATGGAGCTGCCTGCCGTGAGCAGGGCGTAGCGGTCCTTCAGCTCCGGGTAGGCCCCGAAGCTGATGGCCGTGACGTGGTACTTCGCTTCCAGCGCCTCGGTGTTCAGCTGTTCGATGTCCTTGCGGACGAACTCGAAGGTGAAGCCCTCGGGATCCATCCAGCCCAGGGCCAGGGGGGCCATCATGTAGGCGTCGTCGGAATCGGGGCTGTGGGCGATGGTGAGGTGCATGGGGTGCTTTCAGCGATCAGCATTCAGCGATCAGCCAGAGCAGGGAGGCGCGGCAGGCGCGCTGACAGCTGAGAGCTGATCGCTGACCGCGGTGGTTAGTAACCGAACCCGTCCTTGCGGATGTGCACGTAGGGCTTCTTCTCAGCGTCCTGGAGGGCGCCGCCCACCAGCTCGCCGATGAAGATGTGGTGGTCGCCACCGGTCTCCAGGCGCTTGGTGAACTTCAGGACGAGGTAGGCGTAGCCGTTGGCGAAGACGGGGGCGAGGTGACCGTCAGCCAGGGTCTGGGGATCCTCGGCCCAGGGATCGATGCCGGGCTCGAAGCCCTTGCCGTAGCGCTTGAGGCTGGCGAAGTCACCTTCGGCCAGGATGTTCAGCGCGAAGTGGCCGCTGCCGTCGATGAGCTTCTCGATGGGGCGCCCGGCCTTGATGCACACGGCCACGAGCGGGGGCTCGAAGCTCACCTGCTGGGCCCAGGAGGCCAGGAAGCCGGTGCGCTCGCTGCCGTGCTGGGCGGTGCAGATGGCGAGACCGGAGGGCAGCTTGCCTAGGGCGGGGCCGGCGGTGGACTTCAGATCGGACATGGGAACTCCAGGAAAAGGAAGGCTGGTCGCAGCGGACACGGAGAAACGCAGAAGCTCCAGAATACCCTCTGCAGCCTCTGGGGCCGCCCCGTGTCCTCGGGGACTCGCGCTTTTCAGTTCGCGCTGGGCTCGGATTCCCGCACCGCCAGCTTGCCCTTCACGCGATCCACGGCCTTGGCGGCGAGGGCGTAGCGGGGGTTCTCCTCCAGGGCCTGGCGGTAGTGCTCCAGCGACTTCTCCAGCTGGCCCTTGGTCTCGTAGATGCGCCCCAGGTTGAAGTGGGGGAAGCAGTAGCTCTCGTAGCGCTTGGCCTTGAGGGCCATGCGGAGCCAGGGCACCGCATCATCCAGCTCGCCCTGCTCGATGTGGTAGGCGCCGATGTCGTTGTAAGGGCCCCCGAACTCCGGATCCAGGTCGATGGCCCGGTGGCAGTCCTCGATGGCGGCGGCGTAGTCCTTCTCGAAGCTCCGGGCCCAGCCCCGGAACTCGTAGGCCTCGGCGGTGGGATGGATCTCCAGGCTCTTGGTGTAGAGGGAGACGGCCTTCTCGATCTCGCCCTTCATGTGGAGCTGATAGGCCTTGCCCACCCACTCCATGGCTTCCTGGCGCTTGTCCTGGTCCTCGCTCATGCCGACCTCGGTGCCCCCCAGGATAATCCCGCCGGCGATTTGAAAAAGGGGAATCAGAGCCCTGAAGCCTGAAGCCGCAGCAGGGTGACGGCCTGCCAGAGGATGTACCCGCCCATGAGGGCGACGGTGAGGCCCCCCAGCCGGAGGAGGCGGGCCTTCCAGACTTGGCTCAGCTTGGTGCTCGCCAGCCCAAGACCCATGAGTAGGGGCATGTTGCCCAAGCCGAAGGCCGCCATGCCCGCCGCCCCCATGCGCCAGGTTCCGGCGTCCAGGCTTTTCAACAGCATCATGTAGACGAGACCACAGGGGATCAGCCCCCAGAGCATGCCCAGGAACCAGGGTGCCCCCGAGGTGCGGAGGCCTTTGGAGAGCAGGTTCTGCAGGGGCTTGGGGAGGGGGAATTCCATCAGGGCGTCCGCCCGCCGCCCCAGGAGCATGAACACCCCCAGGAGGAGCATCAGGAAACCGATGCCCAGTTTCACCCAGATCTGCCAGGGCCAGGCCTGGGCGGCGACCAGGGCGGCGCCTTCCGGGCGACAGCACTCATGCATGTCCTGGATGTTCTGGATGCGGGCGAATCCGCCCAGGAAGCCGATGACCCCACCCAGCACCGTGTAGGTGGTGATCCGGCCCACCTGGAAAACGAGGTGCCGCACCCAGGGACGCCCCCCATGCTTGGCCTGGGCCATCCCGAAGGCGGCCACGATGGGCCCGCACATGCCGGCGCAGTGGCCGATGCTGCCCAACAGACCCGCCACCCACATGACGAGCAGCCAGGGCATGGCGTGGGGATGGTTCAACCAGTTTTCAAGCATGAACAAGTTTATCCATTAAAAGGCCACGTGGAGGGCTGCGGAAAACAGGGCCCGGGGCTGTAACTGCAGGCCGCGCACGTTCTGGTACACCGGGAGCTGCACGAAGGCGGAGAGGGAGGTGCGCGCTCCCAACTGCGCCACGATCCCCGGGGTGAAGTGCACCAGCGTGGCCCCGCTGTTGGGCGCATCCGCTTCAGTGCCGGACTCGGCCTGCTCGGTGCGCACCGTGAGCTGCACCTGGGGTTGCACCGGCCCGGCGCCGGTGCGCCGGAGGCCCAGGACCCCCGTGAAGGCGTTGCCCGGCCGGAAGCCCTCCCCGTGGATCAGGGGCACCTGTAGCTGGGCCGAGGCGAAGTGACTCCAGGGCCCGTTGAACTCGCCGAAGTGGGTGAGCCCTACCAGGAGGTCCGTAGAACCGGTGCCCAGCTGCAGCCCACGGTCCACCGCCGCCCCCGCTTGGGGACCCGAGGCGAAAGTCTCATCGCGGCGGCCCGTGGCCAGCTTCACCCCCAGCAGCACACCAAAGGACCGGTCCCCCCGGAGCCCCATGTAGCGGGCCATTAGGCGAACGTCCCCCAGGCCCACCTGGCGGGAGGCACTATCCTCCACGTCCCCCTTGGCAAGGGTCTCGTGGGTGCGGTGGATGTAGGGCAGCGCCAAGTTGAAGCCCCAAGTGTCCGTGGGACTCCAGTCCAGGCCCAGGGTGAGGGCCCGGGTGATCGTCTGGGTCTGCAGCTCCGTGTCCGCAGGCAGTGCGAAGCTGCCCCGGTCCACCGTGCTGCGCCCCGTCCGCAGCTGGTCCTGGTTGAAATAATCCGTGCGCAGGCTCAGGCGGAAGCCGGGACCCGACCAGATCCCCTGGGAGGCCCAGTCGGTGTGGGTGGCGCAGCCGCAGACACCGCAGGCGAAGGCGGGTGCGGCCGCCAGGAGGGAGATCAAAGGAAGGGTTCGCATCCGCCGAGCTTACGAAGCGGACGCCCGAACGCCCATGCGACACGTTGTCGCATCATCCCCGAGGGGCCGGGCGGTCTAGCTTCCGTTGGAGACTGCGGCGATGGAGCCCCAGGCGGCGGGCCGCCTCGCTCACGTTGCCGCCGGCATCGGCCAGCACCCGCTGGATGTGCTCCCACTCCACCCGGTCGAGGCTGGGCACCTCGGCCTCGTCCGGCTTCGCAACTTCGCCCCTCAGGGCCGCGAGGATGGCCCCCAGCTCCGCGGGCTTCTGCAGCACGTGGGCCGCTCCGCGCCGCACCGCCTCCAGGGCCGTGGGGATGCTGCCGTAGCCCGTGAGCACCACGATCACGGGCCGGGGCTCCAGGGCCGCCAGCCGGGCCACGAGGTCCAGGCCCGAGCCCCCGGGCATGCGGAGGTCCACCAAGGCGCCCTGGGGAGGGCTCGCCAGGGCCAGCTCCAGGGCGGCCGCAGGATCCTCGGCCTCCACCACCTCCAATCCCCGCTTCCGCAGGGCCTGGGCCAGGCGGGCGCGGTAGGGGGCATCGTCGTCCACGAGCAGCAGGCGGATCACCGCAGCACCTCCGCGGGCAGATGCAGGGCCACTTGGGTGAGCCCGGGGCGGGACTCCACCACCAGGTGCCCACCCAAGCGCTCCGTCCATCCACGGGCCAGGAAGAGGCCCAGACCCATCCCCTCCTCGCCCTTGGTGCTGAGGAAGGCCTCACCGACCCGGGGCAGGAGTTCGGGGGGGAATCCGGGGCCCAGGTCGATGACCCGGATCCGCAGTTCCCCAGTGGGCTCCATACCCACGCGGAGCTGGATGAACGCTTCGGTCCCCGCCGCCTCCCGAGCGTTCTTCACGAGCCCGCGCAACACCAGGGCCAGGCTCCGGGCCGGCAAGTGAGCCCGCAGGTCCTCGGCCTCCACGTAGAGCCGGGGGCCGAAGCCTTCGGCCAGGGTCCGGATCCAGGTCCCCAGATCCAAGGTCTGGGGCGCCTCCGCCGTGAGCTGGCCCCCTTCGTAAGCCAGGGTGTCCAGGATCCCGCGGCAGCGGTCCACCTCCCGCTGGATGAGGGCCACATCCGCCGCCAGCGCCCGAGGATCAGCCGGATCCAGGTCCGAGGCCGCCAGGGCGATGGTGCCCAGGGGGGTAGCCAGTTCGTGGGCCGCCCCCGCCGCCAGGGCCGTGACGGCTGCGAGGCGGGCCTCCCGGTCCGCCCGGACTTGCAGGGACTCGGCCCGGGCCCGTTCCCGGCCCAGGGCCTCCGAGAGCCTCCCCACGAAGTGGGCCACCAGGATCGCCGTCAGGGCCAGGCCCGCCCACATGCCCGCCAGGTGCCACGCCATGCCCGCCATCTGGTGGTCCAGGTGGCCCAGGGGCAGGTGGAAGGGGAAGAGCAGACCGTCCACCACCGCCACCAGAAGGGCCATGGCCCAGCCCCAGCGGAGGCCCAGCACCGAGGCCGCCAGGGCCACGTGCACGAGGAAGAGCGCGGAGCAGGGATTGGCCGGCCCGCCCGTGGCGTAGAGGAGTCCCCCGAACACCAGGGTGTCCAGCACCAGCACGGCTCCCGTGAGCCCCCTGGGACCGGGGCCTGAGGCATCCCACCAGGCCAGAAGGCAGAGGTTGGTGGTGGCCACCACCAGGAGGAGGCTCCCACAGAGCCCCAGGGGAATGTCCAGGTCCATGGCCAGCACGGCCAGGGCCAGGAGACCCGCATACACGGCCAGGGCTGCCCAGCGCAGCCGGATCAACCAGGAGAGCGTCAGGATGCCTTCGGGGGTCATCCTTCGATCCTCCCGCCGATGGGCCCGAGCTCCAAGCCGGTGCGACGTTTCATCGCAGACGAATCGTCGGTGATGCCCTCGGAAAAACCTGTGGTTTGCCCCTACCGGACCGGCCGGTAGAATGGATTTTTCGCCCCAGGGCACCCCTTGAGGAGATCTTTCATGTCCGTGACCGCGCTGGCTGTGCCGAGCCATGTGAAGAACCAGAAGCTCATCACCTGGGTTGAAGAGGTGGTGGAACTCTGCCAGCCCAAGGACGTGTACTGGTGCGACGGCTCCCAGGAGGAGTACGACCGCCTCTGCCAGATGATGGTGGACGCCGGCACCTTCAAGCGGCTCAATCCCGAGAAGCGCCCCAACTCCTTCCTGGCCCTCTCCGATCCCGGGGACGTGGCCCGGGTGGAGGATCGCACCTTCGTGTGCCCCGCCCGCAAGGAGGACGCCGGCCCGAACAACAACTGGATGGCGCCCGCGGAGATGAAGGCCAAGCTGCGCGGCCTGTTCAAGGGGTGCATGAAGGGCCGCACCCTTTACGTGATCCCCTTCAGCATGGGCCCCCTCGGCTCCAAGATCGCCCACATCGGCGTGGAACTTTCCGACAGCCCCTACGTGGCCGTGAACATGCGGATCATGACCCGCATGGGCAAGGCCGTGTACGACGTGCTCGGCGACGGCGACTTCGTGCCGGCCCTGCACAGCATCGGCGCCCCCCTGGCCGAGGGCCAGAAGGACGTGGCCTGGCCCTGCAACCCCGACAACAAGTACATCTGCCACTTCCCCGAGACCCGGGAGATCTGGTCCTTCGGCTCCGGCTACGGCGGCAACGCCCTGCTCGGAAAGAAGTGCTTCGCCCTGCGCATCGCCTCCACCATGGCCCGCGAGGAGGGCTGGCTGGCCGAGCACATGTTGATCCTGGGCATGGAGAAGAACGGCGAGAAGACCTACGTGGCCGCCGCCTTCCCCAGCGCCTGCGGCAAGACCAACTTCGCCATGATCCAGAGCCCCGAGGCCCTGAAGCATTGCAAGGTGACCACGGTGGGCGATGACATCGCCTGGATCAAGCCTGGCAAGGATGGCCGCCTCTACGCCATCAACCCCGAGGCCGGCTTCTTCGGCGTGGCCCCCGGCACCTCCATGAAGTCCAACCCCAACGCCATGCTCACGATCACGAAGAACACCATCTTCACGAACGTGGCCATGACCGCCGACGGCGACGTGTGGTGGGAGGGCATGACGGACGAAGTGCCCGAGGGCCTCACGGACTGGAACGGCAAGCCCTACGACAAGAGCAGCGGCAAGCCCGCGGCCCACCCCAACAGCCGCTTCACGGCCCCCGCCTCTCAGTGCCCCACCATCGACCCCAAGTGGGAGGATCCCGCCGGCGTCCCCATCAGCGCCTTCATCTACGGCGGCCGCCGCGCGACGACCGTGCCCCTCGTGATGCAGGCCGTGAACTGGAGCTTCGGCGTCTACTTCGCCGCCACCATCGGCTCCGAGATGACCGCCGCCGCCGCCGGCACCATCGGCCAGGTGCGCCGCGACCCCTTCGCCATGCTGCCCTTCTGCGGCTACCACATGGGCGACTACTTCGACCACTGGCTCCAGATCGGCCGCGAGCTCACCGCGCCGCCCAAGATGTTCATCGTGAACTGGTTCCGCAAGGGTGCCGACGGCAAGTTCCTGTGGCCCGGCTACACGGAGAACATGCGCGTCCTCAACTGGATCGTGGACCGCGTGCACAGCAAGGCCTTCGCCATGGAGACCCCCCTCGGCTGGATGCCCCGCAAGGAGGATCTGGACCTCACGGGCATCAAGGGCCTGGACGAAAGCCGTTACGACGAGCTCACCGCCATCAACCGCGACGAGTGGCGCCGGGAGCTCCTGCTCCATGAGGAGCTCTTCGAGCAGCTCTTCGACCGCCTGCCCAAGGAATTCCCGCCCATGCGCCAGCTCCTGCTCTCCGCCCTGTGGCGCACCCCCAAGAAGATGGACATGCCCGAGACCGAGATCGAGTAGGGTTCGGTTCGTTCCACAGAAGACCCCGCGCAAGCGGGGTTTTTTGTTTCGTCCCTGGAACAGGCGGGATTCGGAGAAAAGGAAATGCGAGGCGGGCAGATCGGCCCCTGCGGCGCTCCAGAGCCTGCTGCTTGGGCAACCTCCCGCACCTTGTTCGGCCATCCCGACCGCCTTCGCTTTTCTCCGCGCCCCTCCGCGCTCCTGTTTCCCCCCGAAAACCGGAGGTTGATGACCATCACAGCCCCCCGGCCCCACCTTGGGACAGCCCGAAGGTCCCCATGGTCCGAATCCTCTTGAACGGCACCCCCGTCGACGCCCCCGAAGGCGCGACCCTCCTGCAGGCGCTGCGGGCCCACGGGCTCAACGTGCCGACACTTTGCCACGACGCGCGGATGCAGCCCGCCAGCGCCTGCCGCCTCTGCGAAGTGGAAGTGGACGGGCAGGAACGCCCCCTGTGCGCCTGCGCCACGCCCGTGGCCGAAGGCATGTCCGTGCACACCCATGGCGAAGCCCTGGAGGGCTACCGCAAGGGGCTCGTGGAGATGATCGCCCGGCGCTATCCGGCCGAGATCCCCACCCTGGATCCGGATCACCCCTTCCACCGCCTCCTGCTGCACTACCAGGTGCCCGCCACGGGCCCCTGGGTGCCGTCGAAATTGGATGAATCCCACCCCTACCTGCGCCTGGACATGAACCGCTGCGTGGATTGCTACCGCTGCGTCCACATTTGCGAGGAGGTGCAGGGCCACGCCATTTGGAAGGTGGTGGGCCGCGGGGCCGAGGCCCACGTGGAGCCCGGCGACGCGGGCCGCCTCCTGGACAGCCCCTGCGTGAGCTGCGGTGCCTGCGCCGACACCTGCCCCACGGGCGCCATCCAGGATTGGGCCCGCTACCGCCACGGCACCCCCATCACCTGGACCCGCTCCGTCTGCTCCTATTGCGGCACGGGCTGCGAACTGGAGATCGGCAGCACCAGCGACCGCCTCGTGGACATCCGCCCCGCCAAGGATGCCCCCGTGAACCGGGGCCACCTCTGCCTGAAGGGTCGCTTCGGCCTGGGCTTCAACGACGCCGAGGACCGCATCACTTCCCCCATGGTCCGCCGGGGGGGTGAGTGGGAGGCCGTGAGCTGGGACGAAGCCCTGGATGAGGCCGCCGCCTTGCTCACCCGGGTTAAAGAGCAGCACGGCCCCACCGCCATCGGCGTACTGGGCTCCTCCCGCGGCACCAATGAGGAGGCCTTCCTCACCCAGAAGCTCGCCCGGGTGGGCCTGGGCACGGGCAACGTGGATTGCTGCGCCCGGGTCTGCCACGCCCCCAGCGCCGCGGGGCTGGGTTTGGCCCTCGGCACGGGGGCCGCCACCAACAGCTTCGCCGACATCGACCTCGCGGGCCTCGTCATGGTGGTGGGCGCGAACCCCACGGAGAACCACCCCATCGTGGGCCTGCGCATCAAGCACCGGGCCCTGAAGGGCATGCCCCTCATCGTCATCGACCCCCGCCGCACGGAGCTGGCGGAGCTGGCCACCGTGCACCTGCGGCCCCGGCCCGGCACCAACATCCCGCTCTTCCAGGCCCTGGCCCACGTCATCGTGAATGAAGGGCTCTTCGATGCCGCCTTCGTCGGGGCCCGCACCGAGGGCTTCGAAGCCTACAAGGCCTCGCTGCAGGAGTGGACGCCGGAGCGGGCCGCGGCCACCTGCGGCGTGGACGCCGAAGAGGTCCGCAAGGCCGCCCGCCTCTATGCCACCACCGGCCCCGCCTACATGTGCAACGGCCTGGGCGTCACGGAGCAGGTGCAGGGCTCGGATGGCATCCTCGCCCTCGTGCACCTCGCGCTGCTCACGGGCAACCTGGGCAAGCCCGGATCCGGGGTGAACCCCCTGCGGGGCCAGAACAACGTGCAGGGGTGCGCGCAGATGGGTTGCGAGCCCAAGCGCCTCACGGGCTACCAGCCCTACGACCAGGTCATCGCCAAGCACGAGGCCCTGTGGGGCCCCCTGCCCCCGCCCGGCTTGGACATGCTGGAGATGCTGGACGCCGCCGGCGAAGGGAAGCTGCGGGCCATGCTCGTCTTTGGCTACGACCTCTACCTCACCACGGCCAACGCCCACCGCAATGCCGCCGCCCTGGCCCAGCTGGAAGGCATGGTCGTCGTCGACCTCTTCATGACCGAGACCGCCAAGGCCTTCGGCACCGTGTTCCTGCCCGCCGCCAGCACCTTCGAGAAGGAGGGCACCTTCATGAACGGCGAGCGCCGCGTGCAGCGGGTGCGCGCCGCCATCGCCCCCCGGGGTCAGAGCCGCAGCGACCTGGACATCCTCCTGGGGCTGGCCAAGCGCCTGGGCGTGGGGGACCACTTCCAGTACCACACCTCCGAGGACGTCTGGAACGAAGTCCGAAAGCTCTGGACCGCCGTGGCCGGCGTGGCCTACCACCGCCTGGAGCACCCCGGCGGCCTCCAGTGGCCCTGCCCCGATGAGCTGCACCCGGGCACCGCCATCCTCCACGCGACCAGCTTCCCCGTGGGCGACCGGGCCCAGTTCCGCCCCATCGACTTCCGCCCCAGCGCCGAGGTGGTGGACGAAGCCTTCCCCTTCATCCTCAACACGGGCCGCTCCCTCCAGCACTTCAACGCCGGCACCATGACCGTCCGCACGGAGAACACGCAACTCACCCGCGATGACGTCCTGGAGCTGAACCCCGCCGATGCGGCCGCCCTGGGCATCCTGGACGATGAGGAAGTCACCGTGGAAAGCCACCATGGCGCCTTCCAAGCCCACGCCCACCTCACGGACCGCGTGCGCCCCGGCGAGCCCTTCGGCATCTTCCACTCCGCCAAGGCCTTCGTGAACCGGGCCATGGGCCCCGGCCGGGATCCCAAGACCCATACCCCCGAATTCAAACGAACGGCGGTGCGGATCCGGAAGATGGCCCCGGTCTGAGGTTTTGGACTTGGAACGCTAAGAGCGCGAAGACAGGAAAATTCCTGGGTCTTGGCGCAGTTCTTAGCGCTCTTCGCGTTCCTCCCAACCGCCTGGGCGGAGCGGCGTTATCCTCCTTCCATGGCCACCGAACAACTCCCCGGCTCCTATTGTCAGAACTGCCTCTCCTGGAACCCTGGGGATCGGGAGACCTGCCAGAAGTGCGGCACCCGGCTGATGATCGTGCTGGGCGACCAGACCTGGGAGGACGAGAGTGAGGAGGATGCGGGCGAGGATCTCGAAGAGCATCTGATCGAGCGCATCACCAACCTGGAGGAGGGCCTCCGCCGGGTGGAGACCTACCTGGAGACCGTCAGCGATCAGCTGGCGAAGCTGGAGCGATCGGAAGTGATGCTCCGCAACGGCCTCATGGCCCTCGTGCAGGAAATGGATGCCCGCAAGCAGCTGGATCCCCAAGCGTTCAGCGAGCGCTGGGAACACCTCGTGGACGAGAACCTGCACCTCATCCGGGCCCGGGAGCTCTTCACCCGCTACCGCGCCCGCATCCTGCCCATCGCGCGGCCCAAGAGCATGGCGCAGTTGCGCCGGGCCCTGGCGGAAACCGCCGCGCTGCTGGAGCAGGGCAACCTGCCCGAGGCCGCCGACCGCCTGGATCAGGCCCTGCAGCAGGACCCCAAGAACTACGAGCTGCTCTTCACCGTGGCGAGCCTGCAGGAGGCCGCCCAGGCCTGGGATAGCGCCGAGACCCTGGCCCGCCGCGCCATCCAGCAGAGCCCCCGCCACTTCGAGGCCTGGATGATGCTGGGCCGCCTCATCATGGATGATCCCGACCGGGCCGACGAAGCCGTGGAGGCCCTCAATCAGGCCTCGGACCTGCGCCCCGACGATGCCGATCCCCGGCTGCTCCTGGCCGAGCTCCTGGAACAGCAGGAGGATCTGCAAGGCGCCCTGGAGGCCGCCCAGGAGGCGGTGGCCCGCCGCCGTGATGGCGAAACGCTCCTGCGCTTGGGCTCCGTCCACCTCGCCCGGGGCGAGGGCGCCAAGGCCGTGGCGATCTTCAAGGACGCCACCGAAATGCTGCCCGGCGATGCCGGCGTGCGCGAGCACCTGGCTGAGGGCTACCTCGTGCTGGAGGAACGCTCCAAGGCCTTCGCCATCCTCCAGGAGCTGCTGCAGCAGCATCCCGGTGACCACGACCTGCTGCTCCTGCTCGATGCCGAGAACGTGGTGCAGCTCCGCACCGCCCGCGATGGCAAACCCGGCACCCAAGGGTTGCTGGACGAGGTGGAGACCCTGCTCACGGAAGGTCTGCTGGAGGAAGCCGACCAGATCCTGCGCCGGGTGAAGCGCAAGGGGCCCAGCGAGCGTTCCGAATGGCTGGAACTCCGCATGGATTTCCAGCGGGATCCGGAAAACCATCTCGAGGATGCCCTCTCCTTCAGCCGCAGCAAGCGCCATCCCCGGCTGTGCTTCCAGGCCCTGCGCCTGGTGCTGGAGCACGCCATGGCCCAATCCGATGAACCCCTCATCCAGAAAGCCCTGGAGGGTTTCCTCAAGGCCCATCCCAAGAGCAGCGGCGCCTTCGAAGCGGCCCTCATGCGCTCGGCGCACCGACTGCTGCACCAAACCATCACCGAGGTGGATCTCCGCGAAGTGAAGCGCCTCGCGTCCCAACCCCTCCCTGGATTGGAATCCCGAGCCCGGGGGCTCCTGGGCCAGTACCTGCTCGCCCTCCAGAAGCCCCAGGAGGTCCTGGAGCTGCTGGATCCCGTGCTCGAGAAGGAGCCCACGGTCATGAACCACTTCCAGCTCGGCGCCGCCTTGGCCCAGATGGGGGATAAGAAGGAGGCCCAGGGCATCCTCCGCGCCGGCCTCGAAGCCGATGAAGGCGACCTGAGCGAGGAACAGGCCCAGAGCGTGCGGAACCAGATCCAAGGGCTGCTCAAGGAGATCGGGGCCAAGGGCTGAGGGCTATTCGGCGATCCCATTCGCGTGCAGGATGGGTGAACTTCATTCCCCAGGAGGGCCCATGCCCCTCTCCCGCCGAACCTTCCTGACCGCCCTCGGCGCCAGCGGGGCCGCCTCCATCGCCCTCTCCGGCCGTGGCCGTGAACCCTTGATGGCCCTCTCGCCCCACGCGACACGCCAATCGGATCGCGCCTTGGCCAAGGCCCAGGGGATGATCCGTCTGGACAGCAACGAGAACCCCAACGGCCCTGGGGAACGCGTCTTCGAGGCGTTCCGGAACGCCTTCAGCGAGGCTAACCGCTACCCCTTCGCCCTGGAGAACGACCTCAAGGCCGCCCTCGCCAAGGCCAACGGCGTGCGTCCCGAACACATCCTTTTGGCCTGCGGCTCCACGGAGATCCTGAAGGTGGCCGTGCAGACCTTTGCGTCGCCCCAACGGGCCCTCGTGGCCCCCACGCCCTCCTTCGAGTTCCCCGCCGTCATCGCTGGGATCCTGGGCTTCCCCGTGCGGAAGGTCCCCGTGGACGCCAAGCTGCGGCTCGACCTCACGCCCATGGCCGAAGCCGCCAAGGGTGCGGGGCTGGTGTTCTTCTGCAACCCCAACAACCCTACCGCCACCGTGCACGGCAAGGCCGACGTGGCCGCCTTCATCGCCCAGGTGGGCAGGACCTCGCCCGACACCGTCATCCTCGTGGACGAGGCCTATCACGAGTACGTGGACGACCCCGCCTACGCCACCGCCATCCCCCTGGCCCTCCAGAACCCCAACGTGATCGTGGCCCGCACCTTCTCCAAGGTGTTCGGCCTCGCGGGTCTGCGGGTGGGCTACGCCATCGGCCGGCCCGAGACCCTGGCCCGCATGGAAATGGGCATGCTCCCCTCAGGCATCAATCAGCTGGCCCTCGCCGGCGCCGCCCTCGCCGTCGGCGACACGGCCCACATCGCCGAAGAGCAGCGGAAGAACCGCGAAGCCAAAGCCTTCGCCCGCGCCTGGTTCGAGAAGGCCGGCTATTCCGTCGGCCCCTCCGAGGCCAACTTCCTGATGATCGACATCCGCCGCGACGTGAAGGCCTTCAAAGCCGCCTGCCTCAAGCAGGGCGTGGCCGTGGGTCGGCCCTTCCCGCCGTTGAACACCCACCTGCGGCTGTCCATTGGCACGCGGGCGGAGATGGAAGCGGCCCTCGACGTGTTCCAAAAGGTGCTGGCCTGAGGCCTGAACGCAAGCGATCCCGGGTCCCCACCCGTGAACCACTGAAATGGGTTTGGCGCCGCTGGGCGTGAAATCAGCGGCGGAGGATCCGTTCCCCTTGCGCCAGAGGCTTCATACGGCGGCACGTCGGCGAGGGGGTCAGCGGACTTCCCAGATCCGGGCCGTCCGGTCCGCGGACGCGGTGACCACCCACCGCCCATCGGGGCTGAAGATGGCGGAACGGACCGTGTCGCCATGGCGCAGCGGTTCAGAGAGGGGCTTGCCGGATTGGGCATCCCAGACCCGGGCGGTGAAATCCCAGGAGGCGGTCACCACCTTCCGTCCATCGGGGCTGAAGGCCGCGAAATTGACCAGCTGCCCGTGCGTGAGGAAATCGGTCAGCGGCTTGCCTGAACGGGCATCCCAGACCCGGGCCGTCTTATCCACGGAGGCGGTGACCACCCACGCACCATCCGGGCTGAAGGCGGCGGAGCGGACTTCCCGTGCATGCGGGAGCGCATCAGTGAGCGGTTGGCCGGTCAGGGCATCCCAAATCCGGGCCGTCTTGTCATCGGAAGCCGTCACCACCCGCAGGCCATCGGGGCTGAAGGCAGCGCCATTGACATCGCTCCGGTGCTGCAGGGGTGGGGTGAGGGGCTTGCCGGTAAGGGCATCCCAGACTCGGGCCGTCTGGTCATCGGAGGCGGTGAGGATGCGTAGGCCATCGGCGCTGAAGGAAACGCTGGTGACATCCCGCCCATGCCGGAGCGGCTCCAGGAGAAGCTTGCCGGTGCGGGCATCCCAGATCCGGGCGTTCATGTCATCGCAGGCCGTCACGATCCGGAGCCCATCGGGGCTGAACGCTGCGGTGCGGAGCGTATTCCCATGGGGAAGGGGATCCGTGAGGGGCTTGCCCGTGTGGGCATCCCAGACCCGGGCGGTCTTGTCGTCGGAGGCCGTGAGCACGGCTCGGCCATCGGGGCTGAAGGTGGCGAAATTGACCGCGCCCCGATGCACGAGCCGCTCACCGACGGGCTTCCCCGTGCGGGCATCCCACATCCGGGCCGTGTTGTCATCGGAGGCCGTGACCACGAACTGGCCATCCGGGCTGAACGCGGCGTAGTTGACGGCCTTGTCATGTTGGAGGGCCACGGGGCGGGCCGGGCCATCCTCGGCCCGGAGGGGGCCGAGCACCCACCCGCTGCCCATGGCGGCGAGGGTGAAGCTCAAGGAGAGGAATCGCGGGATAGAAGGCAGGAGGAACATGCCAACTCCTTAGCTAGATAGCTAATTGTCAGGTATAAGGTCACTGTGGTCAAGCATTGGCCGGGGTGGCTCCGGCTGCGATAGGCGCCTCGATCGGCGAGGCCCTGGGCCAGCCCCGACTGCTCCTGAATCGTCCAACACACCTCGTCATCGCCCCCAGCAGAATCCGAGGGTTCCGGTAGGCACCAATAAAATCCTATTTACACGAATAATGGCAATTAGCAGTCAGTCTCTTCGCCGATCCGGGAGTTGAGCCCTGCATCACCCCAATCTTTGTTGACAACATTAGTCAGGATTAGAGAATGGAAGGTCGAGGGACCTTCATGAGCACCGCCCTGCAGGGCCTTACCAGCCAGGAATACAAGTACGGCTTCGTGACGGACATCGCCACGGAGTCTGTCGCCGCCGGCCTGTCCGAGGACGTGATCCGGTTGATCTCCGCCAAGAAGGAGGAGCCCGAGTGGCTCCTGGAGTGGCGGCTCAAGGCCTATCGCCACTGGCTGACCATGGAAGAGCCCGATTGGGCCAACGTCACCTACGAGAAGCCCGACTTCCAGAAGATCGTCTACTACAGCGCTCCCAAGGCCAAGGAAGCCAAGTACAAGAGCCTCGATGAAGTGGATCCCGAGCTCCTGCGCACCTTCGAGAAGCTGGGGGTGCCCATGCACGAGCGCGAGGCCCTGGCGGGCGTCGCCGTGGACGTGGTTTTCGATTCCGTGAGCGTCACCACCACCTACAAAGAGAAGCTGGGCAAGGTGGGCATCATCTTCTGCGCCCTCAGCGAGGCCGTGAAGGAGCACCCGGAGCTGGTGAAGAAGTACCTGGGCTCCGTGGTCCCCACCACCGATAACTTCTACGCGGCCCTCAACAGCGCCGTGTTCACGGATGGCTCCTTCGTGTTCATCCCCAAGGGCGTGAAGAGCCCCATGGAGCTCTCCACCTACTTCCGGATCAACAACAAGGACTCGGGGCAATTCGAGCGCACGCTCATCGTGGCCGAGGAGGGCGCCTCCGTGTCCTACCTGGAGGGCTGCACGGCCCCCAAGTTCGACACCAACCAGCTCCACGCCGCCGTGGTGGAGCTCGTGGCCCTGGATGACGCCGACATCAAGTACAGCACCGTGCAGAACTGGTACGCGGGCGACAAGGATGGCGTGGGCGGCATCTACAACTTCGTCACCAAGCGCGGCCTCTGCAAAGGCAAGCGAAGCCGCATCAGCTGGACCCAAGTGGAGACGGGCTCGGCCATCACCTGGAAGTACCCCTCCTGCGTGCTCCTGGGCGACGAGAGCGTGGGCGAGTTCTACTCCGTGGCCCTCACCAACCACAAGCAGCAGGCCGACACCGGCACCAAGATGATCCACGTGGGGAAGAACACCCGCTCCACCATCATCAGCAAGGGCATCAGCGCTGGCGACAGCTCCAACGCCTACCGCGGCCTCGTGAAGGTGCACCCCAAGGCCGAAGGCGCCCGCAACTTCAGCCAGTGCGACTCCATGCTCATCGGCGACCAGTGCAGCGCCCACACCTTCCCCTACCTGGAAGTGCAGAACCGCACCGCCAAGGTCGAGCACGAAGCCACCACCAGCAAGATCGGCGAAGAGCAGCTCTTCTACTTCCAACAGCGCGGCATCCCCGCCGAGGACGCCATCAGCATGATCATCAACGGCTTCTGCAAAGACGTCTTCCGCGAACTCCCCATGGAGTTCGCCGTGGAAGCCACCAAGCTGCTCAGCCTCAAGCTCGAAGGCAGCGTGGGCTGAAATATGAACAACCACCAAGACACCAAGACACCAAGAAAGACCCTGGTCGTCTCCCTTTTGCTTTTCTTGGTGTCTTGGCGTCTTGGTGGTGAATCTGTTTTTGAAGTTCTGGAGTTTGCATGCTGAAGATCGAGAACCTGACCGCCACCGTGAACGACAAGGAGGTGCTGAAGGGCATCTCCCTGGAGATCAAGGCCGGCGAAGTGCACGCCATCATGGGCCCCAACGGCTCCGGCAAATCCACCTTGGGCAAGGTGCTGGCGGGCCACCCCGCCTACGTCATCACCGGCGGCACCGTGACCTTCGAGGGCAAGGACCTCCTGGAGCTGGAGGCCGACGAGCGCGCCCGCCTGGGGATCTTCCTGGGCTTCCAGCACCCCATCGAGGTGCCCGGCGTCTCCAACGCCCAGTTCCTGCGCTTGGCCTACAACAAGCAGGCCGAGGCCAACGGCAAGGAGGAGCTGGATCCCCTGGAGTTCGACGACTTCATCCAGGAGAAGATCAAGGTCGTGGGCATGCGCTCCGAGTTCCTGGACCGCAGCCTCAACGAGGGCTTCTCCGGCGGCGAGAAGAAGCGCAACGAGATCCTGCAGATGGCCGTACTGGAACCCAAGCTCGCCATCCTGGATGAGCTGGACAGCGGCTTGGACGTGGACGCCCTGCGCATCGTGGGCGAAGCCGTCACGGGCCTCAAGTCCCCCGAACGGGCCATCGTCCTCGTCACTCACTACCAGCGCCTGCTGGATCACATCCCCGCCGACCAGATCCACATCCTCCAGGGCGGCCGCATCGTGAAGACCGGTGGCCCCGAGCTGGCCCTGGAGATCGAGGCCAAGGGCTACGACTGGGTGCAGGCCGAGGCCGGCGCCGGGAGCCGCTGATGGAGGCCGTCGCGAGCTGTACGCTCCTCGACCGGGCCCTCGCTGCGTCGCGGCCCGAGGGCTGGTCCACGCTCCGCCTGGAAGCCGAAGCCCGCCTCCAGGGACAGGATCTGCCGACGACGCGCCAGGAGGATTGGAAATACTTGGACCTCAAGGAACTCCGCGCCTTCGAACCCAAGGTCGGCGACATCGTCCCGGTGGACATCAAGGACGCCATTCTGCCCGAGGCCCGGGGCAACCGCCTCGTCTTCGTGAATGGCCATTACGAGGCCCATCACAGCTGCACCTCCGGGCTGCCGGCGGGCGTGCGATTCATGCCCCTGCGCAAAGCCGAGGATGCCGCCGCCAAACTGGGGCAGATCGCCGCGGATTTCTCGGGCGACGTCTTCCAGGATTTGAACACCGCCCGCTTCGAGGACGGCGCCCTGCTCTTCGTGCCCCGCAATGTGAAGGTGGAGGCGCCCCTGCACCTCCTCTCCTTCACGCAGGGCGACGGCGTGCTGGCCCAACCCCGCCTGCTGCTCCTCTTGGAGCGCGGCGCCGAGGCCCGCCTCGTGGAGGATCACCAGGGCGAGGGCCGCGGCCTCGTGAACGCCGTGGTGGAAATCCACCTCGCCGAGGGCGCCATCCTGCACCACGAGCGTGTGCAGCGGGAGGATGCCACCGCCTTCCACGTTTCCAACCTCTACGCCCAGGTGGGCCGCGACGCCCAGTACCACAGCCGCACCCTCACCTTCGGCGCCCAGCTCAGCCGCCAGAACCCCCACGTGATCCTGGAGCAGGGCGCCACCGCGACCTTGGACGGCCTCGCCCTGCTGGGCGCCGATCAGATCGCCGATACCCACAGCTTCATGCACCACGCTCAGCCCCATGGCACCAGCCGCCAGCTGCACAAGTGCATCGTGGACGGCACCGCCCGGGCCGTCTTCAACGGCCGCGTGCTCGTGGACAAGCACGCCCAGGTGACGGACGGCCAGCAGCAGGTGCGCACCCTCCTGCTCTCCGACACCGCTCGGGTGGATGCCAAGCCCCAGCTGGAAATCCACGCCGACGATGTGAAGTGCAGCCACGGCGCCGCCATTGGCCAGCTGGATCCGGAGGAGCTCTTCTACCTCCGCAGCCGCGGCATGAACGAGGAGCTGGCCCGCAACCTCCTGACTTACGGCTTCGCCGCCGACCTCCTGGCCCATGTGCCCGTCACGAGCCTGCGCCGCGCCCTGCGGCAAGTCGTGCTCGCCCGCACCCAAAGCCGAGGATTGGGCGAGGGCCTGGGAGAGCTGGGATGACGACGCTGACGGCCCCCTTCGACCTCGCGAAGGTGCGCGGGGACTTCCCCCTCCTCACCACGCCCTTCCACGGCAAGCCCCTGCACTACATGGATTCCGCCGTGAGCGGCCAGATGCCGAAGCCCGTGGTCGAACGCATGGCCCACTACGCCCAGTTCGAGCACACCAACGTGCACCGGGGCGTGAGCACCCTCAGCCAGGAGGCCACGGATCGCTACGAGGAAGCCCGGGAGAAGGTGCGCCGGTTCCTCAACGCCGCTTCCACCAAGGAAGTCATTTGGACCCGGGGCACCACCGAGAGCCTCAACCTCGTGGCCCAATCCTGGGGTCGCGTGAACGTCCAAGCCGGCGACGAGATCCTGCTCAGCGCCATGGAGCACCACGCCAACATCGTGCCCTGGCAACTGCTGGCCCAGGAGAAGGGCGCCACCATCAAGGTGCTGCCCATCTCCGATGAAGGTGAGATCCTCCTCGACGCCCTTGAGGAACTCGTCACGGAGCGCACCAAGGTGCTCGGCCTCACCCACGTGAGCAACGTGCTGGGCACCGTGAACCCCGTGAAGGCGATCATCGCCCGGGCCAAGGCCAAGAATCCGAATCTCATCGCCGTCATCGACGGCGCCCAGGCCGTGCCCCACCTGAAACCCGACGTGCGGGATCTGGGCGCGGACTTCTACGCCTTCAGCGGCCACAAGCTCAGCGGCCCCACGGGCATCGGCGCGCTCTACGGCCGCCAGGCCCTGCTGGAAGCCATGCCCCCCTGGCACGGCGGCGGCAACATGATCCTCTCCGTCACCTGGGAGAAGACGAGCTTCATCGGCCTCCCCGGCAAGTTCGAGGCGGGCACGCCCCCCATCGCCGCCGCCATCGGCCTCGGCGCCGCCCTGGACTACATGGAGGCCCTGGGCTGGGAGAAGGTGCAGGCCTACGAGCACGGCCTCCTGGCCTACGCCACCGAGCGCCTCTCCGCCCTGCCCGGTCTGCGCATCATCGGCACGGCCCCCGGCAAGGCCAGCGTGATCTCCTTCGTGCTCGAAGGCGTGCATCCCCACGACGTGGGCAGCATCCTGGACAGCGAGGGCGTCGTCGTCCGCGCCGGCCACCACTGCGCCCAGCCGCTGATGAAACGCATGAACGTGCCCGCCACCACCCGCGCCTCCTTCGCCTACTTCAACACCCCCGAGGATGTGGACGCCCTGGTGGCCGCCGTGAAGAAAACCCTGGAGATCTTCCATGGCTGATCCCCGCGAGCTCTACCAGCAGGTGATCCTGGAGCACAACAAGAAGCCCCGGAATTTCGGGAAGCTGGAGGCCTGCTCCCACCACGCCAACGGCCACAATCCCCTGTGCGGCGACCAGCTGGAGCTCTTCATCGACGTGAAGGATGGCGTCATCCAGGACATCAAATTCGACGGCCACGGCTGCGCCATCGATGTCGCCAGCGCCTCCCTGATGACCGGGGCCGTGAAGGGCAAGACCGTGGAGGCCGCCGCGGCCATGGCCGACGAGTTCCGCGGCATGGTGCGTGGCGAGCTGGATCCCGCCACCACCCCCCACACCCTCGGCAAACTCACCCTCTTCCAGGGCGTGAAAGATCTTCCCTCCCGCGTGAAGTGCGCCGTCCTCCCCTGGGCGACCCTGCGCAGCGCCCTGCAGGGCGAAGACATCGCGAGCACGGAGTAGCCATGCCCAAGATCGCGGAAATCGAATACACCCCGAACCCCAACGCCGTGAAGTTCGTGCTCAAGGAACCCGTCTCGGTGGGCTTCGCCAAGAGCTACCCGAACAAGGAGATCGCGCAATCGGATCCCCTGGCGTCGGCCCTGTTCGACGTGGGCCCCGTGGTGTCCGTGTTCATGCAGGACAAGTGGCTCACCATCACGAAGAACGACGACGCCACCTGGCCCGACCTCCTGCCCAAGCTGGCGGCGCCCATCCGAACGGCCCCCAGTGCCACCGGGAGCGCCCCCGGCGAGGCCCCCAAGCGGGAGTTCGCCTCCCAGGCGGATCCCAACGACCCGATCGTCCAAAAGGTGCAGGCCGTCCTGGATGAGAACATCCTTCCCGCCCTGGCCGCCGATGGCGGCGGCCTGGAAGTGGTGGGCCGGCATGACAAGCAGATCCTCATCCGCTACCAGGGCGCCTGCGGCACCTGCCCCAGCAGCCTCACGGGGACCCTGGCCGCCATCGAGGGCATCCTGCAAAAGGAAGTGGATCCGGAGCTGGTGGTGATTTCCGTCTGACGACGGAGGCCTTAGTCCTTTGTCCCTAGTTCTTAACTGGCGCCTCCCCGGCGGACCCTGCCGACCTGAAACGGGTGGGTCGGCGTCAGCCAAGGACCAGGGACCAGGGTCCAAGGTCCTTTTCCCTTTGGATTCCCTACCTTCCGCGCCAAACTAACCGTTCTGCCGGACGAAAGCGCCGGGATTCCAGCCCCCCGCCTGAAGAACGGGTGAGGCAAAACAAAGAGGGACTCAATGTCCAAACTACTAGCTCAGATCAAGGGGCACGGCTCCAAGCAGATGGGGCGCATCCGCGTCCTCGACGCCGCGGATTTCGCGGACGAGACTGCCGAGGGGAACGAGTTCTTTGAGGCCCTTCAGGGTGAGACCCGCGCCCTCCGCGAGGAGGAAGTCGTCCGTGGCGTCGTCGTGGAGATCCGCGGCAAGGACGTCATCGTCGACATCGGCTACAAGGGTAGCGGCACGGTGAACCTGGAAGAGTTCAACAACCCCGATGGCACCAACACGCTGGCCGTGGGTGACGTCGTCGAAGTGCTGGTCGAGCACCTGGAAGACGCGAACGGCAACGTGCGCCTCTCCCGCGACCGCGCCGAGAAGATGAAGATCTGGGACGAGGTCGAGAAGGCCTTCAAGGCCAACCTCACCGTGCACGGCACCGTGCTCGAGAAGGTCAAGGGCGGCCTGGCCGTGGACATCGGCATCCGCGCCTTCCTGCCGGGCAGCCAGGTGGACGTCAAGCCCGTCCGCAACCTGGACCCCTACATCGGCAAGTCCTTCGACATGAAGGTCATCAAGGTCAACCGCCGCCGCGGCAACATCGTCCTCTCCCGCAAGCTCTTCCTCGAGACCATCAACGCTTCCCTCAAGGAAGAGACGCTGGCCGGCCTCGAAGAGGGCAAGCTGGTCGAGGGCACGGTCAAGAACATCACCGAGTACGGCGCCTTCGTCGACCTCGGCGGTGTGGATGGCCTGCTGCACATCACCGACATGTCCTGGGGCCGCCTGTCGCACCCCGGCGAGATGTTCCAGGTGGGCGACAAGGTCGAAGTGGCCGTCCTCAAGTACGACAAGGACACCGAGCGCGTGTCCCTGGGCTACAAGCAGAAGTTCCCGGATCCCTGGCTCTCCGCCGAGGAGCGTTTCCCCGTGAACGCCCTCGTCAAGGGCAAGGTCGTCTCCATCACCGATTACGGCGCGTTCGTCGAGCTGGAGCCCGGTGTTGAAGGCCTCGTGCACGTCTCCGAGATGTCCTAATGACGAGCGGACGCGATTGTAAGGCGTGGAGGCAGTCACCGCCCTCAGCCTGGCAGCGACGCCGGCAGGCCGAACCAGGGCAGCAGACTTTTCTCGAAGCGAGTCGATGCGCAGATGCGGTCGCCGCGCAGCGCAATGACGATCAGGCCGGTCCCCGGCCGCACGCCGCCGGGCGTGCGCAGGTAAGTGCCGAATGCCGGCTGGCCGTTGGCCCGTGTCGGCACGAGGTCGAAGCTGCGGCCCGCCGCGAAGAGCGCGGCGAAGAAGCGCGCCACGATCTCCCGGCCCTTGTATTCGAGCGCCATGGGCGGCATCGACATGAAGACATCGTCGGTCAGCAAGGCGACGAGCGTCTCGAGGTCGCCCGAGCCGTACGCACGCGCGAACTTCGCGACGATGGCCTGCTCGGCCGGCGAGTTGCACGGCGGCGGCGCCGTGCGGTCCGCCCCCGGCGGCCAGCGATGCTGCAGGCCGGTGCGCGCGCGCTTGAGCGCGCTGTTGGCCGACTCCACCGTCGAGCCCAGCATGTCGGCGACCTCGTTGGCCTGGAACCCCAGCACGTCGCGCAGCACGAGCACGGCGAGCTGTCGCGGCGGCAGCACCTGCAAGGCGCTCACGAAAGCCAGCGAGATGGATTCGGCCTGTTCGTAGCGCGCCTCGGGGCCGAGCGGCACGGCGATGGCGTCGTCGAGCAGCGCATCCGGGTAGGGCTCGAGCCACGCGGCTTCGCCAAGTTGGGTCGGTGGTGGCGGTTCGATCCCGGGAACGTTCCATTCGATGGCCGGGCGCCGCGTGGCGGTGCGAAGCACGTTCAGGCACCGGTTCGTCGCGATGCGGTAGAGCCACGTGCGCATGGAGGCGCGCTGCTCGAAACCGCCCAGGCCCTTCCAGGCGGCGATCAGCGTGTCCTGCAGGGCGTCCTCCGCGTCATGCAGCGACCCGAGCATGCGGTAGCAGTGCACCTGGAGCTCGCGCCGATGCGGCTCGGTCAGCGCGCGAAACGCCTCCTCGTCGCCGGTGCGCGCGCGTGAAATCAGGTCCGTGGTCATGTCCTCGCCCTTCTTCCTTCTCGGCCCCAACAGTCTTGGACGCCGCCATCGGTATGGACACCGGCGGCGCCGCGAACTGGGCGCTTGGCCGGGCCGCCCAGTTCACGGCGGGCTCGGTGTCCATACACGCGACGACGCCGATGCAGGCGCCGTCGTCCCATTCATCACCCAAGGAAAGGAACCATGATGATTCTGCAAGACAAGGTGGCGGTGATCTACGGCGCCGCAGGCGAGATCGGCGCCGCAGTGGCGCGGGCCTTCGCCGCCGAAGGCGCCACGCTCTATCTCACGGGGCGCGCCCGGGCGCCGGTGCAGGCACTGGCCAAGGAGATCGTTGCGGCCGGCGGATCGGCGCAAGCCGACGAAGTGGACGCGCAAGACGAGGAGGCGATCGACAGGCACCTGCGCGCCGTGACCGGGAAGTCGGGACGGATCGACATCTCCTTCAACGCCGTGGGGATCTCGGATTCGGACATCCTGGGCGTGCCGCTGGTCGACCTGGACGCCGAGCTGTTCTCGCGGCCGATCGCCGGCTACACGAGGTCGTATTTCCTCACGGCGCGATTGGCTGCACGCCGCATGATCTTGAACCGCTGCGGCGTGATCATGACCGTCACCGCGCTGCCCGCGCGCATGGGCTCGCGCTTGAACGGCGGCTACGGCCCGGCGCATGCGGCCAAGGAGGCGCTCACCCGCGACCTGTCGGCCGAGCTCGCGCCGCAAGGCATCCGGGTGGTCGGCCTGAGGCCCCACGGCATGCCGCAGACGCGCACGATGAAGCGCGTCTTCGACATCAAGGCACCGCGCCTGGGCATGAGCTGGGAGCAATTCCAGGGCTACCTCGCCGGCACGACGCATCCGCGGCGCGTCATGGTGCTCGACGAGGTGGCGAACATGGCCGCGTTCATGGCCTCGGACAAGGCCAGCGGCATGACCGGCAGCACCGTCAACCTGACGATGGGCAGCCTGGATGACTAGCACTCGTCTCGCCGCGGTCGACGCGTGAGCCGGCGGCCGGCGGCCATGCGCCGGTCGCCGGCGCTCGGGAGGGTGCCTCGATGGATCAACCCTGTGAAATGCGTGCGACCAGCGCCTCGGTGCGCGCCGAGGGCTTGACGCCCAGCACGATCGAGAGCAATTCGCGGCAACGCCGATAGGCCATCAGCGCCCGCGCGTGCTCGCCGCAGGCGAGGTGGCACTCGATGAGCCGCTGGTACAGCTCTTCCGCGAGGTTGTCCTGCTCGAGCGCGGCCTGGTACATCGCGATGGCGGCCTCGTGCCGCCCGCGGC
>DATEZP010000053.1:0-2283 GCA_035255465.1 Holophagaceae bacterium
GCCGGAGCACGCCGTCATCAAGACCCTCGTGATGGAGGACGAGAAGGGCGCGCCGCTCATCATCCTCATGCACGGCGACCGCGAGGTGAGCACCAAGGAGCTGGCCCGCCAGATCGGCGCCAAGGCCATCCAGCCCTGCAAGCCCGACGTTGCGAACCGGCACAGCGGCTACCTGGTGGGCGGCACCAGCCCCTTCGGAACGAAGAAGGCCATGCCCGTCCACGCCGAGGCGACGATTTTCGAGCTCGACCGCATCTGGATCAACGGCGGCTCCCGCGGCTTCCTCGTGGGGATGGATTCCAGGGACCTTGAGAAGGCGCTGAAGGTGAAGCGGGTCGCCGTGGCGCTCTGAGGGCGGCCATGGGGTCCGGGGCTCCGTGGCCCCAGTGTGAGTTCTGGTCCAGGTCGGCCTATGATGGGGGACCTTCCCGGGGCTTCCCATGATGCGACGGCTCGTCATCCGTTCCCTGTTTGTGCTCGCTCTGCTGTTCGGCCTGCTTTATGCCGTGGGCATTGCTTTGCTGCACAGGCTGAACCTCCCGCTCTCATGGGCGCTCGGCTTCAGTGCCACCATCGTGGCCCTCCAGTACCTCCTCGGTCCCTACTTCATTCAATGGTTCTTCTCGATCCATTGGGTGGAAGCGCGGGATATCTCCCCAGAACTGGATGTCTTTCTCCGCGACCTCTGCCGGTCCCGCGGACTGCGGGTGCCCCGGATGGGCCTCATCGAGGACGGCAATCCCAACGCCTTCACTTTCGGGCACCTCCCGTCCAATGCCCGTGTCGTCGTCACTCGAGGGCTCGTGGATGCCCTCACGCCGGAGGAATTGCATGCCGTGGTGGGCCATGAAATGGGCCATGTGGCCCACTACGACTTCCTGGTCATGGCGCTCGCCTCCGTGGTTCCGCTCTTCCTCTACAACATCTATCAATGGACTCGCCGTGAGCGGAATCAGGCCACCTGGGTGATCGCCCTGGGCGCCTATGCGGCCTACCTCCTCAGTCAGTTCGGCGTCCTCCTGCTGAGCCGCATCCGGGAATTCTTCGCTGACGAGCACGCAGTGGAGAGCGTTCAGGATGCCAATGCCATTTCCCGGGCCCTCGTGAAGATCGCCTATGGCATGGCCCGCCTGCCCCGGGAGTACCCCAGGGGCAAAGAAGCCAAAAAGGATCCGTCCCAGCGGCCCGGGCGGGTGGCCATGGCCGGTGCCCTCGGCATCGGGGACATGAAGGCAGGCGGAGCCCTGGCCCTGGCCACCACCGAGGGTGACGGCAACTTCTCCCTGGAACGGATGGGTCAGGCCATGCGTTGGGACCTTTGGAACCCTTGGGCCAGATGGTACGAGCTCTTCAGCACCCATCCCCTCGTCGCCCGCCGGGTGGCCGCAGCTTCCCGCCTTGCCCTGGAGCGGGGCCAGGCACCGATGGTGGCCCCCCTCGGCGCTCCGCCACAGGACCTGTGGCCCGCCTTTTTCAGGGAACTGGCCATCAAACTGCTCCCCTGGATTGGGATTGTCGCGGGGCTCTTCCTTGGCAACCCCCACTTCAGGCTGGGAAGCGTCAAGGGGCCCTTCGACCTGCTGTTCTCCGGGGAGTTGCACCTGGGGCTCATGCTGCTCCTTGCTGGCATGGGACTGGCTGTCCGCATGGCCTACTCCTACGGTGGAGGATTCGAATCCGCTGCGGTGGCGGGGTTGCTGGCCCAATGGGGCGTCTCCCAGGTGAAGGGAATCCCCGGTGAACTCCGAGGCACCATCGTCGGCCGAGGCGTTCCCGGGCTGTTCTGGAGCAAGGACCTGATCCTCCAGGACGACACGGGGTTCATCACCCTGGTCTACCGGCAGCCCCTCGCCTTTCTGGAAACCCTGTTCGGTTGGAGGAAGGCTGCTGACCTCATCGGCTGCGAGGTCACGGCCCGAGGGTGGTACCGCCGTGGTCCTGGGCCCTCCTTCGAGGTGGATGACCTGCTCTTCGGGGACGGCACCCGGGTTGGGTGCTATTACCGCCACGGCATGTGGGTGTTGGCCGCGGTGCTGACCCTCGTTGGAGCCGCCTTGCTGGTCTTCTGATCTCCGCCCATGCCCTACCTCCTCGCCCTGGACCAGGGGACCACCAGCTCCCGCGCCATCCTCTTCGACGAGACGGGGCGGCCGGCGGCCATGGCGCAGCAGGAGGTCCGGCAGAGCTATCCGCATCCGGGCTGGGTGGAGCACGATCCCGAGGAGATCTGGGCCACGCAGCTCGAGTGCGCCCGGGAGGTGCTGCGGCACATGGACGCCGACG
>DATEZP010000054.1:0-42778 GCA_035255465.1 Holophagaceae bacterium
CGGAAGCCCCCTAGCCTGGGAGCCGGACGGTAGGTGGTAATGACGCTCGCGAAGGATGGGATGCAGGTGGTCCGCCACGCGTACGGGCCAGCGCCCGCGCAAGTGGGGGACCTCTACCTTCCCGGGGTGTCCCATCCGGCCATCATCTGCCTGCTGCACGGCGGCTTCTGGCGGGCGCCCTATGGGCCTGACCAGATGGCGGAGGTGGCCCAGGATCTGGCCGGCCGGGGCTTCGCCGTCTGGAACCTGGGGTACCGGCGGGTGGGCGAGGAGGGCGGGGGCTGGCCGGGCACCCTCCAGGACGTGGCGGCCGGCATCGACCATCTGGCGCGGATCGCGACGGAAGGCGTCGACCTCGACTTGGACCGGGTCACGGTCGTCGGGCACTCCGCGGGCGGGCATCTCGCCCTGTGGTCCGCCGCGCGCGACCGCGCCGCGCTGGCGGGCGCGCAGCCCGCGCGTGTGCGAGTGGCCGCCGCGGTGGGCCTGGCGCCGGTGGCGGACCTCCGCCGGGCCCACGCGCTCGGCCTCGGGAACGGCGCCGTCGAAGCGCTCCTCGGGGGGACGCCGGAGCAGGTGCCGGACCGGTTCCGGTCGGCTTCGCCCCGGGAGTTGCTGCCGCTGGGCGTGCCGCAGCTGATCCTGCACGGGGCCGAGGACGCGGCCGTGCCCCTGCAGCTGGCGCGCGCCTACGCGGAGGCGGCGGAGGCGGCCGGGGACCCGGTGACGTTTGTTGCGCTGCCTGGGATGGGCCACATGGAATTCCTGGACCCCGCCAGCGCGGCGCACGCGGCCCTGTGCGGGTGGCTCCTGAAGGATCAGAAAACCTAGAAGAGGCTGACCCCGTCCATCTCCTTGGGCTGGGGAAGGCCGTAGAGCTTCAGCAGGGTGGGGGCCACGTCGCTCAGCGCCCCGCCGGCGCGCAGCTGCTTCGCCTCGAAGCCCTGGGCCACCAGCACCGCGGGGACGGGGTTGAGGGTGTGGGCCGTGTGGGGATTGCCGGACTCGTCGCGCATGCATTCGCAGTTGCCGTGGTCGGCGGTGATGAAGAGCGCGCCGCCCGCGGCCAGCGTCGCGTCCGCGATGCGCCCGACGGCCTCGTCCAGGGTGGCGCAGGCCCGGGCGGCGGCGTCCAGGAAGCCGGTGTGGCCCACCATGTCGCCGTTGGCGAGGTTGCAGACGAGGAGCTGGTACTGGCCGGAGTGGATGGCCTCCACGAGGCCGCCCGTCACCTCCGCGGCGCTCATCTCCGGCTGCAGATCGTAGGTGGCCACCTTGGGGCTGGGCACGAGGTGGCGGTCCTCGCCGGGGAAGAGTTCCTCGCGGCCGCCGTTGAGGAAGAAGGTGACGTGGGGGTACTTCTCCGTCTCCGCCGTGCGGTACTGCTTCCCTCCGGCCGCGGCCACCACCTCGCCGAGGATGTTCGTGAGGCTCTGGGGCGGGAAGGCCACGGTGACGAAGGACGCCAGGGCCGCGTCGTACTGGGTGAGGGTGAGCAGCTTCACGGCGGGGCGGTGCTTCGCCTGGAAGCCATCGAAGGCCGGGTTCACGAGGGCGTGGCTGAACTGCCGGGCGCGGTCCGCGCGGAAGTTGAAGAAGAAGACGCCATCGCCGTCGGCGATGGGCTGGAAGGCGGCGAGCTTGGTGGGTTTCACGAACTCGTCCGTCTCCCCGCGGTCGTAAGCCGCCTGCAGGCCCGACAGGGCATCGGCGGCCTCGAAGGGGGCCTCGCCGTCCACCATGAGCTTCCAGGCGGCCTCCACGCGCTCCCAGCGCTTGTCGCGGTCCATGGCGTAGTAGCGGCCCTGGAGGCTGCCGATCGTGACGAGGGGGCAGGCCCGCAGCTGGAAGCCCAGCCACTGCAGAAAGCCGTCAGCGCACTTCTGGGCCGTGTCGCGGCCATCCAGGAGGGCGTGGATGGTGGTGGGCACCCCCACCTCCTGGGCCCAACTCGCGAAGGCCACCAGGTGGTTCTGGTGGCTGTGCACGCCGCCGTCGCTGACGAGCCCCAGCAGGTGCAGCCGCTTGCCCGAGGCCTTCAGCTCCGCCAGCAGCGCCCCGATGGCGGCGTTGCTGCGCAGCGTGTGCTCCCGGATGGCCTTGTCGATCCTCGTGAGGTCCTGCCACACCACGCGCCCGGCGCCCATGGTCATGTGCCCCACCTCGGAATTGCCCATCTGCCCCGCCGGCAGCCCCACGGCCTCCCCGCTCGTCTCCAGCTGCGTGCACGCGTACTTCGCCCGCAGCTCGTTCAGGTGCGTCATCCCCGCCCGCAGCGTCGCATCGAAGGCGTTGCGCGGCCCGTCGCCGAAGCCATCGAGGATGAGGAGGGTGATGGGGCCGTGGATCATGGGGGACCTGTGGGAACGCGAAGAGCGCGAAGAAAGGCGCGAAGAGCGCGAATGGGAATGGGGAGGCAGTGCCGATTACTTGAACTGGGTGGAGCGGGGTGAACCCGGAACGAGGAAGCTCTCCAGAAGGTGCACCTCCTGACCCACGATTGTAAGGGTGCTGCTGAGACCAGCCCGTTCCACGGCCTCCACCACGGATCGGCGGTAGGCCTCGGGATCAGGCGTAACCACTGTGAACCGCAGCTGGCCCTTGAAGAACAGCCCTAAGTTGGGACCGAAGTCCAGACCATAGCCACCCTTCCAAGAGCAAAGGGAGGCGTTCAACGCTTCGATCGTGATGAGGGGATTGGGGGCCGATTCCGATTCGAGGGCATTGGCTGGGAATTCGCCAAGGAAGAGCTGGGTGACGCACTCCGTGAATTGAATGAGCCGATCCACGGATCCTTTCATGTCTGCCTGCCCATCCGTGATCTGAGGTTGTTCAAGATGGAGCACGGGGCCACAGGCGAGCTGAATGGGGGTGCAATCCAGGAGCGGATCCGCTGTGGACTTCCCCAGGGCCCGCCGCTGCATGTCCTCGGCCCACGCTTTCACAATGGTGTGAGCTAGGACCTTGGTATTGCCGGAGTAGGGTAGCTGCTGGGTGAAGATCCTAGGGGCGTTCACACACCAGGCGTGGGAGGGGTTGGGGCTTTTGACGAACTGGATTTCAATGCGGAGTCCCTTGGGTGTTCCGCCCACATAGCCCGGAGCAAAATCCGAGGTGATGCCCCCTGGAACGCCCTTGCGCATCCAGGTGATCAGGGGATTCCGATTTCTTGGCTTGCTGCGTTCTGAATCGGGGATCTCCGCCCGAATCGCGCGCACCGACCAGCACGGGTTGGCCGCCGGCTGGGTTGGCCGGGAGATCGGTTCCAGGAATGGGGCCTCCCAACCACTGGCCTGGATATGGAGCAGGCGGGCCAAAGCTGGGCCTGGAAGTGAGGCCAGTTGAGCCGGCCACCCCGTTCGAAACTCGGCCAAGTGGTCCCACCAGGCTTCGGGGATCGACTTGGGGCCGAGAAGGGCACTCCAATGGGTCCGTTCGAGGCGGGGGATGGCTCCTGGGCATTCCCACACCAGATCGAGGGCTGTCCCTCCTCGAGGTATCAGCCGGAGATGCGGGGCGACACGGGAAGGGCTCGATCTGGCCGTTTGGGCAAAACCCACTCCTGCGGCCCACAACCTAAGGGACCGCTCACCTTCCGACCCCGAAGCCTCCTCTGTCTCAAAGGTGATGCGGGTGGTCGAGCCGGGAATGAACTCAAAGCCATAAGCGGGAGATCCAAGCTGGGAAAAAGCCTTTGGCAGCCCGCCGTATTCCCCAGGTGGGGGCGGCTTCCTCTCTCGACTTTGGGATATCAGGCAGGCGCAGGAGATCCCGGCGAACAGGTGGATCAGGCCGCGCCTTGAGATCAAGGAACCAGTTCCCCGTGCGGATGGCACAGGAGGAACATCACGGCCATGCGGACGGGCACGCCGTTGGTCACCTGGTCCAGCACGAGGCTGTTGGGGCCGTCGGCGACGTCGGAGGTGATCTCCAGGCCGCGGTTGATGGGGCCGGGGTGCATGACGGCGACGTCCTTCTTGGCGCGCTTCATCCGGGCGGGGTTGAGCTGGAAGAACTTGGAGTACTCGCCCTGGCCGGGGATGTAGGCGCCGGTGCCGCGCTCGAACTGGGCGCGGAGCATCATGATGGCGTCCTGCTCGGGGAGCACGGCATCGAAGTCGTGGCTGATCTCGATGCTGGGCCAGGTGGCCTTGAGCTCCTGGGGCACGAGGGTGGGCGGGCCCACGAGGGTGACCTTGGCGCCCATCTTCGTCAGCAGCCACATGTTGGAGCGCACCACGCGGCTGTGGCGGATGTCGCCCACGATGGCGACCTTCAGGCCCTCCAGTTTCCCGAAGCGCTTGCGCAGGGTGTAGGCGTCGAGCAGGGCCTGGGTGGGGTGCTCGTGGGCGCCGTCGCCGGCGTTCACGATGGAGGCCTTCATGTGCCGGCTCAGGAGGGCATGCGCGCCCGGCGCGGAATGTCGCATGACGATGAGGTCCGGGCGCATGGCCTCGAGGTTCATGGCCGTGTCGATGAGGGTCTCGCCCTTGGCGAGGCTGCTCGTGTCGGCGTCGAAGTTGATGATCTCGGCGCTGAGGCGCTTCTGGGCGATCTCGAAGCTGTTGCGGGTGCGGGTGGAGTTCTCGAAGAACAGGTTCACCACGAGCTTCTTTCGGAGGGCGGGCACGATCTTGATGTCGGAGCGCTCGCAGACCTCCTCGAAGGTGCGGGCCTGATCCAGCAGGGCCGTGATGTCCCGGGGCCCCAGGGGCTCGATGCCCAGGAGGTGTTTGTGGGGGAAGACGTAGCGTTCGGGGCTCATGGGATGCCTTTTAGGACCGGATCAACCGCGGGTCTCGAGGAAGACGCCATCTTCCCCATCCAGCTCCTTCACCTTCACGGAGACGCGCTGGGTGGCGGTGACGGCGAGGGTCACGGCCGCGAAATCGGCCTGGATGGGCAGCTCGCGGCCACCGCGATCCACGAGGACGGCGAGGCGCACGGTCTTGGGGCGGCCGTGGTCCAGCAGGGCGTCCAGGGCGGCGCGGATGGTGCGACCCGTGAAGAGCACGTCGTCCACCAGCAGGATGGTGCGGTCCTTGAGGGTGAAGGGGATTTCCGTGGGGCGCACGATGGGCACGCCGATGAGCTCCGTGAGGTCGTCCCGGTAGAGGGTGATGTCCAGGGCTCCCACGGGGATCTCCCGGCCCAAGGCCTTGGAGAGGGCGGCGCCGAGGCGCTCGGCCAGGGGGAGCCCCCGGCTACGGATGCCCAGCAGCACCAGGTTGTCGTCCCCCAGGCGGGCCGCCACGTCCCCGGCCATGCGGTGGAGGGCGCCCTCCATCTGGGCAGGGTCGAGCTGGCAGGGGCCGGTCATGGAGCCTCCGGAAGGGTTAAGGGCTAAGGTCCAGTCTATCAAGCCCCCCGGGGCCCTGTCCCGCTCCGATCCTGGAACCGCAGGGGTTGGGAGGCGGCTCCATTGCGCAGATGGGCAAAAACACCATTTTTCAAGTCCAGCGCTGGGATGGACGATGCCCGGATCGAGGATTCGCATGACCCAGAACCGCCGCAATTACCAGAGAGTCCCGCTCGACGCGTCGGTCAGCTTCCGTGAGCTCAGCTTCCACAAGGCCGGCGAAGCGGAGATGGCCCATTACAAGGACGTTTCGGGGGGAGGCCTCCTCCTGGAGAGCGCCCATGCGGTGCCCCTCGGGGTGCTCCTCAAGCTGGAAATCCGCGTGCCCGGCTGGGGCAAGCACCAGGATCGCTTCGGCTCCGCGGCCGAGAACGATCTCCGCCCCCTGGTGGCCCTCGGCGAGGTGGTGCGGGTCGAAAAGATGGATTCCGGGCACTTTGAGCTCGGAGTGAAGTTCTGCAACGTGTATCCCGATGACCTTGCATCCCTGATGCGATTCGTGGACGCCCTGTCCGCCCAAACCGAAGCCTAAAAGTTCCGCTTTTCCCGGAGGTTCCCTTGAAGATCCTGGTGGTTGACGACTCCTCGACCATGCGTCGCATCATCATCAACACCCTCGGCCGCATCGGCTACAGCGACGTCGTCGAAGCCGAGCACGGCAAGGGCGGCCTCGAGAAGCTGGGCCAGGGCGGCGTGGAGATGATCATCACGGACTGGAACATGCCCGAGATGGATGGGCTGGAGTTCGTGAAGACCGTGCGCGGCCAGAACCCGGGCATCCCCATCCTCATGGTGACCACCAACGCCGCCAAGGAGGACATCGTCGAGGCCCTCCAGGCCGGTGTGAACAACTACGTGGTGAAGCCGTTCACCCCCGAAACCCTCAAGGAAAAGATCGAATCCCTGCTCGGTTGAGCGGGCTCGAATCGCACGCCGCCGGGAGGGATCCATGGACCAGTCCGAGATCGACGCCCTACTCGCCGGTGGCGGGAAGGGCCCCAAGAAGGGCAAGGCGAAAGCCGAGACACCGGCGGCCCCCGTGGCCGCCGCGCCATCCGCGCACCCCGCCCCGGTGACGCCCATCCCCGAGACCGCCCCTCAGCGGGACAAGGGTGGCCACGTCATCGCCGAGATCGACACCGTCACGGCCGTCACCGAACGGGAAAGCAACAAGGTCATGGATCAGCTGGACCAGATCGGCCAGTTGGTGGGCCGGCAGCAACAGCTCATCACCGAGCTGATGAAGCACGCGGGTTCCCAGGATGAGGGCGTGCAGAAGGCCCTCCACGAGATCATGTCGGCCGGAAAGGGGATCCAGGACAAGGTCTTCGATGCCATGGACCTCATGCAGTTCCAGGACATCACGCGGCAGAAGCTGGAGCGCATCGTCAACCACCTGCGCCAGATCCACGACTACATCATCGATCTCCTGGGGACGGGCGAGAAGAGCGAGGCGCGGCAGATGTCCCTGAGCCGCACCATCGCCACCACGGGCACCACGCCGGATGAGAACAAGACCCACGCCGACTCGGTGATCGAGGCGTTCAAGCAACAGCAGAAGAAGGACTGAAGATGTCGGTCGCTGAGTCCCAAGCCAAGCTCGCCAACGATCTGGTGCCCTCGGGCCAGCTCGTCACCTTCGTGCTGGATGGCGTGGAGTTCGGCATCGACATCGACCGCGTGCAGGAGATCACCCCCCGCACCGACATCTGCCCCGTGCCCGGCGCCCCCAGCTTCATCCTGGGCGTCATCAACCTCCGGGGCATGATCATCCCCGTCATCGACAGCCGCCGCCGTTTCCACCTGCCCGAAGCCGAGCCCACCGCCCGCACCCGCATCATCGTGATGGATCTGGCGGGGGAGCCCACGGGCCTCCAGGTGGATGCCGTGAGCGAAGTGGTGCGCCTCGACGATTTCACCCTTCGGGAAACGCCGCCGCTCGTGGCGGGAGTCCAGGCGGAATACCTGGCCGGCATGGTCACCGTGGGCAAGCGGCTCATCACGCTCATCCACTTGGCCAAGCTGCTGGACAGCAGCGAATTTCAGGAGCGCGACGCCCTCCGGGCCGATGCCATGGCCGCTTCCGGCCTCTTCGGCATGGACATGGAAGGGCGGGATGAGGAGATCAGCGAAGATCGCGCCTTCGTCACGTTCTCCCTGGGGGGTGAGAGTTTTGGCATCGCCCTGGAGCAGGTGGAGGAGATCCTCGAGATCCCCGCCGTCACCAAGGTTCCGGACGCGCCCGATTACGTGCTCGGGGTGATCTGCCTCCGGGAGCAGGTGCTGCCCTTGGTGGATCTCACCGCCGTCCTCGCCGTGCAGGGCCTGCAGGAGGAGCGGCAGTCCGAGATGGTGGTGCTCGTCTCCTTCGGGGAGACGGCCATCGGCATCGTGGTGGATCGCATCCAGGAGATCCTGCGCGTCACCCCCGACAAGCTCCTGCCCGCGCCCCAGACCCTGAGCGAGACCGAAGCCGAGCATCTGGAGGGCGTCATCCTCCGGGGAGAGCGGATGGTGGGGCTCCTCAACGTCATGCGCATCATCACGGGCGACGACCAGGCCAAGATCAGCGCCCTGGGCCAAGGCCTGGGCCTGCGCGACAGCAAGGCCATGGAAGTCGAGGAAAAGGAGGACCTGGTGGTCTTCCAGCTGGGCGCCGAGCGCTACGCCATGAAATTGCAGGAAGTCCGCGAGATCATCATGGTGGGCCAGATCACCCCCGTGCCCCGCGCCCCGCAGTTCGTGGAGGGCGTGCTTAACCTCCGCGGCGAAGTGATGCCCGTGGTGGACCTCCGCACCCGGTTCGGACTGGAGCGCCTGGAGCGCAACCGGCTCTCCCGCATCCTGATCTGCTCCATCGGCGGGGTGTACACGGGGCTCGTGGTGGATGCCGTGGACGAGGTCCGACCCGTGGAACGCCGCGCGTTCGAAGATCCCCCGCGCCTCTCCGCCGCGGCGGGCAACCGGTACATCGAAAAGGTCGCCCGGGTGGGCGAAGGGATGATCTTCCTGTTGCAGGTCCGGGACCTGCTCACCGACGCCGAGACCCAGTCCCTTCAGGGGCTCCAGGGCGCATCCCGGAAAGGGTGATCCATGAGCGACTTCGCCCTCGACGATCCCAGTTTCTACGAAGACTTCATCACCGAAGCGCAGGAGCACTTCGAGCAGATCGAATCGAACTTCCTGGCCCTTGAGGAAGCCCCGGGCGATCTGGAATTGCTCAACGCCATCTTCCGCTCCGTTCACACCATCAAGGGGGCCAGTGGCTTCCTGGGGCTCACCAAGGTGCAGAACCTCGCCCACATTGGCGAGAACGTGCTCGATGACCTCCGCAAGGGGCGCATGAAACAGACGGATGAGGTCACGGAGCTGCTCTTCGAGACCACGGACGTGCTCAAAGTGCTCGTCAATGACGTGTCCGTGCGCATCCACAAGAACGGCAAGGCCGAAGATCCCGACACATCGGACCTGATGGCGCGACTCGAAGCCCTCCGGGGGGGCGGTGCCGCCTCCGCGGGGGCCGCGGCCCCCACCCAGGCCGGGACGGTGACCATCGATTGGCCCGCGCCCTTGATGGACCTCTCCGCGGAGGCGAAGGCCGCCGGAGCGAAGGCGGTATCCGCAGGCAAGCAGGCCATGGCCATCCGCTTCGAGCTGGAGCCCTCGATCTATCGCTCCCATTTCAAGCCCTTCTCCGTGTTCCAAATGGTGGAGCTGGTGGGCAAGCTCCTCCACAGTGAGGCCCTCCTGAAGGGTCCCGTGGATCTCCACACCTTCCAGCCCGAGGAATTCCACTTCGACCTGGTGCTCCTGATCGAGCACGCCGAATCCCTGGCGGAGGTGGAGAAGACCTTCAAGCCCCTGTCCACCCACGCCCAAGTGCACTTTTACGAGCTGGGGGCCTCCAAGGGGGAGATCCATGGCGCGCCCCCCGTGGCGGCGGGGCCCACCACGGAACCCGCGCTGGAGGTCGAGGCGGAGGATCGCCGCAAGACCGGCCGCCGGAACAGCGATGAGGCGGGCAAGGGGGGGGCGGAGTCCACGATCCGGGTCAGCCAGTCCAAGCTCGATCACTTCATGAACATCGTGGCGGAGCTGATCATCAGCAAGACGATGATCAACCACCTCATCGAGCGGCTCGGCGCCTCCGCGCTGCCGCCGGACGCCGTGGAGACGACCAAGGAGCTGGCCCATGCCTCCGTCTACCTGGATCGGGTGAGCAAGGACATCCAGGCCTCCGTGCTGGGCATCCGCATGGTGCCCGTGAAGACGGTCTTCTCGAAATTCCCCCGCATGGTGCGCGACCTCGCGAAGGCCAGCGGCAAGAAGATCGACCTGCAGATGATCGGAGAGGACACCGAGATCGACAAGAGCATCATCGAGGAACTCGGCGATCCCATGATCCACCTCATCCGCAACTCCGCGGATCACGGCATCGAGATGCCCGACGTCCGCGCCGGTCGCGGCAAGGCGGAGAACGGCACCGTGGTGCTGCGGGCCCGCCACGAAGGCGACTCGGTGATCGTGGAGATCGAGGACGACGGCAAGGGCATCGATCCGGCCATCATCAAGGGCAAAGCCCTGGAGAAGGGGCTGCTCACCCAGGAGCGCCACGACGCCATGACGGACGACGAGGCCGTGGACCTCATCTTCCTGCCGGGTTTCAGCACTGCCGCCAAAATCACCGACATCAGCGGCCGTGGCGTGGGCATGGATGTGGTGCGCAGCAACGTGCGCAAGCTCAACGGTACGGTGAGCGTGCGCAGCCACGTGGGCAAGGGCAGCATCTTCACCATCAAGCTCCCCCTCACCCTGGCCATCATCGACGCCCTGCTGGTGAAATCCGGCGAGCAGGTCTTCGCCATTCCCGGTACGGCGGTGGAGGAAACGCTCATCATTCCGCCATCGGCCCTCTCGCACCTCACCCGGCGCAAGGCCATCAACCTCCGCGGTGAAGTGCTGGGGGTGAGCGAGCTGAAGGAACTGCTCCGCTTCCAGAGCTCCAACACCGTGTCTGAGGAAGATGGCTACAGCATCGTGGTGATCACGGCCGCGGGCCGGCGCATGGGCATCATCGTGGATGACTTCGTGCGGCGGCAGGAGGTGGTGATCAAGCCCCTCGCCCCCTACCTCGCCAGCCTGCCCGGCATCAGCGGGGCCTCCATCCTTGGGGATGGCGGCGTGGTGCTGATCCTGGATCCCCTCGAGCTGCTGCAGCTGGCGGTGCAGGAGTCCCGATGAGCTTGGCCGCCATCGCCCCGATGGGTGGGGCCCCCGGGGCCTCCGGAGAAGGCCTGCCCCGGAAGTTCATCTCCTTCCTCGTGGCGGGCCGCCCCTACGCGTTGCCCCTCGAACGGGTGGCTGAGATCGTGCCCTGGCGCGAACTGAACAAGCTGCCCCACATGCCCCGGGCCGTGGAGGGGATCCTGGACCTCCGGGGCCGGGTCATCCCCGTCATCAGCCTGCGCACCCGCATGGGGCTGCCCCCGCTGGAGCGCACCCAGGGCACTTTCATCCTCGTGCTGGATCTGGCGGGCCCCCCCGCGGCCGTCCTGGTGGATGGCGTGGAGAGCGTCACCACGGTGCTGCCCGAGCAGCTCATGCCCGGCAGCCGCCTGCTGGCCGGCATGGAGGGCGCCTGGGTCTGCGGCTTCATCCTGCAGGCGGATCGCGTCATCGCGGAACTGGATCCGGCCCTCGTGGCGGCCCTGGGGCCCGTGCGGGGCCGCGGAGCCGAGGCCTTGGCCAGCCTCAGCCTGGAACAGCGCATGGACGAGGGCCTCAAGAACCTGCTGGCCCTGGCCCCCGCCAAGGACACGGGGGATCCCGCCCGCAAGATCATCCCCCAGATCGAGGAGAGCCTGAAGTTCACCGAGCAGGAGATGGACAAGGTGCTCGGAAAGGTGGAGGAGATGCTCGCCTTCACGGACCGCACCTTCCAGCAGATCGTCTACCTCAAGCAGGAGGCCGCCCTGGGTCGCCTCAAGGGGCAGGAATCCAAGATCGCGGAGCTCGAAAAGGCCGGGCAAATGATCCAGGATTCGGTGTTCGAGCTCATCGGCACCGTGCAATTCCAGGACATTTCCCGGCAGAAGCTGGAACGCGTGCTGCACCACCTCCAGGGCATGCAGGGCCTGCTCAAGGCCCGGCTGCGGGACGAGGGGCATCACGAGGCCTGAGGGCCTGCTCCATCGCGGTCCGGGGGGCTTTTAGGGCCCGGTCTGAGGCGAAGTTCCGCCGTCTGGGGCACAATGGAGGATTCCGCTGGAGTACCTGTGGGCGCCCCCCTCGTCGAAATCCGTCATCTGAAGTCCCACCTGGGTGAGACCGTCACCCTCCGGGGCTGGGTCCGCAATGCCCGCACCTCCAAGACCCGCTTCGTGGAGCTGCGCGATGGCAGCGGCTTCGTGCAGTGTGTGGTCGGGGCCAACGATGCCGACGAGGCCAGCTACGAGCTGGCGGGCAAGCTCACCCAGGAGTGCTCCATCACCCTGGAGGGCGAGGTCAAGGCCCACCCCAAGACGGGCGAGCCCGAGATCCTCGTGAAGAAGCTGGCGCTGATCGGCGGGAGCGTGGACTTCCCCATCACCCCCAAGGACCACGGCATCGAGTTCCTCATGGAGAACCGCACCCTCTGGCTGCGTTCCAAGCGCCAGTGGGCCATCATCCGCATCCGCCACACCATCGTGAAGGCCATCCGCGACTTCTTCGATGGCGACGGCTTCACCCTGCTGGACGCCCCCATCCTCACGCCCAGCTCCTGCGAGGGCACCTCGAACCTCTTCGAGACGGACTACTTCCACGAGGGCAGCGCCTTCCTGAGCCAGAGCGGCCAGCTCTACCAGGAACCCGGCGTGCCGGCCTTCGGCAAGGTGTACTGCTTCGGTCCCACCTTCCGGGCCGAGAAGAGCAAGACCCGCCGCCACCTCACGGAGTTCTGGATGGTGGAGCCCGAGATGGCCTTCGCCGGCCTGGATGACGTCATGGTGCTCGGCGAGCGCATGGTGAAGTTCATTCTCCAGCGCGTCCTCGCGGAGAAGCAGGAAGAGCTGGCCATCCTGGAGCGCGACACGGCGCCCCTGGAGCTGGCCCTGCGCGAAGGTTTCGCCAAGATGAGCTACACCGAGGCCGTGGAGAAGCTGAAGGAACTGGGCTCCGACATCAACTGGGGTGAGGACTTCGGCAACGACGACGAGACCATCCTCATGAACGCCATGGATCGCCCCATGTGGGTGCACCGCTTCCCCAAGAGCTTCAAGGCCTTCTACATGGAGTACGACCGGGAGAACCCCGAGCTCGCCATGGGCGCGGACCTGCTGGCCCCCGAGGGCTACGGCGAGGTCATCGGCGGCGGCGAGCGCGCCACGAGCCTCGAGTACCTCCTGGAGCAGATCAAGCACCACGGCCTCGATCAGAAGGACTACGAGTGGTACCTGGACGTGCGCCGCTACGGCAACGTGCAGCACGCGGGCTTCGGCATGGGGCTGGAGCGCGCCGTGGCCTGGATCTGCAAGCTGCCCCACGTGCGGGAAACCATTCCTTATCCCCGGATGATGGGGACGCTGCGGCCCTGATTCAGGGCTGTGACCGGCAAGGGGCCGCCTCGGGCGGCCCCTTGTTGTTCCGGCGCATTCGGGGTTTGACGCCGCTCGGTCGGAGGCGCTCATCGCGTGTGACGGAAGTCATTTGCGGATTGAACGGTCCGGATAGCTGTTCATACTGGCCTGTGTCCCAGGTCAATGGTTTGTAGGCTTGGCACGCTGGCCGTCGAGTGGTTCTGGAGGGATACTCCCTTCGCCCCCGTTTCCGCATCCTGAGGAATCCACCGTGAGAGGAAAATTCCCCCTCCTCCCCCTGAGCCTCGTCGCCAGCCTGCTGGTGGGGCTGTTCGTGGGCTCCGGGCTCTTCACCTTCATCACCGCGAATGGGACGTCCTACCTGTCCAACGATCCGTCGGTGTGCGTGAACTGCCACATCATGCAGGAGCAGTACGACGGGTGGCGCCATGGTTCCCACCACGCGGTGGCCGTGTGCAACGACTGCCACCTGCCCCACGAGAATGTGGCCATGAAGTTCTACGTGAAGGCCAGCAACGGCTACCACCACTCCAAGGCCTTCACCTTCCAGGATTTCGCCGAGCCCATCCGCATCAAGCCGGGCAACGCTGAAGTCCTGGAGAACAACTGCATCCGCTGTCACGGCGAACTCACGGGTGAGATCACCGCGCACGGCACCCTGGGCGTGCCCTCCGATCCCACGCAGAAGGCCGACCTCTACGGGTGCGTCCGCTGCCACGGGGACGTGGGCCATGGTCCCCGCCGCTGATGTCCCTCTGAACCTGTTCCGAATCCCCCGAATCCCGAACCCCAGCTGGAGGAGGTCCCCATGACCGACAACCAAGCCCCCTTCCTCTCCCGACCCACCGTGAGGATGGGCCTCGTGGCCGCAGGCGCGGCCCTCGCCACGATCCTGGTGATGGCGCTCTACGCCAACGTCTCCAACCGGAAGGCCGAGGCCAAGCAGACCAACCTGAACGTGGTCGGGCTGGATGAGACCACCGTGGATCCTGCCATCTGGGGCAAGAACTTCCCCCGCCAGTACGACGGCTACCTGCGCACCGCCGACAAGTACTCCACCAAGTACGGCGGCGCAGGCAGCGAGGGCATGCCCAAGAGCCGCATCCAGGAGGATCCGCGCCTGGTGAGCATTTTCGATGGCTACGCCTTCGCCATCGACTTCAACCAGCGCCAGGGCCACGCCTACATGCTGGATGATCAGCGCGTCACCAAGCGCGTCACCGAGCGCAAGCAGCCCGGTTCCTGCCTCCACTGCCACGCCTCCAACACCGTGGCCTTCCGCGAGCAGGGCCTGAAGAATGGCGCCCCCGGCCAGCTCACGGAGCCCTTCACCTCCGCGAATGGCCAGGCCCAGTTGATGGCCGGCTTCGAGGCCGTCTGCAAGATGCCCTACGGCGAAGCCACCAAGCTCGTGCAGCACCCCGTGGCCTGCATCGACTGCCACGATCCCAAGAACATGGGCCTGCGCGTGACGAAGCCCGGCTTCATCCGCGGCATCGCCGCCCTGGCGTCCAGCACGGAACCCGTGCCCCACCTCCCCTCCATCGAGAAATGGCGCAAGGGCGACAAGGCCGTGGCCTACGACGCCAACCGCGATGCCTCCCGCCAGGAGTTGCGCTCCATGGTGTGCGGCCAGTGCCACGTCGAGTACTACTGCGGCCCCAAGGCCACCCTCTTCTTCCCCTGGAACAAGGGCCTGAAGGTGGAGCAGATCGAAGCCACCTATGACGAGTACAAGTTCTCGGATGGCCACCGCTTCTTCGACTGGAAGCACGGCAAGACCGGCGCTGAAGTGCTCAAGGCCCAACACCCCGAGTTCGAGATGTGGAGCCAGGGCATCCACGCCCGCTCCGGCGTGTCCTGCGCCGACTGCCACATGCCCTACGTCCGCGAGGGCGCGCTCAAGATCAGCGATCACCACGTGAAGAGCCCCCTGCTCAACATCTCCCGCTCCTGCCAGACCTGCCACCGCTTCCCCGAGGAGGAGCTCAAGGCCCGCGTGGCCACCATCCAGGACCGCACCAAGGCCCTCATGGATCGCGCTGAAGATGCCGTGGTGGCACTCATCAACGACATCGAAGCCGCCAAGAAGGCGGGCCTGGATGAGGCCAAACTGGCGCCGATCTTCGAGCTCCAGCGCAAGGCCCAATGGCGCACGGATTTCGTGAATGCCGAGAACTCCATGGGCTTCCACGCCCCCCAGGAGGCCGCGCGGATCCTGGCCGAGGCCATCGACTACGGCCGCCAGGGCCAGCTGGCCCTGAAGGCCCTGACCGAAGGCGGCAAGCTGGCCTCCGCCAAGGCCAAGAAGTAAGGACCCTGTCGCAACCCGCGGGCCCCGTCCATCCCGACGGGGCCCGCGGCCTGTCTGGGGTGGATGCAGGGGCCAATGCGCGGGCCCGTAGATTCCCGGAACCCCTTAAACTCGGGTGTTGAGGCCTGAAGGGGGCGGGGAAGCCCTGCGCGGACCTCCGCCCTGAAAGGTTCCGATCGCCATGCAGCCCCATTCCGCGGATTCCCGTCTTGCTTCAACTCCCGGGCGCGTCCTGGCCCTGGGGACCGTGGTGCTGCTTGGGCTGGGCTGCCGCAGCGGGGCCGGGGATGCGAAGGGCGGCCGGGGCATCCCAGTGACCGTGGCCACCGCGCGGAAGGCGGACATGCCCGTGGCCCTGTCGGGCCTCGGCTCCGTGACGCCCCTGAGCACCGCCGTCGTCCGCAGCCGCGTGGATGGCCAGATCGTGAAGTTGCCGTTCCGGGAAGGCCAGTTCGTGCGGGAGGGCGAGGTCCTCGCCGAGATCGATCCCCGGCCTTTTCAGATCCAACTCATGCAGGCCGAGGGGCAGCGGGCCAAGAACGAAGCCTCCCTCAAGAACGCCACCATGGACCTGCGGCGCATCGAGTCGCTGGTGAAGCAGGGCATCCTGCCCCAGCAGCAACTGGATGCCCAAACCGCGGTGGTGAACCAGTTCGAAGGGGCGGTGAAGAGCGACCAGGGCACCGTGGAGAGCGCCAAGCTGAATCTCGCCTACAGCCGCGTCACCGCCCCCATCTCCGGGCGGGTGGGCCTGCGCGCCGTGGACCTGGGCAACACCGTGCGCGCCAGCGATCCCAACGGCCTCGTCACCATCACGCAGACCCAGCCCATTTCCGTGGTGTTCACGCTGCCCGCGGATCAGGTGGCCCAGGTGCAGCGGGTCATGCAGGGCGGGAAGAAGCTGACCGTCGAAGCCTTCGACCGCGACCTGTCCACCCGGCTCGCCGCCGGGAACCTGGACGCGCTGGACAATCAAATCGACGCCACCACCGGCACCGTGAAGCTGCGGGCCCTCTTCCCCAACGCCGATTCGGCGCTCTTCCCCAACCAGTTCGTGAATGCCCGCCTGCTGGTGGACGTGCTGAAGGATGCCGTGGTGATCCCCACCGCGGCCCTGCAGCGGAGCCCGGAGACCATGTACGTCTACGTGGTGAAGGCCGATGGTGTGGTGGAGCTGCGGAACGTCACCGTGCAGGTCACCGTGGGCGAGGACACCGCCCTCGCCAAGGGCCTGGCCGCGGGTGAATCCGTCGTCATCGATGGCGTGGACAAGCTCAAGCCCGGCGCCAAGGTGGTTCCCAATCAACTGGGAGCCTCGCCGAAGAAGGCCGGCGCGTGAGCGAGCCCGTGCCCGAATCCCCGAACCCCGGGCCAGGAGGCGCCTCGCCCGAAAGGCGAGCGGAGCGCTCGGGCCCAGCGCGACCCGAGCCTGATCCGGCAGTGGACGGGGATTCGGGAACGGGCTCGAACCTCTCCAGCCCCTTCATCCTGAGGCCCATCGCCACCTCCCTGCTGATGGTCGGCCTGCTGATCATGGGCATCATCGCCTTCCGGCAGCTGCCCGTGTCGGCGTTGCCCCAGGTGGACTACCCCACCATCCAGATCCTCACCTTCTACCCCGGCGCCAATCCGGAGGTCATGGCCTCGGCCGTGACGGCCCCGCTGGAGCGGCAGTTCGGCCAGTTGCCGGGCCTGAACCAGATGTCCTCCTCCAGCTCCGACGGCAGTTCGCTCATCACGCTGCAGTTCAACCTGGATCTGAACATCGATGTGGCCGAGCAGCAGGTGCAGGCCTCCATCAACGCCGCGGGCACCTTCCTGCCGCCGGATCTCCCGAATCCCCCCATCTACAGCAAGACGAATCCCGCCGACGCCCCCATCCTCACCCTGGCCCTCACCTCGGACACCCTTCCCCTGGCGAGGGTGAACGATCTGGCGGACACGCGCCTCGCGCAGAAGATCTCCCAGCTGCCGGGCGTGGGTCTCGTGAACATCGGCGGCGGCCAGAAGCCCGCCGTGCGCATCCAGGCCAATCCCGCGGCCCTGGCCTCCCATGGCCTCACCCTGGATGACATCCGCCTCGCCATCGGGCAGGCCAACGTGAACCGGGCCAAGGGCAACTTCGATGGGCGCTTCCAGTCCTACGCCATCGGCGCCAACGACCAGCTGCAATCCGGGGAGGAGTATAAGCCCCTCGTCATCGCCTATCGGAACGGCTCCCCCATCCGCCTTTCCGACGTGGCCACCATCCTGGATGGGGCCGAGAACACGAAGCAGGCGGCCTGGATCGGCCACGCCGAGGAGAAGGGCCCGGGGACGGTGGTGCCCGCCGTGGTGCTCAACATCCAGCGGCAGCCCGGCGCCAACATCATCGCCGTGGTGGACCGGGTGAAGGCCCTGCTGCCCCAGTTGCAGGCCAGCCTGCCCAGCTCCGTGAAGCTGCAGGTGCTCACGGATCGCACCACCACCATCCGCGCCTCGGTGGAGGACGTGGAGTTCGAGCTCATCCTCACCATCGGCCTCGTGGTGATGGTGATATTCCTCTTCCTGCGCACCCTTTCGGCCACCATCATTCCCAGCGTGGCGGTGCCACTGTCGCTGTTGGGCACCTTCGGGGCCATGTACCTGCTGGGCTACAGCCTCAACAACCTCACGCTCATGGCCCTCACCATCTCCACCGGGTTCGTGGTGGACGACGCCATCGTGATGATCGAGAACATCATGCGCTACATCGAGGAGGGCGTGCCCCCCTTCGAGGCGGCGCTGAGGGGCTCGGGCCAGATCGGCTTCACGATCCTCTCGCTCACGGTTTCCCTCATCGCCGTGCTGATCCCGCTCCTCTTCATGGGCGACATCGTGGGACGGCTCTTCCGGGAATTCGCCGTCACGCTGAGCATCACCATCCTCGTCTCGGCGGTGGTCTCCCTCACCCTCACGCCCATGATGTGCGCCTTCCTGCTCAAGCCCCATGTGCCCGGGCAGGAGGCGCACCACAACCGCTTCATCCAGGCCTCGGAGCGCATCTTCGATCGGACCCTCGCCTTCTATGACCGTACCCTCCAGTGGGTGCTCCAGCGGCAGCGGGCCACCCTCTACGTGGCGGGTGGGACCCTGCTGGCCACGGTGCTGCTCTATGCCTGGGTGCCCAAGGGCTTCTTCCCCGTGCAGGATACCGGCGTGCTGCTGGGCGTTTCCGAGGCACCGGAGACCGTGTCCTTCCAGGCCATGTCGGAGCGGCAACAGGCCCTGGCCCGGGTGATCCTGCAGGATCCCGCCGTGGCGAGCCTCAGCTCCTTCATCGGCGTGGATGGCACCAACTCCACCCTCAACAGCGGGCGCATCCAGATCAACCTCAAGCCGTTGGAGGAACGCGGGGTCGGGGCGGGCGAGGTGATCCAGCGTCTCCAGCCCGAGCTTGCCAAGGTTCCGGGCATCCAGCTGTTCCTCCAGCCCGTGCAGGACCTCACGGTGGAGGATCGGGTTAGCCGCACCCAGTACCAGATGAGCCTGCAGGATGCCGACTCCAAGGAATTGAACCAGTGGGTCCCCCAATTCGTGGAGCGCCTCCGGGCCCGGCCCGAGGTGCGCGATGTGGCGAGCGATCTCCAGAACGGCGGGCTTCAGGCCAGGGTGGTCATCGACCGGGCCTCCGCTTCGCGCCTGGGCATCACGCCCCAGATGGTGGACGACGCCCTCTACAACGCCTTCGGCCAGCGGCAGATCTCCACGATCTTCACGCAGCTGAACCAATACCACGTCGTATTGGAAGTCCCTCCCGCCTTCCGGCAGCACCCGGAGAACCTCCAGAGCATCTACTTCAAGTCCTCCGCGGGGAAGCCCGTGCCCCTGGGCGCCTTCGCCCGCGTGGAGACGGCCGCCGCGCCGCTGGTGATCAACCACCAGGGGCAGTTCCCGGCGGCCACGGTGTCCTTCAACCTGGCTTCGGGCGTGAGCCTGGGCGAGGCGGTGAAGGCCATCGACCGCGTGAAGCAGGAGATGGACATGCCCATGAGCATCCGCTCCGAGTTCATCGGCACGGCCAAGGCCTTCCAGGCCTCCCTCACGAACGCGCCCCTGCTGATCCTGGCCGCCCTGATCACCGTCTACATCCTGTTGGGGGTGCTCTATGAGAGCACCATCCACCCCGTGACCATCCTCAGCACCCTGCCTTCGGCGGGCGTGGGGGCCATCCTGGCCCTGGTCGTGTGCCGCACGGACTTTAGCGTGATCGCCCTCATCGGCATCATCCTGCTCATCGGCATCGTGAAGAAGAACGGCATCATGATGATCGACTTCGCCTTGGAGGCGGAGCGCCAGGGGGGCAAGGGGCCGGAGGAGGCCATCTACCAAGCCTGCCTCCTGCGATTCCGCCCCATCATGATGACGACCATGGCGGCCCTCTTCGGCGGCATCCCCCTAGCGCTGGGCACCGGCATCGGCAGCGAGCTGCGACGGCCCCTGGGCATCACGATGGTGGGGGGACTTATCCTCAGCCAGGCCCTCACGCTCTACACGACGCCCGTGATCTACCTGGCCTTCGATCGGCTGGCGCGGCGGTGGCGGAAGCGCACCGTGGGCGAGCCGGTGCCGGATCAGCCATGAGGCTACGGGAAGGTGAAGTGAAGCAATCTCACCACGAAGGCACGAAAGTAGCGAAGGCCACGAAGAACACCTTCACCTTCGCGGCCTTGTTCCTTTTGGGTGCCTTCGTGGTGAGATTTTCAGAGGCCGCCCGATGAGCCTCTCCGCCCCCTTCATCCGCCGCCCGGTGGCCACCACGCTCATGGCGGTGGCCATCGCGTTGGCGGGCTCGTTGGCCTACAAGTTCCTCCCGGTGTCGCCGCTGCCCCAGGTGGAGTTCCCCACCATCCAGGTGCAGGCGGGTCTGCCGGGGGCCAGCCCCGAGACCATGGCCTCCTCCGTGGCCACGCCCCTGGAGCGGCAGTTCTCGCGCATCGCGGGCGTGACGGAGATGACCTCCGTGAGCAGCCTGGGCTCCACCAACGTCACGTTGCAGTTCGATCTGGATCGCAACGTGGACGCGGCGGGCCGGGATGTGCAGGCGGCCATCAACGCGGCCCGGGGCCAGCTCCCCACAGGGCTCCCCAGCAACCCCTCCTACCGGAAGGTGAACCCTTCCGATGCCCCCATCATGCTCATGGCCCTCTCCTCGGAGCTGGTGGAACGCAGCAAGCTCTACGATCTGGCGTCGAGCATCCTCCAGCAGAAGCTGGCCCAGGTTTCCGGCGTGGGGCAGGTGGTGGTGGGCGGCGGCGCGCTGCCGGCGGTGCGCGTGGAGGTGAACCCTGGCGACCTCAACGCCAAGGGCGTGGCCCTGGAGGAGATCCGCGCCACCCTGGCCGCGGCCAACGTGAACAAGCCCAAGGGGAGCCTGGCCGATGCCCACCGCAGCTGGAGTATCCAGGCCACGGATCAGCTCTTCAGCGCCAAGGATTACATCCCGCTGGTCGTCTCCTACAAGAAGGGCGTCGCCTTGCGCTTGGGGGATGTGGCGCGGGTGACGGATGGCTTGGAGAACGTGCAGGCCACGGGCCTCGCCAATGGCAAGCCGGCCATCCTCCTCATCATCTTCCGGCAGCCCGGCGCCAACATCATCGAGACCGCGGACCGCGTGCAGGCCCTCATCCCGGAGCTTCAGGCCTCCCTGCCGCCCACCATGGACCTGCGGGTGGTGCTCAACACCACCCGCACCATCCGGGCCTCGGTGATGGAGGTGGAGCGCACGCTGCTCATCTCCGTGGCCCTCGTGATCCTGGTGGTCTTCCTGTTCCTGCGCAGCGCCCGCACCACGCTCATCCCCAGCGTGGCCGTGCCCATCTCCCTCATCGGGACCTTCGGGGTGATGTACCTGCTGGGCTACAGCATCGACAACCTCAGCCTCATGGCCCTCACCGTGGCCACGGGGTTCGTGGTGGATGACGCGATCGTGGTGGTGGAGAACATCATGCGCCACGTGGAGGAGGGGGTGCCGCCCATGGCCGCGGCCTTCCAAGGCGCGAAGGAGATCGGCTTCACCGTGGTCTCCATCTCCATCTCCCTGGTGGCGGTGTTCATCCCGATCCTGCTCATGGGCGGCATCGTGGGGCGGCTCTTCCGGGAGTTCGCCGTCACCTTGTCCGTGGCCATCGCCATGTCCATGGTGGTCTCCCTCACCCTCACGCCCATGATGAGCGCCCGATTGCTGCGGTCCGCCGCGGAGGAACGGCACGGGCGCTTCTTCCGGGCCACGGAGCGGGGCTTCCAGGCGATCCTCGGCTTCTACGAGCGCTCCCTCCGCTGGGTGCTGAAGCACCCCTTCCAGACGGCCCTGGCCTGGATGCTCACCGTCATCGCCTCCATCGTGCTCTGGGTGGCGCTGCCCAAGGGCTTCTTCCCCCAGCAGGACACGGGTCGACTGGCGGGCAGCATCCAGGCCGATCAGAGCACCTCCTTCCAGGCCATGAAGGAGCGCATGAACCGGTTCGCCGCGATTCTCCAGGAGGATCCGGCGGTGGAGAACGTCATGGTGTTCCTGGGCGGCGGCTCGGCCACCAATTCGGGCCGCTGCTTCATCGCCCTGAAGCCCTGGGAGCAGCGCAAGGGGGTGACGGCGGACATGGTGATCGCCCGCCTCCGGCCCAAGCTGGGCACCGTGCCCGGGGCGAGCCTCTTTCTCCAGGCCGTGCAGGATCTCCGCATCGGGGGCCGGCCCACCGGGGCCCAGTACCAGTACACGCTGCAGGCCGACGACTCGAAGGACCTCTTCGAGTGGGGGCCCAAGATGGTGCAGAAGATGCGATCCATGCCCCTCATCGCGGACATCAGCACCGATCAGCAGAACCAGGGCCTCCAGGCGAGCCTCGTCATCGATCGGGATACCGCTTCGCGCCTGGGGGTGACGCCCCGGCAGGTGGACGACACCCTCTACAGCGCCTTCGGCCAGCGGCAGGTCTCCACCATCTACACGCAGATGAACCAGTACCACGTGGTGCTCGGCGTGGAGCCCCGGTTCTGGCAGGATCCGGATACCCTGCAGACCATCTACGTGCGCAGCAGCCGCGGGGAGTTGGTGCCGCTCAGCGCCTTCTGCCGCTACGATCGCCGCACGGCGCCCCTCTCCGTGAGCCACCAGGGCCAATCCCCGGCGGTGACCATTTCCTACAACCTGGCGCCCGGAGTGGCCTTGGGGCAGGCCGTGGCGGCCATCGACAAGGCCGGCGAGCAGATCCTCATGCCCTCGGCCATCCGCGGCAAACACATGGGCAGCTCCCAGGCCTTCCAGGATTCCCTGGCGAACATGCCCTTGCTCATCCTGGCGGCCTTCCTCGTGGTCTACATCGTGCTGGGCGTCCTCTATGAAAGCCTCATCCACCCCATCACGATCCTCTCCACCTTGCCCAGCGCGGGCGTGGGCGCCCTGCTGGCCTTGATGCTCTTCCGCCTGGACCTCAGCGTGATCGCCACCATCGGCATCATCCTGCTCATTGGCATCGTGAAGAAGAACGCCATCTTGATGATCGACTTCGCCATCGAGGTGGAGCGCAAGCAGGGCGTGACGCCGGACCAGGCCATCTTCCAGGCCTGCCTGCTGCGCTTCCGGCCCATCACCATGACCACCCTGGCGGCCTTGCTGGGGGGCCTGCCCCTGGCCCTGGGCACGGGCACGGGTTCCGAGCTGCGCCGCCCCCTGGGCGTGGCCATCGTGGGCGGCCTGCTCTTCAGCCAGGTGCTGACCCTCTACACCACCCCGGTGATCTACCTCTACCTGGACCGGTTCCGGATCGGGTGGGCACGACTGCGGGGCTTCACCCGGCGGTCCGGCAAGACCATCGTCCCCACCGAATCCTAGGCTCGACCCCGACGCGAAAGGGGCCCAGGAGGGCCCCCAACCATTGTCGGAATCGCGGGATCAGGGCTTCGGGATGGCGGCGATGCGGCCCTTGAGGGAGAGGTAGACGGCGTGTGGGATCGCGCCCCGGAGGATGAGGTAGGTCTTGGTGGGGTAGGGGCGCTTGGCGATGATCTTGTCCGCGTAGGCCTCGGTGATGCCGGGCAGCTTCATGAGCTCTTCCTTGGAGGCGCTGTTGACATCGACCGGGGGGCCCATGGGGACGGGCATGGACTTCTTCTGGGCCTGGAGCTGCTTGGAGCGGACCTTGGAGCGGGCGGCCACTTCGGGCTTCACGGCGGCGTTGTCCGCGGGGGCGGGCTTGGCCTTGGCTTTGGCCTTCACCTTGGCCTTGGGGGCGGCGGCGGGCTTGGGGGCCTCGGTGCTGGGAGGGGCCGGAGCGGGCGCGGCGGGCTTGGCCTCCTGGGCGGTGAGGAGGCCGGAGAGGGAGATGAGCAGGGACAGGGTCGCGATCTGGGTTCGGTCAAGCCACATGGTTTTCCTCCAACCTTCTTGAGTTTAAGGGTTTTGCGGCGGAAGCCGCCCGCGTGGCGGTCACAACTGGAAGGCGACGTGATCCAGGCCACGCAAAACGGCCCGGGCAGGAAGGCCCGGGCCGTGAGGTGGATCAGGAGTGCGTTCCGGGGCCCGGCGAACCGGGCCCCGGAGGGGACGTTACTTGAAGTTCATGTGCACCTTTTCCGTATCGGCGATCTTGCCGGCGGAGTGGCAGAGGAAGCACTGTTCCTGCTTAGTGTAGACGCCCGCGGTCTGCACGGAAGCCCGGCTGGCGTAGAAGGAACCGCCGTTGGTCTTCATGTGTTCGATCGCGAGGGAGCTGTCGTGGCAGTTGGAGCAGGCCGCGACGTAGGGCGAGTTCACGAGGGTGGTGCCGGCGGCCGGGGTGGCCACGTTGGTGTTGGCGTTGTAGCTGAAGCCACTGCCGAAGGCGTAACCCTCAGGCACGCCACCGTTGGCGGCAGCCGCGGCGGTCTTGGAGAACTGCGACCAGTAGACGCCGGGGATGGTTTCGTTGCCGGTGATGACGACGTTCATGGGGTTGGGCGTGGTGCCCGTGGCCACGGTCGTCCACAGGAGGTTCGGCACCGCGGCGGCGTTGGAAGCCCGGCCGAAGTCATAGGTGCCGGCCAGGTGGCAGGCCTCGCAGTTGTTGAGGACGCCAGGGTAGGTGACCTTCCAGTAGGTGTCGCCCGCGGAGGATTCCCACGAGAATTTGTTGGCCCGCTTGCCCGCGCCGTGGATGGCGTGGACGAAGTCCTTGGCGTTCACGCCCCAACCGGAGTTGACGCGCTGGCCGTTGTGGCAGAACTCGCAGGTGGTGGCGTCGTTGCGCTGACCGGCGTGGTAGGCCTTGGAGGTGAAGACACCCAGGGCGCCGTGGCAGTCATTGCACTTGGAGTTGGCGACGATGGCGCGGCGAGAAGACTGGGCCGCGAAACCGGCGGGCAGGGTGCCGCTGACGAGCTTGTTGACGTTGGGGGCGGGAACGGCCAAGCCACCCTGGTTCTTGGCGGCGCCGGCGCCGGTGGCGGCGGTGCTGGTGCTGGGGTTGGTGTAGGGATAAGCCGGCAGGTCGATCTGGGTGAGCGGCTGAGTGGAGGTGAGGCCGTAGGTGTAGCCGATGCCGCCGGTGATCATGCTGGCGGTGGTGGGCACGTTCACACCGGTGAGGGTGAGCTTGTAATAGCCGGTGCCATCGGGGCCCGAGAGGGTGGCCACGGCGGTGGCGCTGAGGTTGTTACCGAGCATGTCCTTGCCGTCCCCACGCCAGATGTTCTTGAGGTAGGTGCTGGCGGTGACGTTCCAGTCGGCGGGGGTGGCGATGCCGTCCTGGGGAACGCTGTAGGCGATGTAGATGCTGGGGCCACCGACGAAGCCATCCATCATCTCGGTGACGGTACCGGCGGCGTAGGTGTTGAACACGACGGGGGTGCCGTTCTTGAGGAAGCGGAAGGTGATCTCAGGCTTGTTGCTGGCGTTGATGGCGACGGTCTTCAGATCCCAAGTGACCTTGTGGGCCCCGGGAGGCAGGTTGTTGAGGATGGCCGCCACGTAGGAGGCGTTGGTGTTGTTGTTGGTGCCGTTCGTGTTCCAGATGTTGTTGGGATCGGGAACGACCACGGGGATGTGATCGGTCTGGATCACGGCCGGGGTGTGGCAGCCGGCGCAAGCGGCGTCGGAGGTCTGGACGGCGTGGGCCAGGCCGCCGGGCTTGCTGTTGGCACCCGTGGCGAAGTTGATGTTGTCGTGGCAGCCGCCGCAGGCGAGGCGGTTGGGCTTGTTGAACCAGTTGTCGCCCTGGGGCGTGGTGGTGGAGGCGGTGTGGCAGGTGGTGCAGTTGCGGTGGTCCTGGGGGTAGGTGACTTCATTGAAGAGGACACCTGCGTATTGGTAGCCGGTCTGGGTCAGTTCCTCACCCATGTGGAGCTTGTGAATGAAGGAGGGGAAGTCGCCCACGGCCTTGTCATCGATCTTGCGCTGGCCGGTGCCCACGGGATTGAAGGGGGTCGTGGCATTGGCATAGCCGTACTTGCGCTGGTCGTTGTGGCAGACCACGCAATAGCGGGTGTCCTGGCGGCCTTCGCCGTGGAACTCGAACTTGGCGTGGCACTTGAAGCAGCTCGTGACGTCGACGATGTCGCGGCGTTCGTTGCTGCCGGTGATGGGGGCGCCCGTGGAGGGGATGAAATCGTAGGCCACGTTGGCGGGGAACTTCACGGGGATGTTGGGGGTGCCGGTATTGGAGCGGTCGGGGGTGTTGCTGCCCGTACCGCGGGCGGCGCCGCCGACGTACACCGTGAGGCGGTGCGTGAGGCTGGGATCGTAGGCGACGTTGTCGAGATCCGCCTTCGCGTTGGCGCCGGTGTAGGTGTAGGCGTCGAGCTGGGCCTGGAGCTGGCTGATGTCGCGGCGGAAGGTGTAGGTGTAGGAACCATCCCCGTGATCCACCAGGGTGCCGATACTATCGGTGCTGGGGCGGGTGGGCACCCAGGTCGTGGGAGCGGCCAGGGTGGGGTTGCTGGTGACGATGTAGCTGACCCAGCGGCTGGGGCTGCTGGCCGTGGCCGGGATGAGCTTCGCGATGCTGAAGCCCATGTTGGCGAAGACGGGGTAGGGATCGGAGGCGGGGTTCTGGCCCGTGTAACCGAGGCCCTTCAGGGGCGTGTTGTGCTGGTCGACGACGGTGAAATCGACGACGGGCTTGCCGGCGGTGACGGCGGCCTTGGTGACCGTGGCCTTGAGGGACAGCTCTTCCCACTCCGCAGTGGAGAGGGTGGTGGCATCCAGGGCGTAAGCGCCGTTGGTGCCATTGGTGCCGTTGGTGCCCGGGGCGCCGGCGGCGCCGGTCTTGCCGTTACAGCCGACCAGCGTCAGTGCGACGATGGCGCTGGCCATCACCCCACAGAGACTGCTTAGAGGTTTGTATCGCATGGGTCGATCTCCCTTCTAGATGTTGAACGTGAGCGGTTTGAATTCGAGTTGTGATGCCAATGGATCGATCTGACACCTCCCTCAGGGATTCCGGTCGTGGCACATGGTGTTGTTGTAGCAACCGGGGGTCGCCCCAGGGGCGGGGGGTGTGGCGGGGAAACCGACGGGGTTGTTCACCGAGCCCGCGGCGTGGCACTTGAAGCACTCGGGCGCGTTGGTGATGTCCACGCCGTCATGGTTCGAGAGGGTGGGATCGGCGTTCCGCCAGGGGAGGTTCGGGTGGGGGGCCTTCACGTGGCAGCTCTTGCAGGAGACGGGCGTGAGGCCACCGGTGAGGTTCGCGCCGTGGCAGCGGGCGCAAGAAGCCAGGCCGCTCCAATCGCCGGCGGCGGCCTTGGCGCCGAGCCGACCGTGCTGATTGCCGGCAGCCCAACCGTCGGGGTGGCCGGGGCCATTAGGGTGGCAGGTGAAGCAGCTCACGCCGGAGACGCCGCCGGCCTTGGCGGGATCCTTCACGGAGCCGTGGCAGGAACCGCACTGATCGGGGGCTTTGGCGTATTCGGACCAGTGGGTGTTCAGCCAGGTGGCCTTGGGGTGCTGGCCGTTCTCGAACTTGGGGGCGGCATCGGTGCTCTTGCCCGCGCAGCCCCAGAAGAGGAGGCCCATGGCGAGGACAAGGCAGGTGCGGAAGATCCGTGGGGCGCTCATGTGATCCTCCCTCCTACTTGTGGCAGGTGGTGCAGAGTTGGTTGTTGGCCCGGCCGTGGCACTTGAAGCAGCCCGTGGGATCCATCTTGCCTTCCACCCGATGCAGGGCCAGGTAGCCGCCGCGGTGGGGGGACATGCGGTCAGGACGGTCGGCCAGCTTGAGCGCGGGGCTCATGACGCCCTTGCCCTGGTGGCAATCGGCGCAGGAGGACTGGGAGTGGCAGGTGGCGCAGGTCCCGTTGTCCTGGTTCGCGGCGAACTTGTGGTCCTTCACGAAGGCGGGGGTGTGGTTGAAGGAGCCGTAGAGCTTGAGGGTGCCCTTCATGGGCTCGTTCTCATGGCACTCGGTGCACATGGGGCGGCTGCCGCTGACGCCATCGGGGTGGGTGCGGGCCACGCTCGTCTCGGGGGAGAGGAGGCTGCAAGCGGCCATCCCCACCACGCAGATGACAAGGGACGCGCGGAGCAGAAGGTTCTTGAACATCACTTGCCTCCCTTGCTGGCAAAGCCAAAGCGGTACTCGGCGCGGAACAGGGCCCGGGTCTCCTTCTGGAGGAGCGGGGTGACGCCGTAGCTCAGATCGCCGGAAATCTTGAAGTGGGTGGCGGCCTGGTAGCCCACGGAACCCACCACCTCATAGACGGAGGTCTTGCCGTAGAGATTGGGGTTCTGCTTGTCGCTGAAGCTGTGGTGGATGGCGTCGGCGGCGGCGGTGAACTTGCCCTTCTCGTAGGTCACCCAGGCGCGGATCTCGTTGTAGGAGAGCCCGTAGGAGGTGATGAGCACGCCCGCGAAGGGCACGTCATCGGCCGAGATGCGGTGGTAGCCCAGGCCGCTCTGGAGCGAGGTGCCCTTGGGGCGCCACCGGAGTTCGCCGCCCAGGCGGGTGGCCTGGCCGTAGCTCTCGCGATCCGTCTTCTTGACGTCCAGGATGCCTTCCCAGGACGTGGCCGAGCCGATGGTGATGGCGAGGCCCTCGGCGCGGAAGCGGCCGGGCTCGTACTGGTTGAAGATGCTGGGCATGTTGGTGCCCGCGTAATAGGCCCGGAAGTTCCGCTGGGTGTAGGTGCCATTGAGGCTGAACATCGGTGTGAACTTCACACCCAGGTTGTAGTCGTGCTCGGCGATGCGGCTGGGATTGGGCTCCGAACCGGCGGGGGCTTCGATGTGGTGGGCCACGTCATAGACCGTGCGGCCGTTGAAGTCGATGGCCGTGGTGGGCATGAAGCGGACGTCGGCGGCCACCTGACGACGGGTGTAATCCGTGTCGTTGGCGGTGGTCAGGTACTTGGCCGACGTGGTGCCATCCTGCACGAAGGAAACGCCGATCTCGGCGTACTTAGAGAAGCGCTTCCCGATGCGACCACCGAAGATGACGTCGCGCTGGAGGTCGTACTCCTTCTGGGTGGCCAGGTCGATGGTCTTGTAGAGGACCGGGCGACCGCCGAAGGCCGACACCGTGAAGCCGCCGATGAGGTCGGCCCGCACCGAGGCGCCATCCACCTGCTCGATGGCCACGCCCTGGTTCACGGTGAAGCGGCCGGCCTGGAGCTCAAGGTTCCCCTTGGGGACCTTGTACTTCAGATAGCCGAAGGTGAGTTCGCCACCGCTCTTCCCTTCGAAGCGGGATTGGTCGGCCAGGTCGGTGCGACCCCAGCCGAATAGGTGGAGAGAGATTTCGTCCTTGCCGAGCCCGACAGCATCCACGCCCAGGAACTGGGTCGCCGGGGCGAAGGTGCTTTTGTCAAAGCCCGCCGCCTCCTGCTTCCACAACTGGGCCAGGGTGGTGCCATACACATTCACTTCCTGCCCCCACGCGGCGGCGGAAGCGAGTGTGGCTAGCAGGACCGCATTACTACGGAACTTCATGGGTCGCCTCCTCTGGCCATCCCCGTGAGGTACCCGCTCCAATTGGCCGGGGTCCATGGGTGTGCCATGACTTGAACGGAATAGTGGAGTTCAATGTCCGTGAGCGAGGTCACGAACCGAACCTTGCGGTAATCGTCATGCCCACCGGGAAACCGTATATTTGGCGGATTTACAAAAATGATGCCGTTTTGTGAGACCGATTTTATCCTATTACATCCGAGTCACAGTCGAGGCACAAGGGATAACCGGATTGAAAAATCCTGAATTTAACCCGAAGTCGCCTCACCTGAAGGGAAGCTCCCGAATGTTCCCGGGTTCCCATTCAGTGTTGATTTTGGTCACTCGACCTCGGGGTCAGAGGGTCAGAGCTGCATCACCACGCCAGGCAGCTTGTGGATGGCTTCCCGCAGGGGCCGCTCCGCGTGCTCGTCCGGCAGGACCACCCAGAAGGTGAGGCTCAGGTAGGCGCCCTTGCAGTTCACGCCGGCCTGGAGGTCCCCCTCGGCCTGGGGCCCCAGGTGCGCGACGATCACCTGCGCGACGATTTCCGCCTTCAACAGGTGCGCATGCCCGATCACCTTGAGGGGGACGCGGGCGGGGTATTCCATTTGGGGCTTGCCTTCGATGACCTTCATCCGGCCATTGTCCCAGCTTCAAAGCTTGGGGGTGTCATGAGGCACCGCTCAGCCGCGTTTCAAGGCGGTGGGTTGCCCAAGGGGCGGTTACGAACCAAGCAGAAAGGTGCTGCTTGGTTCGAACGCCCCCTAAACTGGAAGGTCCGAGGTTCGCCATGCACGATGCCCCCCAGACGCACCCCACCCACGAATGGGTTCCCCCCTTCTTCCTGGGCTCCTGCGAGCCCGAGGAGGCGGAGATCGCCCTCTTCGGCGTGTGCTGGGATGGCACCTCCTCCTTCAAGGCGGGCAGCCGCTTCGCCGGCTTCGCCGTGCGGGAGGCCTCCTACGGCATGGAGGAGTTCAGCTTTTACCAGCAGCGCACGCTCCTGGACATCAAGTTCACGGACATGGGCGACCTCTTCCTGGCCCCGGGCCAAAAGCAGCGCACGCTGGACGACATCGCCTCCGCCGTGAAGGAGATCCGGGGCAAGGGGCAGTTCCCCATCGCCTTCGGCGGCGAGCACCTGCTGGCCTACCCCCTCATCAAGGCGGCGATCGCGGAGCATCCCGACCTCGCCATCATCCACTTCGACGCCCACGCCGACATCCGCCCCGACCTCTGGGGCGACGCCTGGACCCACGCCACCTTCCTGGGCCGCCTGGGCGATGAGCACGGCTATGAGCGCATCAAGCAGTTCGGCATCCGCTCCGGCTCCAAGGAGGAGTGGGAGATCGCCCAGAAGCACGACACCCTGCGGCCCTTCACCAAGGATGCGATCGCCGCCCACCTGGAGAGCCTGGGCGACCGCCCCCTCTACATCACCCTGGACATGGACGTGCTGGATCCGAGCCTCTACCCCGGCACCGGCACGCCCGAGCCCGGCGGCATCGATTACGCCACCCTCATGGCCGGCCTCAAGCTCTTCCGCGGCAAGCGCCTCGTCGGCATCGACTGCTTGGAGCTGGCGCCCCACTACGATTCCACCGGCGTCAGCGCCATGGTGATGGCCAAGACGCTCCGGGAGCTGATCATCCTGGCCCACGATCGGAAGCGGTAAAGCTAACCACGAAGGCACAAAGAACACGAAGGCCACGAAGAACAGCTCCTCCTTAGTGGCCTTCGTGTTCTTTGTGCCTTGGTGGTGGTCTTTTCTATTTCACTTCGATGTCCCGGAGGTCCTTCCCGGGCTTGAAGCGAATGGACTTTCCATTGGGAATCTTCTCGGGATCCGCAAGCGGCTCCCGAGGCCGACCCATCACTTCACTTCGATGTCCCGGAGATCCTTCCCGGGCTTGAAGCGAATGGACTTCCCATTGGGAATCTTCTCGGGATCCGCAAGCGGCTCCCGAGGCCGACCCATCACTTCACTTCGATGTCCCGGAGGTCCTTCCCTGGCTTGAAGCGGATCGACTTCCCATTGGGAATCTTCACGGCGTCGCCGGTCTTGATGTTGCGGCCCATCCCCTTCTTCCGGGGGCGGGGTTCGAACACGCCGAAGCCTCGAATTTCGATGCGGTGGCCATCCAAGAGGGCCTGCTTCATCCGGTCCGTGAGGAGGTCCACCACCTCCAGGGCCGTCTGCCGGGAGCAGGGGTGGATCTTCATCAGGGCGTTGGCGATGTCGATCTTGATCATGGGTTCCTCGGGGCGACGTCGAAGCGACTAGCGGGCCAGGGTGATCTTGATATCGGGGTTGGCGGCGGGGGGGATCTGACCCGGCGGAGCCTTGGGGGCCATCGGGGGGGGTGCCGTGGGAGCGAGGCTGCCGCCGGCTTCGCGGCCGCCGCCCTGGGCGATGCTCATGCCGCGTTCCATGTTGGATTTGGAGGCGTCGGCGCTGGACATGACGCCTTCCAGGCGGAGCTTGAACTCGCCGATGTTGGTGGCCCGGAGCATGGCCTCCTCCACGGTGATGAGGCCCTGCTTGAGCAGGAAGTAGAGGCTCTGGTCGAAGGTCTGCATGCCGTACTGGGCGGTGCCGGCGGCGATGGTGTCCCGCAGCTGCTTCGTCTTGTCCTTGTCCTCGATGCAGGTGCGCACCGTCTCGGTGGTGACCATGACCTCCACGGCGGGCACGCGGCCCATGCCATCGGCCCGGGGCACGAGGCGCTGGGAGATGACGCCCTTGAGCACGCCCGCCAGCTGGAGGCGGATCTGCTTCTGGTGGTGGGGGGGGAACACGCTGATGATGCGGTTGATGGTCTCGGTGGCATCCAGGGTGTGGAGCGTGGAGAACACCAGATGGCCCGTCTCGGCGGCGTGCATGGCCGTCTCGATGGTCTCCAGGTCGCGCATTTCACCCACGAGGATGACGTCGGGATCCTGACGCAGGGCCGCGCGTAGGGCCGTGGCGAAGCTCTTGCAGTCCGCCTCCACCTCGCGCTGGTTCACGATGGACATGTTGTCGCGGTGCAGGTACTCGATGGGATCCTCGATGGTGAGGATGTGCTCCGTCCGGGTGGCGTTGATCATGTCGATCATGGCCGCCAGGGTGGTGGACTTGCCGGAGCCGGTGGTGCCTGTCACGAGGATGAGGCCGCGCTGCTCCTCGCAGAGCTTCTTCAGCGTCTTGGGCAGCATCAGGTCGTCGAGGGTGAAGATCTTGCGCGGGATGACGCGGAGCACCAGGCCCACGGTGCCGCGCTGGTTGAAGATGTTGCAGCGGAAGCGGCCCAGGCTCGGCACCGAGTAAGCGATATCGAGGTCCAGCTGTTCCTTGAACTTTTGCTTCTGCTTATCGCTGGCCATGATCGTGAAGGCCATGGCGATGGTGTCTTCCTGCACAAGGCGCTTGAACTGGGTCAGGGGCGTCAGCCGGCCCTTGATGCGGGCGATGGGGTGGTTGCCGACCTTGAGGTGAAGATCGGACCCACCCTGTTCGACGATGGCGGTGAGCAGGTCGTTGATGTGCATGCGGGGCCCCCGAGGGCCTCCATCATCCGTACGCCCTGGGCATACAGGCACCCGGTCTGGGGGATCGGGGTTGAGAGGGAGGGTCCGCCCATCTTAGTCCCCTGTTTTCAGAAGGGAAGGGCCCAATCCGGGAAATCCTGTGTGAAAAGGGGGGGCTGAGACCGAATAAGGCTCGGATTACGGCCCGTCCCTTGGTAAAATCCAAGATTCGGCCTGCCTTGGGCCCAGACCTTTGGCCAGCCCCCATGAACGCAACCCGATTCCCGCTGGGACACACGCTATGACGCCCATTCAGAAGATCCGAAACATCGCCATCATCGCCCACGTGGATCACGGCAAGACCACGCTGGTGGATGCCCTCTTCAAGGGTGCGCACATGTTCCGGGACAACCAGAAGGTGGTCGAGCGGGCCATGGACTCCAATGACCAGGAGCGGGAGCGCGGCATCACCATCCTGGCCAAGACGACCTCCCTCCACTGGAGCGGCCACCGCTTCAACATCGTGGACACCCCCGGCCACGCCGATTTCGGCGGCGAAGTGGAGCGCGTGCTCAGCATGGTGGACTCCGTGCTGCTCGTCGTGGACGCCTTCGACGGGCCCATGCCCCAGACCAAGTTCGTGACCCGCAAGGCCTTGGCCCTGGGCCTCCGCCCCATCGTCGTCATCAACAAGGTGGATCGCCCCGGCGCCCGCCCCCACTGGAGCCAGGATCAGGTCTTCGAGCTCCTCATCGAGCTGGGTGCCACCGATGAGCAGCTCGATTTCTGCTGCGTCTTCGCCTCCGCCAAGCAGGGCTACGCCATGCTGGACATGAACGACCCGGCGGAGAACCTGGATCCCCTGTTCGACGCCATCGTGAAGCACTGCCCCCACCCCAAGGGCAGCCCCGAGGCCGACCTGCAGATGCTCGTCACCCTCATGGATTACAACGACTTCGTGGGCCAGATCGGCATCGGCCGCATCGTGAACGGCAAGATCAAGGTGGGCGAGCAGGTCTCCCTCGTGAAGCGCGACGGCTCCGTGCAGACCCACAAGGTCACCCAGCTCTACGGCTTCGAAGGCCTCACCCGCGTGGCCCAGACCGAGGCCCAGGCCGGTGAGATCATCGCCATCGCCGGCATCCCCGACATCCGCGTGGGCGAGACCATCGCCTCCGCGGTGGATCCCAAGGCGCTGCCCTACGTCGAGATCGACGAACCCACCATCTCCATGATGTTCATGGTCAACGCGGGCCCCTTCGCCGGCCAGGACGGCAAGCACGTGCAGAGCCGCCGCATCCGCGAGCGCCTCATGAAGGAGCTGCAGCACAACGTGGCCCTCCGTGTGGAGGACACCGAGACCCCCGACTCCTTCAAGGTGTCCGGCCGCGGTGAGCTCCACCTCTCCGTGCTCATCGAGAGCATGCGCCGCGAGGGCTTCGAGCTCTGCGTGAGCCGCCCCGAGGTGATCATCCACACCAACGAGAAGGGCGAGAAGGAAGAGCCCTACGAGGACATCACCGTGGACGTGCCCGACACCTACATGGGCGTCGTCATGGACAAGCTGGGCCAGCGCAAGGCCGAGATGCAGGACATGGCCAATGAGATGGGCCGCGTGCGCCTGCACTTCAAGATCCCCTCCCGCGGCCTCATCGGCTACCGCTCGGAGTTCATGACGGACACCCGCGGCGAGGGCATCCTCAACGCCCTGTTCAGCCACTACGGCCCCTACAAGGGCGAGCTGCCCGGCCGCAAGAACGGCGTGCTCATCTCCATGGAGCAGGCCGAGAGCGTGGGCTTCGCCCTCATGAACCTCGAGGATCGCGGCATCATCTTCATCCACCCCCAGACGAAGTGCTACGAGGGCATGATCATCGGCGAGCACGCCCGTGAGAACGACCTCGTGGTGAACATCGCCAAGGGCAAGAAACTCACGAACATGCGCTCCTCCGGCGCCGACGAGGCCACCCGCCTCACCCCGCCCCGGGAGCACACCCTGGAGCAGGCCCTCGAGTACATCGAGGACGACGAGCTCGTCGAGGTGACCCCCAACTTCATCCGCATGCGCAAGCGCATCCTGGCTGAGAGCGATCGCAAGAAGGCCGAGAAGCGCGCCAGCGTCTAGCCCGCTTGTCCACGCCCTACGTCGCCCCCGCCCGGTCCAGCTTCTGGCAGAAGCTGGGCCCCGGGGGCTTCGCGTCGCTGGGCATGGCCCTGGCGTCGGGATTGCTGATCCTCCCGGTGCTCTACCGTCTCCGGCAGGTGCTGGATCACGTGGAAGGCGACGCGCCCCATGCGGCGGACGCCATCCTGGTGCTGGGCCGGAAGCTGGAGGGCGATGCCCTCACGCCCGTATTTGAAGCCCGCCTCGCCCACGCCGAAGGCCTGTGGCGCGCCGGGCTCGCGCCCCGCATCATCGTGGCGGGCGGCCTCACGGGATCCGCCTCCCGCAGCGAAGCGGAGGCGGGCGTCGCGTGGCTGAAGGAACGGGGCTTCGGTCCTGAACTGCTCCACACCGAGGACAAGAGCCAGCACACCCTGGAGAACCTCTTCTACGTGCGGGAACTCATGAACGCGCAGGGGTGGCGGGAACTGATCCTCGTTTCGGATCCCCTTCACCTCGCCCGGGCCGGGGCCATGGCCCGGGGGCTGAACCTGCACGTGCGCTGCAGCCCCGCCGTGAAGGCACCCCCGGCGCCGGGCACCAAGGGGTGGGCCGGCCGCGCTATTTTCGAAGCCTTCTACCTCCACTGGTACCACTTGGGCGTGGCCTACAGCCGCATGATCGGCTCCAAAAGACAGCTGGAGCGGGTCACCTAGGCTTCGTGGGCTGCCACACTCGAAGCATGGCCGGCCATCTGATCCTCGTCCCCACCCCCATCGGCAACCTCGGCGATCTCACCGAGCGGGCCAAGGAAGCGCTGGCATCCGCGCACCTCGTGGCCTGCGAAGACACCCGGCGCACCGGGGGCTTGCTGAAGCACCTGGGCATCGACAAGCCCCTGCAGCGCTTCGACGACCACGCGGGCCTCGACGCCTTCGAGCGGGTGGCCTCGGCCTTGGTGAACGGCCAGACGGTGGCCTACTGCAGCGATGCCGGCATGCCCGGCATCAACGATCCCGGCTTCGAGATCGCCCGCATCGCCCGGGAGGGCGGCGCCAAGGTGACGGTGCTGCCCGGCGCTTCGGCGGTGCTCCTGGCGGTGGTGGCCTCGGGCCTGCCCTGCCACGTGTTCAGCTTCATGGGCTACCTCCCCTCCCGATCCGAGCCCCGCCGCACCTTCCTCAAGAAGCTGGGCGGTCGGGAGGAGACGACGGTGGTCTTCGAAACGCCCCACCGCATCCACGAGACGCTGGATGAACTGGAGGAGTTGCTTCCGGATCGCGAGATCGCCCTGGGGCGCGAACTCACCAAGCTGCATGAGAGCTGGTACCGCGGCACGCCGTCGGAAGTGAAGGCGCAGCTGCGCGGCGAAAGCCGGGGCGAGATGGTGCTGGTGCTCGCCGGGGCCGATGCCAAGCGCATCGTCACGGAAGCGGGGGCCGAGTTCGGGGGTGAGCTGCCCGAGTGGGCCCAGGCCTATTTGGCCGCGGCGCGGGAGGGCGGCATGACCCTGCGGGAAGCCGTGAAGCCCTTGGCCAAGCACCTGGGCGTCAGCGCCTCGGAGCTCTACAAGATCGCCGCCGAGGGATGATAGCCTCGGGTCCTCGGGAGCCCGCATGCGTACCGCGTTGAAGATCGTCCTCGGCCTCATGGCCGCCCCCCTGGTGCTGGCCCTCCTCGTGGTGTTGGCGGGGGGCTTCCTACCCAGAGAGCACAAGGTGAGCCGGGTGATCCATCTGAAGGCCGCGCCGGAGCAGGTGTGGGCGCTCATCACCGACCATGCGAAGGATCCCACTTGGCGAGCGGGCCTCGCGGAGACAGTGCGCCTGCCGGATCGGGAAGGCCATCCCGTGTGGGAGGACCGGGGCAGGCGCGGTCAGCGCATGGCCTACATGACCCTCGAGTCCACGGCGCCCACGCGGCTCGTGCGCCGCACCGTGGATCAGGAGCGCTTCGGAGGTACCTGGACCTATGAACTGACCCCTGAAGGCACCGGAGCCCGCCTGCGCATCACCGAGGAGGGATGGGTGGGGATGCCGTTCCGCGTCCTGGCGAAGGTGGTGATCGGCGAGTCCGCGATCATGGAGCTCTACCTGGGGGACGTGGCCAAGCACTTCGGCGAATCGGCGAAGCCCATGGCGGAGTAGTCAGAAGCGCCGACGGATCCCGAGGCTCACGACGACGGGATCCAGGGGAGGCGTGTAGAAGATGGCGAGGATGCTCGTGGGAAGGGCATCCCAGCGGAGCTCCACCTCCCACGTGCGCTGGAACTGGTACCCCAACCCACCCGTGAGGGTGAGGTAGCCACCCTGCTCCGAATCAGCCTCCACCAGGGGGCCCGCGGGCGGATTCCGGGTGGTGGTCTCATAGCTCACGTCGTAGCGGTGGAGCCCCGCGCCGAGCACGAGGTAGGGCCCCATGTGGCCCTTCACCCGGAAGATCCAATCGCAGGAGACCCCGAAGCTGTCCATGTCCGCACGTGTGGTGACCGCGGGCATCCACTCCCGCCCCGAGCCCCGGCCCATGTGCAGGTAGGTGGCGCGGAGGCGGCCCTGGACCCAATGCTCCCGCAGGAACTGCCAGGTTCCCTCAACGCCGAAGGCCGTCCCGTAGGGAGTTTCCGAATAGGCGTGATCCTCTCCGAGGCGAAGCCCCACCCCCCAGGGGGGCGCCTCCTGGGCCCCCAGGGCAGCCGACGTGAGCACCGCAATCCAGAACCCCGACCCAACCTTCATGGGAGCTCCCGGGAATCCCCCCCAATGTGGTTCCGGGGCCGGGGGCCGGTAGGGGCATGATGTGCGAAGTCACAGATGCCCCTTGCACTTTCCATTCGATGCCGTATGTTAATCCATTCGTGATCGTATGGAACGCCGACTCGCCTCCCTCCTCCTCCTCACCGTCCTCGGGGCCCACGCCCTGGTGAAGGTGCAGCTCGACACCGTGCCCGAGCTGCTCTGGGCCTGCAACGTGAGCAGCCTCATCCTCGTGGCGGCCCTCTGGTGCGATTGGGCCCCGGGCATGGGGCTCGCGCTGGTGTGGCACCTCTGCGTGGGCGAGCCCGGGTGGATCGCCGGCATCGCCGCCCGGGGCTGGGCCTTCCCGGGGTGGACGTCCGTGGCCGTGCACACCCTGCCGGCCACCTTCGCCTTCCTGACGCTGCGGGGCCGGGGGTTGCCCCGCGGGTCGGCCTTCCTGGCGCTGGGGATGTTCGTGGCCCTCGTGCCCCCCAGCCACTACCTCACGCCGACTTCACTGAACGTCAACCTGGCGCACCAGCGCCTGGGCTTCCTCACCTCCCATTTCCAGGGGAACTGGGATTACCGGCTGGCCTTCTGCGCGGGGCTGCTGGGGCTGCTTCTGCTGGGCCAGGCGCTGCTGCGCAGGGCCCTGCCCGAAGGGCGGTCGGCGGCCTGAGGGGGTGGCCCACCCGCCTTCTGGAAAGCGTGCCTGCCCCTTCCGGGAGGCCGGGGCGACTCTTGGCGAACGATCCCGGAGGACGTCATGGTTCGCCCCCAACCCCTTTCCCTCTCCGCCCGGCTGACCCGGGCCTGTGCCCTTTCGGTGGCCCTGGTGCTGGCAGCCTGCGGGGGCGGTGGCGGGGGGAGCAGCAGCACCCCGGCGCCCACGCCCGCGGGCCCCACGCTGACCTCCATCTCCCTCTCCCCGGTGACCCCCATCCTGAACACGGGGATGACCGCGGATCTCCAGGCCACCGTGCGCCTCTCGGATGGCAGCACCTCCACGGCCTATGACAGCCAGCTCACGTGGACGTCGTTGACGCCCTCCGTGGCCTCCGTGAGCAACACCGGGGTCGTCACCGCCCTCTCTGCGGGCAACACGAGCATCCGCGCCGCCAAGGATGGCGTGCAGGCCACGGTGAGCGTGGTGGTCTCCTCCTCCACCGTCTCCCTCACCGGCATCACGGTGAGCCCCACCACGGGCACCCTCGGCGTGGGCCACATCCTCTCCCTGGCGGCGGACGCCCTCTGGTCCAACGGCACGGGCAGCAGCGGCTACGCCTCCCGCGTGGCGTGGACCTCGAGCAACACCGCCATCGCCACCGTCGATCCCATGGGCATCGTGACGGGCATCGCCGCGGGCAGCGCCACCATCACCGCCTCCCTCAGCGGCCACTCCGCCTCCGCCAGCATCACCGTGACCGGGTCGGCGCCCACGCTCACCTCCATCACCCTCTCCCCGGCCGGTGGCAGCATGGCCGTGGGCGCGACGCTGGACATCAATGCCACGGCCAACTGGTCCAGCGGCCCCGCCACCTTCCCCTACGATTCCGCCCTCACCTGGACCACCAGCAACGCTTCGGTGGCGGTGGTGAACGGCAATGGCGTGGTCACCGCCCTGGCCGCGGGCAGCGCCGTCATCACGGCCACCCGGGGCAGCGTGCATGCCTCCGTCACGGTGACGGCCTCCGGCGCCGCCTTCGATCCGGCCCTCGTGGGGCGCTGGCAGTTCATTTCCGTGGGCGGGGAGTACGGGAGCTTCTACACCTTCAATTCCAACGGCACCTTCACCTACTCCCTGATCTACCAGAACCAGAGTTCCTGCATCAGCTTCAGCCAGGTGGTGGCCTTCCACTCGGGCACTTTCTCCAGCAGCGCGGGGAAGATCATCCTCAACGCCACGACCCTCTACGACGACTACAGCAACTGCGCCGGGGCCACCACCCGCTACGTCAAGGCGCCCGCCATCCAGGAGCACCAGGCCTATTTCAACGGCGGCCTCCTCTACACCAACAACACGAACGACTTCACCAACACCGGCTGGCTGGGCCACGCCAAGCAATAGGAAACCTGGGACCGGATCGGGGGCCTTCGGGCCCCCGATCCTTTGGGTGGATCGGAAGGCCCAGCCGGAAGGGGATGTCCGTGGTCAAGTGCAGGATCGAAGGCGCCACCAAGCCTTGGATGGAGGGGGTGAAAGGGGCTATCGTGGGGCCACTCCCCCATGCTCCCACCGACCCGACCGGCCCACCTCCGCAGCCCGTGCCCGTGGGCATGGGCGACGGCCCGCCCGCGCGGGAGGCGCCCGTGAGCGTCTGGAAGCCCACCCTCTTCCTGGATCCGGCCAGCTCGGAGCCCGTGTACCTGCAGATCGCCCACGCGCTGATGCGGGAGATCACCCGGGGGCGCCTGAACCCCGGCGACGCCCTGCCGGGCTACCGCACCCTGGGCGAGCAACTGGGCATCAGCCGCAACACCGTGATGGCCGCCTACCGGGAATTGCAGGCCGAAGGCTGGGTGGTGTCCACGCCCGGCGAGGGCAGCGTGGTGGCCCCGGAGCCGCCCATCCGTCAGCCCCTTGAGACGCGGCCCCAGGCCCCCGCCATGGGGTTCGACCTGCCCGGCGCCGCGGATCCCGAAGCGGTGGCCGCGCCGGGCAGCTTGCTCAAGGTGGCCAGTGGCCTGCCCGACCCGCGCCTCCTGCCCGGCGCGGAGCTGGCCCGGGCCTACCGCCGCGCCCTCACGCTCAACGCCCAGGCCAATCTGCTCATCGAAGACCCCCAGGGGCATCCCAAGCTGCGGGAGTCCCTGGCGCGCATGCTCGCCTCCACGCGGGGCATCCCCGCGCAGCCCGATCAGATCCTCATTACCCGCGGCAGCCAGATGGCCCTCTTCCTCGCGGCCCAGGCGCTCATGACGCCCGGGGACGGCGTAGGGGTGGAGGCCCTGGGGCATCGCGGTGCCTGGGAGGCCTTCGCGCAGGCGGGCGCCCGCAGCCTGCCCATTCCCGTGGATGCCCAGGGCCTGCGGGTGGAAGCCCTGGCGGAGCTGCTGCGCTTCGAGCCCCTCCGCGCCGTGTTTCTCACGCCGGATCGCCACTACCCCACCCTCGTGCCCCTTTCGCCGGAGCGCCGCACCCGCCTCATGGCCCTGGCCCGGGAGCACCGCTTCGCCGTGCTGGAGAACGCCCAGGACACGGAGTTCCAGTTCGAGGGCCGGGCCCTGGCCCCCCTGGCGGCGGAGGATCCTGGCGGCGTCGTCGTCCACGTGGGCACCCTCAGCAAGATCTTCAGCCCCAGCCTGCGCCTGGGTTTCGTGCATGGCCCGCTGCCGTTGGTGAAGCGCATGACGGCCCTGCGCCAGGCCCTGGATCGCCAGGGGGACATGGTGCTGGAGCGGGCCTTCGCGGAACTCATCGACGATGGCGAGATCCTGCGCCACCTCAACCGCATGCACCTCACCTACCGCAAGCGGCGCGACGCGCTCTGCGAATCCCTGCGCCGGCACCTGGGCGACGTGCTCACCTTCAAGGTGCCCGAAGGGGGCCTCGCCCTCTGGGCCGAAGTGGCCGAGGGCATCGACGTGGATCGATGGGCCGCGCGGGCCCTGGAGGGCGGCGTGGCCTTCCGGTCCGGCCGGCACTTCTCCTTCGATGGGAGCGCCGTGCAGGGCCTGCGCATCGGCTTTTCCAACTACTCCGAAGCGGAGCTGGAGGAAGTGGCCCTCCGCATGGCCGCTGCCCTGAAGGAACCCGTATGAGTTTGCCCCTCTCGCCCCTGGATGGTCGCGTCACCTTGAAGGGCACCCTCGGGGTGGGTGGCATGGGCGAGGTGCACCGGGCCTGGGATGCGGCCTTGGAAAGGCCCGTGGCCGTGAAGTTCGTGAAGGGGGGAGACCCGAAGGAGGCCGAGCGCCTGTTGCTGGAGGCCCGCCTCCAAGCCCGGGTGGAACACCCCCACGTGGTGCGCGTGCACGACACGGGCTCCCTGGAGGGCCGCCCCTGCATCGTGATGCAGCTGGTGGAGGGGCGGACCTTCGCGGATCTGGGGGGAGGATCGGATTGGAAGGCGAAGGTCGGGCTCGCCGTGCAGGCGGCCCGCGGCCTCGGCGCGGCCCACCGGACGGGCCTCGTCCACCGCGACGTGAAGCCCGCCAACATCCTGGTGGAGGACACCGACGAAGGGCCCCAGGCGCGGCTCTCGGATTTCGGCCTCGCCCGGGATGAGGAGGGGGGGCTCACGCGCTCTGGACTGCTGGTGGGCACCGTGGATTTCATGGCCCCGGAGCAGGTGCTGGGGAGCGCGCCCGTGGATTTCCGCGCGGACATCTATGGTCTTGGGGCCACGCTCTACGCGGTCCTCACGGGGCACCCGCCCTTCAGGCCCTCCCAGAGCCCGACGGCCGGAGCCCAGAGCACCCAGGATCTCCACGGTGCCACCCCGGGCGGGGAACTGCATCCCGGCGATTTCCTGCGCCGCATCCTGCAGGAGGATCCCAAGCCGCTGTCAGCGTTGGACCTCAAGCTCCCCAAGGATCTCTCCGTGGTCGTGGCCAAGGCCATGGAGAAGGACCCCACCCGGCGCTATGCCACGGCGGAGGCCTTCGCCGAGGATCTCGACCGCGTGCTCCGCGGGGAGCCCATCCAGGCGCGGTCCATGGGGCTGCTGGAGCGGGGGGGGCGTTGGGCCCGCCGCTATCCGATCCCCGCCCGGGTCCTCGGCGGCGTCGGGGCCCTGGCGATGGGGGCGCTGGCCTTCGCGGGATGGACCTCCTTCCGCTCGCGCACCCAATCCCTGGAGGCGGCGCGCATGGGGTCCCTGGCCGAAGGGATGGCCAACTCGCTGCGCATGGCCTACCTCTCGCCCGCCTTCGATCAGAAGCCCGTCCTGGCGGGCATCCGCAGCCAGGTGGAGCACCTCCGATCCCAACCCATGCGTGACCTGTCGCCCGCGAGCCTCTATGTTGTGGGCAAGGGGCTGGAATCCCTGGGCGACGATGACGGCGCGCGACCCTACCTCGAAGCCGCCTGGGCCAAGGGCTTCCGCACGCCGGAAGCGGCGGAGAGTCTGGGCTTCCTCCTGGGTCGCCTCTATTTCAAGGCCCTGGACCGGGCTCGGGAATCCCTCGCCGCCAGCGCCCGGGAACGGCGGGAAGCCGAGGCGAAGGCCACCTTCCTGAACCCCGCGACGAACCTCCTCAAGCAGGCCTCCGGTGATGGATGGAAACAGGCCTATCGCGAAGCCTACCTGTTCTACCTG
>DATEZP010000055.1:0-9674 GCA_035255465.1 Holophagaceae bacterium
CCCCAGCGGCGGCCTTCGGCCTGCCCTTCCCCCCACCCTCCAGCCCATGGCCATCGCCTTGGCGGCGCCCCGCACCGACCGGCGCACCGCGCTCCTCGCCAGTGCCGTGATCTACCTGTTCATCCCCGCGGCCTTGATGGCGGCGGGACGGGCAATGCCCCACGGGGTTGAGACTCACGGCAAGGGCCCCATCACCTTTGATCTCATCGAACCTGGCACTCCGGGTGGCGGGCCTCCCCCTCCGGTCCTCCATCGACCCGAGCCCGTGCCTCCTTCGGGCCTTCCCACCCCCGTGGCCCCTGATGTCCAGGAGCCGACCGACCAAATTCCTCTCGACACCCCCAACACGCTTCCTACGGCCGATTTTTCTGGAATGGCTGGCACCGATTCAGACGCGCCGGGCCTTCCAGGTGGCATGGGGTGCAATTCCAATAGCCACATCCCCGGCCCCGGCGGAGAGGGTGGCGGTGATGCCATCGGAACGGGCCGACCGATCACGCTGGAAGCCACCGCCTTGCGCATCCTCCACCAAGAAGCGCCCGGCTATCCCGCCCTGGCGAGGGCCATGAAGGTCCAAGGTCAGGTGGTGCTCCGCATGGTCATCGATGCCAATGGCATTCCCACCACCGTGATCATGCAGGAGGGCAATCCCGTCTTCCGCACCGAGGCCGAGCGTTCGGCGCGCCTCTGGAGGTTCGAACCCGCCCAAGTGAACGGCACGGCCGTGGCCGCGACCTTTCTGCTGACCTTGAAGTTCAAGCTGGCCTAGGAGCGATCATGAATCGCAGGCGGATCTTCAAAGGCATCGCCCTCGGCTTGGCCGGGGCGGTGGGATTCCCGGTGTGGTACGGCGCGATCCTCCAGGCGGAGGTGGGAGAAGGGCTCAAAAGTCCGCGGGTGGTTTCCTGCTTCGCGCCTGCGGCCCTCCACGCGGCGGGTGTGGGCATGTCCCTTCGCGAGTCCGCGGAGGCGGACATTCCGCCTCCTCCCCCCCCACCCGGTGTTCCGGGTGGGGTTCCGGGGGGCGTGATGGGGGGCGTGGTGGGCGGCAATGCCACGCTTTCCGAATCGAAGCTGATCAAGAAGGGAGAGGTCACCTTGGAGGTGGCGGACGTGGCCCCTGCCCGCGAAGAGGCGATCCGTCGCGTCCAGGCCGTCCACGGTTGGGTGTCCGAGCAGGAGGAAAGTCGGGATCCGGATGGCCACCTCACGGCCACCCTGCACCTCCGGATCCCGGCGGATGCCTTCGATGCGGGGCACCAATCCCTCCGGAGCCTCGGAACGGTGACACGGGAACACCTGGAGACGGAGGACGTCAGCCGCGAATGGGTGGATCGGGAGGCCCGTCTGCAGGTCAAGCGCGCCGCGGCCATCCGCCTGAAACAGCTCCTGCTCCAACGCACCGCGGGCTTGAAGGACCTTTTGGAAGCCGAGCGGGCCCTCGTCCGCGTCACGGAGGAGATCGAATCCATGGAGTCCATTCACCGGCACCAGGCTCGGCAAGTGGCTTACGCGACCTTGGAGCTCCAGCTGGTGGGCCCTCATGCGCCCATCGTGCGCAGTTCCTTCGGTCCTCTCACGCGATTCGGGGATCAAGTCACCACGCGGCTGAGTGCCTCCCTCGCCGTGCTCGTCCTCTTTTTCACCGCCCTCCTGCCCTGGGGCCTGTTGGCCTGGGGCGGCTGGGCCCTCCGCCGGCGCTTGAGCCGGCCTCCCCTAGCCGAGGTGCCCGATGGCCGCTCCCCGCTGTGAACCCAACATCACCCCCCTCATCGATATCGTGCTCGTGCTCCTCATCGTGTTCATGGTGATGGTGCCGGGGCTCCAAGTGGCGGCCATCGTGAACCTCCCGTCCAAGGGGAAGGGAGCGCAAGGGCGGCCGCCATTGAAGGTGCGGATGGATGGCGCCGGCACCATCAGCGTGGATGGACAGCCCGTGGTTTATGCGGAATTGCCCGGAGCCGTAGCTGCGGGCCTCAGGGATCGCTTCGGCGAGGATCGCCGGGCCGTGGTGTCCGTCCATGCGGGCCAGCCCTTCCAACGGGCCGCGGACCTGTTGGATGTGGTGAAGGGCCTTCACCCCGACGTAACCGTGGCCTTGGTCGAGGCGAAGGAGTGAAGGGCATGTAGACTGGACTTGTGGATCAGGGCGCCGCGGGTGGCAACACCTGAGGAAAGTCCGGACTCCGCAGGGCAATGGGCCAGCTAACGACTGGGCGGGGCGACCCGACGGAAAGTGCAACAGAGAGCAGACCGCCGATGGCCCCGAAAGGGGATCAGGTAAGGGTGAAAGGGTGGGGTAAGAGCCCACCGCCGTCCTGGTAACAGGGCGGGCATGGTAAACCCCCCATGGAGCAAGACCAAATAGGCCGGCGTACTCGAAAGAGCGAGGATTGGCCCGATCGAGCCGGCGGGTAGGTTGCTTGAGGTGGCGAGTGATCGTCATCCCAGAGGAATGGCGCCCCAGACCCCAACAGGTGGGACAGAATCCGGCTTACCGATCCACCACGGCCCCCGCAAGGGGGCCGCGCTGTCGCTCCCACTCGCCTTCGGCTCCCGGAGATGGAGCCTCCCACCTTCGGCCCCGCAAGGGGCCGAAGCCCTTTTGGGGCTCGCCTCGGATGGCTTCCGTGGCCATGATGGGGACCATTCCACCTCGAGGTCTCCCATGCGCCTGCTGCCACTCTTTGGCCTGTTGACCACCGCACTGGTGGCCCAGGGACCCTCGGCACCGGTTCGGCCCATCGTCCTGAAGGCCGCGCGCCTCTACGATGGCAAGGCGGACCGCATGCAGGCCCCGGGCCTGCTGGTGATCCAGGGGAAGAAGATCACAGGCGTGGGCTCCGGCACCCCATTGCCCGAAGGGGCCCTGGTGGTGGACCTGGGGGACGCGACCCTGCTGCCGGGCTTCATGGACGCCCATGTCCACATCTCAGGTGAATCCTCCAACGATTGGAACCAGGACCAGCTGGATGGCATGAAGGCCACCATTCCGGAGCTGGCCCTCCATGCGGCGGTGCTCGCGAAGCGGACGCTGCGGGCGGGCTTTACCACGGTGCGGGATCTGGGGGGCGAATACGAGCTCGCCATCGGCCTGCGCAACGCCATCGCCAAGGGCGACGCGGAAGGCCCCCGGATCATCCCCGCGGGCAACGGCATCGGCGCCACGGGTGGACATGCGGATGACGCCGCCGGCTTCCGATCCGGGCTGCTCGCCCATGAAAGCAGCGGGGGCGTGGCCGATGGCCCCGACGCCCTGCGCGCCATGGTGCGCCGTCAGATCAAGCTGGGCGCCGGGGTGATCAAGCTCATCGCCACGGGCGGCGTGCTTTCGGAAACGGACGATGTGGACACGCCCCAGCTCACTCAGGCGGAGATCGACGCGGTGGTGGATGAAGCCCACGCCCTGCGCCGCAAAGTGGCCGTCCACGCCCACGGGGATACCGGGGCGCGGCGGGCCGCGATGGCCGGATGTGATTCCATCGAGCACGGCACCTTCCTGGAGGAGCCCACCCTCGAGCTTATGGCGAAGAAGGGCTGCGTCCTCGTGCCCACCCTGGCCACCAGCCGCCGACTCGTGAGCATTCAGGATGGCCAGGCCCCCCTCCGCATCAAGGAGAAGGCCGCGGCGGCCGCCAAGCGCCAGGGCGACCTCGTACATCGCGCCCTGGCCAAGGGTGTGCGCATCGCCTTCGGCACCGACAGCGCCGTGACCCCCCACGGTGAGAACGCCAAGGAGTTCGCGCTGCTGGTGAAAGGGGGCCTGAAGCCCCTGGAAGCCCTTCGCGCCGCCACTTCCGTGGATGCCAGTCTCCTGGGGCTGGAGGGGCTCGTGGGTACCCTCACGCCGGGCCTCCTGGCCGACGTGGTGGCCGTGCCCGGGGATCCCACCCAGGACATCACCGCCACCGAGCGCGTGGCCTTCGTCATGAAGGAAGGCCAGATCGTCGTTCGTCCCTGACGGGAAGCGGCGTATCCTGGGCTCTGATTTCCCGAGTAGGCCTCTGATCACGCAAAGACATCCCTGGATCGCCACGCCTGCCGCAGGTGTGGGCATCGCCTCCCGGTAGGAGTGTCAAGGTTCCCACGGGAACTTTCGACCCACTCCCGGGGCGGCGGTGAAGGATGGTTCGGGCCGCCCCGGCGGCCACCTGCGTTAGACGTTTTGGAGACCGACTCCCATGTCGAATGATGACCTCGTGCTGGCCCGCCGCCTCGAGCGCGCCCAGGCCCTGCAGAACGACCGTTTCAACGCCGCCAGCGGCGGCCAATCCCTGGCCGTGGGGGGTGGCTTCGCCCACTTCCGCGGCGAAGGCCACCCCCTCAATCAGGCCCTGGGTCTCGTCGACCCCATCTCCGAATCCGCGTTGGCGGAGGTGGAGGCCTTCCTGGGTTCGCCCACGGTGCTGGAACTGAGCCCCGCCGCGGATCCCGCGATCTGGCCCCTGCTGGCCGGGCGCGGATACCGGCTGCACCAATTCCAGCAGCTCTGGGCCCGGCCCCTGGGCGAAGACGTCCGGACCGTGGATCCCGCGCAGGTCCGCCCTGCGGAAGCCGCCGAAGCCGACACCTACAACCGGGTGGTGGCCGGCGGGTTTTTTGAACAGGATGATTGGCGGAACCTCGAACCGCCCTTCGTTACCCCCCTGGGCCTGCCCGATGCCTGGGGCTTCCTCGCCTTCGTCGAGGGGGAGCCCGCGGGTGGCGGCATGCTCGGGATCGTCGGGGGCGTCGCACTGCTGTCCGGGGATGGCGTGATTCCGAAGTTCCGGGGTCGCGGAATCCAGAAGGCGCTCATTCGTGCGCGCCTCGCCTTCGCCCGGGACCGTGGGTGCGACGTGGCTTGCGCGGGCACTGCCCCCTCCACCGCGAGTCAGCGTTCCTATGAGGCCTGCGGCTTCAGGGCCGCCTACCCCAAGGTCGAGATGGCCCGGTGAGGGGTCAGGAACAGGATGGACAGGATGAACAGGATGGGGGGACGGCGCATCGATCCTTTCATCCTGTGAATCCTGTCCATCTTGCTCACCCACTCCCCAACGCCATCCCTTCAGCTTCGATTCGGGGCGTCGTCCCATCCGTCCCCTTTCAGCGATCATGGGAGGATGCGCCGCCTCCAACCCAAGACCGCCGCCCTGCTCGTGACGGCCCTGGCCTTCCACGTCGACATGCTCCTCTACTACCTACTGGTGCCGCTGCTGCCTCGCTACGCCCGAGAGCTGCACCTGAGCCAGATGCAGGTGAGCGTGCTCTTCGGAAGCTATGCGGTGGCCTTGTTGGCGGCCACGTTCCCGGTGGCGAGGTTCACGGACCGCCACGGCCGCCGGGCGCCCATGTTGTGGGGCCTCACGGGCCTGGCGGCGACGACGCTCATCTTCGCCTTCGCCAAGGCCTACTGGCTGCTCCTCCTCGCCCGCACCCTGCAGGGCGTGGCGGGGGCCTTCACCTGGCTGCCCGGCATGGCGCTGCTGGCGGATCACTACCCTTCCGAGCAGCGGGGCAAGGCCATGGCCACGGCGTTCGCGGCGGCGAACCTGGGCGTGTTGCTGGGGCCCGCGCTGTCGGGCTTCCTGGATCATGCGGTGGGGCCCTTCGCTCCCTTCGCCGTGGGCATCGGACTGGTGGTGCTGGATGCCGCGGGCCGGGCCTTCCTCCTACCGGATGTGGAAGCGGTGCGGGAGGAGGCGATTCCCCTGGGCACCCTGCTGCGCAACCCCGTGGTGCGCCTCTTCGCCGGGGCCATGGTGCTTGGGTCGGCGCTGTGGGCGTTGCTGGAATCGACCCTGCCGCTGGATATGGACGCGCGGTTGAAGGCGGGGGCTCCGGCCATCGGCCTCTGCTTCTCGGGCGTGGCGCTGGCCCACACGGCCACGTCGCCTTTCATGGGGGCGCTCTCGGACCGCATCGGCCGCGTGAAGGTGCTGCGCATCGGATTGCCTCTGGTGGCGGTGCTGCTGCCCCTGCCGGCGATCCTGCCCAGCATCTGGACGGTGGGGCTCGCCATGGGCGCCCTGGGCGTCTGCGCCTCCTTCATCATGAGCCCCTGCAGCCCCGCCATCGCGGATCAGATCGATGGCATGGGGAGCAAGGCCTTCGCCTCCGGTTTCGCCGTGCTCAACATCTCCTACAGCGCGGGCATGATCGTGGGGCCCTACCTGGGCGGCACGTTGGTGACAGCCTTCAAACTGCCCGTGGCGTTGACGGTCTGCGGGTTGGGCTACGGGGCCTACCTTCTGGCCACGCGGGGCGTGAAGGCCTGAGCCTCCCTAGGCCCGGATCATGATGAGCATCATCTTGAAGGGCGTGATGGCCTTGATGGCGTGGGCCTGACCGGCCGGGAGCTTGAGCAGCATGCCGGCCTTGACCCGATGGGCCGTGCCCGCGATGGCGATGTCCGCCTCGCCTTCGAGGTCCATCACCAACGCATCGAAGGGCGCGGTGTGCTCGCTGAGGCCCTCGCCCGCGTCGAACGCGAAGGCGGTGACGGTGCCCATGGGCTGCTTCACCAAGGTGCGGCTGACCACCGCGCCGGCCTGGAAGGCGACGAGGTCGGCGGCGGGGATGGCGCCCGTGAGTTCCGTGGGGTCCTTCGGAGCCTGCGACATGGTGAACCTCCAGCGGGGAGTGTCCCATGGACGGAAGGGTGGGAGCGTGAAACGACGGCCTGGCCTTCAAGCCTTCAGGGCCCGGTAGATCCACCGTTCGGATCCTGGGAACCAGGCCTGGCCCGTGAGGCCCGCGAAGGCGCGATCCACTGCGAAGCCCGCGCGGCCAAGGAAATCCCGCACCTCCGCATCGGTGGGAATCCAGATGTCGTGGCGGAAGCGCTCGCCATGCACTTTGCGCTCGGTCCAGATGCGGCGCCCATCGGGGCTCCAGCGAACCCGCTCGTAGTAATCCTCATAGGGCATCCACTGGCCCAGCACGGAGTCCACGAGGCTGCGCAGGCTGTCGCGCCCCACCAGGTCCAGCAGCAACACGCCGCCGGGTTTGAGGACCCTCGCGAAGCCCTCCAATTGGGCGAGGTTCTCGGCGTCCGTGGCGAAGTAGCCGAAGGAGGTGTAAGCGCAGAGCACACCATCGGCGCAGGCCTTCCGGAAGGGCAGGTCGCGGAGATCGAGGCGCGCCACGGGGCCCGGAAACTCCTCCCGGTGCCGGGCCAGGTTCAGGGGGCTCAGATCGCCACCGATCACCTCCAGCCCGCGGGCTTCCAGGTAGGGGCGCAGGCGGCCCCACCCACAAGGCAGATCCAGCACCCTGCTTCCGGCGGGCAGATCCAGCATCCGGGTCAGGGCAGGGCCCTCCTCCGCGGCTTCCGCCACCTTGTCTTGGTAAACCGCGAAATAGGCGGGGTGGTCGAAATCCCTGACGAACCAATCCATCAATCTAATGTGGCACAGTGATCGATCGCCCGGAGTTCCCATGCGCTTCGCTTCCTTGTTCTGCCTGCCCGCCCTGGCCTTGAGCCTTTTGGCCCAAGCCTCGGCCCCGCAGCATGGCGTCCGCCTCCCCGCCGCCTTCTTCGCCGGCAATCGGGCGCGCCTCCTGGCGGAGCTGAAGAAGATGGGGCCGGGCACCGTGGCGGTGATCAAATCCATGCCCGAGCAGAGCCGTAATGGGGATTCGACGCACCTGTACCGGCAGGATTCCGACTTCTACTACCTCACGGGGGTGGAGGAGGACGAAGCCGTGGCGGTGCTGGAGGCGGATAGCGATCAACCCTATGCGCTGTTCGTGCATGCGCGGAACCCGCGGGAGGAGGCCTGGACCGGCGTCCGCATCGGCACCGAGGGCGCCCTGAAGCGCGGGGCCAATCGGGCCGAATCCTTCCCCGGCGCCAACCGGTCCCTGCAATCCCTGGTGCAGAAGGCCCAGCGCGTGGTGCTCGTCTCCAACTTCGATGAGGAGTTCCGACGCAAGGTGCTGGATTGGGTGCTGCCCGTGGGCAGCGACAACAACCACGGGAGCTACAAGCGGATCCTCGTGGATGGCCGGAACCTCGTGGGCGAGATGCGCCTGATCAAACAGCCGGTGGAGGTGGACATGCTCCAGCGGGCCATCGACGTCAGCATCGCGGGGCATTTCGCGGCCATGCGCGCCTCCGTGCGGGCCACCAATGAAGGGGAAGTGGCCGGGGCTTTCGAAGGCACGATCCGCGCGTTGGGCGCCCGCTTCACGGGCTATGACACCATCGCCGGCGCGGGCCCGGACAGCTGCATCCTGCACTACCCCTTCAATGACCAGCCCGTGGAGAAGGGCGCCATCTACCTCCTGGATGCGGGGGCCGAGGTGGGTTACTACACGGCGGACATCACCCGCACGTGGCCCGTGTCGGGTTCCTTCTCCAAGGAACAGCGCGCCCTATACGACCTGGTGCTGAAGGCCCAGGATGCGGCCATCGCCGTCTGCCAGCCGGGCCGGAAGCACCACGAGAACTTCGACGTGGCCATGCGGATCCTCAGCGATGGCCTGGTGGACCTCGGCCTGCTCAAGGGCGATAAGGAGGAGGTCTACCAGCGAGGCGACTGGAGCCGGTTCACCCTGCACGGGGTCAGCCACTGGCTGGGCCTGGACGTGCACGACACCGGCAGTTACCAGCGGGAGCCTGGCAAGAAGGGTGGTCTGCGCGCCCTGGAGCCCGGCATGGTGCTCACCATCGAGCCCGGAATCTACATCCCCAGGGACACCAAGGACGTGGATCCCAAGTGGTGGGGCATCGGCGTGCGGTTGGAGGACGACATCCTCATCACCCCCGAAGGTCATCGCAACCTGAGCGAGAAGCTGCCCCGGAAGCCCGAGGCCGTGGAGGCCCTCCTCCGCGAGGCCTTGAAGGCGAAGCGCTGAGCCTGGGAAGCCAAATGCCAAGGGGCGCCAACGGGCTCCCCTTGGCATATCTGTGGATGAGCCCTACTCGCCGGCTTCGGCCTTGATGAGCTTCACGCCGGGAGCGGTCTTGTCCTTGGCTTCCAGCACGCCCTTCAGCACGTAGCGGGTGCCACGCTTCTGGCCCGTCTTGCCGATGATTCCTTCCTCTTCCAGGTCGGAGAAGAGGCGCCGCAGGGTGGCGGGGGCACCGTCCTGATCCTTGAGGCCCAGGGCCTCCTGGGCCTCGAAGCTGCTCAGGGAGCCCTTCTTGCGCAGTTCATCCACGAGCTTGCCCCGGAGGTCCTGCTTGTCGGCCTTGTTCAAACGGCCACCCTTTTTCGCGGCGGCGGAGGTGGGAGGCAGGGCGGCCTCGAAGACGGGGGTCACCACCAGGGCCGCGGCGGGGGCCGCCACCTGGGCGATGGGAGCCTCCACGAGGAGGCTGTCCATGTACACGTCCTCGATGAGGGGCTTGAAGATCACCACCGTGGAAGCGGGCGAGACGCCAACCTTCTGCAGTTCATACAATATGCCGTTCCCCAGGCTTTTTTTCTGCTCCTTGGTCAAGGGAGGAAGCTGGAGGGTAATGATGGCCATGGGGACTCCGGAATATGGATACGGGGAACATATGATATACCGCACATACTCGGATAAAAAGGTCTGTTACCTGAAAGGAGTAGACTGATGCCAGCGAGGAAGAACATGAGTCAGACTCCCACCCTCCCCGAGGAACAAGTCCGGTTCGAGAGCTTCCTCCGCTCCCGGCAGCTGAAGCTGACCGATGAGCGGCGGACCATGCTCAGGGCCGTCTT
>DATEZP010000056.1:0-31659 GCA_035255465.1 Holophagaceae bacterium
AGTCGCCCCTGAAAAACCCGTAGACCCAGCACCATCAGGCATCCGCGATACTTTTGTCCTATAAAATCCACCAGAAAGCAGAAGTTCCCCCTCGGAATCTGGTGGATTTTTATGAAACCGATCACCCGCCCAAAGACCGACGCTCAGCCCATGTTCGGCTGGAGCCTCGAGATGGTCCTGGATCCGAGCCAGGAGTTGTATCGCTTGGCCGGGCTCATCGATTGGGCCGCGCTGGAGGCCGAGTTCGGGAGCCTGTATTGCCCCGACAACGGCCGCCCGGGCGTGCCCATCCGGCTCATGGCGGGCCTGCACTTCCTCAAGCACACCTTCAAGCTCTCGGACGAGGAGGTCGTCCATCGTTGGGTCGAGAACCCCTACTACCAATTCTTCACCGGCGAGGAATTCTTCCAGCACAAGCTCCCGATCAACCCGAGCCAGATGACGAAGTGGCGGAAGCGGATCGGTGAGAAGGGCGTGGAGCGGCTGCTCCAGCTCACCATCCAAGCGGGCCTGCGCACGAAGACCATCACCGAGCGCAGCGTGGACCGGGTGATCGTGGATACCACGGTGCAGCCCAAGGCCATCGCGCATCCCACGGATGCCCGCCTCTACCGCAAGATCCACGCGGCCATGATGCGCATCGCGAAGGCCGAGGCCGTGCACCTCCATCAGTCCTACTCGCGCACGGTGAAAGCCTCCTTCCACCAGCACGCCCGCTACGCCAAGGCCAAGCATTTCAAACGGGCCCGCCGCGAGCAGAAGCGCCTCAAGGTCTGCGCAGGTCGCTTGATGCGGCATGTGGTGAACCGACTCAGCGACGAGGCCTACGACCGCCACAAGTGGACCTTCATCCTCTCGGATCTGATCCTCACCCAGAAGCGGAAGAGCAAGGCGAAGATCTACAGCCTCCACGCGTCCGAAGTGGAGTGCATCGCCAAGGGGAAGGCGCATCGTCCCTACGAATTCGGGGTCAAGGTCAGCCTCGCCGTCACCCACAAGGAAGGCTTCTGCGTGGGCATCCAGTCTTGCCCGGAGAACCCCTACGACGGGCACACCCTGGAGGATCAGATCGACCAGGTGGAGCGGCTCACGGGCAAGGTCCCGAAGCTCACGTTCGTCGACAGGGGCTACAAGGGCCATGGGGTGCCCGAGGAACGAACCCGGGTCCTCATGAGCGGCACCCGGAAGCTCGGCCCCACCCTCAAACTCCAGCTCCGACGCCGATCCGCCATCGAACCCGAGATCGGGCATATGAAAGCCGATGGGCTCCTGGGCCGGAACTTCCTCAAGGGCATGCAGGGCGATGCGATCAACGCCCTGCTCTGCGGCGCCGGCCACAACCTGAGGAAGATCCTGGCAAGGCTCAGGCTTCTTTGGCTCTGGTTTGCGACGCTGCTGGTCGTGCCCTGCGAGCCTGAAATGGTCCCTCAGGCGGGGTAGAGGGGTTTGTCAGGGCCGACTAAGAAGTGGATCAAATTCGTAAGAGATCGCGTTGACACCATCGTGTCGGGGGCACATCCACCCCAGGACTATCTTCGATTGTTAGAGGTTCAGCCAGGAAAATTGGAACCATGGAAATGGTTGAACAGTGGGCGCTTCAGCTATCGATTTGCTGGCCTGAAATCCCGTTATCCGAACAGGCAACTGTACCCCTTCGCGGAGCGACAGGATTGTGATGATGTTGCCTGCTTTGAGCATGAAAATGCCTCTGCGGTGGTCATAATCCATGATTTCGCTACTGATGGTTGGGAGCAAAAGGGGCGGTTTGAATCTTTTCGAGAGTGGCTACATCAGGCTTTGAACGATTGTTTAGATTTTTAGGGGCACCGAATCTGTGTTGTCCATCCTCAGAATTCAAACTGACCCTACCTGAACACCAAAGCCCACCGTCCTGGTGGGCTTTTTGTTGCTTGCTAGCTGGTCACCCCACGCGGGCGATGAGTCCCGGTCCTTCACCAAGTCTTGAATGCAACTCAGTCTTCATTACGGTGCTGCCAATAACCGCATCGTTCGCAATATCCACCATCGAATGAGACGGTGCGATGACCACATTCATTGCAGTCGGTAAGTGCGCCGATTCTGTGTCACTCCTCCTCAATTTCAAACTGAATTCCATTTTCGGTGAAGGAGGTTCCTCGGGGTGGATGTAGTAGGCTGGTTCGCGTTACCTGATGCCGCTGGCGCCTAAAGTCACTCCGCAGGAGGGAAGGCTCCTTCTTCATGGCGTGTATTCAAAGGCTAACTGAGATCCCCATTTTGAAGAAACGCTCCTTTTAACAGGTACTTAGTGGTCTGGAGATCGATTTAGCCCGCCTGGCGAAAAATCATTAAAGAGTTACCCAATGGAGGGAAGGGCTCTCGACCAAACTATTCGTTCTCCGGTAGCAGTTGATGCGATTCTAGCCGGGTAGTAATGGGTGCCAGGAAGAGACTTGCGCTGTTACTCCCGAAATTATAGTCAGCGTTCCTTCCAAGTAAGCCAGACCTGCTCTTCCTGGCCCTTGGGATCCTTGCCGACGTAGTGGAGCTTGAGGGGGCCCTTGGCGCCCCGCTTGGTCACCTTCACGCCGGTCCCCTTGCCTTCGGTGAGAAGGGCCTTCAGGGCCTCCGCGCTGCCCACCTGGGGCAGGAAGGGCAGGGGCAGCCCCGCGAGGGTGGGGGCGCTGGCATCCAGTTTCTGGCGGGGCACCTGCACCCGGTAACCGGAGGCGGCATCACCCGTGAGCAGCACCAGCCGTTCGCCGAGGCCATGCAACTCCAGCACCACCTTGCCGGTGGCGCTTTCGATGAGCACGGCGAGGGTGCCCTGGCCTTCGCCTTCGGCGCCCAGGTAGCCCCAGCCGTAGAGGGCGCGGAAGGAGACCGGAGCGGTGTCCTGGATCGGAGGGGGGGCGAGGAGGGGCAGCATCAACACCATGGGTGCACGCGGAAGGCAGTAGGTTCGCTCAATCGTCCTCGCCCTCTTCGGCGTGCTCCGCGGGCGTGGCCTCGGGTTCCTTGCCCTCCGCTTCCTGCTTGGCCAGGCGGAGCTTGAGCTCCGCGAGGCGCTTCTCCAGCGAGGCGCGTTCGGGGAAGGGGTAGGCGAGGGCCCGCTCCCACTGCTCAGCGGCCTCCCGCAGCTTGCCTTGGGAGAGCAGGACCTCCCCCAGGTGCTTGCGCACTTCCGCGCTGTAGGGATTCAGCGTGGCGGCGCGGCGGAGGGTGGCCTCGGCTTCGGCGGTCTTGCCCTGCTTGAACTGCACCCAGCCGAGCGAATCCGTGATGCTGGCGTTCTTGGGTTGGGAGGCGGAGGCGGATTCGATGAGCTGGGCGGCCTCGGTGAGATCGCCGCCCTGCTCCAGGAGCAGGTAGCCGAGGTTGTTCTGCAAGGTGGCGTTGCCGGGCTCCAGCTTCTGGGCCTCGCGGAGCACCTGCATGGATTCCTTGGGCTTGCGCAGGTTGTCCAAGGCGTTGGCCTGGAGCAGCAACAGGTCCACGGCCCGCGCCTGGCTCAGGGCCCGGGCTTCCTGGGCGGCCTTGAGGCAGGGGGCCCACTGATCGAACTCCGCATGGAGCTGGGCGGTGGCGCTGCGCTCCAGGTGGCGCAAGGCCTTCTCCCGGGCGCGCTTGTGCAGGAAACCGCCCCCCAGCACCTTCTCGGGCATGGCCTTGGCTTCGCGGAAAAGCCCACCGTCGGGGTAGGTCTTCACGCCCTCCTGGAGGGCCGCGTAGGCCTCATCCCACCGCTTCAGGCGCAGGAGGGCCTGCACGTGGAGGGAGGCCAGCTCGGGTTTCACGGGGCTGGGCAGGGTGGCCCCGCGCTCCCAGGTGAGGTAGGCCTCGTTCTTCCCCTGGAGGAGCAGGGCCCGGGCGTAGAGGCCCGCCACCTGTCCCTTGAAGAGTTCCGTTTCGCCGCTGAGGCCTTCATCCAGCAGGGCCCTGAGGCGGGCTTCGGCCTCGTCCTCCCGATCCAAGTGGAGGAGGGCGTAGGCGCGGTTGAAGCCGATGCGGGTGGTGCCCTTCAGGGCTTCGGCGCGGTCGAGGGCTTCGAGGCCCTCCTTCCAGCGCTGGGCCTGAAGGCGGATGAGGCCGATGTTCTCCCAGAGCCCGGCTTCATCGGGCAGGTTCCGGGTGAGGCAGAGGAAGGTCTCTTCCGCGTGGGCCAGGTAGGAGGCATCCACCTGCTCCCGGGCGAGCTCTTCCAGCAGGCGGAGGATCCGCATGCCATCGGGGCCCGCGAGGCGGCGCTTCCCCAAGGTGAGGATGGCCTCGCGGCGCACCTCGTAGCGATTGAGGGCCTTGGCGTGGAAGGCCACCCGCTCCCAGGCCTCCTGGGCGCTGGGGCGCAGGCGGGCGAGGCGGCTCCAGGCCTTGAGGGCCAGGACCTCGTCCTTCTCCTGTTCGGAGAGTTCGGCGAGCCGGTACCAGACCTCCACATCCATGGGCAGGCGGGAGCCCGCGGCGCTCAACGCCTCCATGGCTTCCCGGGGCTTGGCGGTGCCCGCCTTCGCCCGGTGGTACTGCAACACGCCGAGGTGCGCGGCGGCTTCGGCGCCTTCGGGGGCCAGCGCCACGGCCCGCTGGGCCGGGGCCAGGGCGGCTTCCAGATCGCCGGAGTCGCGCAGGGATTCGGAGAGGCGCAGCTGCGCCTCGGAGCTGGCGGGTTCCAGGGCGACGACCCTGCGGTAGAGGGCGGCGGCGGCCTTGGTGTCCTCGGGTGTGCCCTTCAGCTGGAGGGCCCGGGCTTTCAGGAAGAGGGCCCGCACATCCTCGGCGGGCTGCTGGGCCAGCAGGGCGGGCGCGAAGGCGAGGGCTAGGAAACGACGATCAAGCACGGAGGCTCCCGGTGAGGGATTCGCGGAGAAGGCGGGTGGGCTCGGCCCAGGCTCCCGGCGGGAGGGGACGGATGAGGGCGGGGCCATCGGGCCGCGGCAACACGCAGGCGATGGTATCGCCCTTCCCCTTCTTGTCCCGGCGGAGCCAGGGCAGCAGGTCCTCCCAATCGGCCATGTGCTCCGCCAAGGGGGCGAGCCGATCGGCCCAGGCCTGGAGCAGTTCCGAGGGGAAGGGTTTGAGGCCCTCCAGGGGGGCCAGAAGGCAGGCGGCCAGGAGCCCCATGCCCACGGCCTCGCCGTGGAGCAGACGATAGCCCGAGGCGCTCTCCAGCGCGTGGCCGAGGGTGTGCCCCAGGTTCAACAGGCGGCGCTCGCCATGCTCTTCGGGGTCGCGGTTCACGACGCCCGCCTTGAAGGCCAGGCCCCGCTCGATCCAGGCGGATCGCGGCGTGGCAGTGGTGATCAGCTCCTGGGCCCAGGCGAGGTCGTTCAGGAGCACGGCCGCTTTCACCAACTCCCAGCGCCCGCTCTCGATCTGCCGGGCGGGAAGGGTGTCGAGGAAGCGGGTGCAGGCCACCAGTCGCTCCGGCGCGTGGAAGGCTCCCACGAGGTTCTTGCCCGCCTCAAGGTCGCAGGCGGTCTTGCCGCCCAGGCCCGCATCCACCATGGAGAGCAGCGTGGTGGGCCAGGACTGCCACTTGATGCCGCGCATGTAGAGGGAGGCGGCGAGGCCCGCCATGTCCGTGAGCACGCCGCCGCCCACGGCCACCACGGTGGCATCGCGGTGCAGGGGGACGCGGGCCCAGGCTTCCAGCCAGGGCTCCAAGACCGAAAGGCGTTTGCCCGCTTCGGTGACCTCCGCCCAGCAGCTCCCGGCGGGCTCGGGCAAGCCCGCCTCCCGCCAATGTCCGCGCACGGCCAGGTCGCCCACGAGCACCCAGGGGCCTGCGGGCAGCAGCTCCGCCGAAGGCAGGTCCAGCACGTGGACCTCGGTGGGGAATCCGCTGGGAAGGGCCAGACGCATCAGTCGCGGCCCTTCAGGGTGGCGGTGGCCTCCATGGGCTTGCCATCGCGGAGCCACTGGATCACCACCTGATCGCCGGGGGAGAAGGCGCCCAGGGCGGCCATGTAGTCCTGGATGTCCTTGGTGGGCTTGCCGCCGAAGGAGGTGAGGATGTCCCCGGCCTGGAGGCCGATGGCCTCGGCGGTGCCACCCTTGGACACGCCGCTGATGCGGAAGCCCGTGGGGTTGGGGCTGTAGTCCGGGATGGTGCCGAAGGCGATGCGCATGGGGCTGCGTCCCTGGGTGGGCAGCTTGGCGGTTTCAGGATCGAAGGCGGGGAGCGCCGGGGCGTCGGCGAGGTCGCGCACCACCCGCTCCGCATAGTCCGCCAGCTGGGCGAGGCCTTGGGCGTTGAGGGTTTCAGCGGTGTCCGTGGGCCGGTGGTAGGCGTCGTGGAGCCCGGTGAAGAAGAAGAACGTGGGGATCTTCGCCTGGGCGAAGCTCATGTGGTCGCTGCCGCCCACGGCGGCCCCGAGGTCGCGCCCCACGGTCCAGCCCTTGGGGGCGAGGTCGGCGGCATGATCCACGGCGGCCTTGGGAGCGCCGAGGCCTCCCAGGGTGAGTGCGGGCTTCGCGGGATCGAGGCGCCCCACCATGTCGAAGTTCACCATGAAGCGCACCGTGGTCACGTCCTGGGTGGGATTCCGGAGCCAGAACTGGCTGCCCAGAAGGCCCTCCTCCTCACCGCCGAAATGCAGGGTGAGCACGGGCCGGCGGGCGGGCTTCCGGGCGAGGCGGCGCGTCAGCTCCATCAACAGCGCAGAGCCGGAGGCATTGTCGTCGGCCCCGGGATGCACGAGCCCGAAGGCTTGCGCACCGCCGAGGCTGTGGCGCTCGCCGAGCCCCAAGTGATCGAGGTGGGCGCCCAGCACCACGACTTCGCCCTTGAGCTTGGGATCCCGGCCCTTGAGCAGGGTGGCGATGTTGGGCACCTGGCCTTCCTTCCGGTGGATCCGGAGGTCGAAGGAGAGGGCCTTCCAGGGCGCGAAGACGTGATCCTTGACCTGGGGGGTTCCGGACTCGGCGATGGTCTTGTACACCGCCTCGAGATCCCCGAGGGCGGCATCCAGCAGGCCCTTGCGGACGCTGAGCACGGCGATGGCGAGGGGCGCGCTTCCATCCTCGATGCGGGGCAGGCGGGGCGTGGCCTCCTCCTCGATGACCAGCACCCCCGCCACGCCCAGATCCTGCAAACGGCGCAGGCGGAAGGACAGGGATTTCTCGCCGGGGGCCAGGTGGGCGAAGGCGGGGATCTCGGGCACGCGCCGGCGGATGATGGCCATGCGGCCCTTGAGGTCGAGGCCCTGGAACTCATCGTAGCCCTGGGTCTTCACCCCGTAGCCCAGGAAGGTCAGGGGCTTCACGCCGGGGGTGCTGTCGCCGCTGAGGCCCAGGGGCTGGAAATCCTTGCCCGGGATCCAGGCCTGGCGTTCATCGCCCTGGATGAAGTCGGCCTTGGCGGTGTCCACCACCAGGCTGGCGGGGAAGGGGAAGGTCTGGACCTTGGGCTTCAGGCCGAGGGTCTTCTGCCGCTTCACGATGAACTCGGCGGCCTGCCGGAGTTCGGGGCTGCCATTGCCCCGGCCCTGGAGCTTCGGGGAGGCGAGGAAGGCCACATCGCGGCGCAGGCGGGATTCGGCGGGCGCCTGGCCGGCCAGGGGGGCGACGAGGGAGAGGGTGACCAGGGGGAGGGCTAGGGCGCGCATGATCCCAGTTTCCTACAGTCCCCGGCCGAGCGCTCCGGCATTCATGGGACAATCGCCCCATGTCGGACGCCAGCGGATTCTTCCATTCGGATCACGTGGAGGCTCCGCCCCAACGGCGGACCCTGCTCTGGAGGCTGGTGGGCTACCTCCGCCCCTACTGGGTGGGGCTCCTGGTGCTGATGTTGCTCATGGCCGCGGGGGCCTTCCTGGAAGTCCTCCCAGCGGAATTCACCCGACGGCTCATCGACAACCACGTGGCCCACGGTTCCCTGAAGGGGGCGGGGCCCCTGGTGGGGACCTTCCTGGGTGTGCTCGTGCTGGGGTTCACCATCACGGGCGTGCGCTACTGGCTGCTGGCCTTCATCGGCCAGCGGGCCATGCTGGACCTCCGCAACCAGCTCTTCACCCACCTCATGCGGCGCAGCACCCACTTCTTCCACCACAACCCCGTGGGCCGGTTGATGACCCGGGTGACGAGCGACGTGCAGAACCTGAACGAAATGTTCGCCTCGGGGTTCGTGGCCATCCTGGGCGATGCCATGAGCCTGCTGGCCATCGTCATCTGGATGGCCCGGGCCCACGCGGGCCTGGCCCTGGTGGCCTTGGGCATCATGCCCTTCCTGCTCATCGCCACGGAGATCTTCCGCCGCCGGGCGGGCGAGGCCTTCCGGGAAACCCAAGGGCGCTACGCCGCCATCCAGGCCTTCCTCCAGGAGCAGCTCTCGGGCATGAGCCTCGTGCAAGTGAACGCCCAGGAGGCCCGGAGCCACGCCAAGTTCACGGAACTCAACGAGAGCTACCTGCGGGCCTTCCTCCGCACCATCTTCGCGTACGCGGTCTTCTTCCCCGTGGTGGAGCTCATCACCAGCGCCACGCTGGCTGCGCTCATCTATTTCGGCGGCATCAAGCTGCAGGCCGGGGCCCTCACGTGGGGCCTGCTCTTCGCGTTCGTGCAGCAGAGCAACCGCTTCTTTCGTCCCATCCGGGAATTGGCCGAGCGGTACAACGTGATGCAGACGGCGCTGGCCTCCAGCGAGCGCATCTTCAAGTTGTTGGACAACGACGAGGAGATCCGCGAAGTGGCCTCGCCCAAGCCCATGACCTTCCAAGGCGAGATCCGGCTCGAGGGCGTCTCCTTCGCCTACGATGCCGAAGGCCGCGAAGTGGTGGCGGAGCTCTCCGGCGCCATCCCCAAGGGCCGCCGCATCGCCGTGGTGGGCCACACGGGTGCCGGGAAAAGCACCCTCATCAACCTGCTCATGCGCTTCTATGACGTGAGCAAGGGCCGCATCACCGTGGATGGCATCGATCTCCGCGAACTGCGCCTCAAGGAGGTGCGCGGCCTCTTCGGCCTCGTGCTGCAGGATGTCTTCGTGTTCAGTGGCTCCCTCAAGGAGAACATCCTCCTGGATCGCGCCGAGGACCCCGCGCGCCTAGCCGAGGTGCTGCGCCGCAGCCAACTCCACGATTACATCCAGCGCCTGCCCCAGGGCCTGGAGACCCAGGTGGGCGAGCGGGGCCAGAAGCTCTCCGCCGGTGAGCGCCAGCTCGTGGCCTTCGCCCGCATGCTCTACGGCCGCCCCGAAGTGCTCCTGCTGGACGAAGCCACCGCCAACATCGACAGCGAAACGGAATCCCGCATCCAGCACGTCATCAAGGACATCAGCCACACCCTCACCACCTTCACCATCGCCCACCGCCTCAGCACCATCCAAGACGCCGACGAAATCTGGGTCATGGACCAAGGCCGCCTCATCGAACGCGGCACCCACCCCGAACTCCTCGCCCAAGACGGCCACTACGCCAAACTCGTGCGGTTGCAGTTTGGAGACGAAGAGGCAGCGTGATGCAGAGTCGACGCGAGCGTTCCGAGCTCTCGTGTACAGGTGGGATCATCTGCGGAAGAGCCTGGAGCATGGCGAAGCCATGCCCAGATGAAGAGGCTGCGTGATGCAGAGTCGACGCGAGCGTTCCGAGCTCTCGTGTACAGGTGGGATCATCTGCGGAAGAGCCTGGAGTATGGCGAAGCCATACCCAGATGAAGAGGCAGCGTAGGGTTCAGCGATGCCTGAAAGGTACGAATTTCACCTCAGCATTTCGCCCGAGCGGTATCTGGAGTACTACCGCGGCACGGTGAAGCAGGTCGTCGTGCGAAGCACCCACGGCGTCACGGTGCAGTTCCCGGCTTCGCTGCTGGTTCCCTTCGTGCTGGCTTCTGGGATTCAGGGGCGTTTCGAGTTGACCTGTGATGAGGGCCACAGGGGCGCGGAATTGAGGCGCCTTTCCCCCTGAATCCGCCTTGCGCCCCTGCTCCAGCGGGCGCCTTCAGGGTTTGATTGCGATAACCTGAACGGATGTGGATCCGCATCCTTCCTGCCCTTTCCCTCTCCGTGCTCCTGGCGCAGGCGCCGCCCCCTGCCCGGGATGCCAAAGCCGATACGGTGCTGAAGCTGCACCTGAAAGCACGGGGAGGTGTGGCCAAGCTGAAGGCCTTGAAGTCGCTGCGCATCTCGGGCCAGCAGTTGCTGCTGCCCGCGGAGCGCGGCATCCCCTGGCGCATGGAGCAGGCGCGCCCCAACCGGTTCCGTGAAGAGATCACCGTGCAGGGCATGGTGGAGGTGCACACCTTCAATGGTGCCGAGGGATGGACCCGTATTCCCTGGGCCCCGGACCTGAAGCTCAAACCCATGACGGCGGAACAGATCTCGGTCCTGCGGGAGAGCCATTTCGACGACCCTTGGCTGGAGGCCCTGGAGGGGCCCGTGCAACTCCAATACCAAGGCACCTCGTTCTTCAACCGTGTTCCCGTGTACGTGGTTTCCCTTCGGTTGGGCCCCGGAGATGAGCTCGTGGGGCACTTCGATCAGGAATTTGGCCTTGAGATCATGCGGGAGCGGGTCCACCGGGAATTGGGGACGGAGCGGAAGGTGCGCACTGAATTCCAGGAATGGCGCATGGTCGAAGGGGTCGCTTTCCCCTTCGAGGTCACCACCCGGGCCATGGGCTAGGGGCAGCGGCAGAAGATCCGGGTGGAGCAGGTGGATGTGAATCCGGCGATTCCGGAAGCCCGGTTTGGGAAACCCTGAACGAAGCCCGCGCCTTCAGCAGCCTGCACACACCGCCGCGGCTTCCTGCTGGTGGCAGATCTCGCACACCCGTTTCACGGTGGTGAATCCCAAGAGTTCCACCTCGGGGCTGAGGAAGCCGGGCTTCGCGGGTTCTTCTCGCATGAGGTCGGTGCTGAGGTACTTCTTGTTGTCGTCGCTGAAGACGGTGACGACGGCGGCCTCGGGGCCGAGTTCGTCCTGGGCCATGAGGGCGGCGAGGAGGTTGGCGCCGGAACTGATGCCCACGCCGAGGCCCAGGCGGGCGAGCTTCTGAGCCATGAGGATGGCATCGCCATCGTCCACGCTGAGGATGCCATCCAATTCGCCGAGCTTCACGATGGCGGGGATGAATTCATCGGAGATGCCCTGGATCCGGTGCTTGCCCACCTTGGTGCCCGTGCGGAGGGTGGGGGAATTGGCGGGCTCCATGGGATGCACCTTCACGGTGGGATCCATGGCCTTGAGGAAGCGGCTCACGCCCATGACGGTGCCCCCGGTGCCCACGCCCGCCACGAAGGCCTGGGGCCGCAGCCCCAGCACCTGGAGCTGGGCCCAGATCTCGGGGCCCGTGCTCAACCGGTGGGCCTCCACATTGGCCCCGTTGCTGAACTGGCAGGGCAGGAAGGCATCGGGGGTGGCCGCGGCCCAGGCTTCGCTGAGGGCGATGGAGCCCCGGAAGCCGCCCTCCTGGGCGCTCACGAGGCGAATCTCGGCGCCGTAGGAGCGGATCAGATCCTTGCGCTCCTGGCTCATCCAATCGGGCATGAAGATGGTGACGGGGTGGCCCAGGGCACGGCCGAGGGCCGCGAAGGCGATGCCCGTGTTGCCGCTGGTGGCTTCGGCGAGGGGGGCCCCGGGCTTCAGCTCCCCCCGCTCCAGGGCGGTGCGGAGGATGTGCAGGGCCATGCGGTCCTTGATGCTGCCGGTGAGGTTGTAGTGTTCGGCCTTGGCGTAGATGCGGCGCCGGGTTCCCCGGTAGGCGAGGTCCAGGGCCAGCAGGGGCGTGTTGCCCACCAGCCGGGCCAGTTCCTGGATCCGCTGCGAGGTCTGGATGGTCATGGCGTCCCCCGGGGGCGGTCGGTGAGGGCCGCGCCCCCCTGAACCTAAGCCTCGTGGCGTGAGTGCGGGCGCAATCGGTGACGGGAGTCTCGCGCCGCGGGGCCCCTTGAGGAATGATCGGGATATGCCTTTGCAGCTCCCAGCCCTCTATCCCCTCACCGACGAGAACCGGCCCGAGGCCCTGGAAACGCAGGTGGCGCGGCTGGGCGCGGCGGGATTCTCGCTCGTGCAGGTGCGGGCCAAGGCCCTGCCCGCGGACGCCCTCATGGATCAGCTGCGCCGCATCCAACGGCAGGCCCAGGCGGAGGGAGGCTGGCCCCGCATCGTCTTGAACGACCGGGCGGACATGGCCGTGCTGCTGGCGCGGGAAGGGCTGGCCCCCTGGGGGCTCCACCTGGGGCAGGAGGACCTCCCCCCCTGCGAGGCCCGGGCGCTGCCGGGGCTGGAAGCCCTGCACCTGGGCACCTCCACCCACGGGCCCGAGGAGTGGGCGGGGGTGGATCCCGCCTGCGATCACGCCGGCGTGGGGCCCTTCCGGGCCACTCCCACCAAGGGGGACCACGCCGAGCCCATCGGCCTGGAGGGGCTGCAGCGGGGCTGCGCCCGGTTGAGGTCCCAAGGCATCTCCCCCATCGGCATCGGGGGGCTCACCCCGGCGGATCTGGAGGATGGCTTCCGGGCCGGGGCCGAGAGCCTGGCCATGGTGGGGGCGGTGCATGCATTGCCGGACCCCGCGGAACTGGGCTGGCGGGCCCAGGCCGCCCGGTGGCGGGTGCGCCCCCCTGTGACGGCGGGGCAGGGCCTCGTGCTGCTGGGCGCCAGCGGCGCGGGCAAGAGCACCCTGGGCCCGGTCCTGGCTCGGCTCCTGGGCCTGGCCCACCGGGATCTGGACGCCGAGATCGAGGCCCAGGAAAGGGCTTCGGTGGCGGAGATTTTTCGGCTCAAGGGCGAACCGGCCTTCCGGGAGCTGGAGGGCAGGGTGCTCCCCTCCCTGCTCGCCACCCCGGCGGTGGTCTCCCTGGGCGGGGGGGCGTGGGAACTCCCTGAAGTCCGGGAGGCCACGACCCAGGCGGGATTCAAGGCCCTCTGGCTCGCGGAACCGCCCCGGGCCTGCTGGGAGCGGGTGGCCCTGGATCAAACCCGGCCCTTGGCCCAGGAGGAGGCCCGGTTCATGGCCCGATGCGCGCAGCGGCTGGGGGCATGGTCCCTGGCGGAACCGGCCAGTTCCTTCGGGCATTCAGTGGAAGCGCTGGCCCAGGCCCTCCTGAACGGGGTAGGCTAGATCCTTTCCCAGATAAACCTTTGGATCTCATCCTTTCCGACCTCCACTCCAACCTTCACGCCCTGAGGGTCGTGGAGCGATTCGCCCGGCGGCGCGGCATCCAGCGGTTCGTGGTGCTGGGGGACCTGGTGGGCTACGGGGCTCATCCCAACCAGGTGCTGGATCGGGTGCGGAAGATGCGGCCTCGCTTCCTGATCCGGGGCAACCACGACAAGGTGTGCTGCGGCCTGGAAACCCCCAACGGGTTCAGCCTTCCCGCCCGCCAGAGCGCGGATTGGACCCTGGACCGCCTGCGGAAGGACCACCGCCGCTTCCTCCGGGAACTCCCTCAGGGACCCGGTTGGGTGGGTGAGGACTACCAGATCGCCCATGGCTCGCCCCTGGATGAGGACGCCTACCTGCTGAACACCCGCGAGGCCCTCCAAGCTTTCGAGGGGTTCGAGGCGCCGCTCTGTTTCTTCGGGCACACGCACCTGCCGGGCCTCTTCGAGCTGGATGAGGAACTGCATCGGCTCTCCTGGCTTCGGCTGACCCCGGAGGAATGGTTCCCCCTGAGGCCGGGCTGCCGTTACCTCGCCAACCCGGGCTCCATGGGGCAGCCCCGGGATCGGGATCAACGCCTTTCCTTCATGACCTTCGACCCCCGCCGATTCCGAGTGCGCCTCCACCGGCTGGAATACGACTGGTCCGGGGCCGCGGAAGCCATCGAGGAAGCCGGGCTCCATTCCGCCCTGGCCGAGCGGCTGAGGCAGGGAATTTAAGAGCCGGCGCGGGTTTCCGATATCGAAGGGGAGGCACCTCATGGGAAATCTCCAGCGCTTGAACGACTCCGAAATGCAGACGCTGTTGCTCAGCGCCCAGGATCAGCACGCCCCTGCCAGCCTGCGCGCCCACGGCTCGAACCGGATGCTCGGGGATTTGCACGTGCGCGGCATCGAGCCCGGCAAGGCCCTCCAGTTCACGGGGGCCAAGCGCCGGGATCAGTTGCCGGAGGCTGGAACCCACATGACCCTCACCCTGCTGATGGGGGAGGACGTGGTGAGTTTCGATGTCCCCCTGCTGGCTCCCCTCGACGTGGCCGGGGATTCGACCCTGATCCTGCGGGTGGGCTGGCCTTCGGAAGGCATCCAGCGCCATCCCCGGCGGCAGATCCGGGTGGCCGCTCCCCAGCAGGCGCCCTTGGCGGCGAAGGTGGGCCTGGACCGGCGGGAATTCCAAGGCCTCCTCCTGAACCTCACGGAAGCGGGCCTGGGCCTCGCCGTGAAGGAAGTGCTGCTACTCGAGTTCCACACCCTCGTGAAGGTGACCACCCACCTGCCCGACGGCTCACCCTTCAGCTGCGAAGGCCAAGTGCGGCACTTCACCCACTTGGAGGATGACGGTTATCCCACCCGCTTCGGCATCTCCATCCTCAAAGCCAGCGAAGCGGATCTGGAAAACTTGCGCACCTTCATCCAGGTCCGCCGCACGGATCGCAGCGAAAGCCTCCGCCACGCGGACCACTGACGGGCCTCGGGCCGGGGCCTTCAGCGGCCTCCGGGCGTCTCCTTGATCTCGCCGCTCTCCACCAGGTTGCCGATGAAGCGCTCCAGCTCGCCTTCATTGGCGACGCCCCGGCGCTGCAGGAATTTGATGAGCCCCATCACCAGCACCCGGGAATCGTAGCTGTCCAGGCGCCGGAGGGAGGTCTCCAGGGTGCGGCTCTGCACGACGCCCGGCGGCGGGGCCGCCTGGAGCCCGGGGCGCGTGGGGGCCTGCGGTGCCTGCGGTGCGCCTTCGAAGAGGCCGAAGGGATCCGAGAGGTGGGTGGTGGGCATGCTGCTGTAGTCAGGCGCTGGATTGGCGATGGCGTCGAAAAAGGGATCCGGCGTCCAGTTGGAGGCGGGTTGAGGGGCGGAGGGCACCTGCAGCGGCGCCGGCATCAGCGGGATCTTCACGGGCAGCGGCAGGTCAAAGCCCGGCATGGGCAGGCCATCGTCGGGCAGCATGCCCTCGCCGACCTCCAGCACCGTGGGGGCGTTGGGGGAGGAGTCCAGCTTCGCGTAGAGCTGGGGGATCATCTGCCGCAAGGCGGAGTGCGAGGCCACCACCGGCTCCACGTTCATGCCGGAAGCGAAGCGGGCGCTGTCGAGGGCGTTGAGATCCAGGGGATCCGACATGGCCAGCACGAGGCTCTTGGGCTCCTTGAAGGAGACGGGCAGCATGGTGAACTGTTCTGCCATGCGCTGGGGGATGAGCCGCAGCAGCTGCATGGGAGGCGCCACGGACCGGATGTCCACCCGGGGGGTCCCCGTCTGCTGGGCGAGGAAGTCCATGAGGATCTCCTCGCTGATGAAACCCAGGGCCACCAGGTTCGATCCGAGGCGCCCCTTGGCGATCTTCTGATGCGTGATGGCGCTCTGAAGTTGCCCAGGGGTGATGAGGCCGGCATCTACCAGCATCTCGCCCAGTCGCTTGGTGGGGGCTTGCATCAGAGAGATTCTCCTGTTGGCAGGATACGATCCTATGGGTCTAAGTCCATTGATTCCTGGAACCAAAGTCTCAAGTTACCCTTCCTTTCATCGCCCTCGGGGAGCCGGAACATGAATCAGGAACTGCTCTGGCGTGCCGCCCTCCACGACCTCAACAACGCCTTCGGCGGTCTGCGGGGGATCCTGGATTTGAATCCGGACCCCACCAAGCCCCTCAAGGAGCGGGATCGGCAGCGCCTGGAGGCCGTGGTCAGCGAAGGGCTGCATCTGGTCGGCGTCGCCCGGACCCTCATCCTGGGCCTGAATCCGGGCGAACAGCCCCAGTCAGCGGGTGCATTCAAAGAGGCTCTTGAAGCGAGGCTGGCCCCCATGAGCTCGCTGCACCGATGTCCCGTGCAGATCCGAGTGACCGGGGACGGTTGGCCCACCCCGAGCTTCATTGGCTTCGTGGCCGCCATCTGCCGCCAACTCATGCCCCTGGTGGCCCCGGAAGCCCTGCACCTGGACTGTGAGGTGACATCCGCGGCCTGGACCTTGAAATGGAGCCCCCTGGAGGGGCTGCCTGAAAGCCTGCTGGAAGGCGAGGGGCGACACCGGGACCTGGCCGCCCACCTGGCCCTCAGCGTGCTTTCAGAGCGGAACGGCGCCCTGTCCCTGGAGGGCGGGGCCCTGGTGGCCACCCTCCCCCGGGCCTAGGCGAGATTCTGCCGATCGGGGAAGGGCCGCCGGCCCGATAGAATGGAAGGTTCGGGGATTGCGGATGAGCCAGAAGTTCTACATCGAGACCTGGGGTTGTCAGAGCGGGACCCGCTCCGCGAGAGCCCCGGAGGGGATCGAGTGGGAGGACGTGGCAGAGGCCACGTCCGTTCGCGGGGGAGCAGATTTCATCGGCAGCCCCAGGAGTGCCAAGTGACTCAGAAGTTCTACATCGAAACCTGGGGCTGCCAGAGCGGGACCCGCTCCGCGAGAGCCCCGAAGGGGATCGAGTGGGAGGACGTGGCAGAGGCCACGTCCGTTCGCGGGGGAGCAGATTTCATCGGCTGCCCCAGGAGTGCCAAGTGACTCAGAAGTTCTACATCGAAACCTGGGGCTGCCAGATGAACGACCACGACGGTGAGCGTCTGGCCGGGCTCCTTGAAAAGCAGGGCTACGAAGCCGTCGGAAGCAGCGCCGAGGCGGACCTCGTCCTGCTGAACACGTGCTCCATCCGCGAAAAGGCCGTGCACAAGGTCCATTCGGAATTGGGGCGCCTGCGCAAGGAGAAGGAGCAGCGGCCCCTCATGATCGGCCTCACGGGCTGCCTCGCGCAGCAGGAGGAGGAGGGCCTCTTCAAGCGCGCTCCCCAGATCGATTTCGTGTTGGGCACCATGGCGTTGCAGCAGCTGCCCAAGGTCATCGAGGAGGTGCAGGCGGGCCGCAAGCGCGTCATCGACACGGGCGAGTACCCCGACAACCACCTCTTCCCGCCCGAGGTGGCCCGCCGCCGCAGCACCGCCAAGGCACTCGTCACCATCATCGAGGGCTGCAACCACGCCTGCACCTACTGCATCGTGCCCACCACCCGCGGCGTGGAGCGCAGCCGCCCCTGGCAGGACATCGTTTCCGAAGTGAAGGACCTCGTCGCCCGGGGCTACAAGGAAGTGGAACTGCTGGGCCAGAACGTGAACTCCTTCGCGGGAGGCTGCACCTTCTCCGATCTGCTCTGGCGCGTGGCGGAGGTGGACGGCCTGGAGTGGATCCGCTTCACCACGAGCCACCCCATGAACTTCACGGAGGAGCTGGCCCGCACCCTCGTCACCAACCCCAAGGTGGCGCCCTTCCTCCACCTGCCCGTGCAGAGCGGCTCCAACGCCGTGCTGAAGCGCATGCTCCGCGAATACACCATCGAACAGTACCTGGAGCGGTTGGGGTACCTCGGCGAAGGCCGCGCCAAACTAGCCCTCAGCACCGACTTCATCGTGGGTTTCCCCGGCGAGACCGATGCGGATTTCCAGGCCACGATGGATCTCCTGGAATCCGTGAAGTACGACATCTCCTTCAGCTTCGTCTACAGCCCGCGCCCGGGCACCGCCGCGCTGCGACTGCGGGACGACCTGCCCGCCAAAGTGAAGTCGGAGCGCCTGAGCATCCTCCAGGCCCGCCAGATGGAGCTGACCCGCGCCAGCAATGACGCCTTCATCGGCCGCACCCTGCAGGCCCGCATCGAAAGCGAGGGACCCATCGAGAACGGCGCCTGGCTGGCCCGCACCGCCGATTGGAAGAACGTCCACATCGCCGCGGGGCCCACACGGCAACTGCCCTTGGGCGAACTGGTGAACGTCACCATCACCGGCGCCGGGCCCCACCAATTGCTCGCGGAATTGGCTTAGGGCAAAAAGATGAACCACCAAGGCACCAAGACACCAAGTAGAGCTGAAGCAGAGTCATGTTCTAACGCTTTTGTTTTCTTGGTGTCTTGGCGTCTTGGTGGTGAATCCGTTTTTCGCTAGGCCGCGCGATCCCGCCGCGCGAAGACGTTGGCGATGACGGCCTTCCGGTACTCGAAGATGTTCCGGATGTCCCGGCGCACCAGGAGCCAAGTGGCCAGCCGCCCGAGTAATCCGAAGCCCACGCGGTACCGCACGCGATCGGTGATGCGGGTGCCGCCGTCCGGGAGATCCTCGAAGAGGTGGGTGTGATGCCAGAGGGCGTAGGGGCCGATGAGCTGGCGATCCACGAAGCAGCGGCCCTCCTCCCAATGCTCGATGAGGGTGCGCCAGAAAATGGGGAGGCCGCGCACCTTCAGGCGGTATTCGAACAGGGCGCCCTCGCCCCGGGGAAGCGGGCTGGGGGTGACGATGCGGAAGTTCAGCCAGGGAGGCGTGAGCCGCTCCAGGTTGGAGGGATCCGAGAAGAAGGCGAAAACCTCGGCGCGAGGCGCCGGGAGATCCTGGACGGAGATAACCAGTTCCTCCCTCATGCGAGCAGATCCTGGACGGCGCTCAGCGCGTCGGGGAAGCGGAAGGTGAAGCCCTGCCGCTCGGCACGCCGGGGATAGACATAGGCTCCCTGCAGGAGCATGGGTTCGGCCATTTCGCCCACGAGGAGGGGCAGCACCGCGGCGGTCACGAAGCCGGGCACGGGCAGGATGGGGCGATGCAGCACCTTGCCCAGGACCCGGGTGAAGGTCTCGTTGCTGAGAGGCTGGGGCGCCGTGGCGTTGTAAACGCCGGACCACGTGGGATCGGCGGCGGCTTCCACGAGCATGGCCACGAGGTCGTCGAGGTGGATCCAGCTGAGGCCCTGCTGGCCGTGGCCCAGTTTGGTCCCTTGGAAGATCTTCACGGGGAAGGCCATCTTCGGAAGGGCGCCGCCCACCTTGGCGAGCACCACGCCGATGCGCAGCTTCACCACGCGCACGCCATGGGCGGTGGCTTGGTCGGCGGCCTGCTCCCAGGCGGCGCAGACGTCGGGCAGGAAGCCCTTTCCCTTGGCGCCCGTCTCATCCACCACCTCACCGCCGTGGGCGCCGTAGTAGCCCATGGCCGAGGCGTTCACGAGCACCTTGGGGCCAGAGGCGGCCCGGCCCAGGGCCTCCACCAGGCGGTTCGTGGTGGTGAGGCGGGAGGCGAGGATGGCGGCTTTGCGGGCGGGGTTCCACCGTTTGTCCGCGATGCCCTCCCCGGCGAGGTTGATGACGGCATCCGCGCCCTCCAGGGCCTTGGGTAGGCTCTCCCACCCCAGGGCCTGGGCCCCAGGGGGCAGGGCAAGGGCGGGATTCCGGGTGACCACCTCCACCTGAGTGCCGGCGGCCACCAGGGCCTCCACCAGGGCTCGGCCCACCAGGCCCGTACCCCCTGCGACGACGACCTTCTTGAGTGCCTGGGCCATGGGGACCCTCCAGTAAGTCCAGAATAATACTTAGACAAAAAAGCGCAAGCCTTCCCTTTCGAGGGCCCCGTATTCTGGACATTGGCCTTGGTTCCCGTGGAACCCCTTCGCCGGAGCGACCGTGCGGTACCTGATTAGCAACTTCCCCCTGGCGCTCGGTGAAGAGAAGCTCGACTTGGCGAAGCCCCTGGCCCATGCCCTGGGCGGCAAGCCCGCCGACTACCGGAGCGCCGCCCTGGAGCGCCGCAGCCTCGACGCCCGACACAAGGGTTCCATCCGCTTCCTGTGCGCCATCAGCTTCGAAACGGATCGGGATCTGGCTGCTGCCGTCCTGCCGCCCGGCGCCAAGGTGGACGCGGCGCCTCTCTCTCCCACCTACAGCGTGGGCGCCGTCACCCGGAAGCCCCGGGTGGTGGTCGTGGGCAGCGGTCCCGCCGGCACCTTCTGCGCCCTGCGCCTCCTGGATTACGGCATCGAGCCCATCGTGCTGGAGCGCGGGCCCGACATGAGCGAGCGCGTGCAGGGCGTGAACGAGCTATGGGAGCACGGCCGCCTGCGGCCCGACGCCAACGCCCAGTTCGGCGAGGGCGGCGCGGGCACCTTCAGCGATGGCAAGCTCACCACCCGCATCGGCCACCCGGCCACCCGCTACGTCATCGACACCTTCGTGAAGTTCGGCGCCCACCCCCGCATCGCCTACCTGGCCAAGCCCCACGTGGGCACGGACGTGATCCGCAAGTGCGCGGTGCTCATGCGCAAGGACGCGGAAAAGCGCGGCGCGCGGTACCGCTGGAAGGCCCCCCTCCTGGACATCCGTTTTGATGACGCGGGCCGCGTCACCGCCGCCGTGCTGCCTGGCGGCGAGGAACTGCCTTGCGACGCCATCGTGCTCGCCCCGGGCCACAGCGCCCGCGACACCTTCGAGATGCTGCACCGCCACGGCGTGGCCATGCGCCAGAAGCCCTTCGCCATGGGTGTGCGCGTGGAGCATCCCCAGGATCTCGTGGACAAGGCCCAGTACGGCCCGAGCAAGGGCCACCCCAGCCTGCCGCCCGCGGACTACAAGCTCGTGTGCAACTTCGGCGTGAACCGCGCCGCTTACTCCTTCTGCATGTGCCCTGGCGGCGAGGTGATCCAGTGCGCCTCCGAGGAAGGCGGCGTCGTCGTCAACGGCATGAGCAACGCGGCCCGCGACTCGGGCTTCGCCAACAGCGGCATCGTGGCCAAGGTGAACACCGCCGATTTCGGCAGCGATCACTTGCTCGCGGGCATGTACTTCCAGCGCACGTGGGAGCAGTCCGCCTTCCGCGCTGCCAAGGAGACCTACGGCGCCCCCGCCATGAGCGTGCAGGACTTCCTCAAGGGCCGCGCCACCGGCAAGCTGCCCGCCACCAGCTTCCGGCCCTTCGCCGTGGCCGCGGACCTGCGCACCTGCCTGCCGCCCTTCATCCTGGAACAGCTGGTCGGCGCGCTCCCCGTCTTCGATCAGAAGCTCCACGGCTACACCTCCGCCCAAGCCACGATGCTCGCCATCGAGAGCCGCACCAGCAGCCCCATCCAACTCCTGCGCGGCGACGATGGCCAGAGCCTCGACCACCCCGGCCTCTACCCCTGTGGTGAAGGCGCGGGCTTCGCCGGCGGCATCACCTCCGCTGCGGTGGACGGCATCCGCGTCGCCGAGTGGATTGCGCAGACGGCCGGGGCGCCGGTCTTCGCGCCCTTCGAGAAGCAGATCAAGTCGGCGGATTTGGCCAACGAGTATTGAGCCATTCCAGGCGTACTTGGAACAGGATGGACAGGATTAACAGGATGAGAGCCGGCACATCGGTCGTTTCATCCTGTTAATCCTGTCCATCCTGTTTAAAGGCTCTTCTGAATATCAGAGTGCCTTGGCCATCTCCTGATGCGGGATCGACACCTCCACAAAGGGTCCGCCGACCCTTGCGTATCCCAGCCGCTCGTAGAAGCCCACGGCGATATCCCGGGCGTGGAGCATCATGCTCCGGTAGCCCCGCCGCCGGGCTTCGGCTTCGGATTCCCGCACGAGGGCCGCGCCCAGGCCGGTGCCCTGCCGATCGGGTTCCACGCAGACCTGCCGCATTTGGACGACGCCTTCGCCGTGGTCCGAAAGCATCAGGCAACCGACCAGGGCCCCGCCTTCGAACGCAGCCAGGTGGAGATCCTTGCCTTCACCGGCCAGTTGCTCCGGGGTGAAGTCCAGGCCCAGGGGGATGCGCAGCACCCGGCGTCGCAACGCCACCACCTCCTGGTACTCCGGGCTTCCAAAGGCGATCCACCGCAGGTCCATCAGGCCCCCCGTTCCTTTCCGAACACGCGATCCAGCACGAGGCCCGCCGTTTCCTCGATGCTGCGGCCCGTCACGTCGAGGATGGGCCAACGGCGGTGCTGCTTGAAGATGCCATCGGCGTAGGTGAGCTCATCCAGGATGTGGCCGAGGTCGGAGTAGGTGTCGCTGTGGCCCGAGGCGCCCATGCGCTTGAGGCGGTTCACCCGGATCTCCTGGAGCCGCTCGGCCTGGATGGTGAGGCCCACGATGCGGCCCTGGGGGATCTCGTTGAGCAGGGTGGGGATGGCGACACCGGGCACCAGGGGCACGTTGATGACTTTGTGGCCCTCCATGGCGAGGTACATGGAGAGGGGCGTTTTGCTGGTGCGGCTCACCCCCACGAGCACGATGTCGGCGTCGCGCAGGCCTTCGGGATCCTGCCCATCGTCGTACTTGAGGGCGAACTCGATGGCCTCGATGCGCTTGAAGTACTTCTCATCCAGGGCGTGGAAGAGGCCGGGCTTCTCTTCGGGCGCGTCGCGCAGGTAGAGCGCGAGGGTGTCCAGCAGGTTGGAGAAGAGGTCCACCTGGGTGAGGCGCAGTTCCGCGCAGCGATCCTCCAGGTAGAAGCGCAATTCCCGGGACACGGTGGTGTGCACGATGACGGCCTTTTTATCCTGGGCCTTGGTGAGGATCGCATCGAGATCCTCCCGGGTGCGCACGTTCTGGAATCGGCGAATGAGACTCTGATCCCCGTGGCGGAACTGCGTGAGGGCCGCCTGCACCATCCGCAGGCCCGTCTCGCCGCTGCCACCGCTCACCACGTAGATAGGGTGCTGATCCATGGGCCCATTGTTTCAGGCTGCGGGCCCCTTGCGGTAGCCGTAGGCTATTTGAAGCGCCCCCTCCTCCCTTCGGTGAACCCGAATGTCCCCATCCCCCTTCTTCACCTGGCTCTTCCTGGCGATGCCCCTGGTCATCCTGGGCTGGGGCATCTCCGTGGCGATCCTGCGCTGGACGCGGGCCCGGAGGCCCCGGCTGGATCCGGAAGGGTTGCTCCTGGGGGCCGTGAGCCGCAGCCTGCACGAGCGGGGGGAGCTGGCCGCCTCCTTGGGGCAGCTGCGCACCGTCCATGAGCGGCTCCTGGATGCGTTGCCCTTCGGGCTCCTCTGGGTGGATCAGGTGGGCAAGGTGGCGGCCCTCAACCGGGCGGGCCAGGACCTCCTGGGTGTTACGGCGGGCGTGGGCGGGCTGTCGGCGGATTTCGTGCTGGAACCCCATCCCTGGCTTCGGGAGGGCCTGCGGGAGGCCCCGGGAGCCCGGATCCGCGTTGAATCCGAAGGTCGGGTGTGGCGCCTGCACCGCATCGAGGCGCCGGACATGGTGGGCGCGCTCCTGCAATTCGAGGACGTGAGCGAGCTGGAAGCCGAGGCCCGCCGGCAACAGCTGCAGACGCGCTTCGCCGAATTGGGGGAGATGACCGCGGGCGTGGCCCATCAACTGAAGAACGGCCTGGCGGTGATCCGCGGGCACGGCGAACTGCTCGCCCGCAGCGGCCATACGGAGGCCGCCGCGGCGGTGCTGGAGGAGGCCGAGGCCCTGGGCCAGGTGGTGCACCGGTTCATGCTCTGGGCCAAGCCCCTGGAACCCCGCCTCCAGGAACTGGACCTGCGCGAAGTGGCCCAGGCCGCGGCGCACGAGGTGCAGCGCCGGCCCTTGGGGCAGGGGCGCCGCCTGGTGCTGGAAGGGCAGGGGAGCGCCACCGGGGATCCCATCCTCCTGCAGCAGGCCCTCATCAACCTGCTGGAGAATGCCTGCCAGGCCACGCCGGGCGGCGGGGAAGTGAAGGTGCGCATGGCCTCGGGCCTCGTGGAGATCCTGGATCAGGGCCCCGGCATGAGTGAGGAGACCGTGGTGCGGATGCTGAGGCCCTTCGAGAGCGGCCGCCCCGATGGCACGGGCCTGGGTCTGCCCCTGGCCCTGAAGTGGTCCAGCGCCATGGGGGCCGACCTCCAGCTGGTGCGCCGCGTCGAAGGCGGCACCCTGGCGGCGATCCGGTGGTAGGGCAAGGACCCTAAACCCCAAAGACGATCGGTTCAACCGCTACACTTGCTTCATGCGCCTCGCCCTGCTCCAGCTGAACGCCCACCTCGGCGATCCCGAAGCCAATGGCCGCGCCCTGGAAGCCGCCTACGCCGAAGCCGTGGCCCAGGGTGCGGACCTGGTGCTCACACCCGAATTAGCGGTGGTGGGCTACATGGCGAAAGATCACCTCTGGGAGCCGGGCCTGCGCCGCCGCATCGCGGCGGAGAATCGACGCCTCGCGGCCCTGGCGGGGCCGGTGCCGCTGGTCCTGGGCACCTGCAGCCCCGCGCCCTCCGGTCGCCTCTGGAACGAACTCTGGTGGTGCGAATCCGGCCTCGTGCGCGCCGTGGCCCGCAAGCGCGTGCTGCCCAGTTACGACGTGTTCGACGAGCATCGCTGGTTCGAACCCTCCAAGGAGGTTCCGCCCCTCGTGGACTTCCAGGGGTGGAAGGTGGGGCTCACCATCTGCGAGGACCTCTGGGCGGATCCCGAGCTCTCCGACGCGCCCTTGCATTACACGGCGGATCCCGTGGCCGACTTGGTGGGCGCGGGTGCCACGTTGCTGCTCAACGCCAGCGCCAGTCCGGGTCACCTGGGATCCTGGCATCCCGCCGGGCATGCACCCTCCTGGGCGGTGCCCTCCAAAGCGGCGCAGCGCAAACGCCTGCTCCAGGGCCTGGCGCGGAAGCATGGCCTGCCCATCGCCTACGCCAGCCGCGCCGGGGCCGAAAGCTGGCTCCTCTTCGACGGGGGCACGGGGCTCGTGCAGCCCGCCGGGGGCTGGCAGGGCACCGCGCCCTTCGGCGAAGGCATCGTGTACGTGGAGACGGATGCGCCGGGCGCCGCCTTCCATGAACCCAGCGAAGCCGCCTGGTTGCGCCAGGCCCTGCGCGTGGGCCTCCAGCAGAACCTGGGCAAGCAAGGACTCGAAGCCGTGGTGGTGGGGCTCTCGGGTGGGATCGACAGCGCCGTGGTGGCGGCCCTGGCCGCCGAGGCCCTGGGGCCCGATCGCGTGCTCGGCGTGGCGCTGCCCACGCGCTTCAGCAGCGATACCAGCACCGCCCTGGCCGAAGCGGAGGCTCGGTTCCTGGGCATCCCCTTCCTCACGCTGGATGCGGATCGGCCCTTCGCCGGCGCCGTGGCGGCCCTGGAAGGCGCCTTCCCGGATCGGACCTTCTCCCTCACGGACGAGAACCTCCAGAGTCGCAGCCGCGGCCTGCTGCTCATGGGCCTCACCAGCGAGCCCGCCGTGCATGCGCGGCTCGGAACCTCCCGGGTGGCGGTGCTGAACACCGGCAACAAGAGCGAAGCGGCCACGGGGTATTTCACCCTCTACGGCGATGGCATCGGCGCCTTCGGCCTGCTGGGGGACTGCCTCAAGGGCCGGGTCTACGCCCTGGCCCAGGAGCTGGGGGAGGCCATCCCCCGGGGCGTGCTGGAGCGGCCCCCCACGGCGGAGCTGCGCCCGGGGCAGACAGACGAAGCGAGCCTCCTGCCCTATCGCCAGTTGGACGCCATCCTCGGTGCCCACCTCGAAGCGGGGCGGCCCGCCGAGGGCCTGGAAGCGGACCTGGCCCAACTGCTCGAAGGCGAAGATCTCGCCGGGGCCCGCGGGGCCCTCCCGCGAGTGTTGCGCCTCCTGAAGCAAACCGAGTTCAAACGGCGGCAACTGCCCTTCGCTCTGAAGGTAAGCCCCAAAGCCTTCGGCTGGGGCCGGCGCATCCCGCTCACGGGCGCTTGAGGTTCAGCCCAGCTGCGATAGACTGGATGCTCCCGCCGGCGTGGTGAAATTGGTAGACACGCTAGACTCAAAATCTTGTTAGGCGACCCCTAGTGCCGGTTCGAGTCCGGCCGCCGGCACCAAGAACCCAGGCCCCGCGATGCGGGGCCTGTTGGTTTCAGCATGGAGGGCGCTGAACGATTACTGGCGCTTGCTGACCTTGAGCACCGCTTCGGGGAGGGAGGCGCCGGAAGCCGCGAGGTTGCCGGCGTGGATGATCATCTGGGGCTTGCCCCCTTCCTCGACGATGACCAGCGTGGCGCCCGACGTGAGCCATTCGAGCTTATTGCCCAGCACGCACTTGCCGGCCGCCTTGAGGGCTTTCACTTCGGACTCCGAGCCCGCCCAGGCGAACTTCGCCCCGGGATCGATGGCGGCACCCGCGGCGGTGAGGGCCGCGGCCATATCCGCGTCCTTGCAGGCGACCTTGCCGCTGGAGATGATCTTCACGAATTTGGCGGCGATGGCCGGCGGAACATCGCCTGCGCTGATGAGGACGCACAGGGCGGGGAGCAAGAGCAGGGATCGGAATCGCATGGAGTCTCCCGGAACTTAGAAGCGGTACCCGAGCGTGATGCCGGATTCCCGTCGAGCGGAGTAGACGAATTGCGAGCGGGTGGGGGTGCCAGACCCCTGATCGTTGTAATCCTCTTTGAGGATGTTCCGGGTGTAGGCGGAAACGCTGAATCCCGCGAAGACCTGGTAGGCGAGGTTGGCGTTCAACTGGTTGATCTGGGTCCGGGGCCGCAGGGGCGCCGCGGGGCCGGCCGCGGGGATGTACTCCATGGTCGTGGGCCCGATGTGCTGGAAGCTGAAGTAGCCACTCAGCCGATCGGCGGTGAAACGCACCCAGGCGTTGGCCTTGAAGGCGGGTGCGTAGCTGGGGCGGGTGTCGGTGGCCTCCAGCTTGTAATCCAACCAGGTGGCGTTCGCGCCGTAGGCGAGCTTGGTGGAGGGCCGATAGGACAGGGCCAGTTCCATGCCGCGGTTCTTGGCATCCCCGGTGTTCTGATACTGGTTGTTGGCGTAGACGTAGGGTGGAGCGATCACGTTCCCGATGGGAACCTGGGCGATGAGCTTCTGGAACTTCATCTCAAAGAGGGTCAGGTCCACATTGAAGGCGCCGAAGAGGTGCCGGTAGCCCAGCTCGGAGCTGGTGACCTTTTCGGGTTCCAGGCTGGGGTTGGGCAGGATCCGCAACACGCCGGTGAGCGGTGGTGCCGGGAAGGCGTTCACGTAGGTGAAGTCCACCCGGCTCTCGAGGATCTGGGGGCTTCGCGTGGCGCTGTACCAGCCTGCGCGCAAGCTGCTGGACTTGGTGGGGTTCCAGACGACGGCGGCACGGGGGCTCTTGCGGGAGCCACCCAGGCTTTCATTCTCGACCCGGACACCGCCACTGAGGTTCAGGGCGGGCGTCGCGTTCCAATCCAGGTTCAGGAAGCCACCCGAAGCGCTCTCCTTTTGCTCGCCGAGGAATCCAATGAAAAGGGCCTGCTCGGCGCTGTAGGTTCGGCGATCACCGCCGCCCACGAGGTGCAGGGTGTTGAGGATGTCCCAATTGACCTGCACTTCCAGCAGCTTGGATTTGAAATCGATCCACGTATATTCGTCCTGGAATTTAGGGTCGCCGAACACGGCCAAGGCGAGCGGGGCCGGGCCTACGACGGCCTGCTGCGTCGTTTCGCTATATCGGACTTCGGTCCTCAAGCTTTCAAGCCAGCTGTGACCCCAGCCCGCGTAGAGGATCCCGGTTTCGCTCTTCTGGTAGGGGAAGACGGCGGTCTTGTAGGTCGCGTAATACTTGGAAGCTTCGCCGTACCCGCCCCAGATGGCGCCTTTGCCGTAGGACCAATCCAAGCGGATGGATGCGTTGTACTGGTGGCTCTTGTTGTTGTCCAACGTGACCGGGGCGAGGTTGGAGAAGAAGTAGGTGCTCTGTTTGGTGGTCTGGAAGGAAGCCCCTTGGTAGCCCGCGGAGACTCCGAAGACCTGATTGCCGTAGGCGATGTCGGCGGTGCCCCGATGCGTGCCATCCGTGACTTGGGAGGCTCTGGCACCAGCCTTCAATCCGTCCTTGCCCTTGCGGGTGGTGATGGCGATGACGCCCACCACGGCGTTGGCGCCGTAGAGGCTGGAGGAGGGGCCACGCACGACCTCGACCTTGTCGATGAGGTCGATGGAGACGGGCAGGTTGTCGATGTCGACGGAGCTGGCCGCGGCGTTGTAGAGCGGTACGTTGTCGATGAGGATCTGCACCGTCTTGGGCTGTCCCTGCTGCATGGCACCGCGCAGGGTCACGTTGGTGGCGGCGTTGTCAAGCTCGTGGACATCCACGGAGGTCATGATCTTGAGGGCATCGGAGAGCTTGTAGATGCCCATCAGGCGGATCTCATCGCCCGTGAGCACCTCGATGGCCTGGGGGCTATCGATGAGCCGCTGCTCCCGCTTGCTGGCGCCCTGGATGGGCGTGTTCAGCAGGTCTTCCAATTCCTGGAGTTCATCCTTCTTGGGCGGTTCCTGGCTCATCAGGGCGCAGGAACCCAATCCCAGGATCAAAGCAAGGGAGAGGCGGGGACGAGGCATCATTCCTCCTTGGAATTTAGACCTTGAAGCGGGCCACCAGGGAGCTGAGCTGCTCCGCGAGATGACTGAGTTCATCCACCGTGCGGGTGGTTTCCCGGATGGTGGCGGCCATCTCTTCCATGGCGGCGGCGTTCTGCTCCGCGATGCCCGAGAGGCTGTTCATGGCGGTCACCACGGTGGAGCTTTCCTGGCTCTGGGCCTGGCTCTGGGTGCCGATGGTGCGCATGCCTTCGCCGGAAGCGGCGATGGCCTGCTGGATCGTCTTCAGCACGTCGCCGGCGGTGTTCACCATGCGGGTGCCATCCACGATGCTCTTGTCGCTGGTCTGGATGAGTTGGGTGATCTCCTTGGCGGCCCCGGCGCTGCGCTCGGCGAGCTTGCGCACCTCCTCGGCGACCACCGCGAAGCCCTTGCCGTGCTCGCCGGCTTTGGCGGCCTCGATGGCGGCGTTGAGGGAGAGCAGGTTCGTCTGGTTGGCGATCTCGGTGATCACGTTCAGGATGTTGCCGATCTGCTTGCTGTTCTCGTTGATAGCCTGCATGCCGCCCACGGCGCCATCCACGGCGGAAGCGCCCCGGGTGGCCGCTTCCTGGGCCTGCTCGAACACCTTGAGGGCCTCGGAGACGCTGCCGCTCACCACCTGGGTGCCCTTGGCGATGCTCTGCACGTTGGTGTTGGTGGAGGCCACGCTGGATTTCTGGTTCTCCGCGGACTGAGCGATGCTGCTGGCGGTGGAGTTCATCTCGCTCATGCCAGCGGACATCTGGAGGCTGCCAGAGGCGATGTTCGTACTGATGGCGATCACCTGGTTGACGATGCCCTGCACGTTCTCGACGAAGCGGTTGAAGTGGGTGGCCACGCCCGCGATCTCATCATTGCCGTGCACTTCGATGCGGGCGGTGAGGTCGCCTTCACCTTCGGAGATGTCCCGCATGCGGCCCTGGATGTCCTCCAAGGGGGCCACGATGGCGTTGGAGAGGAACTGGGCGCCGAAGAAGCCCAGGCCCACCATCACGGCACCGAGCACGGCCATGAGCCCGAGGCCCTTGGCGATCTCCTTGGATACGCGGTCATCGTTCACCGCGAGGACGACGATGGCCTTCTTGGTGGGATCTTCCACGGGAGCGGCCACCCCGAGCAGGCCATTGCTGGAGAAGGTCTGGATATCGCCCTTCCGCTTGAGGTTCTCCACGAGCTTGACGAGGTCCTTGGCGAAGGCATCCATGCCCAGGTTGGCGTGTTTGTCATCGCGCTTCTGCGCGAGCACCTTCACGTTGGCGCCCTCCACGACGATGACGGCGGCGGCGCTGATGTCCTTGTCGCCCTTGGGGATCTTTTCGCCCTTGTCCGTGGTGATCTCGCCGGTGACGAGGCTATCCAAGGCCTTCTCCGTGTTGGCCACGTCCTCGAATTGGACGAAGGCCTGCACGTTGTCGGCCATGAGCGAGGCGAGGGAGCCGCCCTTCTGATTCAGCGCATCCTGGCTGGAGCTTCTCAACTTCCAGCTGCTGACGACCACCGCGCCCAATGCCAGCACGATGGTGAGTGCCAGAATCGAGTAGGTCAGCTTCTTGCGAATGTTGAGGCTGTCCCAGAAGGCCTGCATGGGTGCTCCCTTGTGTATCGGTATCCAGTGCGTTGGATCGACCTAGGGATTTCCCGTCATGAATTTCGACGCGTTGAAACTTCTTTCAACGCATGACGAAAGCCTGTCCCAGCGGCTAGCGCGCGCCGAAAAAGGCCGTGCCGACGCGGATCTGATCCGATCCCGCGTCCACGGCGGATTCCAGATCGGCGCTCATGCCCATGCTGAGTTTCACCTTCCGCCCCAGATTCTGGGACCAGGTCTCCCGGAGCCGGGCCAGTTGCTGGAAGGCTTCGGCGTCCTCGGGCGGGGGGATGGCCATGAAGCCCTGGAAGGGCAGGCGGGGGGACTTGGCAAGGAAGGCGACCAACTCTGGCAGCCGCTCCGCAGGGCATCCACCCATCTTCGTATCCTCGTTCCACAGGTCCACCTGCACCCAGGTGGGCCGCACCAAGGCCAGCTCCCCCGCGAGCCGATCCAGGCGCTGGGCGAGCTCCAGGCGATCCACGGATTGGATCTCGGCGAAGGTCTGGAGCGCCGCCTTGGCTTTGTTGGACTGGAGGGGGCCGATGAGGATGAGTTCGGCGGCGGGAACGGAGGCCGCCTTCGTCGCGGCTTCCTGCACGTAGTTCTCCCCGAAGCGCCTGAAGCCCAGCGCCATGGCCTCGCGGATCAAGCTCTCGGGCTGCCGCTTGGACACGGGAAGCAGCTCCACGTCTTCGGGCTTCCGCCCGGCGGCGAGGCAGGCCCGGTGGAGCCGATCCCGCACCTGCTGGACGCGCGCCTGCAGGCTCATGCCAGGTAGAGGAACCGGTGGCAGGATTCGCAGGTGAGGAGGAGCTTGCCCTCGCGCAACTGGGAGGCGATGACGGGGCGCACCCGGGTGCGGCAGCCACCGCAGAAGCCGTTGTCCACCTCGACGACCGCGCGGCCCTGGCGCACTTCCAAGATCTTGTTGAACTTGAGGAGGTCGGTGGGGGCCATGGCGGCCTCAAGTTCGGCGCGCTTGGCCTGCAGCATCACCCGGGCTTCCACCTGGTTGACGTGGTCCCCGAGGAAGGCCTCATGGAGCACCGCGAACTCGGCGGCCTGGGTGGCTTCCCGAGCGGTGAGATCCGCCACGTCCTGCTCCAGCTGCTGGATCTGGGCCTCGGCTTCCTTCAGCGGGCGAGCGGCCGCATTGTGAGCCCGCTCGTGCTCCTCCTGCTCCCGGATGAGGGCCGCGTATTGGACCTTCTGGGTGGCTTCCTTGAGGTGGCTGCGGATGTCGGCGATGGATTTGTCGGCCGCGGCCAGCTCTTTGGCGTGGGTGGTCCGCTTGCTCCGCAGGGCTTCCAGGAGCTTGGATTTGTCGGCCTTCTCCTTGCGGACGGCCTTGAGCTTCTGATCCAGGAGGGCCAGATCCGGGGGCAGGGCCGCCAGATCGCGATCGATGGTACGCAGGTTGTCCAAGGTGCCTTGGAGATCACGCAGAAGCTGAAGGTTGGACATGGTTCCAGCGTAGATCGCCTGGAGCTTCCGAGGTATCCATTCCTTTCGATTCAATAAATGAAGAAAATATGAGTCGATTGATATAGAAAATGCGACCCGTTGGAGAATATTGCTTGACGTGGGGGCCTTCTAAGGTCAAATTGGCACTCGTCTGCGGCGAGTGCTAGCAGGCTCGCCCACATTCCCTGGAGGAGGTCCCCATGGCCATCACCCCCCTGTTCGATCGCGTCATGTTGAAGCGCGTCGACGCCGCTGAAACCGTTCGCGGCGGCATCATCATCCCCGACACCGCCAAGGAAAAGCCCATGGAGGCTGAAGTCGTGGCCGTCGGCGAAGGCAAGTTCGACGACAACGGCAAGCGCATCCCCATGTCCGTCAAGGCCGGCCAGAAGGTGCTGATCGGCAAGTACAGCGGCACCGAGGTGAAGCTCGATGGCGTGGACATGGTCATCGTCCGTGAGGACGAGATCCTGGCG
>DATEZP010000057.1:0-45671 GCA_035255465.1 Holophagaceae bacterium
CTCTGCGGCGCCGGCCACAACCTGAGGAAGATCCTGGCAAGGCTCAGGCTTCTTTGGCTCTGGTTTGCGACGCTGCTGGTCGTGCCCTGCGAGCCTGAAATGGTCCCTCAGGCGGGGTAGAGGGGTTTGTCAGGGCCGACCAAGTACGCCACCGGCCGCGAGCGCCTTTTGGGGACGATTTGGGGACGGAGCCAGACCGACAGAGTGATTGCCGTCTAAATACAACGACCCACCTGATTTCTCAGGGAGTTTACCTGGTGGGGCCAACGAAGTTCCCTCCACGTCACCCGCTGCGGCTGCGCCTTCGCGCGTGACGTTCCGGCCGCGGGGCGACCAGGCGCGGGGCTGCGCTCCATCTATCGGGCCCTCCTTGAGGGCCCTCCTGCTCGCTGGGGCTCGCAGAGATGGAGCCTCTGCGCACCGGCTCCGCACGTTTGCGCGTGCTGCGCCTGCCCCTAACCGCCAAGTCGCTGCCGATTCGAACTCCGTTGGCCGCGGCAGTACGAAAACAACGAAGCCACCCTTGCGGGTGGCTTGAACCTGGTAGGGCCAACGGGGTTCGAACCCGTGCTGCCGCCGTGAAAGGGCGGTGTCCTAACCACTAGACGATGGCCCCAGGGTGTTGCGGTGGTGGGCCCAGCGGGATTCGAACCCGCGACCAACGGCTTAAAAGGCCGCTGCTCTACCGCTGAGCTATAGGCCCGTGCCAATAACGCACGGTCCCAGTATTTTGCCATGATTCCGGGGGCTGGACAAGGACGGATCCTGAGGCGGCCGGGACCGGAACCGATCCGGGCTAATCCAGGATCTCGGCGAGGAAGGTGCCGGGCCAGGAGAAGCCTTCGATGCGATCGGGGCCGGTGCTGAGGTAGGCGATGGGCACTTCCACGGCCTCGGTGAGGGCTTCGAGGTAGACCTTGGCCTCCTCGGGGAGCTGGGCCATGTCGGTGATGCCGCGGGTGCTGGTCCAGCCCTTGAACATCTTGATTTCGGGGGTGAGGCCTTCCCACTCGGAGATGCAGCCGGGGAGCTTGGTGGTGAGGGTACCCTTGGCATCGCGGTAGCCCACGACGAGGCCCACTTCCGGCAGGCCGTCGAGCACGTCCAGCTTCATGATGGCGAGGCCGTCCACGCCGTTGGTGCGGCAGGCGTGGGCGGTGACGGGGGCGTCGAACCAGCCGCAGCGGCGGGGGCGGCCCGTGGTGGTGCCGAACTCGCGGCCCACCTGGCGGATCTTCTCGCCGGTCTCATCCAGCAGCTCGCTGGGGAAGGGGCCGGCGCCCACGCGGGTGGTGTAGGCCTTGGCCACGCCCACCACGTGCTTGAGGGCCTTGGGGGGCAGGCCCGTGCCCGTGAAGAGGCCACCCAGGCTGCAGTTGGAGCTGGTGACGAAGGGGTAGGTGCCGTGGTCGATGTCCAGCAGGGTGGCCTGGGCGCCCTCGAAGAGGATGCTTTCGCCCTGCTCCCAGGCGCTCATGAGGTTGCCCTGGGCATCGCCGATGTAGCGGAGGAGGGGGGCGGCGGTCTGGATGAGGCCCTCCACGATGGCTTCCAGGCTGGGCAGGTCGCCCCCTTCGGGACCCAGGCGCAGGCGCACCTCCTCGTAGCCCTGGCGGATGCGGTCGGCCAGCAGCTCGGGGTGGCGCAGGTCGCCCATGCGCACGCCCATGCGGGCGGCCTTCATCTCGTAGGCGGGGCCGATGCCGCGGCCCGTGGTGCCGATCTTGGTGCCCTTATTGGTGGCGCCTTCGCGCCACTTATCCAGGGCGATGTGGTGGGGCAGGATGATGTGGGCCTTCTCGGAGATGAGAAGGCGGTTGGAGAGGTCGAATCCGCGATCCTGGAGCCGGGCCAGTTCCTGGTTGAACACTTCCAGGTTGAGGACGACGCCGCCGCCCACGGTCAGGAAGCAGCTGGCATGCAGGGCGCCGCTGGGCACCTGGTGCAGGGCGATGCTCTGGCCGTTCACCACCACGGTGTGGCCGGCATTGTTGCCACCCTGGAAGCGGACGACGTGGCGGTAGCGGGCCGCCAGGATATCCACCAGCTTGCCCTTGCCCTCGTCCCCCCATTGAAGACCGAGGATGGCCAGGTTTTCCTTGCGTTGGCTCATGATCCGCTCCGAACCGTCCATTCTACCCCGAGGGAAGTTGCTTGCGGTCATACAAATGCCGATAGTGGGGGCAAGGCAAAGGGTTGCCATCAGCGCTAACCTTTAGATGACGCGGCCGGAACCCATCGGGAACCGATCGCATCCAGCCCCTGAAAGGGTGTCCCGTGTTCGAAAAATTCACTGAAAAGGCCCGCCGGGTCATGTTCTTCGCCCGCTACGAGGCCAGCCAGTTCGGGTCCGAGAGCATCCAGAGCGGGCACCTTCTGCTCGGATTGCTGCGGGAGTCGGAGAAGACCAGCACCCAGCTCCTGGAGCGCATGGGCGTGCAGGTGGGCTCCCTGCGGGAGCGCCTCGTGGCGGCCCTCACCCCCAAGGACCGGAAAGTGGTGCCCAGCTCCACCTCCATCGACATCCCCATGGAGGAGGAGGTCAAACGCATCCTCCAGCACGCCACCAGTGAGAGCGGCAAGCTCAACCACAAGCACGTGGGGGCCGAGCACCTGCTCCTGGGGATGCTGAAGGAAGAGGGCAGCCTGGCCGGCCGCCTGCTGCGCGAGGCGGGCGCCGACCTCATCGCCGCCAAGGAGATCCTCCTGGAGAGCACCAAGGAGGAGAAGATCGCCAAGAAGAAGAAGGAGCATCCGCTCCTCTCCGAGTTCGCCCGCAACCTCAGCGAGATGGCGGAGCGGGGCATCTTCGACAACCTCATCGGCCGGGACACGGAGATCGAGCGGATCATCCAGATCCTCAGCCGGCGCCGCAAGAACAACCCCATCCTCCTGGGCGAGGCGGGCGTGGGCAAGACGGCCATCGTGGAGGGCCTGGCCCAGAAGATCTATGAAGGCGCCGTGCCCCCCACCCTGGCGGACAAGCGCATCTACGCCCTGGACCTGAGCCTCGTGGTGGCCGGCACCAAGTACCGGGGCCAGTTCGAGGAGCGCCTCAAGAGCATCATCGCGGAGGCCTCCAAGGATCCCAGCGTCGTCCTCTTCATCGATGAAATCCACAGCCTCATCGGCACCGGGGCCGCCGAGGGCAGCCTGGACGCCGCCAACATCCTGAAGCCGGCCCTCAGCCGGGGCGAGATCCAGTGCATCGGCGCCACCACGCACAAGGAGTACGTGAAGTACATCGACAAGGACCGCAGCCTCGTCCGCCGCTTCCAGCCCGTCACCGTGAACCCCCCCGACGAGGCCGAGAGCATGCGGATCCTGGAGGGCATCCGGAACCGCTACGAGCTGTTCCACCGGGTGAAGTACCCCCAGAAGACCATGGAGTCCTCGGTCTACCTGTCCAACCGCTACATCACGGACCGCTTCCTGCCCGACAAGGCCATCGACCTCTTGGATGAGGCGGGGGCCCGGGTGAAGCTGCGCGTGGGGGCCGGGGGCAGCCAGGGCACCAAGGTGGAGGACGAACTCCACCGGGTCATCAATGAAATGAACGAGGCGGTGCTGAGCCGCGACTTTGAAAAGGCCGTGCTGCTCCGCCAGAAGGAGCTCCAGCTCCGGGAGCAGCTGACCCAGACCCGCTCCGAACTGACCGAGGAGGACTACGCCCGGTTCCCGGAGGTGCTGGAATCCGACATCGAGGATGTGGTGGCCTCCTGGACGGGCATCCCCGTGAAGGCCCTCAAGAACGAGGAAAAGCAGAACCTCATCAAGATGGAGGCCCACATCAACACCCGGGTGATCGGCCAGGAAGCGGCCGTCTCCGCCGTGAGCCGGGCTGTGCGCCGGGCCCGGACCGGCCTCAAGAATCCCAACCGGCCCATGGGCTCCTTCCTCTTCCTGGGCCCCACGGGCGTGGGCAAGACGGAGCTGGCCAAGACCCTGGCGGCCTTCCTCTTCGGCGATCCCAAAAAGATGATCCGCTTCGACATGAGCGAATTCATGGAGAAGCACGAAGTGAGCAAGCTGCTCGGGGCCCCTCCGGGGTACGTGGGCTATGAAGAAGGCGGCATGCTGACGGACCGTGTCCGTCGTAACCCTTATTGTGTGCTGCTTTTCGATGAGATCGAAAAGGCCCACCCCGACATGATCAACATCCTGCTCTCCATTTTCGACGATGGGCAGGCCACGGATGCCTTCGGGAACCAGGTGGACTTCAAGAACACCATCATCATCATGACCTCCAACGTTGGCAGCCGGGAGCTGCTCTCCGACAAGAGCCTGGGTTTCGTGGAAGCGGATCCCAAGGCGGAGTCCAAGTCCGGGGATGCCATGAAGGTGCTGAAGCGGACCTTCCCCCCGGAATTCCTCAACCGCATCGACGAGATTGTGGTGTTCAACCGGCTGGGCGATGAGGAGATTCGCGGGATTGTCCGGCTGCTGGTGGAGGACGTGAACCAGACCCTTCTCAAGCACAAACTCCACGTGACCCTCACGGACGCCGCGGTGGACCATTTGGTGAAGACCACCGTGCGGGATCGGGCCTACGGGGCCCGCCCCCTGCGCCGGGCCATCCAGAAGCATGTGGAAGATCCCTTGGCCGAATTGATGGTCGGGCAGGAAGAAGTGCCCTCGGGTGAGGTACGATTTGATCTGGAGGGCGACAAACTCGTCCCCACCCTGGTGGAAGGCTCCAACCAGGAATCGCAGTTGGTTGGGGTCCACGAATGAAGCAAAGACAGGGATGGGGAAGCCGGGTACCGGCCCCGGTTAAGGAAGGCCTGCGGGCAGCTTTGCTGCTCTCCGGGCTGGGCCTCGCGGCTCCACTGTGGGCGCAGACGCCCCCGGAGGGCTCCGGCCCGGAGATGGAAACCATCTCCGAGATCAAGGTGAAGGGCACCCAGAAGCTGTCGGCGGAGACGGTGGCCTTCAAGGCCGGCGTGAAGGTCGGGGATGACATCCGCAACGTGGATTTCACCGCGCTTTTGGAGCGCCTGTGGGCCAGCAACGCGTTCGATGACGTGAAGCTGGATGTGGAGGAGACCGACAAGGGCTCCATCCTCATCATCACGGTCAAGGAACGCCCCATCATCAAGGAAATCGACTACCGCGGCGGCACCGAGATCGGTCTCACCACGCTGAAGGACAAGATCAAGGAGAAGAAGCTCGAGGCCAAGGCCGACAGCGTCTACGATCCCGAGATCGCCCGCAAGATCAAGAACCAGATCGTGGAGATCGCCGCTGAGAAGGGGTTCCGCAACCCCGTGGTGGACGTCCTCGTCGAGCCCATGGGCGCCGGCGTGGCCCGCCTCGTCTTCGACGTGAAGGAAGGCGGCAAGGTCCACATCTACAAGGTGAAGTTCCGCGGCACCAAGAAGATCAAGGACGCCAAGCTCCGGGCGGCCATGGAGAAGACCCGCCAGCATTGGATGTTCTCCTGGCTCACCTCCCACGATCTGCTGGTGGACAAGAACCTCGAAGAGGACCTCGAAAACCTTAAGAAGGCCTACTGGCGCTTGGGCTACAAGGACGTCTTCATCGGCAAGCCCACGATCAACGTGGAAGACAAGACCTCCGCACGGCAGAAGCGCAAGAACGAGAAGCGGATCAAGGAGGCCCGGAGCCCCAAGTACGACCTCCGCGCCAGCCTCGAAATCCCGATCCTCGAAGGCGACCAGTTCTTCGAAGGCACCTTCAAGGTGGAGGACGGCAAGCTCTTCAACGAAAAGTTCTACAAGCAGAAGTACGCCGAGGCGAAGCGGGACAACAACTCGATGCTGAAGAAGTTCTTCGGCATCAAGCCCTCCCTGGATGCGCCGGCCGCCACCAAGAACGTCCCCTTCGACCTCGACGCCGTGGCCGAGGCGCAGAAGAAGATCAAGGAAGCGTACGGCGACAACGCCTACATCCGCGCGAATTCCGAACGTACCCTCGCGATCCGCGAGGAAGGTGGCGTCAAGAAGGTGGATGTGACCCTCAAGGTCAAGGAAGGGGAGCGCCACACCCTCCGCCGCATCGAATTCGAAGGCAATTCCACCACGAAGGACAAGGTGCTTCGCCGCAGCCTGCTCATGCGGGAAGGCGATGATTTCAGCCTGGCGGGCTTCAAGGACTCCATGCTCCGCATCAGCCAGCTGAGCTACTTCGACGTGAAGAACTCCGAGCCCGACATCCAGCCCATCGCGGACAAGCCCGAGGTCGACGTCAAGATCAAGGGCGAGGAGTCCGGCGTCAATGAGGTCCTGTTCCAGGGCGGCTACGGCTCGGTGTTCGGCTTCTCGCTGGGCGCCTCGTTCAGCACCCGCAACCTGGGTGGCGGCGGTGAGACCTTGGCCGTGAGCTACAACGGCGGCAAATTCCAGCGGAGCCTGAGCGTCTCCTTCTCGGAACCCTACGTCTTCGACCTGCCCTACAGCCTCAGCGTGAGCCTGTTCAACTCGAGCACGGACTACGACGCTTCCCGGGTGGGCATCGAGAACGCCTACCGGCAGACGACCAAGGGCCTCGGCGTCAGCCTCGGCAGCCGGTTCTCCAACTGGTTCCAGTCCCAGCGCTGGGCGGCCTTCACGACCCTCAGCGTCGGGTACAACTATCGGATCATCGATATCGAGGGTGGCCGGAATTACTACTACCGCGACATCAAATCCCAGCTCACCTCCAGCGTGACGCCGAGCATCGCGTACGACACGGTCAACCACCCCTTCAAGCCCACCCGCGGCACCAAGCTGGCCTTCAGCCTGGAGTACGGCGGTTGGCAGTTCGGCGGTGATCGTCCCTTCCTGCGCTCCAGCTGGGAATTCACCAAGTTCGGCAACATCGACGAGCGCCACATCTTCGCCGTGAACGCCTCCTACGGCTACATGCGCCGGTTGGGCAACGATCCCCTGCTCCCCTATGAGCTCTTCCGCCCCGGCGGCGAGAACACGATCCGCGGTTACCGATACGGTTATGTGGGCAGCATCAACAAGGATCCCAACGACCGGGACGTGGTCGTCGGCGGCAACAAGCAGTTCATCAGCAATCTCGAATACCAGTTCAAGATCGCCGATCAGTTCCGCTTCGTCGTCTTCTACGACATGGGCAACGCCTGGGCCCCGGGCTCCAAGGTGTTCTCCGAGTCGCTCCGCCGAAGCGCGGGCCTGGAATTCCGGTTCTTCCTGCCCATCAGCCCCGCGCCCATGCGGTTGATCTGGTCGCGCAAGCTGAACCCCTATGCCTTCGACACCGAAGGCAAGAATGACTTCCAGTTCAGCATGGGAACGACCTTCTGATCCGTTTTCCCCCGATATACAATGGTTTCTAGACCCCTGGAGATGTCATGCGTCGTTTTCTGACCCCCCTCATTGCCTGTGCGAGCCTTGCCCTTTCGGCCCAGGTGCCTGAACCCACCCGCATGGCCCTGTTCTCCATGCGCGAATTCATCGGCAACAGCGTGAAGGCCCGCAAGGTCTACGCGGAGCTGGAGGTCCTCCAGAAGCAGCTCATGGACAAGCTGCAGGCCAAGCAGGCCGAAGGCCAGAAGCTGAACGCCCAGCTCCAGAGCACCAGCATCAGCGACGAGGGCAAGGTCCAGATCCAGAAGCAGCTCCGGGACCTCGAGTTCGAGTTCAAGAAGATGCAGGAAGATGCCCAGACCGATTCCCAGAAGGTGCAGCAGAAGGTCATGAAGGCCCTCAATGACCTGGCCGATCCCGTCGTGAAGGCCCTCGCCAGCGAGCAGAAGCTCCAGGTGATCCTCTCCGCCGAGAACAGCCCCATCGTCTGGGCGCAGGAGAACTGGGCCTCGGCCTTCACCCTGGAAGTGGCCAAGCGACTGGATGCGGCGGATGGCGCCCCCGCTCCCGCTGCTCCCGCGGCCAAGAAGCCCGCCGCCGCCCCTGCCAAGAAGCCCTGAGTTTTCAAAATCCGTGAAAAGGGCGCTCCCTGGGGCGCCCTTTTCCGTTCCAGCGGGTCAGGCCCGACCGGTGCTGCCGTAGCCGCCCGTACTGCGGACGGTGGCGCCGAGGGCCTCGCGATCCGTTTCCGGCGCCCAAGCCCAGGTGACCACGGGGGCCACGAGCATCTGGGCGATGCGTTCGCCCCGGGATAGCTCGAAAGGGGCCTGGCCCAGGTTGATGAGGAGCACCTGCACCTCGCCGCGGTAGTCGGCATCGATGGTGCCAGGGCTGTTGAGCACCGTGATCCCATGTTTGAGGGAGAGGCCCGAGCGGGGGCGGATTTGGGCTTCGAAGCCCTCGGGGAGGGCCATCACGAGCCCCGTGGGCACGAGCTTCCGCTCACCGGGGGCCAGGGACCAGGTCTCGCCTTCGGGCAGCGCCGCGCGCAGATCCATGCCGGCGCTGTGGGGCGTGGCGAAGGCCGGCAGCTCCAGGCCTTGGGCGTGGGGGAGTTGATGGATGGGGATCGGAATGTGCATCTGATCAGGATACGGGGAGGCGCGGAAGTTACGCCTTTTCCTTGACCAGCTGCCCGCACGCCGCGCGCACGTCCCGGCCCCGGCTGCGGCGGACGGTGACGAAGCAGCCCTGGGCCTTGAGGCGGTCGCTGAAGGCCTGGATGCGATCTTCGGCGGGCTCGTGGAAGGCGGAATGGTCGTGTTCGTTCATGGGGATGAGGTTCACGTTGTGGCCGCGCTTCAGCTCACCCAGCCAGTCGCCCAGGCGCTGGGCGTCCTCGGGGGTGTCGTTCACGCCCGCGAGCAGCACGTACTCGAAGGTGAACTTCTCGCCCCGTTGGAGGCCCCAGGCGTCCAGCGCCTGCCGGAGCCGCGCCAGGTTCCACACCTTGTTCACGGGCATGGTGGCGCTGCGGGCTTCATCGTGGGTGGCATTGAGGCTGAGGGCGAGCAGGGGACGGGGTTTGAGCTTCGCCAACTTCTCGATGCCGCTCACGAGGCCCGAGGTGGACACGGTGATGCGCTTGGCGGAGAGGCCGAGCCCTTCGATCCCCCCCAGCACCCGGATGGCACGGTGCACGTGGTCAAGGTTGTGCAGGGGTTCGCCCATGCCCATGAACACGAGCGTCACCTGCTCACCGCGATCGGGGCCCAGGTCGCGCATGAGGGCGATGACCTGGCCCACGATCTCGCCGGCCGTGAGGTTGCGCAGGATGCCCATGGCGCCCGTGGCGCAAAAGGTGCAGCCCATGGCGCAGCCCACCTGGCTGGAGATGCAGTAGGTCACCCGGGGGCTCTTCACCTTGCGGGGCATGTGCACGGCCTCGATGCGGTGGCCATCGCTGAGGCGCAGCACGAGCTTGGTGGAGCCATCCGCGGAGGGATGCCGCTCCAGGATCTCGGGGAGGCTCGCATCCGTCTCCGTGGCCACCCATTCCCGCAGGGCCTTGCTGATCCAGGGGGCGCCCTCCTTCCAGAGGTGCACGCGGTGGAGGCGGTTGAAGAGGTGCGCGGCCCGGCCCGGGGCGCCCAGGGCCTCGAAGTCCTCGGGCAACAGCGACCACACCGAAGGCTTCCCTGCCTTTTCAGGGGCGGGGCGATCCCAGGGCATCAGGGCGGTTTCGGCCATCCAGCTAGTTTATCGGCCGACGGGGCGTTTCCATTCGGGGGATTGGGCCGGGCGGGGCCTATTTCCTGGCGGGTCGCTTCATCCAGGCCCGGAGGTGGGCATCGAGTACCGCCAAGGGCAGGGCGCCCTCGCGCAGGATTTCGTCATGGAAGGCTCGCAGCGGGAATTTGGCCCCCAGCATTGTCTCGCCCAGGGTGCGCAATTCGCGGATCTTGAGCTGGCCCATCTTGTAGCCCAGTGCCTGGCCGGGGTTGGCCATGTAGCGCTCGATCTCGGGGATCTGGTCTTCGGGGGTGCCGCCCTCCTGTTCGGCGGCATAGGCGAGGGCCTGTTCCCGGGTCCAGCCCTTGGCGTGGAGGCCCGTGTCCACCACCAGGCGGATGGCGCGGTGCATATCGCCCAGCAGCATGCCGAGGTACTGGTAGGGATCGTCGTAGATGCCGAGGTCCTTGCCCAGGCTTTCGCAGTAGAGGGCCCAACCTTCCACGAAGGCGTTGCTGGCGTCGTAACGGCGGAAGCGGGGCAGCGTCGCGCTCTCCATGGCCAGGGAGAGCTGGAAGTGGTGGCCGGGGATGGCCTCGTGCAAGAAGAGCTCGCCCATGTTGGGGGTACGCATCTTCGTGGCGTCCACGATGGGTACGAAGAAGGTGCCGGGGCGCGCGCCATCGGCGGAACCGGAGATGTACTCCACGGAGGCGGTGGCGGCGCGGAAGGCCTCCGTGGCCCGGATCTCGAAGCGGGTACGGGGCACCTGGCCGAAGAGTTTGGGGACTTGCGCCATCACGCGGCTTTCCAGCGCGCGATAGCCGTTGAGGACGTCGGCTTCCGTCTTGAAGGGGGCGAATTCCGGTGAGGTGGCCACGTGGTTGAGGAATTCCGGCAGGGTGCCCTTGAAGCCCACCTTGCCCTTCACCTGCTCCATCTCGCCGCGGATTCGCGCCACCTCCGACAGGCCCAGCGTGTGGATGCGCTCGGGGCTCATGTCCGTGGTGGTCTGGAGCTTCACGAGGTAGGCGTAGGTGGCGGGGCCGCCGGGCAGCGCGCCGAGCCCGCTGTGGGTGCCGCACTTGGGTAGGTACTCGTCGCGGATGAAGGCGTGGAGCCGCGCGTAGGCGGGCAGGGCGATGGCCCGAAGACCGGCGCGGTATTCAACCGCGAGCTGGGCCTTGGCCGCCTCATCCATGCCCGAAGGGAGGGTCTTCAGGGGATCGAAGAGGATGTTGCCGGCGGCCTCGTCCTTCGTCATCGCCTCGAGCTGGGGGAGCACCCGTTCCATGAGGATGCGGGGCTGCACGATGCCCTTGGCCATGCCCTCGCGCATGTTGGCGATGGCCGTGTCCACCCAAGCGCTGAAGCCCTGCGCCCGGCTCAGGAAGGTGCGGTAGTCCTGGGCCGTCTTGAAGGGGTGGATGAAGGCGCCGGAGCCCATCTGCGCGAAGGTGAGCGTGGCGCAACTGAACTGGTTCACGGGCAGCAGGTGCAGGTTTTGGCGCGTGCCCTCCTCCCGGAGCCGCAGGTTCCACTTCAGGCTGTCGTAGCTCAGGCGATCCGTGGTGGAGAGCTTGGTTCGATCGATGCGCGCGAGTTCAGCGAGGGTCTTCCGGCACAGGGCCGTCACCTGGGCGCGGAACTCGGGTGTGAGGTCGTTGGGCCAGAGGGCTTCGACGCTCGGGTCGTTGTCGCCGTTGATGGCGGCTTCGATGGGGAAGAGACGGAGGTAGTCCGCGTAGTAACGGGCCAGCACCTGGTGGAAGGGCGAGGGCTGGGGAGCCGCCTGCAGGCTCGCGGACGCGACGAGGGCCAGGGGGAGGAGGGCGCGCTGGGACATGGGTCCAGGGTAGCTAGGATCTCCCCGATTCCGGGGGTGCCAGGGGCGGAAGGAAGGGAAGCCACGAAGGGACACGAGGAACATCCCTTCGTGGCTTGGGTCCTGGCGGTCGAGGTCAGGCCTTGGCCGCGAGCTCCGCGAATTGGGCCTGGAAGGCTTCGTAGGAAGGCGTCTCGGGCCGGTCGGGGTGGGATTGTACCCAGGCGTTATCGAGGGGCTTCCACCCCACGTGGCCGTAATAGCCCTCGGCGAGGGGCGAGGCCAGCAGCACCCAGCGCACGAGGGGGAATTCGGGGAAGAGCAGGGCCATGAGGGCCTTACCCACGCCGGCTTTCTGGTAGTCGGGGTGCACGGCGAGATCGCAGACGTAGCCATCGAAGGCGCCGTCCGTCCACCCCCGCAGGAGACCCACGAGGCGGGTGCCTTCCCAGGCGCTGTGGATCACGTTGGCGCCATCGAACATCTGCTTCAATCGGGCGGCGTCCTCGATGGGGCGCCGCAGCGGGGAGGCGGCGTACAGGGCCTGGATGGCCGGCAGGGCGGGGCGCTCGTGGGCGGCGATGCGAAGGGCAGGGGTGGTCATGCGCGCACCTCGAAGGCGGGAAGGGCGGGGAGGAAGGCGACGCCCAGGCGGTTCCACGTGTTCATCAGGGTAATGACGTGCGTGAGATCCACCAGGGCCTTCTCCTCGAAATGCTGGCGGGTGGCCGTCACGAGTTCCGGGGAGATCTCGTGGCGGCCCACCCGCGTGAGCGCCTCGGCCCAGGCGAAGGCGGCGCGCTCCCGCGCCGAGAAGCAGGGCGCGTCCCGCCAGGCGGCCACCAGGCCCAGGCGGCGAGGATCCTCGCCCTCCTTCAGGGCCTCGGTGCCGTGCATGTCGAGGCAGAAGGCGCAGCCATTGAGCTGCGACACGCGCATCTCCACCAGGTGCACCAGCCCGGATTCCAGGCCGCAGGCCCGGGTGTAGCGGTACATCTGGAGGAGGATCTGGTAGGGCTCGGGGGCGAGCTCGGGGTGGGGCTTGGAGAGGCGCACGGGGGCTCCGGGAGGGAAGGGGTCAGACGGGACGGGCCCGAACGCCCAGGAGGAGGGCGGCGGAGGCCGCACTGAAAACGGAGTAATCCAAGGGAGATTTGGGGCCTTGGGAGAGGGCCATGGACAGGCCGAACAGGGTGAGCAGGAGGGCGCTCCCGAACGCCGCCCAGCGGAGGCGCAGGTTCGCGATGAGCGCGAGCCCCAGGCCAAGCTCCGCCCCGGTGGCCGCGACGGCCAGGAACGGATGGAGGACGGCGGGCAAAAAGGCGTTCACATCGCCCGTGTACCGGATGAAGGCCGCGAATCGCGTGGGATCCAGCCGGCCCTGCCAAAGCCCGAAGCGGGAGGCCACGGCGGACAGGAAGGCGGCGCCCAGGGCCAGGCGGGCGACGTGGGGGGCGGCCCGGTCCAGGCGGTCGGAGAGGGACGCTGCGGGGGCCACGATCATGCGGGTTCCTGGAAGGCGGGGTGGACCGGAAGGCCCTGGGCCGCGCACCAGTCGAGGTAGCTGCGCCGCGAGGATTGGGCGTCCACACTGTGCAGCAGATGGCCATCGGCGTCCAGGTACTCGTTCCGGCCCCGCACCTCGATGTGGATGACGCAGGGTTCATCGCCATGGGCCTGCCAGGAATCCACGTTGCCCGCGGGCTCATGGACGTACATGCCGGGCCCCACCACTTCGCCGGTGTCCAGCTGTCGGGCGCCCGCCAGATTGAAGGCATGGACCTCCCCCGTGTGCCGGTGGAGGGGGATTTTCGTGCCCGGTTCCAGGCGCAGGAGGAGCTGCCAGCCCGCGTTGTCGGGGAAGTAGGCGAGGGGCTTGAAGGAGAGCCCGGGCTTCAGGGGCACCCAGGGCAGTTGGGTGCTATCGACGGTGCTGGGGGCGAAGGGCATCGGGGGCTCCGGGGGAGACCCCAGGATCCGGCGTAGATGGTCTACCCAAAAGATCCATTTTTGAAATAATGAGTAGACCATGACTCGGGCTCACGCCCTCGCCCTCCGGGCGGCGATGGGTTCGCCCATCCGGTCCCATCCTCCCTCCGCTTCGCTTCGCTACGGTCGTATGGTGCGCGCCTGGACCTTTCCCCTCGCCCTTGAGGCGAATGCCACCGAACCCCTCTTTCTGCAGATCGCTCGAGGGATCGCGGGGGATGTGCGGCGGGGCAGGTTGAAACCCGGGGATCCCCTGCCGGGCTCCCGCACCTTGGCCGGGGAATTGGGCGTGCACCGCAACACGGTGCTCGCGGCCCTGAGGGAACTGGAGGCCGAGGGGTGGATCGAGGCCGAGGCGCGGATCACCCGGGTGGCGCGGAACCTTCCGGCGCAGCCCAAGGTGGAACCCCTGCCCAAGTCGGGGCTCGGATTCGATCTGCTGCCCCCGCCGGCCCCCACGGAACTGGCGCCACCGGGGTGGAAGGGCTTGGATCTCGCGGGCGGCTTGCCCGATCCGCGGCTGATCCCCGTGGAAGAGCTGGGGCGGGCCCTGCGCCGCGCGCTGAAGGCGCGGCCCACGCTGCTGAATTATGGATCCTCCCTCGGGGAACCCCGCCTCCGCTCCGCCCTGGCTTCGCTGCTGAGCGAGGTGCGTGGCCTGGCCTGCCCTCCAGAGCAGTTGATGATCACGGCGGGCAGCCTGCAGGCCGTGGACCTCGCGGCCCGCCTCCTGATCCGGCCCGGGGATCGCGTGGGCGTGGAGGATCCCGGCTATCCGCCGGTATGGCAGACGCTGCGGGCCGCCGGCGCGGAGTTGGTGCCGCTGCCCGTGGACCGGGAGGGGCTCTGCGTCGCGCACCTGGAAGCGCTGCTGCCCTTGCGAGCCATCTACCTCACCCCTCACCACCAATTCCCCACCACGGTCACCTTGAGCGCGGCGCGACGCCTCCGGTTGCTGGAACTGGCGAGGCGCCACCGCATCGTGCTGTTGGAGGATGACTACGACTTCGAATTCCACTTCGAGGGGCGCCCGGTCCTGCCCTTGGCCAGCGGGGATGCGGGCGGCGTGGTGGTCTACATGGGCACGCTCTCGAAGATCCTCGCACCCGGTCTGCGCCTGGGCTGGGTGGCGGGGCCGAAGGCGCTGGTGGAGGCCCTGGCCGCCCAGCGCCGCATGGGTGACCTGCACGGGAATCGCGTGATGGAGGGGGCGGTGGCGGAGTTCATCGAGGAGGGGCTGCTGCAGCGCCATGCGCGCAAGATGCGGCGCGTCTACGCCGAGCGCCGGGAGACCCTCCTGGAGGCCTTGGATCGCCACCTTGAGGGGCCGCTGGACGTGGTGCCCTCCGGCGGCGGGCTGAGCCTCTGGGCGCGCACGGCGCCCGGCGTGGATCCCGAGGCCTGGGCCGCCCGGGCCCAGGCTGCCGGCGTGCTGGTGATCCCAGGTCGCCGCTTCGATTTCCAGGGCCGGAAGATCCCGTTCTTGCGCTTGGGTTTCGCGGCGCTGGTCCCCAAGGAGATCCGCGAAGCCGTGCGCCGGCTCAAGGGGGCCCTGTGAGCCCGCTGGCGGAGGTGGGGCTCCTCTTCCTGCGCCTGGGCTTCACGGCCTTCGGCGGGCCCGTGGCGCACCTGGCGCTCATGGAACGAGAAGTGGTGCAGAAGCGCGGCTGGCTGACCCGGGAGGCCTTCCTGGATCTCATCGGCCTCACGCAGCTCATCCCCGGCCCCAACTCCACGGAGATGGCCATCCACCTGGGGAAGCTGCGGGCGGGCACGCCGGGGCTCATCCTGGGCGGTCTCGCCTTCATCCTCCCGGCGGCGGGCATGGTGGGGGGGCTCGCCTGGGCCTATGTGCGCTTCGGCGCGCGCCCGGCCGCCGTGGGCTGGCTCTATGGCCTGAAGCCCGCCCTCCTCATGGTGGTGGCCCAGGCGCTGGTCCTCTTCGGGAAGGCGCTGCTCAAGGATCGCCTGCGGTGGGCCGTGGCCCTGCTCTCCCTGGCGGCGGTGGCGCTGGGGGCCCCGGAGCTGGGCATCCTGCTGGGTGCGGGTCTCGTGCTGATGGGCATCAAGGAGGGCTGGGCGGAAGGACTCCCCGCGGTGGCCTGGCTTCCGGCCCTGGGCTCCACGGGCAGCCTCTTCCTGAGTTTCCTGAAGATCGGCTCGGTGCTCTACGGCAGCGGCTACGTGCTGCTGGCCTTCCTGCGGGCGGAGTTCGTGATCCGCCACCCCCTGATCACCGAGCGGCAGTTGCTGGATGCGGTGGCGGTGGGCCAGTTCACCCCGGGGCCCGTCTTCACCACGGCCACCTTCGTGGGGTACCTCATCCAGGGGTGGCGGGGGGCGGTGGTCGCCACCGTGGGCATCTTCCTGCCCTCCTTCCTCTTCGTGGCCCTCTCCGGGAAGCTGTTGCAGCGCCTCCAGGCCTCGCCCCGGGCCCGCGCCTTCCTGGATGGGGTGAACGCCGCCAGCCTCGCCCTCATGGCCGCGGTGCTGCTCCCCCTGGGCCGCGCGGCCCTGGTGGACGCCCGCACCCTCCTGCTGGCCCTGGCCAGCGCGGGCCTGCTGTGGCGCACAAAGGTGAATCCCACGTGGATCCTGCTGGGGTCGGGGCTGCTGGGGTGGGCGCTTCACGCGGCCTGAGCCGGGCTTTAAAAAGAGTGCACAGAAACTACTAAACGATTAGTAGAGCCCTCCCGTAGGCCCCCGCAGACCCCGTTTCGTCCCGAGGAGGCCCATGCGCGCCCTGCTCCTGGTATTCGTCTGCCTGCTCGTTCGCGCGTCGGAACTCCCGGCGCCGCCCCATGTGGCGATCCCCCGGTCGGCCACGGCCCCCTCCATGGCGAAGGACGCGGATCTCTCCACCTGGGAAGGGGCCCTGCGGATCACGGAGTTCGGGATGATCATGCCCGACGACAAGGGCGTGAACCGCTGGCCCACCACGGCCCACGTGCTCTGGGGGCCCGATGCGCTCTACGTGGCCATCGAGGCCACGGATCCGGAGCCCGACAAGGTACGGGGCTTCCTGCACCGGAGGGATGATTTCAGCGGGGACCAGGATTTCGTGGGCATCGATCTGGATCCCACGGGGAAGGGCCAAGGGGCCATCCGCCTCTTCGTGACGCCCCTGGGTGGCCAATTCGATGGCCTCCTCAGCGACACCACGGGTGAGGACTACAGCTACGACCTGCTGTGGGATTCCGTGGGGTTGAAGACGCCCACCGGCTACCTGGTGAAGTTGCGCGTGCCCTATTCGAGCCTGCGCCGGGATCCCGCCGAGTGGGGTCTGCGGGTGCTGCGCATCATCCCCCGGGAACGCCGCTACGGCGTGGCGTGGCCTCCCATGAGCCGCGACATCCAATGCGACCTCTGCCAGATGGGCCGCGTGGCGGGCGCCCCGCAGGATCAGGCCGGCGCGCCCTTCCTCATCATCCCCACGGCGTCCGCCCACCGCAGCCAGACCCTGGACGTGGATCCCGGCGCCCCCACGCGCACCGAGCGGCGGCTGGGCATGGACCTGCGCTATGCGGGCCGCGCCATCACCCTGGAGGGCACCTACCGGCCCGACTTCAACGCCGTGGATGCGGACGTGGATCCCCTGCAGGTGAACAGCCGCTTCAAGGTGTTCTATCCCGAAAAGCGGCCCTTCTTCCTGGAGGGCATGGACCTCCTGGGCGTGCAGGGGGCCCAGCGCCAGTTTTTCAGCCGGGCCATCGCGGATCCCCTCTACGGGCTCAAAGCCTCGGGCACTTCCTCCCTCGCCAACTGGACGGTGCTCCACGCTAAGGATGAGGGCGGCGGCGCCGTGCTGGGCACGGCGGGCGGCGTGGGCGTGGAGGGCCTGCCCACCCGGGATACGGCGGCGGCGGTGCGCTTCCGGCTGGATGACCGGGGCTCCGGGGCATCGATCCTGGGCACCGACAAGCTCCTGCTGGGCGGGCCCGTGGGCTCCGGCGGCCAGAGCGGCGGCTTCTACCTCGACAAGGTGCTGGGCAGCGAATGGCGGGTCACGGCCAGCGGCATCCGCTCCGTGGCCCACCTCCCCCAGGCCGATGGCAGCACCACGTCCACCTCGGGCACGGCCACCTCCGTGGAAGTGGATTGGAACACCCGGCGTTGGAGCACCTTCGTCGTAAGCCAGGCCACGAGCCCCGGCCTCGTGCTGGCCTCGGGCTTCACGGATCTGCAGGGCTACCGCCAGAACGTGGCGGGCCTCTCCTTCCACGACAATTGGAACGATGGCTTTGTCGCCCGCACCAACACCGTGCTGCGGGCGCGGGATCTCACCTGGTGGAATGGGCGACCCCTGGATCGCGCCCTCACCCTCGACAGCTTCGTGGAAGTCCTGGGCCGCTGGAGCCTCAACCTGGTCTCCGACATGGCGGGCCGCACCTGGGGCAGCGACGCGCCGGATGCCGCCGAGGCGGCCACCCGCAGCCTCAACCTCACCCTGCAGTGGCGGCGCCTCAGCTGGGCCCAGCTCTCCGCCTCCGCCGGCTGGGGCCGCACCCTGGATTACACGAGTGGCGTACCCGCCCGCTTCCACAACCGGGCGCTCCGCTCCAGCGGCAGCGTGGCCTCCATCAGCTACAGCCTGGAGGGCAAGCTGTTCGAGCTGGATCGGGAATCCGACGGCGCCACGTTGGTGCGGGCCCGCCAGGTGGTGGCTGCGGCCACCTGGCAGTTGCCGGCCCACGTGTACGTGAAGGTGCAGAGCTTCGTGGTGCGCTACGACGGCCTGGAGGCCGATGGGGTGGACAAGTACCTCAAGGCCCTCCTGGGCTGGCAGCCCAACGCCTTCACGGGCGCCTACGTCGGCTGGTCCGGCCAGCGGCGCCGGGATCCCGCTTCCGTCCTGCCCCAGGAGCGCATGGTGGAGCGGGGGATCTTCGCCAAGGTGGCCTACGCCCTGCAGTTCTGAGGTGGGGTGGTCCGCCGTCCAAATTTTGGAACGGCGAGCGCGGCGGCGGCATCCCATGCTTGTCTGGGAGATACCGCCATGGAAACCATGAGCCGATGGAGTTGGGCTGCGCTGCTCGTCGCGGGCACGGGGCTCCTCGCCCTGGCCGGGGTGACCTGCCGGGCCACCGCCCAGGATTCCCCGCGAAAGGATGCCGCCGTCATGACCACACCCAAGAAGCCCGCGCCCGAAGCCCTGGCCAAGCTCACGCCCATGCAGCGCCACGTCACCCAGGATGCGGGCACGGAACCGCCCTTCCAGAACGAATACTGGAACAACCATGAGGAAGGGCTCTACGTGGACGTGGTGAGCGGCGTGCCGCTCTTCTCATCCAAGGACAAGTTCGATTCCGGATGTGGCTGGCCCAGCTTCACCAAGCCCCTGGAAGCCAAGCAGGTGGTGGAGCACCGGGACCTCACCCACGGCATGGTGCGCACGGAAGTCCGCAGCGCCGACGCCAACAGCCATCTGGGCCATGTCTTCGATGACGGCCCCCGGGACAAGGGCGGCCTGCGCTATTGCATCAACAGCGCCTCCCTGCGCTTCATCCCCGTGGCCAACCTGGAGAAGGAGGGCTACGCCTCCTTCCTGCCCCTGTTCGGGAAGAAGACGCCCGAGTCCAAAGAGGAATTGGCCACCTTGGCGGGCGGCTGCTTCTGGGGCATGCAGGACCTCCTCCGGAAGGAACCCGGCGTCCTCCGCACGGAAGTGGGCTACACCGGGGGCCGCGTGGACCATGCCACCTACCGCAATCACGAGGGCCACGCCGAGGCCGTGAACATCTGGTTCGATCCCACGAAGACGAGCTACGAAGCCATCCTGCGCTTCTTCTTCCGCCTGCACGATCCCACCACCCTGAACCGCCAGGGCAACGACATGGGCAGCTCCTACCGCAGCGCCATCTTCTTCCACTCCCCCGCGCAGAAAGCCACCGCCGAAAAGGTGAAGGCGGAAGTGAACGCCAGCGGCAAGTGGCCCAAGCCCCTCGTCACCGAAATCACCGCCGCCGGCCGCTGGTGGAAGGCCGAGGAAGAGCATCAGGACTATCTTGTGAAGCATCCCGGCGGGTACACCTGCCACTGGGTGAGGCCGTAGGAAAAGCCCACCACGAAGGCACGAAAAAGGAACAAGGCCACGAAGGGAATTCCTTCGTGGCCCTGTACTTGTTTGTGGCTTCAAAATCAGCTTCTGCCCGTCGAAACGAATATCGACCTCTTGGCTTGGCCGGATGGCGGTACCTCGAACTTCTGTCTGGAGCCAATTCGAAGTTAGGTGTGATATCTACCTTCGGAAATCACCAGCGCAGTCGCGCAATGGCGAAGTCCGAGTGCATTGAGTGGTTAGATGCGCTCTCACCATACGTATTCTGAATGCCCATGGCGAACGCAAACAGCCATCCCACGCAACGCCTGCGCGGGGCAATCGACGAAGGCACATTTGGCCCCGGCAAGGCCACCGTGCTTTTGAATTAGGAGATCTGCCAAGGCCGGTTTCCTATCGAAGGTTTGCCAATTTGATTGGGCCTCTATTTTGTACGCCTTGTTTGATCGGCGGTCCATCTCCGCGCCCCTCTCTACGATCCAGTGCTGACCACAGTCGTTGCAAAGAAACAACTCTGACCAACCATCGACGGAAGGCTCGATCGGCTCGAAATCAACAACGAATAACTCCCGAGTTGGGAGTGCCTCTTCACAAGATCTCAAGTTCGCGCAATGACACATATGAGCGGGAGCACCTAACTTTCGAGATCACCGGACCCAGCGCGTAGCGGTGGGGTCCGGTGCATTGAGTGGTTAGGTTGTCGGCGCGGGATCAAAATCACTCCCATTGGAATCCTCAACAATTTTTAGAAACTCAGCCGTAATCGAGTCGATTAGGAAGTGGAAGGGCCACGCGTCTTCGCCTGGTTTGATACAGAACGAGATGAAGGATTTCATCGCGGAAAGTACTGCCAAAGAAACGTGTACGTACTGATTTTGGTGGGTGGAGCAATTGTGATCACGTGGAGACCACACACCTTCGGGGGACTTATCCAGGTAATGAAATTTGAGGCTGGGCCAAGTGCCATGTACATGATGCGATCCCATTTTCTGACCAACAACGTACATGAGTCGAGCCTCTCCAAGGTTATCGAGCATGGTCGCCAGATCCGGGAGCTTTTTGGCTTCACGAATTTGACCCTCCGAAAGCCCGGAATCCTGGATGTGGCTGTCAATCGAGGCGAGCATTCGTTGTTCAATGTTCAGCGTGACCCCATTCCTCTTCTCGATGGCTGTGATGATCTGGTCTTTGAGCTCCAATTCCGTTTTCAGACCATCCGCAAGATATCGATCAAAAGACTCGGCATCCCCTTTGAGGCATAGCCACGAAACCTTTACTGCTGATTCGAAGATCGACCTATCAACAATCCCAGTCGTTTCTCCGTATAGCCCCTCATGCGAGAGCCTGGTATTTGCGAGCATCAGTCTGGAACACCTGTTCAGCAAGCCAATGCAAATGGTGAAATGCATCCTAGGGATTTCCGCGATCATTTGCGAATCCTGACGAATCCGCGCAAAGAAATTGCATAGCAAGGCTGTGAACTTGTACCACTCAAATAGTATTGGACTAAAGTCCCCAGACTTCAGGCACCGGTCAATTACCTCATCGGAGAATTGAGGGGGTTCTGGGATCCCGAATTCATCAACCATGTTTCACCGCAACCTAACTATGGATTAGGCGACCAGATCCTTATCTCGAATATCGCACCCTCGCCGTGTGCCCAAAGCCGCGAGGCCGATCTGGGCGGGATCCAGACAGGACTGGGCCACGCGCAGGATGTCGGCTTCGGTGACGGCGTTGAGTTCGGCCACCTGCTCGTCGAGGCTCTTGAGCTCGCCCCAGTGGATGGTCTGGTGGGCGAGGCTGAACTGGCGGCTGCTGGCGCTCTCCTGGCCGAAGACGAGCTGGGTGCGGGCCTGGAGTTTGGCTCGTTCCAGTTCTTCGGCGGTGACGCCGTGCTCGCGCAGGCGCAGGCACTCGGCGAGGCTGCGGCTCACGAGTTCGCGGGCGTGCTTGGGGGCGCAGGAGGCGCTGACTTGCAGGGAACCGCTGTCGAGGTAGGGCGTGTGGTAGCTGCCCACCTGGTAGCAGAGGCCGCGGCGCTCGCGCAGTTCCATGAAGAGGCGGGAGGCCATGCCGCCGCCGAGCACGTGGCTGAGGATGCCCACGGCGGCGCGGTCCGCGTGGCGGTGGCCCACCGAAGGGAAGCCCAGCACGAGGTTCACCTGCTGGAGATCCTTCCGATTCACGTTGAGCAGGAAGGGGCGCGTTGGATTGGGGGCCAGGAGCGCCTGGGGGCGCCCGGGGGCCAGGCGGGCGAGGATGGGTTCCAGGAGGGGCAAGAGCACGTCGGGGCTCACCTGGCCCGCGGCGCTGATGACCACCTGATCGGCGCGGTAGGTGTTCTTGAAGAAGGCGGCGGCTTCATCGGAACCGTAGGTACTCACCTGGTCGGGCCGCCCGAGGATGGGATGCGCGAGCGGTCCGCCCTGCCAGAAGGAACCGTAGAACAGCTCGCTCACCCAGTCATCGGGGGTGTCCTCGCTTTGCGCGATCTCCTCGAGGATCACACCGCGTTCTCGTTCCAGCTCCGTGCGATCGAAGGTGGGCGTGGTGACGAGGTCGCCCAGGAGCTTCACCATCTCCGGCAGCTGTTCCGCCAACACGCGGCCATAGAAGCAGGCCACCTCCTTGCCCGTGAAGGCGTCCACGTGTCCGCCCAGCCGCTCGGTGGCTTCCGCCACGGCATCCGGCGTGGGATAGGACGCGGTGCCTTTGAAGACGGTGTGCTCCAGGAAGTGGGCCAAGCCCTCTTCCTGGGCCGTTTCGTGGCAGGACCCCCGGCGCACCCAAAAACCGATCGAGACGCTCCGCAGGTGCGGCAGCGTCTCGATGAGGATTTCAGTGCCCTGGGGCGTGAGGTGACGGGTGGGTACGGGCATCCCGCCAGTTTACCGTGGTAGGGAGGGTGCCACTCGGACGCGGATGGGGCGGGTCAGGAGGTGGATGCCCGCGCCCAGGATCGCCACAACGGTGCCGAAGACCGTGGGGAGGACGGCCCCGAAGGTGAAGGCCATGCCCACCACGAAGCCAAGCACGCACTCCGCGCGGTGGATGGGCAGCGCCAGGGCCAACACGAAGGGAATCAGGACCACGTAGGAGAGGATGGCCTCCTGTCCGGCGGTGAACAGCGCGGCGAGCGTCATCCCGAAGAGCAGGCCTCCCGCCAAGCCGATCCAACCCGGGGACGGCACCCGAGGGCGGGCCCGGCCCAGCAGACCCCAGGTGAGGGCCGGGAGCACCAGGGCATCCCAGGCGGTGGAGATGGCCGGCATGTCGGCCCGGTGGAGCAGGTGGTGCCGGGGAATGCCGCCGTGGGTGAAACGCCAGGCCAGCAGGGCCCCGGCGGCCAGGGCGACGAACCCCGTGACGCGCCACCGGAGCTGGGAGAACGAGGAAGGGCTCACAGGGCTCTACCCTTCCCCTTCCGCCCCCGCGAGCCCGATGGGCGTGCGGTGCAGCTTCCAACCGGCCCAGGCCCAGCAGGCGGCGCCGAAGGCGAGGAGGATCAGGAAGGCGAGCAGGGCGGGGGTGTCCACCTGGGTTTGGGCCAGGAGGTCCTGGGTCTTGGATTCGGTGTAACGGCTGCCCGCGAGGCTGTTGGCGTAGTGGGTGAAGGTGAAGCGCTGGAGGGTGGCGGGGAAGACTTCCAGCAACCCCTCCCAGATGAAGAGCCAGAGGGCGGCCCAGAGGGTGCCCTTCTTGAAGGCGAGGCCGAAGCAGGTGACGAAGGCCAGCTCCGCCCACCAGGTGCCCACCAGGCCCCCCATGCGGCCAAGCAGGGTGCTGAGGTCTCCGCCCAGGATCTGCAGGAGCCCGGCGCCGATCACGAGCCAGACGGATCCCCAGATGAACCAGGGGAGGCCCTTGCCCAGGGGCAGGGCCGTGGCGTCGGAGGGGCGGGTGAGCATGAGGGGCAGGGTGCGCTGCTCCATGTCCTCCCGGATGCCGGCGCCCGCGGCGACGAGGGCCATGATGGGCACCATGTATTTCACGAGGACGCTGTGGTAGATCACGAGGCCGATGCGGGAGGTGATCGGGCCCTGGCCCTCGCCCTTGGCGATGATGATGGCGAGGACGGCCAGGGCGCCGAGCACGGGCACCAGCACCAGGCTGGCGAGCACCCAGCCGCGCACTTTGAGCACGAGGGGGGCCGTGCCCTTGGCCACGGCCTTGACGGTGGCGAGGACGTTCGGTGGGTTCGGCATCACGCGTGATCCTTGGTGAGGTACTGGAAGACGGCATCCAGGTTCAGGTCGAGGGGATCGAGGCTCGCGACCGGCAGGCGGCCCGCGGCCACTTCGGCCTGGAAGCGGGGCAGGAAATCATGGGGGCTGCGCACGGAGAGCACGAGCGCTTCCTCCTCCTTCCGCAGGCCGGCCAATTCGGGCTGGGCCACGGACCAGTGGGCCACCTTGTCCAGGTCGGCGCCCTTGATGCGGAGTTCCACGGGGTGGCGATCCAGCAGGGCGCGGATCTCGCCCACGGTGCCCTCGGCCAGCAACCGCCCGCGGAAGAGCAGGAGGATGTGGTCCGTGAGCATGGCCACTTCGCCCAGGATGTGGCTGGATACCAGGATGCGGGTGCCGGAATCCGCGAGGTCCCGCAACAACGCCATGAGGGTGAGGCGGCCCTGGGGATCCAGGCCGTTGAAGGGCTCATCGAGGATGAGCACCTTGGGATCGATGAGCAGGGCCTGGGCGAGGCGCATGCGCTGGCGCATGCCCTTGCTCATGGATTGGAAGGGCAGGTCCGCCCGCTCCGTCATGTCCACCCGCTGCAGGGTGCGGACGATGGCCGCTTCGAGCTCGACGCCGGAGAGGCCGGAAAGCTCGCCCATCATGCGCAGCCAGCCCCGGCCCTTGAGGCCCACGGGCAGGCGATCGCCTTCGGGCACGAGGCCGATGTGCCGCAGCACCTCGGGATTGCGGAAGGGGGAGCCGCCCATCACCTTCACGTCGCCGCCGCTGGGCGGGAGCAGGCCGGAGATCATCTGGATGAGGGTGGATTTGCCGGCGCCGTTGGGGCCCAGCAGGCCCGTGATGCCGCCGCCCGTGGGCAGGTGGAAGGAGGTGGGCGAGAGGCCCAGGATGTCGCCGTAGCGAAGGGAGGCGCGGATGAGTTCGATCACAGCACGGCCTCCGAAGGCAGGGTGCGGCGGCGAGCCACTTCGATCCACAGCAGCACGTGGGCGGTGGTGCCGAGGAGGGTGGGCGCCCAACCAAGGATGGGATGGTCCACGCCGCAGAAGAGTTCGGGCCAGGCGAGGCAGAGGACGATGGGGTTGATGGCCTGGAATTGGCTGCTGTCCAGGAGGCCATGGAGCATGCCGCCCAGGGCCGAGGCACCCAGCACCACGCCCAGCACCCAGGCGATGCCGCTGCGGGGCGTGCCCGCGAGGCTGCTGGCGCCCATGGCCAAGGAGCCCATCAGCAGGCTCATGGGGAGGATGGCCGGGATCAGGTGGAAGGGCAGGGAGACCCACACGGGTCCCTTGGCGCCGGCGATGAGCAGGCTCAGCAGCCAGGGGCCGAGCACGTAGGGCAGGAGGATGGCGAAGGGCAAGGCCGTGGCGAAGCCGAGCTTGGCGAGGAGGTAATCCTTGGGCCGCACGGGGTGGGCATAGATGAGGGGGCGCACGCGGTGCAGCGTGTCCCGGGCGATGAGGCCGCCGCCCACGATGGCCACGAGGAACCAGAGGAGGTAGGAGGCCGGATGCAGCAGGCCCGCCTGGAACTCGGCGCCCTGGGCGAGGAGCCGGTTCGCGAAGGTCTGGGCCTCCTTGAGGGCGGCCTGGGTCTCGAGCAGGTAGCGGACGTAGATGTAGGTGAGCTTCACGAGGAACATGCCCACGAAGATGAAGCCGAAGAAACGGCCCAGTTTCGTGCGCTGCAGGCGCTGCCACTCGAAGCGGAAGAGCACGAGCAGGGGGCGCACCTGGACCTCGGATTCGGGTCGGGGGGGCAGGGTGGGGGCGTAGATGGGCATCAGTTCGCTCCCGGGAGGGCAGGGGTGGCGGGCTGGAGGGCGCGGATGAGCACCTCGTCCAGGCGGTCATGGCGAGGCGTGAGCTGGATGAGGGTGGCGCCCCGCTGCACGGCCCAGGTGAAGGGCCGGGCGAGGTCCAGATCCGTCAGTTCGAGATCGTAGCGGCCCTGGCGGGCCTCCAGGATGGTGCCCAGCTCACCGAGGGAAGCCTCCTGCTCCGGCGTGAGGGGCTCCAGGAAGCGCAGCTCATAGCGGTGGGCCAGGAGCTTGCGGAGGTTCTCCACGGTGCCCGCGGCCTTGAGTTCGCCCTTGTCGAGGATGACGAGCTGGTCGGCCACGCGCTCCACGTCCGTGAGCAGGTGGCTGGCGAGGATGACGGTGGCGTCGAGCTCGCGGCGCACGCGCAGCACGAGGTCCAGCATGCGCTGGCGGCCTTCGGGGTCGAGGCCGTTGGTGGGCTCGTCCAGGAAGAGCAGCTCGGGGCTGTGCACGATGGCCTGGGCCAGCTTCACCCGCTGGCGCATGCCCGTGGAGAAGCCGCTCACGGGGCGGTAGCGGGATTCGTCGAGGCCCACGAAATGCAAAACCTCATGGGCCCGATCCCGGGCGCTCTGGGCACTGAGGCCGCTGAGCTCGCCCCAGAAGGCCACCTGGTGATAGGCGCTCGTATCCTCGATGAGGGCGTCGTACTCGGGCATGTAGCCGATGCGGGCCCGGAGGCGGGCGGCGGCATCGGTGCCCAGCGCCACGCCCAGCACCTCGCCCCGGCCGGAGCTGGGGGTCAGGAGGCCCAGCAGGGCCTTCAGCAGGGTGGATTTGCCGGCGCCGTTGGGGCCCAGCAGGCCCACGACGCCGGCCTGCAGATCCAGGGTGAGATCCCGGAGGGCGGGACGGGGCGCGCCCGGATAGCGCACCTCCAGATGTTCGAAGCGGATCACGGAATCTCCAGAGTTCCAGGGCTACGGGTCTTTACCAGCGTGGATTAGCTGTACGATCGTACAACCCCAATGAGTCCCGTCCTCTGGCCCCTTCTGAATGCGCTCCAGTGCGGGGCGTTGCTGGCCCTGACGCTGAGCTTCGGCGCGGATGGCTTCGCCCGGCGGGACAAGGTCATGCAGCGCCTGGCCATCAGCTGCGCCCTGGTGGCGCTGAGGCATGGGCTCATCGCCGCGGGCGAGGTGGGCATGCTCCACCCCGAGCTGGTGCTCCGGGCCCAGAGCGTGCTCGTCTCCCTGGGGTTCGTGGCCCTGTTCGGGGCCTTCACGTCCCTGTTCCCGGCCCACCTACCGGCGCAACTGGCGGGCTGGGTGGCCCTGGCCTTCATCCCCAACTACGTCCGCAACCTGTTCCTGGGCCCGACCCATTTCCTGGACCGCCCTTTCCACAACGTGGCGAACCTCGTCTATGTGGGGTTCAGCCTCTACATCGTGAGCCGGGTGATCCAGGCCCGGAAAGATGGCGAGCCCATGGCCCAACGCCTCCTCTGGGGCCTGATCGGGGTGACGATTCCCGTGCTGGTGGAGGCTTTCCTGGATTCGGCCTTCGATCTGAAGGTGCGTCTTTCCGGATTCAGCTTGCTCTTCCTCGCCGCCTTCCTGGGGGCCTCCTGGCACTGGGGCGTGGCGACGAGCCTGGAGGCCCGCGTGGAGAAGGCAGAGGTGGAAGCCCTGGCCTGGCGCCGGCTGGCGCCCGGCCCGACTTTCCGGATCGGCTCCGAGAGCCCCCTCATGGAGGACCTCTTCGGCAAGGAGTGGCCCTCCCAGATCGCCAGCATCACCCTCCGGGATCGCCATGGCGTGGCCTACGCGGTGCATGGCGCGCCGGAACAGGGCGTGGGCTGGCTGGAGCCGCTGCGCCTGGAATCCGCGCCGGAAGGCTTCCTGCGGGGCTGGAGCATCGCCCTGGGCATGCAGGAAGGCCCCGAAGCCCAGAAGGTGATGGGCTGGCTGGAGGCCTGGGGCGGCCAGGTGGACGATTGGGGCACCCTGCCGCCCCGGGAGGGACCTTATCCGAGCATCCTCGTGTGGGGCCGGGAGCCCTCCATCCTCAGCGTGTGGCGGGAGGATGACCTCGCGCGCCGGCGCTGCCGTTGGATCCAGGTGGGCGGACCCCGCACGGAAGGTCCCCATGCCTGGGTGGACCGGCCCGTGGATGAGGCCGCCCTGGAGCAGGCCCTGCGCGGGTTGTTGGTCGTCTAGACCCGGAGCAGCGCCAGCATCGCCTGCCGGGCCTCGGCCATGAGCTGGGCGGGATCCCGGCCCTCCGTGGCCAGGGGCTGGCCCACCACCATGCGGTAGGGGCCGCCCTGCACGCGCCAATCCCGTTTGGGCAGGATCCCGTTGCCGCCATGGATGGCGATGGGCACGAGGGGCACGCCCGAATCCACGGCGATGCGGAAGCTCCCCGCCTTGAAGGGCAGCAGTTCCCCGTCGGGGCTCCGGGTGCCCTCGGGGAACACCACCACGCTCTGGCCGTCATGGATCCGCTTCGTGGCGGCCTTCAAGGACGCCGCCGCCTGGGAACGGTCGCCGCGATCGATGAAGATGAAGCCCGCGAGCCAGATCACCCAGCCCAGGAAGGGCACGCGTCCCAGCTCCCGCTTGGCGATGAAGACGGGGTGGCTGGGCAGGGTGCTGATGAGCAGGGGCGGATCGAAGTGGGAGGCGTGGTTGGCGATGAAGATCACCGGGCTGCGCCCGCTGCGGATGTCCTCAGGCAGGGCCTCCCAGCCCTCCAGCTGCCGGTGGATGCCGAAGAGCGTGGCCACCATCCGGATGTAGCGGGGGGCGATGGTCCAGAAGCCCTTGGGGCCGCTCCAGCGTAGGGCGGCGGTGAGGAAGGCCAGCACCACGGCCACGGCCAAGGCCGGGCCTGCGAAGGCCCAGACCAGGAGCGGGCGTAGCCAGGGGCGCGCCATGGATGCGATGGGCTCAGGGATTCGGAAGGAGTTCCACGTTCCGGATGCGGACGGGATAATCGGGCACCGAGGCCTGGCCCTTGCTCCAGCTGGTCTTGACCTTGGCGATCTTATCCACGTTGTCGAGGCCTTCCACCACCCGGCCGAAGACGGCGTAGCCGGCGCCATCGGGGGTGTCGTTCTTCCAGTTCAGGGCCTCGTTATCGGCCACGTTGATGTAGAACTGGGCGGCGGCGCTGTCGGGATCGCTGGTGCGGGCCATGGCCAGGGTGCCGCGGGTGTTCTTGAGGCCGGCCTTGAAGGCCAGTCCCGCCTCGTTCTTCAAGGTGCCGGTGGTGGCCTTCTCCTTCATGTCCTCGGTGTTGCCGCCGCCCTGGATCATGAAGCCGTCGATGACCCGGTGGAAGATCGTGCCCTTGTAGTGGCCCGATTTCACGTAGGCGAGGAAGTTGGCGCAGGTGAGGGGGGCGATCTCGGGTTCCAGCTCCACCACGATGGGGCCGTAGTTGGTGGAGATCTTCACCCGGGGCTTGGTGGAGGGGGCGGGGGAGGCCGCCGGAGCCGGCGTGGCCGCGGGCGCTGGGGGGGGCACGGGAGCCTGGGCCTGCAGGGCTGCGGAAAGGAGGAGGGCGAGGGGGAGGATTCGGCGCATGAATCCATTGTGCCATCCTGGCTCCTAAGGTTCGCCCCTCAGGGCGCGCGCATGGAGTTTCGATGTCGATCCTGCTGGATTTCCCCCCCTGGATGCACGGCTGCTTCCTGCTGTGCTTCGGTGTCCTGGTGGGCTCCTTCGGCAACGTGCTGATCCATCGCCTGCCCCAGGAGGAACCCGAGGACCGGGATGTGATGCTCAAGGGCAGCCACTGCCCCGCCTGCAAGACGCCCATCAAGCCCTGGCACAACGTGCCCTTGCTGGGCTGGCTCTGGCTCCGGGGGAAGTGCGCGGCCTGCGGCTGGCGCATCCCCTTCCGCTATCCCCTGGTGGAGGCGCTCACGGGGCTGCTCTTCTTCGTGAGCCCCCTCCTGTTCCCCGTGGGATCCCTCATGTGGTTCAAGGGGCTGGTGGCGGGGTTCGCGCTCATCGTGCTCTTCTTCACGGACTACACCGAGTTCATGCTGCCGGATGCCATCCAGCTTCCGCTCATCGCGCTGGGGTTGTTGCTCACCCTGCCCCAGATGGGCTGGCCCGACGCCACCCTGCTGGTGCGGGGCATGGACGACTCGATCCTCAAAGCGGAGCTCTGGCACAACGGCCTCCAACCCGCTCCGATGTGGCACCTCTACGGCGGGCCCGTGACCTGGCGGGAGGCCCTGGCCGGCACGGTGCTGGGCTATGGCGTGCCCGCGGGCATGAACGCCATCTACAAGGCGCTCCGCAAGACCGATGGCATTGGCATGGGCGACTTCAAGATGCTCGCCTGGCTCGGGGCCTTCTGGGGCTGGCAGGCGATGCTCGGGATCCTCTTCCTGAGCACCGTGCCCATGATCGCCTTCGGGATCCCCTTCGCGCTGATCCGATCCGCCCGGGATCCGAAGCGGGAGGGTTCCGTGTGGGATGGCCTGGGCCAGCACATGCTGCCCTGGGGCTGCGGCATGGCCGTGGTCACGCCGCTGGTGGTGTTCTTCGGTCCGGGGTTGTGGGAGGCCTACCTGGGCTTCCTCGGCGCCCGGTAGGGCCCCTCACCGGGGCAGCAACCCGGGCAGATCCGCCACCTTCCATCCCAGCCAGGCCATGACGACGGCGCATTGCTGGAGCTCCGCGGGATCCACCTTGTCCAGGGTGTCGGCTTCGGAGTGATGATCCCGGGCGTAGGTGTGCTGCTTCTGCTCCAGGCAGAAGGCGGGTACTCCGGCGGTGTGGAAGGGGATGTGGTCGGTGCCCGATTCCATCCGCAGGTCCGTGTCGACGACACCCAAGGGGCGCAGGGGTGCCACGATCTTCAGCATCGTCGGGGCCACCTTGCGACGGCCCTGCAAGGCCACGCCATCCACGGCTCCCCCTCCGGTATCCATGATGAACACGCCGCTCACCTTGCCCAGGTCCTTGCGGATGCTGGCCACGTAGGCGGCCGAGCCCAGGTAGCCCTGTTCCTCGGCGCCGAAGAGTACGAAGCGCACGGTCCGGCGAGGGGGGCGCTTCAATTCGATGAGCAGGCGGGCGGCCTCCATCACCGAAGCCACCCCGGCGCCATTGTCCATGGCGCCGGTGGCGAGGTCCCAGGAATCCAGGTGGGCGCCGAGAATCACGCACTCCCCGGGCTTCCCACTCCCCCGCAATTCCGCGACGGTGTTGAAGGTGCGGCCGGCGGGCCCGAAGGCACCACCCAGAAACAACTCCAGTTCCGCGCCGGAGGCCGCGGCTTCGGCGAGGCGGAGGTAGTCGCCGTGGGAAACGAATGCGATGGGCAGGGAGGGCGCGGTGGTGTTGACCGCGCCGCCATCCATGGTGAGCAGCTCGCCACTCTTGCCCGAATCCATCAGCACGGCCTGCGCGCCCGCCTGGATGAGGGCGGGCAGGGCCTTGCCCATGGGGAAATCGGCGTGGGGCTTCGGGGCGCGGCCGGCGCGGAGGGGGGCCTGCATCTGGGGCGGGTCTAGCTCCCGCAGGGGCTCACCGGCCAGCACGATCCGGCCTTTGAATTCGGCGAGATCCCCGCGGGCCTTGGCGGCAGGCAGCAGAGCCAGGGGGGCCTTCACCGGGGCCGGGGTGCCCGGAGTCCAGCCCATCTGCGTCACGCGGAGGATGCGATCACCCAGGCGGGCTTCCTCGCGGCCTCGGATCCACGTGCGGCCCAGGGGCACTTCCTCGGTGCGCACGGCGGAGAGGCCCATGGCCTTGAACCGGGCGGCCGCCCAGGCGTGGGCCGCCGCATCCTGGGGGCTGCCGGCCAACCGGGGGCCCACCTCCTGGGTGAGGGACTTGAGCACTTCGTAGGCGCCCCGTTGATCGGTGGCCTTCAGCAGTTCCTTGGGGCTCCCGGCGCCGAGCAGGGCGCTGGCGACCAGGAGGGCGTGCAGGATGCGGAGCTTAGGCATGGTGGTTGGCGCTTTGATGGGCTTCGGCGATCTCGAGGTCGGATTCGTGGCCGCTCTGGCTCAACTCCACCAGCATGCCGCCCGTCTCCGCGGGGTGGATGAAGGCCACCCGGCAGCCATGGGCGCCCCGGCGGGGCTGGGTATCCACCATGCGCACGCCCTTGGCCAGCAACTCGGCCACGGCCCCGTCGATGTCATCCACCTCGAAGCAGACGTGGTGGATGCCCGGGCCCTTCTTCGCGAGGAACTTGCCGATGGGGCCTTCGGGATCCGTGGTCTCCAACCACTCGAGGCGGCTCTCTCCCACGGGATAGAAGGCGGTGTTCACCTTCTGCTCGGGCACGGCCTCCCGATGCTCGGCCTCCATGCCGAAGAGGCGGCGCATGCGATCCATGGCCTCCTCCAATCCGGGGGCGGCGATGCCGAGATGGTTGATGCGCAGGAGCTTCATGGCGGTCTCCGGGACCTTCCAGTCTAGACGGAGCAGCCGCTCAGAACCGCCAGGTGAAATCGAGGGTCAGCCGCCGGTCGTGGGCGGGCAGGGGAGCGTGGTACCCGTAATAGGGCTGGAGGATGGGGTAGTTCGCGTTCGTGAGGTTGGTGGCCGAAAGGCGCAGATCCTGGCCGGTGCCGAAGACTGCATGCCACGTCACCGCCAGGTTGAGCAGCAGACGCGCGGGATAGCGGTCCGTCGCCACGAGGGAGGGGGCGAAGGAACCCGGCGCGTAGGGGGAATTGGCCGAGGCCGCGCTCTGGTTCTCGCGGCTGGAGGCGTAGAGCAGGCTCGGCGCCACCTCGACGGAGCCGAAGCGCCGGTGGATGGCGAGGTTGGCTTTGAGGGGTGACACGCCAAGGGGCTTGGTGCGATCCGGGGTGAGGAAGTAGGGATCCGAACCGCCCCCGGGCTTGTCGTAACTGAAGTTGAAGAAGCCGCCCCAGGCTTCCTGATGCCACTCCAAGGTGCCTTCAATGCCGCGGCTCCTATCCGCGCCGAAATTGAGGATGTAGGCGTTGGTGCCATCGAAGCCGAAGGAGAGGGCCCGCGTGACATCCGCCTTGAAGAGGTTCACCCGGCCCACAATGGAGGGGGTGAAGTGCCAGCCTAGCTCCAGCTCCCAGCTCTTGGTGACCTCGGGCTCCAGGTAGCCCCGGAACTCGAAGAAGCTGCTGTAGGTCTGGAACAAGGTGGGGGATCGGTAGGCCTGCCCGTAGAGCAGCTTCGCGTTGAAGGCGCCCTCGGTCCAGGTGAGGCCCAGGCGCGGTGCGAACACGTTGCCCAGCTCGGCGGCCTCGTAGCGTCCTCCGGCGGTGAGGCCCAGGGCCCCGAGCTGTTGCGTGTATTGGAGGTACCCGAAGCGGGTCGTCCAGGTCACTTCGGCCAGCCGGTGATTGGCATCGAGGGGATCCCGCATGCCGCCTTTGCCCTGGAGGTTCACGCTCCGTTCCCAATCCTGGTAGGCGCCGGCTCCGAACAGCAGGGTGGCCTTCCCGGCGAGGTCCCAGCGGAGGTTCAGGTCGAACTGGTAGCGCTCGCGCTCCGTGCCGGAATGGTTCACACCGCTGCTGGAGCGGGCCTGGGGGAAGATGGACCCACCCGTGTTCTTGGTGAGTTCCACCTTGGGATCCAGGGTGAGGCCTTCGGCCAGTTCGAAGGGGTGGTTCACGCGCACGGCCTGGATGATGCGGGAGCCGGTGCCGAGGGTGCCCGGAGCCAGCCCCGCGGGTACGGGATCCACGACACCCGTGCCATCGCTATCCACCTGCGCGCCCCGGAAATCGTGGCGCACGAAATGGACGGAGGTACCCAAGGCCTGGAGATCCCCCACGAGGTATTGGGTTTCCCGCCGGGTGTTGCCCTTTCCTTGGGGGTTCACGGAGCCGGTGAAGAAGCTATCCACATAGGGTTGCCGGCTGAAGGGGCTCGTCTGGAAGCCCGCGCTCAGGGAAAGGCTGCCCCCTTGGGGGAATCGGGAAGATGCCGCGAGGTAACCACCCCCGGCGTGGGTGCCCCCTCCCAGGGTGTCGCCCCGCAGGGTGAGGCGACCGCCTTCGCCATCGTCCACCTGCCGGGTGATCACGTTGATCACGGCCATGTCGGCGAACTGGCCGTACATGGCGGAGCCGGGCCCGCGGATCACCTCCACCCGCTCGATCATCTCGGAGGGATAGCTGCCGTAGTAGTTCACGTTGGCGTTGTGGAGCGGGCTCACGCAAATGCCATCCACCATCACCAAGGCCTTGCCCTCATGGGCCCAGACGCCGCGGACGCTCACGCCGATGAGGGTCGTGCCATCGTTCGCGAAGTCGAAGCCCGGCAGGGCCCGTAGGATGTCCGCCAGCTCCCGCCACCCATAGCGTTCGATCTCCGTCCGGGTGATCACCGAGACCACGGACGGCGCCTCCTCCTGGCTCTGCTCCAACCGGGTGGCGATGCTGACCTTGGTGGCACGGAGCGCCTGGAGATCAGGGATCTCTTGGGCAGCCAGCGTCAGGCTAAGGAGGGGGAGGTAGGCGGGTCGGAGGGACATAACTAGGCAAGGATGACAGCCTCTCTTCGGAGACAGGGCTCACGAAGGAGAATCAGAGCCAGGGGCTGTCAGGCTTGGGGCATGGACCCGCGTACCCCCGATTATTGGCAGCAGGTGTACGACACGGAACCCCGGCCGGGGTGGGATATGGATGCGCCCACGCCGCTGGTGGAGGAATTGGTGGGGTTGGGCCTTCCCACGGCTGGCGGCTCGGTGGCGGTGCCGGGTTGCGGGTTCGGCCACGACGCGGCGGAGCTGGCCCGCCGGGGATTCCAGGTGACGGCCTTCGATTTCGCGCCGGCGGCATTGGAGGGCGCCCGGGCGCGGTATGGCGCTGCCGTGGATTGGCGGCAGGAGGATTGGTTCACGACCGCGGCGGGACCCTTCGAGGTGGTGTTCGATCACACCTGCTTCGTGGCCATGGAGCCCGAGCGCCGGGGGGCCTACGTGGACCGCACCGCGGACCTTCTGAAACCCGGGGGGCTGTGGCTGCTGGCGGCCTTCCATGATGTGCAGGGGCGTCCCGGGCCGCCCTTCGCCCTGCCCATGACAGAACTGAGGCGCCTGGCGGAAGCTCGCTTCGAGATCCTCCACTTGGCGGAGGCCACGCGCAGCCACGTGCGCCGTCGCGGGCGGGAGATGCTGCTGGTGGGCCGCCGGCGCTGATTCAGGTCTTCAGCTCCGGCCGGGGCGCGCGGGTGACCCAGGCCACGGCCAGGGTCCAGGTGGGGGCGAGGTCCACGAAGGGCACGAGCTTCGTGATGAAGGACGGGAGGAAGTGCCAGTGCCAACCGAGCACCAGGCTGAAGGTGACGAAGGCGATCAGATCGAGGCCATCGTTCACGAAGGAGAAGCCCCCCTCGACGGTGACGGGGAAGAGCACCCATTGGATGGCATCGAAGGCGATGGCCAGGCCCCAGGCGAGGCGGCGGCGGGTGGGCGTCAGGGGCGTCTTCACTCCGCCGATGCTAGCGGACTTCCTTCTGCTTCGCCGCGAGCCAATTGAGGGCATCCAGGGGCGTCATGCGGCTGAGGTCCAGATCCCCCAGCTCTTCCCGCAGGGGATCGGTCGGCATTTCGAAGAGGGGCAGCAGGGGTTGGGCCACTTCCTGCCGGGGCCGTGCCGGCGGCGGCACGGGGGCTTCCGGCAGATCCTGGAGGAGGCGCCGGGCCTGTTGGATGACGGGGCGGGGCAGGCCCGCCAGCTTGGCCACCTGGATGCCGTAGCTGCGATCCGCGGGGCCTTCCTGGATGCGGTGGAGGAAGAGGAGCTGGTCTTCCCACTCCTGCACCTCCACGTGGAGGTTGGTGATGCGCGTGTCGTCGGCCAGTTTCGTGAGCTCGAAGTAGTGGGTGGCGAAGAGCGTTCGGGGCGCGCCGCCCTTGAGGTCGCGGAGGAAGCAGGCGATGGCTTCGGCCAGGGCCAGGCCGTCGCGGGTGCTGGTGCCGCGGCCGATCTCATCCAGGATCACGAGGCTGGCGGGCGTCACCTGATTGAGGATGCGGGCCGTCTCCGTCATCTCCACCATGAAGGTGGACTGGCCCTTGGATAGGAAGTCGCTGGCCCCGATGCGGGTGAAGATGCGATCGACCAACCCGAAGCGCAGCAGCTCCGCGGGCACGAAGGAACCCACCTGGGCCAGCACCACGAGCAAGGCGGCGGTGCGCAGGAAGGTGCTCTTGCCGCCCATGTTGGGGCCGGTGACCACGGCCATAGGCTGGTCGGCGCCGAAGCGCAGATCGTTGGGGATGCATTCGCGGCCCATGCGGGCTTCCAGCATGGGGTGGCGGGCCCCGGCCATCACGAGCTCGCGGGTGTCGCTCAATTCCGGCCGGGTCCATCCGGAAAGACGGGCCCGTTCCGCGAAGGCGCAGAGCAGATCGAGTTTGGCCAGGGCCTGGCTCAGGGCCGTGAGGCCCGCGCGTTCCGTGAGCACGTGGCCGAGGAGCCGCTTGAAGCCAGCCTCTTCGAGGCGCGTCTGGTCGCTTTCGGCCGACAGCAGGCGCTGCTCGAAGGCCATGAGCTTCTCGGTGGTGAAGCGCTCGGCGTTGGCGAGGGTCTGCTTGCGGATGAAGTGGGCGGGCGCGGCGGCGAGGTTGGCCTTGGTGATCTCGAAGTAGTAGCCGAAGACCCGGTTGTACTTGATCTTCAGGCTCTGGATGCCGGCGGCGGCGCGCTCCTCCTCCTCCAGCTCCAGCATCACCTGCTTGGCATCGCGGGCGAGGCGACGCACGGCGTCCAGCTCCGGATCCACACCCTCGGCGATGACGTTGCCCTTGTCGAGGTCCAGGGGAGGTTGCTCCGCGAGGCAGCGCTTCAATTCCTCGCGCAGGCCGTCGCAGAGGGGCGTGCCCTCCTCCCAGAGGCCGAGGGAGAAGGCCTCTTCCAGGAAGCCCATGTCGCGCAGTTGGCCCGGCAGGCGAGCGGCTTGGATGAGCCCCTCCCGCAGGTTGGCGAGCTCTGGCGGCGTGGCCAGGTTCAGGGCCACGCGACCCAACAGGCGATCCAGGTCGGGGATGCCCTTGAGGATGGATTGCAGGGGATCGCGGCGGCTGTCGGCGGTGAGCCAGGCCACCTGTTGCCAGCGCCGCTCCAGGGGCTCGCGCTCGCGCAGGGGCTGGTCCAGCCACGTCTTCAGGAGGCGGCTGCCCATGCGCGTGCGGCCCAGGTCCAGCAGCTGGAAGAGGCTGCCGCTCTTGGAGCCATCCAGGCTGTTGCCGTGGATCTCCAGGTGGCGGGCGCTGGTGGCGTCCAGCAGCGGCCCCGTGGCGCCCAGTTCCAGGGTGACGCCCTGCAAGTGGGCGGGCTTGCCCCGCTGGGTGGTCTCCACCTGATCCAGCAGGGCGGCCAGGGCGCCGAGGGCGGCGGGGTGGGCTTCGAGGCCCACGCCCTCCAGGTGCTTCCAGCCGAAGAAGGCCTTCACCGTCTCCGCGGCGCGGCTGGCTTCGAAGCGCCAGAGGGGCTGCCGGGCGACGGGGATGTCCAGGGTCGGCGCTTCGGCCCCTTCCGCCAGCACCAGCTCGTGGGGGGCGAGGCGATCCAGGGTGGATTCCAACAACTCGGGGCCTTCGCCGGGGATCACGCGGATCTGTCCCGAGGCCAGCTGCAGCAACGCCAGACCCCAGGTGGAGCCCGTGCGGTGCAGCGCGCCGAGCCAGCGGCCGTCGTCATCCAGCCAAGTGCCCGGCGTGATGATGCGGGAGATGGCCCGGGGCAGCAGCCCCTTCACTTCATCGGCCTTGGCCGTGGGCTCCGCGATAGCCGCGGAGAATCCCGCCGCCAGGAGCTTGGGCAGGTAGCTCTCCAGCGCGAAGTGCGGCACGCCGCACATGGGCGTCTCCGACTCGGAGCCCTTGCCCCGCAGCGTGAGCGCGATCTCCATCACCGGCGCCGCCTTGATGGCGTCCTCGCCCAGCAGTTCGTAAAAATCCCCCATGCGGGTGAGCAGGATGGCATCGCCGGCCTCGCGCTTGAGGCCGGCGATCTGCTGCATCATCGGGGTGGACATGGTTGTTCCTGGAAAATCTCACCACGAAGGCACGAAAAAGGAAGAAGGCCACGAAACCTCATTTTGTGGCTTTCGTGTTTTTCGTGCCTTCGTGGTGGGCTTTACATCTTTTCGCAGACGCGCCGCAGCGCTTCCACCAGCGGCTCGATGGCGTCGTCGTGGAGGGAGCAGAAGGCGAGGCGGAGGTAGCGGCTGCCCTGGCTGACGACGCCGACGCTTTCGTCGTGGATGAGGGCCTGGCGCACGGCTTCGGCATCGAGGCCTTCGCGGAGTTCGAGGAGGCAGAAACAGCCGGCGTTGAAGGGGAACACGGTCCAGTGGGGGGTGGGCTTGGAGAGGAGTTCCTTCAGCTTGCGGTAGCGGGCGGCGAGGATCTGGCGGAGGCGATCGAACTCGGCTTCATGGCGGGGATCCAGCAGTTCCTCTTCCATGAGGTATTGGCTGAGGCCCACGGGGCTGCCGATGCCGGCGCGCACGAGGCTCATGGCCTTGTCGCTGAGGATGGTCGCGGCGTCCTTCTGCACCCCGAAGGTGATGAAGCCCACGCGGCCGCCGAAGAAGCTCAGCTCCTTGGTGACGCCATCGCACTTCACGGGGATGAGGTTGGGGGCGCGGCCGGAGGTGGCGGCCTCCGCCAGGTCGAAGAAGAGGCTCTTGGAGGTGGCGCTCTCCTCGAAGACGAGGCCGTGGTAGGCGTCATCGCAGTAGACGACGAGGGTGCGATCCTTCGAGGCTTCGATGAGGGCTTCGGCGATGGCCTTGAGTTCCACGGGCGTGGGGCTGTAGCCGCTGGGATTCGACGGGAAGTTGAGCAGCACGTGGGCCTTGGCGCCCTGACGTGCGATGGTGGCCTTGAGGCCCTCGAGGTTGAAGCCGCCCTGGGCGTTGTAGAAGGGGTAGGTCTGGTAGTCGCCCTCCAGGCGCATGAGGAAGACCTGCTCGTAGTTGTCCCAGTAGAGGTCGGGGATGATGAGCGTCTCGCCCGCGGCGAAAAACATGTCCGCGGCCATGGAGAGGGCGTGGCAGATGCCGCTGCTCACGTTGGGCAGGGCCACCTGGGCCATGCGGGCGTCTTCCTTCAGGAGCTTGGCGTGCCAGGTTTCCCGGGCGCGGGCCCGGCCCTGGATGGGGCTGTAGAGGAAGGCGTCCTTGGCGGGGAAGCTGGCGAGCTTTTCCTTGAGGGGGGCGAGGGGGATGGGGTTGCCGGCGCCATCGGTGATCTGGCCGATGGTCGCGTTGATCTTGCAGCCACCCGCCTGGCCCGCCTGGAAGGGGATGCCCTTGGGGAAGAAGGCGCGCTGGCCCAAGGGGCTCAGCGCCTTGGCCACGGCGGGGGCCAGGGCGGCGAGCCGGGTGTTGCGTTCCTGGGCTTCGGGGTGGATGCGCATGGGGCCTCGCAAGGGGAAACGTCAAGGGTACCAAGGGTTTCGCAGGCCCGAAGGCGATTTGACGATGCGGCAATACCCGAGACTTGTGACTCTGTATTTATAAAATCTTAGTTGACACCGCGCATATTTGAACGACACTGAAATCCTGGAGGTTCCCATGCTTCCCTTTACCCAGAAAGCCAACGACGCCTTGGTCGCCGCCCGGGAACGGGCCGTTCGCGAGCAGCACCCGGAATTGCTGCCGGTGCACCTCTTCCAGGCTCTGCTCCTGCCGGACATGGGCCTCCGTCCCGTTCTGGAAGCCGCGGGCCTTGGCCCCGAGGGGCTGAAGGGCCTGCAAGACAAGGCCGAGGCCTTCGTGGACAAGCTGCCCAAGGCCGTGGGCGGGGCTGAACCCCAAGCGGGGCCCGCCCTGCGCCACTTCCTGGAAGTGGGCATGGATACGGCCCGGGGCCTGGGCGATCGCTACATGGCCACGGATGCGCTCCTGCTGACCTTCGCCAATGCCGCCACGGACGCCAAGAAGGCCCTGGAAGGCTTCGGCCTGGACCGCAAGAAGCTGGAAGCGGCCATCAAGTCCCTGCGCGGCGGCAGCAAGGTGGAGGATGAGCGGGCCGAGGAGAAGCAGGGCGCGTTGAAGAAATACGCCAAGGACGTCACGGAGCTGGCCGAGGCCGGCAAGCTGGATCCCGTCATCGGCCGCGACGAGGAGATCCGCCGCGTGCTGCAGGTGCTCAGCCGCCGCACCAAGAACAACCCCGTGCTCATCGGCGAGCCCGGCGTGGGCAAGACGGCCATCGTGGAGGGCCTCGCCCAGCGCGTGGCCAAGGGCGATGTGCCCGAGGGCCTGAAGGGCATCCGCCTCGTGAGCCTGGACATGGGCGCGCTGGTGGCGGGCACCCAGTACCGGGGGCAGTTCGAGGAGCGCCTCAAAGGCGTCATCACCGAAGTGGAACAGGCCGAGGGCAAGGTCGTGCTCTTCATCGACGAGTTGCACCTGCTCGTGGGCGCGGGGGCCGTGGGTGGCTCCATGGACGCCGCCAACCTCCTCAAGCCCGCCCTCGCCCGGGGCGAGCTGCGCTGCATCGGCGCCACGACGCTCAATGAATTCCAGAAGCACATCGAGAAGGACGCGGCCCTGGAGCGCCGCTTCCAGCCCGTCTTCGTGGATGAGCCCACGGTGGAGGACGCCATCTCCATCCTGCGCGGCCTCAAGGAGCGCTACGAGCTGCACCACGGCGTGCGCATCAAGGACGCGGCGCTGGTGGAGGCCGTGCAGCTGAGCCACCGCTACATCTCCGATCGCTTCCTGCCCGACAAGGCCGTGGACCTCATGGACGAGGCGGCCTCCATGGTGCGCATCCAGATCGACAGCCGCCCCATCGAGATCGACGTGCGCGAGCGCCGCGAGATGCAGTTGCGCATCGAGCAGGCCTCCCTCAAGAAGGAGAAGGATGCCCTGTCGAAGGCCCGGCTCAAGGAATTGGAAGCCGAACTGGGCGAGCTGAGCGAGGAGCTCACCCGCCTGCGGGGCCAGTGGGAGAAGGCCAAGAAGGCCATCGAGGCCACGCGCGTCCTGCAGAAGCGGCTGGATGACCTCCGCCTGGAGCTGGATCACGCCAAGTCCAAAGGCGACTACGACCGCGCCTCCCGCTTGGAGTATGGCGAGATCCCCACCTTGGAAAAGGAGATCGCGGCGGCCTCGGATCACGATGTGGATTCCATGCTCCGCCAGGAGGTGAGCGAGGCCGATGTGGCCACCGTGGTGAGCCGCTGGACGGGCATTCCCGTGGACAAGCTCATGGAGGGCGAGATCCAGAAGCTGCTCCACATGGAGGAGAAGCTGACCCAGCGCGTGGTGGGCCAGGAGCCCGCCCTCGTGGCCATCAGCGATGCCCTGCGCCGCAACCGCGCGGGCCTCTCGGACGCCAAGCGCCCCATCGGTTCCTTCCTCTTCCTGGGCCCCACGGGCGTGGGCAAGACGGAAGTGGCCCGGGCCCTGGCGGAGTTCCTCTTCGACGATGAGAACGCCATGGTGCGCATCGACATGAGCGAGTTCACCCACGAGGCCGACGCCACCCGGCTCATCGGCGCCGCGCCGGGCTACATCGGGTACGAGGAAGGCGGCCGCCTCACGGAGGCCGTGCGCCGCCGGCCCTACTGCGTCCTCCTCCTGGACGAGATGGAGAAGGCCCATCCCCGGGTCTTCGACCTCTTCCTGCAGGTGCTGGAGGATGGCCGCCTCACGGACGGCAAGGGCCGCACCGTGAACTTCCGCAATGCGGTGATCATCATGACCTCCAACCTGGGGAGCCAGGCCATCTACGCGGCCGGAGGCGACACCCGGAAGGCCGATGCCGCCGTACAGCTGGCGCTCCACGGGGCCTTCCGTCCGGAGTTCCTGAACCGCATCGATGATGTGGTCACTTTCCGGTCCCTGGCGCCGGCCGACATGGAGGCCGTGGCCACCATCCAGCTCAAGCGGGTGGAGGCCCTGCTGGAGGAGAAGCGCATCTCCCTGGACATCCCTGCCGAGGCCCTGGCTTGGCTGTCCAAGGAGGGCTTCGATGCCGCCCTGGGGGCCCGGCCCCTCAAGCGGCTCATCCAGCAAGTGGTGGTGAACCCGCTCAGCCGCTTGATGCTGAAGGGGGAATTGCCCGCGGGCGGCGTGGCGCGGCTGGAGGTGGAAGCTGGCGAGCTGGTGGTGCGGGTGGGGGCCGTTCAATAAAACGACCCTCGGGCTCCGGAATCGCCTGCGAGAAGTGGCCAAGCTCCGGGGGGCCACGGGAGTTGCCCAGATTTGAGGCTCTGGCCCCCCCGGCCGAAGGGTAGAAGGTCACACGGAGTGCCTTTGCCCCTGCAGCGCCCGATCCCCATCCTCGTCGTGGACGATGAGGCTGACCTCAGGCTCCTCCTCATGGAGGCCCTGGAGGACATGGGCTACGCCCCCGAAGGGGCGGAAGGGGGCGACCAGGCCCTGGCCCGCATCCGGGAGCGCCACTTCCCCCTCATCTGCACCGATCTGAACATGCCCGGTGGCCTCACGGGGCTGGAGCTCATCAAGGCCATCCACGAGGTGGATCCCAAGGCCCTCACCATCCTCATGACGGGCTACGCGACCACGGAGTCCGCCATCCAGGCCCTCAAACACGGCGCCTACGACTTCATCCAGAAGCCATTCAAGCTGGCGGAGTTCGAGGCCAGCATCAAGCGGGCCCTGGACCACTACGGCCTGCTCCGCCAGAACGAGGATTACCAGCACAACCTCGAGCGAATGGTGGAAGAGCGCACCCGCGAGATCCTCGGCCTCAAGGATGAGATCGAGAACCTCTTCGAAGGTTTCGTGAACGCCTCCATCACGGCGATCGAGGCCCGCGATCCCAGCACCAGCGGCCACAGTTCCCGGGTGGCGACCCTCACCGTGGGCTTGGCCGAGGCCGTGAACCGCACCGAGGGCAGCGGCTACGGCGACCTCTTCTACGACGACCGCCAGCTCCGCGAGATCCGCTACGCGAGCCTCCTGCACGACTTCGGCAAGGTGGGCGTCCGCGAACACCTGCTCGTGAAGGCCAAGAAGATCGAAGGCGAACGCCTCGAACTCATTTTCCAGCGCCTGCACCAGCGCGCCGTCCAGCGGGTGATGGGCGAGATGGAGCGCGCCTGGCGCAATGGCGAAACGTTCACCGAAGGCCGCGTGGCCTACCTCCAGGAGCAGGTTGTGCTGGAGACCCAGCGCCTCGTGGCCCTGCTCATGCGGGCCAACGAACCCACCGTGCTGCCCCAGGACGTGAGTGAAGGCCTCGTGGACGTGCAGCCCCTCACCTACAAGCACTGGAGTGGCGAGGAGCGCACCTTGCTCACGGAAGCGGACTTCGAGATGCTCCAGATCCGCAAAGGCAGCCTCAGCCACGATGAGCGCCGGGCCGTGGAGAGCCACGTCACCCACAGCTACAAGTTCCTCGTGCAGATCCCCTGGACGGAGGAGCTGCGCAAGGTGCCCGAGATCGCCTACGCCCACCACGAACGGCTCAATGGCAAGGGCTACCCCCGGGGCCTCATGGCCGATGAGATCCCCCTGCCGAGCAAGATGATGGCCATCTCCGACGTCTTCGACGCCCTCGCGGCCCACGATCGCCCCTACAAGGTGGCGGTGAGCGTGGAGCGCAGCCTCCAGATCCTCGAGGAGGAGGCCAAGAGCGGGCTCCTGGATGCCAACCTCCTGCGCCTCTTCATCGACGCCCGCGTGTTCCAGCTCACCAACCTGGGCAAGGCCGCATCATGAGGCGGGGGCAGGGAGTCTCCAGGTCCACAAGCGGGGCGATCCCCGGAGGGAAGGCCATCGGCCCATGGACGGCCCCGCAGGGGTGCCGGGCAAGAGGTGCGGCATGACGGTCCTCCAAGACCCCATCCTCATCGTGGATGACGATCCCGAAGTGCGGGCCAGCCTGGTGGAGGCCCTGCTGGAGCGCAACTTCACGGCGGAGGCCGTGGATGGCGCCCGCAGTGCCCTGGAACGGATCCGCGTCCGCCACTACGCCCTCGTCGTCACCGACCTCAACATGCCGGGCGGCCCCTCGGGCCTGGAGCTGCTGGGGGCCATCAAGGGCCTGGATCCCCAGGCCGTCTGCATCGTGCTGACGGGCTACGCCACCATGGAAGGCGCCATCAAGAGCCTGCAGCACGGCGCCTACGACTTCATCCAGAAGCCCTTCACCCTCAACCAGATCGAGATGGTGGTGAGTCGGGGGCTGGAACATGCCCGCCTCCAGCGCCAAGTGCGCGAATACCAGGCGGAACTGGAGCGGAAGGTCATGGGCCGCACCCAGGATCTCAAGAGCCTCTACCAGGAGGCCTTGGCCCTCTGCGACCTCACCGCCGCCAGCCAGCGCATGCCCGGCCAGGGCAGCCTCGCCCTCTTCATGGAACACCTGCAGGCCCGGTGGCGACCCGATGGCCTCGGGTGCTACCTGCCGGGTTCCATGGGCTGGCGCCTGGCCTATGAACACGGCCCCCGGAAGCTGCCCTCCAACCTGGGCGCCCTCGAGGTGGGGTGGGAGAGCGGCCTTGGGTATCCCGAAGCCCACGGCGTGATGCTCTCCGGGGCCGGCCCGCGCCCCTTTGGCGTCCTGGCCGTGGGCTACGAGGGCCGCAGCGCCTTCAGCCCCATGGACCCCGACTTCGTGCTCTTCCTCCGCCACCTGGAATTGGCCCTCGGAGGGGCGGGAGGGCCCGTCCCGGATAAAGTGGCTTCATGAGCCACGCGCAGGAAATCCTCTGGATCGGTTTCGCGGGTCGCCGCGTCGAGGAGGTCCGTACGGATCTCACCCCGGGCGGGGTCATCCTCTTCGCCCGCAACCTGGATCCCGATCCGGTCGCGGGCCCCGCGGCCTGCAAGGCCCTCAACGATGGGTTGCAATCCCGCTGGGGCGGGGGCCGTTCCCTGGCCATCGCCTTGGATCAAGAGGGCGGCGCCGTGAGCCGGCTGCGCCCCTGGGTGGGGGAGACGCCCAACCTCCGCGTCATCTGGAAGGAGGGCGGCGCCGCCGCCTGTGAAGCCTGGGGGCGCCTCTGGGGCGAAGGTCTCGGCCTGCTCGGCTTCAACGTGGATTTCGCGCCGGTGGCGGATCTGTGGGATGGCCATCCGGGCACGGGCATGGGCGATCGCTGTGCCAGCCGCAACCCCGTCGAGGTCGCCGCGGCGGCGGGCGCCTTCCTGCACGGCCTGGAAGGCACGGGCGTGAAGGGCTGCCTCAAGCATTTCCCGGGCCTGGGCGGCACCCTGCTGGACAGCCACAAGGGGCTGCCCGAGCTCACCCAGCAGGATCAGATCGCCGAGAACGCCCGCCCCTTCATCGCCCTCGCCCAAGAGGATCGGCTCATCATGGTGGCCCACCTGAAGCTGCCCGCCACGGATGGCCTGCCCGCGAGCCTCCACCGGGGGTCCGTGGCCGACAATCCCTGGAACGTGCGGGGCCGCTTCCTGCCCGACGATCTGGAAATGGGAGGCTGCACCGATTGGGACTGGGATGCCCGGGTGCGGCTGTCCCTGGCCGCGGGTCACGACTGGCTCCTCGTCTGCCAGACGGAAGCGGGCGTCTCCGCTTGCGCCGCGGCCTTGGAACGCCTGCCCGCCTCCGCCTGGGAACAGGCCCTCGAACGCGCCCGCGCCCTGCGCCTGAACCTGCGCGAGCCCCGGGCCGGCGCGCTGGATGGCGCGGCTTGGTCGGCCTGGGTGGCGAAGGTCCGCGCGGCGTCCACCGCTTTGGCAGGGGTCTGAACATGGCGGCCAGCCGCGTCCTCATCGTCGACGACAACGCCATGATCCGGCAGGAGATCAAAGCGGTGCTCATGAAGGATGATTCCTTCGGCTCCTTCTTGGAGGCCGGGGATGGGCTGAGCGCCTTCAAGATCCTCATGGAGCAGCAGCCCGACGTGGTGCTCTGCGACCTGGTGATGCCGGGGTTCGATGGGCTGAAGCTCCTGGGGCTCAAGGCCAGCCGCCCTGAACTGGCGCAGATCCCCGTGATCATGCTGACGGCGGAGGATGACCTCGATCGCAAGGCCGAAATCCTGGAGCGCGGCGCCTCGGACTACGTGCTCAAGCCCTTCCACGAAAAGGAACTGCTGGCCCGCGTCCGCATCCACACCAAACTGAAGCTGCTCCAGGACGAACTGCGCGTGAAGAACGCCCAGCTCGAGGATCTCTCCGTCACCGATGTGCTCACGGGCCTGGCCAACCGCCGCCGGCTCATGACCAAGCTGGAAGAAGAAGTCCAGCGGGCCCGCCGCTACAAGACGCCCCTTTCCGTGGTGATGATCGACATCGATCATTTCAAGCATGTGAATGACGAATACGGCCATGCCATGGGCGATGCGGTGCTGCGGAACATCGGCGCGATGTTGAAGGCCAGCGTGCGCAACACG
>DATEZP010000058.1:0-17172 GCA_035255465.1 Holophagaceae bacterium
CGCGCCCCTCAGGAGGCTGTTGCCCATGGGTTCGCCGTACTGCAGCAGCTCCCGGCTGTGCCGCTGGAGGGCGCGCTGGTAGGCCTTCGCGAGCTCGGCGGCCGGGAACAGGCCCGGGTCCGGTAACCCATCGGACAGGACGAGGGCCTCCGGGTCCTGGGCGGAGAGCGGAGACAGGCGGCTCGGGATATCGAAATTGGGGGCCGGGTTCGGGGTCGGCTCGCCCTCATGGGGTCCTTCGCCCTTCAGGGGATCGGAGGGAGGCCGCCCCGCGACGAAGGTGCCTCGGTTGGGCTCGGAGACGAGCCAACCCTCGGCCTCGAGGTCGTGCAGCGCCGCCACGACCGTGTTCCGGTTCATGTCCAGCATCGCCGCCAGCGCGCGGGATCCGGGCAGCGCCATGCCGGGTTGGAGCCGCCGCTCCAGGATGGCCCGCTCGATGGCGTTCACCAGCCGCCGGGAGGGCGGTAGGGCCGGGTCGTCGTCCAGGTGGAGCAGGAGGTCTTTGAGCCGCATGGGAAGCCGCAATGATATCTTCATCCTTCCCGCGTCGACGACGTTGCCTGGTTGGCGGCGAGGGACCGGAAGTGAGGTCGAAGTCGGCGCCATGTTTTCCCTGGACCTGGAATCCCGCATCCTGAAGCTGGCCTCCGATCGGGGATACCTGGACCAGGCGTCGCGGGATGATCTGGATCCCCTGCCGTTGACGGATCCGGAAGCCCTCCAGCACTCCACCAGCTTCGGCCCGCGCCTGGACCGCCTCGTGACGCGGGGCGTCCTGACCCGGGACCGACTGGACGCCCTGGTCTGGGAAGTGATCCTCGGCCGTGAAGCCATGGAAGCGTCGGGCTCCCACCAGGCCGCCCAGCACGGTCGCAAGGCGGCTTCCCCGGATCCGGGTCCAGCCGTCCACGGGGAGGCCGCCCCGGTGGACCGCTTCAAGGACCTCGAGCTCCTCGGAGAAGGCGCGACCTCGAAGGTCTACAAGGCCTTCGACCCCAAACTGCAGCGGTGGGTGGCGCTCAAATTCATCCGGGCGGCCCGCGTGGATCTCCTCGAACGGATCCTCGCCGAGGCCCGCGCCCAGGCGAAGGTCGAGCACCCCAATGTTTGCCGCGTCCACGAGGTGGGACAGCTCGGGGAGGAGGCCTACATCCTCATGGAGCTGGCGCGCGGAGGCACGCTGGACCGGGCCATCCCCACCATGGGCTTCAAGGCGAAGGTGCGGATGCTGCGCGACGTGGCCGAGGGCGTCCACGCGGCGCACCGCCAGGGGCTCATCCACCTGGACCTGAAGGCCGGCAACATCCTCCTCCAGCCCCTGGAAGGCGGCGGATTCCGCCCGCTCGTCACCGATTTCGGGATGGTGGTCACCGAGGACGGCCGCGGGGTGAGCGCCTTGTGCCCCATGGGGACGCCGCCCTACTCCAGCCCAGAGCAGCTCCGGGGGGATCCGCGGGCGCTGGACCGACGGAGCGATGTCTACGCCCTCGGGGTCGTGCTCTACACCGCCCTGTGCGGAGCGTTCCCCTTCGACGCGCCGGATTTCCAGGGCCTGCTGGAGGCGATCCAGGGGAAGGAACCGGTGCCGATCCGGCGGCGGAATCCTCAGGTCTCCGAAGACCTGGAGGCGATCATCGAGACCTGCATGGCCAAGGACCCGGCGCGCCGCTACCCCAGCGCCCTGGCCCTCGCGGACGATCTCCAGCGCTACCTCTCGGGCGAGCCGGTCCAGGCCTTCGCGCACCATCGCCGTTACCGCCTGAAGAAGCTGCTGCAGCGGCACCGGCTGGTGGCCTGGACCGCGCTGGCGTCCCTGCTCGTCCTCGCGGGATTCGCGGCGGTGGGCCTGCGGGAGATCTACCTCGTGAAGACCCGGGCGCGGCTCGCCCAGGCATTCCAGCGGGAAGCCGATGGCATCGACACCTCGCTGCAGGAAGGCTACGGCATGCCCTTCCACGACATCACGCCCGAAATGTCGAAGGTGCGGGCTCGCATGGATCGCATCCGGTCCCGGATGCAGGAGGAGGGAACCCTGGCGGTGGGCCCCGGGGAGTACGCCCTGGGCCGCGCCTACCTCAGTCTCGGGGACCCCGAGTCCTCGCTCGATCATCTTCGGAAGGGTTGGGACGCCGGCTTCCGCTCCCCCGAAGCCGCCGCCGCCCTGGGCGAAGCCTACGGCCGGATGTTCCTACTCAAAGTGGTGGAACACGACTACAACCGGCAGATCACGCTCTCCGCCTTCTTCCTCGACCCAGAAATGGCTTCGAACGTCTTCGAGCGTCTCCGGAAGGAGTACGCCGAGCCTTCCCGCCATTACTTTGAGCTGGGCCGGGTATCCTTGAGCCCCGAACGGCGCGCGTACCTTGAGGGTCTCATGGCGCTCCACCAGGGCGACGTCGCGCAGGCCCTCCGCAAGGCCTCGGAGGTGGAAGCGATGACGCCCTGGGATGTCCAGGGTCCTCTGCTCGAATCCGAAAGCCAGGCCGCGCTGGCCCGCAGGGCCCTGGGGGAGGCCAGGTACGAGGAGGCCCTGGCCCCTCTGGCGAAGATGGAGGAGGCCATCCGGCGCGCAGGGGATCTGGCCCGGAGCTCCCCGTCGGTGTTTGAGGCGGAAGATCAGTACCAGTTCCTCCGCTTCTGGGCCCTGGTCTACCTCCGGCGCGCCACCGAACAGGATTTCCAGGCCTCCATGCGAGCCTCGGACCACCATCTCCAGCTCGATCCTGGGAGCTGGGTCGCCCATACGAGCCGTTCGATCCTCTATCAGGTCTGGTCCTTCGATGTGGAGGACAACCATGGCGAGATGATCGACGCCCTCCAAAATGCGGTCGCCGCTTCGGACAAGGCCCTGTCCTTGAAGCCGGGCTTCTCCTGGGCCCTGAACACCAAGGCCACGGCGCTGGCGACCCTGTCAATCCAGGGGCGGAGGTTCCTCGGGCGCGATTTTTCCGAGGAAGCCCATCAGGCCCTCGACATCTATCGGGGCCTCCTCGATCAGTCCTCCTTCGAGGACCAGGTCCTCTTCAACATGGGGCAGTGCTACTCGGCCCTGGGCATGTATGGCGTCACCCACGGGGTGTCCACGGCGGCGAAGGACCTGGAGGAAGCCATCCGCTGTTTCTCCAGATCCGCGGAATTGAATCCCCTGGCGCTGACCTACTTCAGTCTGGGGACTCCCTGCAAGTGGCGGGGTGTCCTCGCCGAGGCCCAGGGCGAAGACCCTCTCCCTTTCTACAACCAGTCCATCGATGCCTTCCGGCGCTCCACGGAGCTCGCTCCGAAGGTCCACCTGGCCTGGGGACGGCTCGCGGATCTCTATGTCATCCGGGCGAGGTATTCCCTCCAGCGGGGATTGGACCCCGACGCGGATGTCGAGGAGGCGGCCCAGGCCAGCCGCAGGAGCATCGAACTGCTCCCGGGGCACTACATCGGGCACCAGAACCTCGCCGAGGCCATGATGGCGCGGGCGGAGTGGAAGTCCCGGCACGGCTCCGACCCCACCCCGGAACTGGACCTGGCGGAACGGGAGCTCCTGCTGGTGCGCAAGTCGTTCCATAGGGATCCGGAGATTCCCTGGGACCTCGTCATCCTCGCGCGGGAGCGGGTGCTCTGGGCCACGGTGGCCCACACCTCCATCGACAAGCCCTTGGCGCAGGGCCTCATGTTCACCGCGGAGACACTCCGCCTGAACCCCACCCAAGCCCAGGTCCGCCTGGACGCGGGCCGCATGCTCCTCCTCGCCGCCCGGGAGGCCGCCCGCCGCGGCGACCCCCGCGGCCGACGCTGGCACGACGAAGGTCTCCGCCATCTGCGGGATTGCGTCCGCGTCAATCCCTTCCTCCGCCGGCCCGTGGACCAGGTCCTCCAGGAGGATGAAGCCGCCGCCCCGCGGAACCCCTGAAGCCGGACCACCCCCCGATCGAGAAACCGGACCACCCCCGGAATGCAATGACATTTGACACTTTCCTTTTGCAATTCCTGTCAACGGTCATTGCACGAGGAATCCGATGCGGATGTCCATGTCCCTTTCCCGGTCCCTCCCTGCCTTCAGGGGACCACTGCCTTCGGGCCGCGGAGGCCGGGCGGCGGGGCTCTGCGCCCTCGTCTGCCTCTTGGCCGCGGGGTCTCTGGGCGCGGGGGCGGCGACTCCGCCCGCCGACCTCTCGAAGCCGCTCAGCGCCGCGGAACGCATCCGCGCGACCCGCGCCTTCGATGAGCCGCTCCTCCCCATCGGCGGCCACCCCCAGGCCGAGGACGACGAGGCGCTGTGGTCCGCCCTCCAGGCCTACACCCAGGCGGGAAACACCGAGAAGGTCGAGCCGATCCTCGGCTTCCTGAAGGCGCACCCGAACACCCCCTGGCGCGCCTCCCTCCTCACGGACCTCGGCCTCGCCTACCGGCACACGGGCTACTTCACCCGCGCGCTCGACACCTGGGAACAGGCCTGGACCGTGAGCAAGGGCGAGACTTCCCTCGAGGGCCGCCGGGTGGCGGATCGCGCGGTGTGCGAACTCATCGAGCTGAACTCGCGCATCGGGCGGATGGACCGCCTGCGGGAACTCTTTGGCGAGATCCAGGGCCGGACGCTGCTGGGGTCCGCCTCCGAGCGGGTAAACCGCCTGCGGGATGGGCTCTGGCTGATGGAGCATGAGCCGGGCACCTCCTTCCGCTGCGGTCCCCTCGCCCTCATGGCCTGCGCCACCGCTTTGGGCCGACCCCAGGCCCAGTCGGCCTTCGAGCAGTGCCTCTCCACCCAGCAGGGCACCTCCCTGGCCCAGAACGAGGCCTGGGCGAAGTCCCAGGGTCTGCCGATGCGCGCCGCCTTCCGGAGCCCCGGAAGCGAGGTGCGTGTCCCCGCGGTGATCCATTGGAGGGCCGGCCACTTCGCCGCCCTCGTGAAGGCCGACGGGGACCGGTTCCTGATGAAGGATCCCACCTTCGGCGAGGAATTCTGGATCAGCCGCGCCGCCCTCGACACCGAGGCCTCCGGCTACGCCCTCGTGCCCCAAGGCGCCCTGCCCAAGGGCTGGCGGGCCGTAGGGACCGAAGAGGCCCAGTCCGTGCACGGGAAGGGGACCATCGGATACATGCCCGTGGGCGGACCTTACAACAATCCCCCCAAGCCACCGAAGTGCCAGGGCATGCCGGTCTACAGTTTCGACCTTCCTTATGTGGCGCTTGAGTTCAACGACAACCCCGTTGGCTATCGGCCGCCCCGCGGCTATCCGGTCAACTTCGAACTGTCCTACACCCAGCAGGACACCTACCAGCCCCAGACCTTCACCTACAGCAATGTCGGGCCCCTCTGGACCTTCAGTTGGACCGCCTACATCACCGACGATCCCGCCAACCCCGGGCAGAACGTCACCCTCTATTCCACCCACGGAGGGCAGTCCACCTTCACGGGCTACAACGCCACCACGGGAGCCTTCACGCCGGAGTTCCACACCCAGGACCTGCCGCAGAAGACCGGTGCCGCAGCCTACACCCTCACCCACGCCGACGGTTCCATGGATGTCTACGCCCAGCCCAACGGCGCCACCACCTACCCCCGGCTGGTCTTCCTGACCCAGCGCATCGATCCCGCGGGGAACGCGCTCACCTATACCTACGACGCCCAGATGAGACTGGTGTCGGTGCAGGACGCCCTGGGGCAGGTCACCACCCTCAGCTACGGTCTGCCGTCAGACCCCCTCAAGCTCACCAAGGTCACGGATCCCTTTGGCCGCAGCGCCACCTTGACTTATACGGCCTCTGGTCAGCTCGCGAGCATCACCGACGCCATGGGCCTCACCTCCTCCTTCGCCTACGGCCCCAACAGCAGCACTCCGGCCGCCACCGCGAACTTCATCAACGCGATGACCACGCCCTACGGCACCACGACCTTCGCGATGGGGGGGCCCGCCCTCGGCAAGTGGGTAGTGGCCACGGATGCCATGGGGAATCAGGAGCGCATGGAATTCGGCCAGAGCGTCCCCGGCTACACGCCGGTCAGTCAATTCCCCGCCGGCTTCAGCGACCCCTACCTCTACTCGAGAAACGTCTTCTATTGGGACAAGCGGGCCATGGCCCTGGCTCCGGGGAATTACAACCTCTCCACGGTCTATCACTTCCTGCACGACCCGGTCCACACCAACGCCATGTCCTGCATCCTCGAGGGCGTGAAGAAGCCCCTGGAGGGCTGGACCTTCAACACCTATCCGGGCCAGACGGGGTATCCCATCAGCGAAGGGACCGGCTCGCAGCCTTCGGCCGTGGAGCGCCTGCTCGACGATGGTTCCACCCAGGCGAACAAGTACCTGTACAACAGTTTCGGGAAGGTGACCCAGGCGACGGACCCCTCCGGCCGCGTGACCAGCTACCTCTACGACGCGAACGGCCTGGATCTTCTGGAGGTCCACAACATCACCGGCGGCCAGGACGACCTCCTGGCGAAGTACGGCAATTACGTCCAGCACCGCCCGCAGACCATCACGGACGCCTCCGGCCAGGTGACCACCTTCCACTACAACGCGGCGGGGCAGGTCCTCAGCATCACCAATCCGAAGAACGAGACCACCTCGCTCACCTACGACGCCAACGGGTACCTCCAGAGCATCCAGGGGCCGGTGGCCGGGGCGCTCACGAGCTTCACCTACGACTCCGTGGGCCGGATCCGCACGGTGACCAATCCGGACAGCTACACCCTCACCTACGACTACGACGCCCTCGACCGCCGCACCAAGGTGACCTATCCGGACGCCTCCACGGAACAGACCACCTTCACGGCGCTGGACGCCACGGCCACCAAGGACCGGCTGAACCGGTGGACCCTGATGACCTACAACGCCCTGCGCCAGCTCACTCAGGTCCAGGACCCCGCCGGCCGGGTGACCACCCTGAACTGGTGCGGCTGCGGCAGCCTGGACAGCCTGGTGGACCCCAAGGGCAACATCACCAACTGGTCCCGGGATCTCGAGGGCCGGGTCACGGCCAAGATCTATCCCGACCTTAGCGCCACCACCTACGCCTACGACGGCATCGGCCGGCTCAGCCAGCGCACCGACGCCATGGGGCAGATCACGAACTACAGCTATTACCTCGACAACAACCTGAAGGGCGTCGCCTATTCCAACGCGACCGTGGCCACGCCTTCCGCGGCCTACCTCTATGAGACGCGTTACAACCGCCTGTCCGCTTCATCCGGTGGCACGGGCACCACGACCTACACCTACAACCCCGTCACCACGCCTCCCGCGCTCGGTGCGACGCGGCTCGCGACCGTCACCAGCCCCATGCCCAACAGCGACATCGCCTACGGGTATGACGAGCTGGGTCGGGTGACCAGCCGGTCCATCCATGGCGTGGCGGAGACCCGGGCCTTCGATTCCCTGGGCCGTCTCAGCACCGTCACCAATCCCCTCGGGACCTTCGGCTACAGCTACGACGGCGCCACCAACCGCCTGCTGAAGATGACCTACCCCAACGGCCAGGTGACCAATTACAGCTACCTCGACAACGCCGGCGACAAGCGCCTCCAGAGCATCCAGAACCTGAAGAGCGATGCCTCCAACATCAGCACCTTCGCGTACACCTACGACGCCACGGGCCAGATCCAGTCCTGGAGCCGCCAGGCGGACGCCCAGACGCCGACGGTCTACACCTACACCTACGACCCCGTCGGCCAGCTCCTCGGCGCCACGCTCACGAACAGCGCCACCAGCCAGGTGCTGAGCAGCTACGGCTACGGCTACGACGATTCCGGCAACCGCACCACAGAGCAGATCAACGGCGCCGTCACCACCTCCAGCTACAACGACCTGAATCAGCTGACGGGCCAGTCCTTCAGCGCGACGCCCTCTCTGGCGGGGCCGAAGGGGGGCGCCACCCCCGCGGCCCACGGGCCTGGAAAATCCGGCGGGCTCCCCCGCCGACTCCGCAAGCCTGTCCAGCCACGCGCTCCCAAGGCGCCTGCCTCCCATAGCGCCTCCCGCGTGGATGAGGTGACCAAGTGATCCGCCGCCTCTTCGCCCTACACGCCGGAGCCTTCCGCATGTTCCGCCCCCTTCGCCGAATGGGGATCGCCGCCGCCGCGATTCTTGCTCTCCCTCTGGCTTCGCAAGGTGTCTTCACGGCCGCCGGGGCGATGTCCGTTCCCAGGAGTTACGCCACAGCGACCCTCCTGCCAACCGGGAAAGTGCTCGTCGCGGGTGGCGAGACGGCGACGGGAGTCTTCACCGATCAGGCCGAACTTTTCGACCCTGCCACAGGCACCTTCACGCCCACGGGCAGTCTGTCCAAGCCTCGCGGGTTCCACACAGCGACCCTCCTTCCGAACGGCCAGGTGCTGATCGCTGGAGGCCAGGTCGTGGGAACGGCGGGCGCGACCATCACGGCCTCGGTGGAACTCTACGATCCAATCTCGGGAAGTTTCGCCGCCGCAGGGAACATGCTCTCGAAGCGGGAACTTTTCACCGCCACCCTGCTGGGATCGGGAAAGGTCCTGATCGCCGGAGGGTACACCGGCAGTGATCTCGTCAGCTGTGAACTGTACGACCCATCCACCGGCGCCTTCACGGCGACCGGCAGTCTGAATGGCCCTCGCCACCAGCAGACGGCCACACTCCTCGCCGACGGAAACGTCCTTGTGGCCGGCGGCTCGCACTCCGGGGAGTTGGCCACCGCAGAGGTCTATAACACTGCCACGGGCGTCTGGACCACCACCGGGAGCATGGCGTCGGTGCGCCGGGTCTTCCCGGCCGTCCTCCTGCCGAACGGCAAGGTCTTCATCTCCGGTGGGTTCAACGGGACCAGCACCCTTCAGGCCACCGAGACCTACGACCCCGCCACCGGGACCTTCTCCTCCTCCGGCAACATGCTCCGGGCCCGCTGCTACCACGTGGGCCTGATGCTGCAGACCGGCAAGGTGCTCCTGGCGGGTTACGGGAGCTACGCCGCCGAACTCTACGATCCCGTGGCGGGCACCTTCACGCTCATCGGGTCGGAGCCCGTGGTCCGCCAGAACCCCGTGGCCTGCCTGCTTCCGTCCGGGAAAGTGGTGATCGCCGGAGGCACCTACAGCTCCACCTGGTTCAGCAGCGCGGACCTCTTCGATCCCCAGGCCTCGGCCGCGCCCGGCTTGGTGCCGGATGCCACCGTCTCGGCCCTGCCCCAGGTCTCGTCTGGCACCTCCGGCCTCGTCGCCTCGATGCCGGGGCTTTCCGGGTCGTCCTACGCCTGGCTGCTCTCGGGGGGAACCCCCACGTCCGGACTGGGTACCTCCAGCCTGACCTACACCGCCGGCGGTAGCGGCTCGCTCGCCATCTATGGGCTAGCCACGAGCTCTCTCGGTATTCCAAGCGTCGGGAGCGCCACTGAGACCGTGGTCCCCCGGCCCATCGCCACCCTCACCAACCCCTCCTGTGTGACCACCGGGGCCACGGCTCTCACGGCTTCGGTGCCCGCGCAGTCGGGGGTCACCTACGCCTGGACCATCAACGGCGGCACGCTCACGTCCGCCACCAACGGCAGCAGCGTGACCTTCAGCGCCGGCAATCCGGGCACCCTCGTGCTCACCTGCCAGGTGACCAACAGCATCGGCACCGCGGTCACGGGCACCCAGAGCGTTTCGGTCATCCCCGCGCCCCTCGCGGACATCCAGGTGGCGTCCTCGGCCACCACGGGCACCGCCGGCCTGACGGCCTTCATCCCGGCCCAGGCGGGGGCGACCTACGCCTGGACCCTCACCGGCGGCACGATCACCGGCGGCGATACCACCAACCAGGTGACCTACACCGCGGGCGCCACGGGCACGCTCACGCTCCAGTGCACCGTCACCAATGCCGCCGGCAGCTCGGTCCTGGGAACCGCCACACAAGCCATCGTCAGCGCGGCCACGGTCACCATCTCCGCGCCCGCCACAGTCACAGCCAACGCCAAGAACCTCTGCGCCTCCGTGGCCATCCAGAACGGCGCCACCTACCAGTGGACCGTCACGGGCGGCACCCTGGTGCCTGGCTACGGCACTGGGTCCACCCTCTACTTCAATGCGGGGGCCGGGACCAGCCTCACCCTCCAGTGCGTGGTCACGAACGCCAGTGGCAGCCTGACCGGGACCCAGACCTTGACCGTCGTCCCGGCGCCTTCCATCACATCCTTCGGCCCCTCGACCTACACCATCAACCAAGGCGGAAGCCTGACCCTGACCGCGGGGTTCTCGAACGGCTCGGCCAGCATCGATCATGGGGTCGGCGCCGTCACGAGCGGCACCGCCGTGACGGTGCGGCCCTCCGTCACCACGCTCTACACCCTGACCGTGTTGAATGCCGCCGGCACCCAGACGACGGCCACCTGCCAGGTGACCGTCGCGCCGCCGGACAACACGATCACCGCGGCCTCCCCGGTCACTGCCGGGGCCGCCAACTGCATCGCATCCGTTCCGAACGGCCCCACGGGAACCGTCTACGCCTGGACCTTGACCAATGGAACCATCACCAGCGGCCAAGGGACGAACATCCTTCACTACACCGCTGGGACCTCCGGAACGGTGGGCATCGCCTGCACCGTGACCAATGCCGCCGGCGCCAGCGCCGCCGGCCAGACCTCCGTGGCCATCGTACCGACGCCTACCATCACCAGCTTCACCGTCAGCAGCACCGCCATCCCCTTCGGCGGCTCGGTCGTCATCACCCCCACCTTCAGCAACGGGACCGGGTGGGTGGACCAGGGAGTGGGACCCGTCACCAGCGGGACGCCAATCACCGTCCAGCCTACGAAGAATGGTTTCTACACCCTGTATGTGACCAACCCGGCTGGCGCGCAGGTCAAGATCTACTCGGCCAACGTCACCCTCTACCAGACTCCGAAACTCAAGCTCACGGCGTTGAACTACGCCACGATCGGTGGGAGCAATACCCTGCGGGTCTACGCGACCCTCTACAACGTTCCCGCTTCGAGCTGCCAGTGGACCCTCAGCCAGGGCGGCACGATCATGGGCAGCACCGGAAACGGGTACAGCGAGATCTTCGTCACCCCATCGTCCACCGGCCCCTATGTCGTCACTTGCACCGCCACGGGGTACGCGGGGGGGACGGTCAGCGACACCATCACCGTCCAGGTGCTGCCTGCACCGGTGATCACTTCCTTCACCGCCAGCGCCACCTCCATCACGGCGGGCCAGAGCCTCACGCTCACGCCAGTCTTCACGGGCGGAACGGCCGAGATCCGTAGCGGCCGAGTGCCCGGCGCCACCTATGTGGGGCCGGTGGTCTCCGGACAGCCGATCACGGTCACGCCGATGGCCTCCGAGATCTACTCCCTCTACGTGATCAATGGGGCGAACACCTATACCTACGCGATGCTGGCCATCACCGTGGCTCCCGCGGTGTCGGGGGGGATCACTTCCGCCTGGCCGGTGACCGCCGGTGTCGCGGGCTTCACGGCCTCAGTGCCCAATGCGACCGGCACCACCTACAACTGGTCCATCAGCAACGGCACCATCACCTCGGGCCAGACCTCCTACCAGGCCACCTTCACGCCCACCGCGGTGGGGACCTGCACACTCAGCTGCGTGGTGACGCCCTCCGGCGGGAGCCCCACCACCCAGACCCTGAGCGTCCCGGTCATCGCCGCGCCTACGTTGACTTCCTTCACCGCCAGCGCCAGCAACGTGACGCCCGGCACGCCGGTGACCCTGACGCCTGTCTTCAGCGGGGGCAAGGGGCTCATCGACAACGGCATCGGCGGTGTCACTTCGGGCTCGACCTACTCGGTCTCGCCCCTGGGCAGCACCACCTACACCCTGTCGGTGATCAATGACGCCAGGACCAAGGTCACGGCCCAACAGGTCATTGGTGTTCCAGGCCTGCCCAATTCCAGTTTCAAGGCCCCTTCCATCGTGACGGCCGGGGTCAATTACGTCGCTCAGATCCCCTCTTCCCAGTCCGGTGTGACCTACCAGTGGGCCATCACGAACGGCGTCATCACCTATAACAGCAACACGGGCACCATCTACTTCACCCCGACCACCGCGGGAACGCCCTGTACGTTGACCAACACGGCCACCAACCCGGCGGGCCAGTCTTCCTCGACGACCATTGCCCTCACCGTGGTGCCGCCGCCCACCATCGACCGCTTCGTGGCGGATCCCATCGCCATCGATCCCGGCGCCTCGTCGACCCTTCTCGCGGTATTCCATGATGGTGTGGGATCCATTGATCATGGCCTCGGCGGCGTGAGCAGCGGCAATCCGGTCGTGGTCTCACCCCAGGTCTCCAGCACCTATACCCTGACGGTCACCAACCCTGCGGGGACCAGTGTGACCGCCGCGGCCGGCGTGAGCCTGCCCACGTCCAGGAGCCTCAGCGTCTCCCCCAGCACGGCCTGGGTGCCCGTGGGCGTGAACCAGCTCTTCCTGGCCAAGGACCCGGGCGGCGTCCTTCCGAATCCCCTCTGGTCCGTGGTGGAGGGCAACGGCGGCGGCATCAACGCCGCCGGCGTGTACACGCCACCGCTCCTCGCGGGCGTGTACCACGTGCAGGGGGCCCGGAGTGATTCCCCGAACGTCACTGCCGTGGCCACGGTCACCGTTCCAGTCCTCGTCACCCTGGATGAGACGGACATCGACCTCCCGGCGGGTGGGACCTATCCCCTCCACGCCTCGGTGACGGGCACCTTCGACACCCGCCTCGTGTGGACCGTGCAGGAAGGCGCCGCGGGCGGCAGCGTGAGTGCCACCGGCACCTACACCGCGCCCACGACTCCCGGCACCTACCATGTGGTCGCCACGAGCCCGCTGGATCCCACGGCCACTGACATCGCCACGCTCCAGGTGGGCGGCGGGCAGGCCACGGTGACCTTGAACCCCGGTGGCACCGTGCAGCTCGCCAAGGGCGGCACCCAGGCCTTCAGCGCCCTGGTGCAGAACGCGGCCAATGCGGCCCTCACTTGGTCCTGCACCGGCGGCAGCATCGACCAATCCGGCAACTACACCGCCCCGAACCTCTACGGCACCTTCACGGTGACTGCGGCCCTCACCTCGAACCCCGCCATCCAGGACAGCGCCACCATCGTCGTGGCCGGCGGCACCGCCGCGGGCGCCTTCACCTACGACGCCAACGGCAACCTCCTCAGCGACGGCAATCGCACCTTCACCTGGGACGCCGAGAACCGCCTCGTCTCCGTCACCATGGTCGCCACGGGACATGTGAGCCAATTCGTCTACGACGAGATGGGGCGGCGCGTGGAGATCGTGGAGCAGGACAACGGGTCTACGAGCAGCGATACGAAGTATCTATGGGATGGCACGGGAATCGTACAAACTCGTAATTCGGATGGGCATGCCATTCAGCAACAGCTATTTAGCCAAGGGTTTGTCGATTCCGACGGGGTAAATCTTTACTACTTGAGGGACCATCTTGGGTCGATTCGCGAATTGACCGACTCAAGCCAAGTGATACGTGCTAGATATGATTATGACGCGTATGGAAGGATTAGTAAGATCCAAGGAGATAAGACAAGTCCACTTGGGTTCGGGGGATATCTATTTAATATCCAATCTGGGCTTTATTTGACACTTTACCGCGCGTATGACCCAAGTCTTGGTCGTTGGATTAGCCGAGATCCCATGGGCGAAACTGGGGGTATGGATCTGTATAGCTATGTGCAAGGTGAAGTGGTGAACAAGGTTGATTCATTTGGTTTGGCTCCAGGCGCCCCTGATTTCCCTAGCTTCCCAGGGGTCCCGGATGTGGATATATTGGGTTGGTGGTATAGGATATCACGTAAATTTACCACAAAACAAATGCGCTGTTTTACGGAAGTGATAGATGAATCAAAAGGTGAAATTACCATTGATGTTTTGATGACATGGCTTACCCATGTCACTGGTGAAGGATGGGCTGCGGACCTTGCAGAAGCAACAGCATTTTCTGGAGATATTCTATCTGTATATAACGCACTTCAAGGTGGCAATAATATATCCACGGCAGGTGATAGCTCTCTGGCTGGCGCATCATATGCAACTGATGTCTCCTCATTTTTGGGTGCCTCACCTTCGGCTGTAAATACCGCTTCCAGGCGCTTGTCTGTGCTGCAGTTGGGTTGGGATATTGTTAAGTTATCGATTAAATACAAAAAATGTTTATGCAAAGAATCCGGAGAGTGATTAATTTAAATATATAAATTTAAATCTTAATGGTTACATGAGTTCTTTTGCCAAGGGCTCTGATAGCGGACATCGCGGCGAACGGCGCCCTCGCATTGGTGTTCACCAAGTCCACCACCCTCCTAGCGAACGAGGGGGCCGCTGCCTGCCTGTAGGCCATGATGGTGGGGTCGGGACGAGGGCATCCGGGAGACGTGGGAACCGGATCCGGAATCCTGAAGGAGGCCGACATGCAGCTGCGCAGGCTTGGGAACAGTGATCTGGAAGTCTCTGCCCTCGGGCTCGGCTGCATGGGGCTCAGCCATGGCTACGGTCCGGCCACGGACCGGACGGAGGCGATCCGCCTGATCCGGGCGGCCTTCGAGCGGGGCGTCACCTTCTTCGACACCGCGGAGGTCTACGGCCCGTACATCAACGAGGAGCTCCTGGGCGAGGCCCTCGCGCCCTTCCGGGACAAGGTCGTGATCGCGACCAAGTTCGGCTTCGCCATCGGGCCGGACGGCGCGCAGACCGGACTGGACAGCCGCCCGGAGCACATCCGGCAGGTGGCCGAGGCCTCGCTGAAGCGGCTCAGGACCGAGGTCATCGACCTGTTCTACCAGCACCGGGTCGATCCCGACGTGCCGATCGAGGACGTGGCCGGCACGGTGAAGGCGCTGATCGCGGAAGGCAAGGTGAGGCATTTCGGATTGTCCGAGGCCGGGGTCCAGACGATCCGCCGCGCCCACGCCGTCCAGCCGGTCACGGCGCTCCAGAGCGAGTACTCCCTCTGGTGGCGGGAGCCCGAGCAGGAGATCCTGCCGACGCTGGAGGCGCTCGGCATCGGCTTCGTCCCCTTCAGCCCCCTGGGCCGGGGCTTCCTCACGGGCGCCATCGACGAGACCACGACCTTCGACCGCAAGGACTTCCGCAACGTCGTCCCCCGCTTCAGCGTGGAGGCCCGCAAGGCCAACCAGACCCTGGTGGAGGTGCTGGGGGACCTCGCCGCCCGGAAGCAGGCCACGCGCGCCCAGATCGCCCTCGCCTGGCTGCTGGCCCGCAAGCCGTGGATCGTCCCGATCCCGGGCACCACGAAGCTGCACCGCCTCGAGGAGAACCTCGGCGGCGCGGCCCTCGAACTCACCCCCGAGGACCTCTCCGCCATCGAGCGCGCCGTCTCGAAGGTCACGGTGCAGGGCGCCCGGTACCCCGAGGACCTGCAGAAGCGGGTCGGGCGCTGATTCCGGGCCCGCGGGCTCGGGCTCTCCGCTGCGGGGCACCCACACCTTGAGCCTTGTCCGAGGTTCTGTTCGAACCGTCCCCCTCCTGAGGGGAGGGTCGATCTGAATTGAAAAGCCCGCGCCATGCGCGGGCCTATCTGATGGTGGTCCCGAGCAGATTTGAACTGCTGACCTTCCCCTTAGGAGGGGGACGCTCTATCCAGCTGAGCTACGGGACCCCGGAGCTCCAGTCTCTCACAGCTCCGGCCCCGCCTCCATGCGGGTCCGCGCCACAATGGGCCCCATGCGCCCCTTCGACGCCCACATGCACATCCGGTCGCCGGAGGCGGCGCCGGACTGGGACATGGCGTGCTGCGGGACGCACCCGGAGCAGTGGCCGGCGCTGCTGGCCTGGGCGGCACGAGCACCGCGGGTGCGGCCCTGCCTGGGGATGCATCCCTGGTGGCTGCACCACGCGGAGCCAGGCTGGGAGGAGTCTCTCGAATCCGCGCTTCGGGGCAGCCGGGCGGGCGTCGGCGAATGCGGTCTCGACGAGGCGATGATCGAGGCCGATCCCGCGGCCCAGCTCGCCGCGCTGCGCGTGCACCTCCGCTTGGCGCGGGAGCTGGACCGCCCCCTGGTGCTCCACGTGGTGCGGGCCTGGGGTCGGTTCGACGCGCTCCTGAAGGAGGAGTCCCTTCCCCGGAGGGTCATGATCCACGCCTTCAGCGGCAGCGCCGAGACCGCCGCAGCCCTGCAGCGCCGGGGCATCTTCCTTTCCTTCGCGCCGCTCGGCCACCGCAGCCTGCGCGTCCAGGCCGCGTTGCGGGCCGCGGACCCCGCGCTTCTGCTGCTGGAGACGGATGCGGAGGACCCGAAGGGCCAGGCGGCCTTCCCGGGCTGGGTGGCGGAGGCCGCGCGCTGCCGGGGCGAGGACACGGACGCCCTGGCCCTGCGCTGCGCAGCGAATGCGCGACGATGCTTCGAGGGGGTTTCGGCATGAGGTGGTTCTCCAGATCCGAGCTGCTGCTGGGCGAGGCGGCCCTGGAGCGCCTGCGCGAGTCCCGGGTGACCGTCTTCGGCATGGGCGGCGTGGGTTCCTTCGCCGTGGAGGCGCTCGCCCGCGCCGGCGTGGGCCACCTCCGGCTGGTGGACCACGATGTGGTGAGCGGCTCCAACCTCAACCGCCAGATCTTCGCGCTGCGCTCCACGATTGGGATGCCCAAGGTCGAGGTGGCCGAGGCCCGCATCCACGATATCAATCCCGACTGCCGGGTGGAGGCGCTGAGGGTGTTCGCGCGGGCCGAAAGCCTTCCCGGCCTCCTGGAGCCGAGGCCGGACGCGATCCTCGACGCCATCGACAGCGTGGGCTGCAAAGTCGCGCTGCTCCGGGCCGCCCACGAGCTGCGGATCCCGACCTTCTCCAGCATGGGGGCCGGCGGGCGGGTCTCCAGCGACCAGGTGAAGGTGGCGGACCTCAGCCGCACCCGCATGTGCAAGCTGGCCTTCACCGTGCGCAAGAACCTGCGCAAGGCCGGCATCACGAAGGGCATCCGCTGCGTCTACAGCCTGGAACCGGCCCGGCCCGCGCCACCGCCCAATCCGCTGGACGTCGTGCCCCACGAGGGTCCGGGCCGGCCGCGGCGCCCCCTCGGCACCATCAGCTACATGCCGGCGGTGCTCGGCCTCAAGCTGGCGGAGGAGGTGCTGCGCTTCCTGCTCGCTCCGGCGCCGGCCAGCCGGGAATAGGCCCGCTCAGGGCACGACGACGAGCCCGGTCATCTGCACGACCTCGAAGTCGGAGCCCTTCACGGCGCCCAGTTCCGA
>DATEZP010000059.1:0-53871 GCA_035255465.1 Holophagaceae bacterium
AAGCGGTTGGAGGCGATCATTCCAGCACCTCCTCGACTTCGGGTTTGATGGTGGCCATCTTGCGGGCTTCGGCGAGATCCACTTTGCGCCCTTCTTCTTCATCGAGGACTTCGGCGTCCACGTCCAGCGCCACGAGGCGGCGGAGGGCGTCGTCATCCAGCTCTGTGAGCCAGCCCTCGCCGGTGCCGACGACGCGATCCGCAAGGTCGCGCTTGCTTTCGAGCAGGGCGTCGATCTTCTCCTCCAGGGTGCCGATGGTGACGAGCTTGTGCACCTGCACGTTCTTCGTCTGGCCGATGCGGTAGGTGCGGTCCGTGGCCTGATCTTCCACGGCGGGGTTCCACCAGCGGTCGAAGTGGAAGACGTGGGTGGCGGCGGTGAGGTTGAGGCCCACGCCGCCGGCCTTCAGGGAGAGCAGGAGCACGGGTGGGCTGTTGGGATCCTCCTGGAAGGCCCGCACCATGGCATCGCGTTGATCCCGGGAGCTGCCGCCATGGAGGAAGGGCGCACGCACGCCGAGGGTGTCGGCGAGGTGGGCTTGGAGGCGGTCGCCCATCTCCTTGAACTGGGTGAAGACGAGGGCCTTTTCGCCGTTGTCCACCACTTCGGAAAGCATGTCCGTGAGGCGCTCCAGCTTGCCGCTGCGGCCCTTGAGGGGCGCGGGCTGGCGCAGGAACTGGGCGGGGTGGTTGCAGATCTGCTTGAGGTGCGTGAGCAGCGCGAGGATCTTGCCGCGACGCTCGATGCCCTTGCTGACTTCGAGATCCTTCTCCATCTGGTCCACGCGAACCTGATAGAGGGCGGCCTGTTCCTTGGTGAGGGTCGTGTAGACCTTCATCTCATTCTTCTCGGGAAGATCCTGGATGATGCTGCGGTCGCTTTTCAGGCGGCGGAGCACGAAGGGCCCGATGCGCTTGCGTAGATCCTGCGCCACTTCGGGATCCCGCCACTTCTCGATGGGCGTGGCGAAGCGCTCCTTGAAGCTGCTTTCCAGGCCGAGGTAGCCCGGCAACGAGGCGGCCAGGATGGCCCACAGCTCCGTGAGGCGGTTCTCGATGGGTGTGCCCGTGAGGGCCAGGCGGAAGTCCGCGCGGAGTTTGCGCACGGCCTTGCTCTGAGCGCTGGCGCCGTTCTTGATGGCCTGGGCCTCGTCCACCACGAGGTTGCTCCACTTGCGCTTCGCGAAGGTGTCCTCCTCCCGGCGCACCACGCCGTAGGTGGTGAGCACGAGGGTGTGGGGCGCAAAGCGCTCGGGCAGCTTGTCGCGGTTGTTGCCGTGGTGCACGAAGAGGGGCAGCGAAGGCGCGAACTTGGCGACTTCCCGCTCCCAGTTGCCCAGCAGGGAGGTGGGGCACACGAGCAACGTGGCGCCGCCCTCCTTGGGGGCCTCGTGCTTGCGGTGCAGCAGCAGCGCGAGCACCTGGATGGTCTTACCGAGACCCATGTCATCGGCGAGGATGCCACCCAGGCCCAGGCGCTGGAGGCCCGAGAGCCAGGCGAGGCCGCGGAGCTGGTAGGGGCGCAGCTGGCCCTTGAAGGCCGCGGGCTGGGTGATGGGCTTGTCCGGCAGCACCTTGAGGTCGGCGAGGGCCGAGGCGAAATCGCCGGCCAGCTCGACCTCGATGGCTTCGGCCACGCCGGGGATGCGGGCGTTGCCCGTGAGGGCCGCCGCGATGGCTTCGCCCTTGGACATGGCCTCGAAGCCCGCGCCACGGCTGGCCTGCACCACGGCGGTGATCTGCTTGAGGGTTTCGGGGTCGAGCGCCACCCACTTGCCCTTCCAGGCCACGAGGGGGTGCTTGAGGCTCGCCATCTGGGCGAAGTCATCCACGCTGAGGGCGTCATCGCCCAGCATGAGGCTCCACTCGGCGCTGACCTTGCCCTCGAGGCCCTCCTCGCCCGTCTGCATGGCCTGGCCGCCCAGACGCACCTTGGCGCGCAGGCGCCGGGCGCCGCCGAATTCCGCCATACCCTCGGGCAGGTGTACGAGGAAGCCCGCTTCCTTCAGGCGCTCGGCGCCCTTGGTGAGGAAGTCCCAGGCTTCGCGGGGCAGGAGGGTGAGGTCCTCGGGCTTCTGGCCGGCGAGGGCGCGCTGCAGCGGCGCGAAGAAGGGCACGGCGCGGGCCAGGCCGCGGAGCAGGGCCTGGCGGCCCTGGAGCACTTCGGGTTCCACGGAGGGTTCCCACAGCTGGGCCACGTTGATCTGGCCGCCGCCTTCGGTCTCCAGGCCCAGCTTGAGGATCCAGCCCTCTTCGCTGTGGCGGTCGGCCTCATCGATGTCGAGGCCGCCCTTCTTCTTGGGCACGGGGGGGGCGTCCAGCTTGAGCATGGGGCGCACCCACTGGGGCCGGGCGCCTTCGCTCCACTGCTCCAGGTTCTCGCCCAAGGTGCGTTCGGTGACGCCCGTGGTGGGGAACTCGTTCATGGGGTGGCTGAGGGCCACCATGAGCCGCTCATCCCAGGGCAGGCGATCCCGTTTGTGGCCGCGCAACCGGTGGATGAGGGAGAGGCGCGGATCATCGCCGGCCTTGATGTTGGTGGCCACGAAGCGCACGAGGAAGTCGGCACCGTCCTCCAGGAAGGCCGAGAGGATCGCGGACTTCTCCATGGGGTGGGCGAGGTCGTCCTCCACCTCGTAGGCCTCCATCTCGCCGAGGCTGAGGCCCTTGGTGAAGATCCAGTTGTCGTCCTCGGGGAAGGCCCACGTGGCGGGGGGCATGGCGGCGGCCAGGTCCTTGAGGGCTTCGCGGTCGGCGGGGCTGGTGAGGCTCACGCCCCATTTAGCCCGCCAGGGGTTGCCCAGGGTATCCAGCTGGGGCAGCACGGCGCCGCGCACGACGAGGCTCTGAAGCAGCCGCAGGGCCGTGGCCCAGAACTGCAGCGAGGGGCCCGCATCTCCGGGGCGCAGGGCCAGGGAGCAGAGCCAGGGGTAGGCCCGCTGCCAGCGGAGGGGCACGCCGTGCAACTCCAGCAGGCGGCCATCGGGCAGGAAGAGCTGGGTGCGGGCGGGGGTGAGCCGCTCGCGGCCCTGGAGTTCGCCGGGGATGGTGCGGAGGGCCTTCGTCCAATCTTCGGGGGTGGCCTCGAAGGGGAGGGCGATGAGGAAGCCGCGGTCCTGGGGCCGGTATTGGAGGATGGGTTTCAAGCGCGCCCCGCTTTACCCTGGAGGTTGCAGGGGAGCCAACGATGAAACTCGGATTTGCCAGCGATCATGCGGGATTCGACCTGAAGGAACGGCTCAAGGCTTGGGCGGTGTCTGAGGGCCATGAGGTGGTGGATTACGGCACGGACGGGCCGGCGAGCGTGGACTACCCGGATTTCGCGCACCGGGCCGCGCAGGCGAAGGGTGAGTGGGAAAGACTGGTGCTGGTGTGCGGTTCGGGGATCGGGATCAGCATTGCCGCCAACCGGCATCACGGCATCCGTTGCGCGCTGGTGACCTCCCCCGAGCACGCGGTGCTGTCCCGGCAACACAACGACGCGAACGCCATCGCCTTCGGACAGCGGCTCACGGATCCGCTCAAGGCGGAATACTACCTGAAATGCTTCCTGGAAACACCCTTTGAGGGGGGGCGCCATCAGGGTCGTGTCGATAAAATCGACGCTTGTTGACCTTGGAGCAGGATCTGACAAGATCCCATCTAAATTCCCCTTGGCAGCAATCGACCCCCCGGGCCCCCCATGCGCGTACCCCATGCCCTCCGTCCCCTGAGCTTGGAACTGGGATCCCAGCTCCACGCCGATGGTTCCTGCACCATCAAGCAGGGGAACACCCATGTGCTTTGCGCGGCGAACCTCATGCCGGGCGTGCCTGACGACGCCAAGGGCGGGGGCGCGGTGACGGGCTGGGTGACGGCCGAATTCGGCGTCCTGCCCTCCGCCACCCACCGGCGGACGGACCGGGAGAACCTCGGCGGCCGCCAGCAATCCCGCACCGTGGAAGTCCAGCGGCTTTTGACCCACAGCCTCCGGCAGGCCGTGGACCTGAGCTTGCTGGGAGAGCGAACCCTGCAGATCGACTGTGACGTGATCAACGCCGATGGCGGCTCCCGCTCCACGGCCCTGAACGGGGCCTGGGTGGCCCTGGCCCTCGCCCTGCGCAAGCATGGCCTGGAAGCGGCCCTGCGCCGCCAGGTGGCGGCCCTCTCCATGGGCGTGGTGGAACAGGGGCACGGACGCCGGGGCATGCTCGTGGACCTGGACTACGCGGAGGAGGAGGCTGTGGCCATCCACTGCTACCTGGTGGCCTCCCGGGCCATGGAAGGGGGCGAAGTGGAGATCGTGGACTTCCAGGCCGCCGGCGATGGCCGTCCCTTCCCCCGCTCGGAGTGCGCGGCGCTGCTGGAGATGGGCCTGCGAGGATGTGAAAAGCTCATGGAGATCCAGGCCCAGCGCTGGGAGTTCTTCCAGTAAGCCGGCGAGCCAGGCCTCCGGGCTATTCTTTCCCCATGATTCTCCGACGCGCGCTCGTGCCAATGGCCCTGGTGGCGGGCCTGGCCGCGCAGGCGCCCTCCGTGGTGCTGCGCCGCTTCGAGGTGTCCGTGGAGCCCCCGGACATGGTGTTCCGGTTCGCGCCGCGGGTGTGGGTGCCTGGCGCGCCCCGCCTGGGGCTCGCGCTCAGCGGCGGGGGCGCGCGGGGCATCGCCCACGTGGGCCTGCTCCAGCGCTTCGAGGAGGAGGGCTATCCCGTCACCTCCGTCACCGGCACGAGCATCGGCGCCCTGGTGGGTTCCCTCTACGCCGTGGGCTACAGCCCCCGGGAGATCGAGGCCCTCTTCGCCCGGGTGGATTTCGAGCGGGCCTTCCTGGATACGCTGCGGCGCCTGCCCGGGGAGACGCTGGACGAGCAGGAGCAGCGCTCGGGCAGCCCCGTGATCCTGGATTGGGATACCGGCGGTTGGCGCCTCACCCAAGGCGTGAGCGGCGTGCATGTCCAGCGCACCCTGGAAGGACTCTTCATTCGGGCCTCCCATTTCAGCCAAGGTCGCTTCGACGCCTTCCGGGTGCCCCTCCGGGTGGTGGCCACGAACCTGCAGACCGGCGTGGGCCGCGCCTTCGCCGAAGGGGAACTGGCCGAGGCCGTGCGGGCCTCCATGGCCGTGCCCGTGGGCTTCAAGCCCGTGATGATCCAGGGCCAGCCCTGGGTGGATGGGGCACTGGTGGAGAACCTGCCCGTGGGCCTCGCCCGGGAGGCCTTCCCCGACGACTTCATCGTGGCCCTCGACGTGAGCAGCCCCCTGGACAAGCGCCAAGCGGGCAACGCGCTCTCCATCGCCGCCCGCAGCCTGGACCTCACCATCGAACGGCGCCAGTGGGAGAGCCGCCGCGCCGCGGATTTCCTCCTGCGCCCGCCCCTGGGGGAGGTGCCGTTCACCTCCTACAAGGACCGCCTGCCCAGGCTCATCGAAGAAGGCCGCGCCGCCTTCGACGCGGCCAAGCCCGCCCTGGACAAGGCCCTGCTGGCCAAGCTGGGGCAGGCGGAACCCCTGGAAGTGGATCAGGTGGTGGCCCCGGATTTCGGCTGGCCACCGGAAGCCCAGAACGTGCTCTGGACGTGGTTGCAGCGCCCGCCCGGGGAGCTGAAGGTCCAGGAGCTGCTCATCGGCCTCCAGCAGCTGCTGGTGCGCGGGCTGGCGCGGAATGCTTCCGCGGAGCTGCGGCTGGAATCGGGCCGGAAGGTGCTCCACCTCCTCGTGAAACCCTGGCCCAAGGTGAAGGCCCTCAGCCTCGAAGTGCCCGAAGCCTGGTCATCCCGGGTGCGCGCGGCGTTGGCGCCGCTCCCCCTGGGGGCGCCCTTCAATCCCAGAACCTTGGGGGAAGTGGTGAGCGGCCTCGTGCATGCCTGGGTGGCCGAAGGGCATCCCCTCATGGACGTGCGCGGCACCGGCTTCGATCCGGATACGGGCGTGCTCACCGTGCGGGTCTCGGAACCCAAGGTGCGCAGCATCACCGTGCAGCCCGCCGAGGGGCGCCGGGTGAACGAACGCTACCTGGCCTCCCGGATGCTCGGCCTCCAGGGAAAGCCCCTGGAGATTGGCGCACTGCAGCGCAGCGTGGGGCTCGTGGAGCAACGGCTCCACCTGGCGGAGCTGCGCCACTACCTGCTGCCCGTGCCCGAGGATCCCACCCAGGTGGACCTCCTGCTCGCCCCCCTTCCGCAGGAGCGGCAGCGGCTGGAGTTCTCCATGGGCTGGGAGAGCACGCTGCGCGGCCAGGGGGCGCTGGCCTATCGCGCCTTCGGCTTGGGCTCCTTCGCCAGCGAGTTGGAAGTGGTGGCCACCCGGAACCGCCTGGAAACGGGGGTCACCGGTACCGTGCGGGGGCCCTTCCAGGCCCTGCTGGGCGCGGGGTTGGAGGTGGAGGGCAGCAGTTTCTCCCGCCGGCTGGAGGGGGCGCAGGCCTTTGGCGCCTGGCCGGTGTCCGGCGGTACGCGGTCGGGGGACTGGCGGACGGATCAGGCCATCTTCCGGACCTACGCCCGCTTCGGCGCCTCGGGGACGGGCAAGACGAGCCTCGAAGGCGCCTGGCGCCGCTCCTACCTGGATTGGACCGGGCAATCCCCGGAGGCCCGCTCGGACCTCCTGCTGGCCGGAAGCCTGGAATGGGACAGCCTGGATCGCCACAGCCTGCCCACGCAGGGCCGCGTGTTCCGGCTCCACCTGGAAGGCGGTCGCAGTCGCGGCCTGTCCGGTGATCACGACTTCCGCCAGGGGTACCTGCGGGCGCGGTCCCTCTGGGCCCTGGGGCGGCGGATCAGCTTGGATCTGGACGCGGAGGTGGGCGCGAGCCGGAACCTGGAACCCCACCAGGCCTGGATCCTGGGTGGCCCCGGCTTCCTCATCGGCACGGCGGCCAACGGGAACCTCGCGGCCCAGTTCGCGGTGATGCGGCTGGGCCTGCCCATCCGATTGGAGGGCCCCTTCGGCACCACGCTCCAGTTGGGTCCCCGCTTCGATCTGGCCCGGCTGGGGGCGGAGCTGCGGGACCTGGGGGGGGCGGGCAGTGGGCGCTTGGCCGGGGCCGGGCTGGAACTTCGCACGGTGATCCTGGGCCTGACCTTGGAAGCCGCCTACGGCTGGGCGCGCACGGAGGGATTGGGCCGGCCTTCGCGAACGGTGGGTTCCTTCAATGTCCAGATTGGGATGTTGCCCTTGGACTTGTGGCGGAGGCGCTGAGCCTCACCGGGTTTAAACCGGCAGTCAGGGGCTCCAGGGGCTGGGAGGCAGGGGTCTGAATTAATCCCGGGGGGGAGGGCGTCGATGCGTAGGGCCTCCCCCGGAGTCCGTCCATGGATGCCCTTCAAACGACCCAGCGTGCCGAGCAGACCCAATTCCTCTGTTTCGCCCTGGCCGGGGAGGCCTACGGGATCCCCATCCTCAAGGTGCGGGAGATCCAGGCTTCGGCCTCCATCACGCGGATTCCCAAGGCTCCGGCCTACATGCCGGGCGTCATCAACCTCCGTGGGGCCATCGTGCCCATCATTGACCTTCGCGTGCGCTTCTCTCTGGGGCCGGTGCCCGAAGGGGGGCGGCCCGTGATGGTCATCGTCGAGGTGGAGGGCCGGACCCTGGGCATGCGCGTGGATGCCGTGTCCGAGGTGGTGGATCTGGATCCCGCCAAGATTCAGCCGCCTCCCGAGTGGGGGGGCGACATGGCCCTGGACCGCGAATTCATCTCGGGCCTCACCAGCCTTCCGGCGAGCCCGGAAGGGGGCGAGGCCATGTTGATCCTCCTGAACCTGGACCGCCTGCTGAGTCAGGACGAACTGCGATCCCTCAACGCTCCCGAAGGGGCCTGAATCCGATGATCCTCTTGCGGAGAACTGCCATGACCAGTCCATCCCAGCGCGGTGCCCTGAGTCTCCAGGCCCTGATCATGGGGCTCGTAGCCGCCGTGATCATCACGGCCTTCGTCCTGATCGGCGTGATCACCCGCAGTCAGATGCGGGACGCCCTCATCGGCAAGGAGGTTTCGGAATCTCAAACGATCTGCAATCAGGCCGAGAGCGTGCGCGACTACATGGCCTCGATCCGGAATTCCGGGATCTACGATCAGAAGAAGCTCAAGGAGGACGTGAAGGCCCTGGTGCAGACCGTGCCCATCGTCGCCTCCTTCCAAACGGCGGAGATGAAAGCCAAGGAATCGGGGTTCAAGTTCCGCGTGCCCAAGGAATTCCCCCGCAACCCGAAAAACGCCCCAGATGAGGACGAACTCAAGATCCTCCGCCAGCTCCAGGCCCGGGCTTCCGAACCCGGCAATCCCGATCACTGGTACGAAGACAAGAAGATGAACTCGGTGCGCTATTTCCGGGCCATCCGCCTGACGGGCGAATGCATGGCCTGCCACGGCGAACCCAGCACCTCCAAGGCCCTGTGGGGCCGGGAGGACGGCACGGATCCCACGGGCGCCAAGATGGAGGGCTGGAAGGTGGGCGAAATCCACGGGGCCTATGAGGTGATCATGGGGCTCGAGGACACCGACAAGCTCCTCGGCAGCCTCACCATGTGGGTCATCGGCGGGGCCCTCGTGGGCTGCGCCGCCTCCCTGGGCGTGATCTTCTGGCTCCTCCGCAGCCGCATCTTCGCCCGCCTCGAGGGCGCCACCCAGCGCATGCGCCAGGTCAGCGACGGCGACCTCACCGCCCGCGTGGAAGACACCCGCGACGACGAGCTGAAGGAGGGCTTCGACGCCTTCAACCTCATGACGGATCGCCTGCGCGACCTCGTGGTGCAGATCCAGGAGGGCAGCACCAACATCCTGGGTGCCGCCGGCGAAATCTCCTCCGGTAATGCCGACCTGAGCCGGCGCACCGAGCAGCAGGCCGCCAGCCTGGAAGAGACCGCCAGCAGCATGGAGGAATTCACGGCCACCGTGAGCCAGACGGCCCAGAACGCGCAGGCCGCCAACACCGACGCCACCAAGACCCGCACCGTGGCCATGGAAGGCGCGGACAACGTCAACATGCTCGTGTCCTCCATGGCGGAGATCAATCAGAGCGCCGAGCGCATCGCCGAGATCATCGGCGTGGTGGATGAGATCGCCTTCCAGACCAACCTCCTCGCCCTCAACGCGGCGGTGGAAGCGGCTCGGGCGGGCGAGCAGGGGCGCGGGTTCGCGGTGGTGGCGGCGGAAGTCCGCAACCTCGCCAAGCGCAGCGCCGACGCCGCCAAGGAGATCAAGGGCCTCATCCGGGATTCCGTCCGCAAGGCCGCTGATGGCGCACAGGTGGCCGAGAGCGCGGGCCGGACCATGCGGGACGTGGTGGACAGCGTCCAGCGGGTCACGGACCTCATCCAGGAGATCACCGGTGCCACCCAGGAACAGAGCCGAGGCATCCAGGAGATCAACAAGGCCATCACCCAGATGGACACCATGACCCAGCAGAACGCCGCGCTGGTGGAGGAGGCCGCCGCCGCCGCCATGAGCCTGGATGAGCAGGCCCAGTCCCTCTCGGATCTCGTGGCCAAGTTCCGCACGGGGCAGGAGGGATCCCGGTCCCGCAAGCCGCAGGCGAAGGCCGCGCCCCGGCACCGCACCACGGTGCGTACGGCGCCGATGCCCGAACTCCAGCGCCCGGCGAGCCGGCCGGAGACCCTGGCCCTCAAGAAGCCGGTGCTGCCGCCGACGGATTCCGACGCCGAAGGGTGGGAGGAGTTCTGATGGCGGGGAAGTCGTCCAAGCCCACCCTGGTCACCCTCAAGGGCGATCTGGATGTGTTCTCCATCCAGGGGCAGGCCACCGGCCTGAAGCAGGCCCTGGAGGGCTCGGGGCCCTTCGTGGTGGACCTCGCCGGCGTGGGTGACGTGGACCTCTCCGGTTTCCAGCTGCTGGCCTCCGCCACCGTCGGGAGGGCCCCGGGGGCGATCCGCTTCCAGGGCATCCCCCCGGCGCTGCTGGAGCGGATGAAGGAGCTGGGCTTGCAGACCTTCCTGGACGAGGTGAAGTGATGGGTTGGCTTGGTTCCAAGCAGCCCGGGGGCGTCGGCGTGGCCTCCCCGGAGGCGGGGCTCCCCGTGACGGCCCTCGCGGCCATCCTGGGGCGCATCGCCAAGGAGGAGGCCCGGCAGACGAACCTGCAGGTGCGGGAGGCCCTGAAGAACCTGGATCAGGTGGGCAGCCTCACCGCCAGGGCCGCCTCGGGGCTGGGCGTGGCTTTGAGCGAACTGAACACCCTCGTGGCCCAGCAGCGCCACCTCACAGTGGAGATCCAGGACGCCATGACCCTCCGGGTCGAAGGCGAGCACGGCGAAGTGAGCATGGAGAACTTCTCCAAGAGCATCATCCAGACCCTCGATCACCTCGTGGAGAACATCCTCGAGACCTCCACGGCCTCCATGCAGTTGGTGGAGGAGATCGAGGACATCCAGGTGCGCTCGCGGAAGATGGAGCAGGTGCTCCAGGATCTCTCCGAGATCGCCTCCAAGACGCACCTCCTGGCCCTCAATGCGAGCATCGAGGCCGCCCACGCCCGCAAGTACGGCGCAGGGTTCGCCATCGTGGCGGGGGAGGTGAGCAGCCTCGCCGATCGCAGCGCCCGGCTCAACGACGCCATCCAAGAACACCTTGCCGGCACGCACCAGGCCCTGGAGAACACGGAGAACCAGATCCACCGCATCGCCACCAAGGACCTGAGCCTCTTCCTCACTTCCAAGGGCCAGAGCGCGGGCCTCATGGGCGCCATGGAGGTCAGCAACACAAAGGTCGCGGCGTTGGTCATCCGGGCGGAAGTGAACGCCAAGGAGGTGCAGACCCGCATCCATGAAGTGGTGAAGAGCCTCCAGTTCGAGGATCTCGTGCGGCAGTCCCTGGAAACCGTCACCGCCCACCTGGAGCATTTGATCCATCGGGGCGAGGCCTGGGATCGCGCGGGAAACCGGCTCAATCAGGGGGATCCCCTGGAGCAGATCCTCCCTGAACTGGAGGAAACCCTCCAGCAGGCCGATGCAGCCTTTAACCCCAAGCGGGCCGTGCATCACGACACGCTCGATGCTGGCGACGTGGAACTTTTCTGAGGTCCTGATGAGCAAGACCATCCTCACCGTGGATGATTCCTCCACCATGCGGCAGATGATTGCCTTCACCCTCTCCCAGTCGGGCTTCGTGGTGCTGGAGGCCTCCGATGGCCAGGAAGCCCTGGATCTGGCCCGCACCCAAGGGGCGGACCTCGTGATCACGGACGTGAACATGCCGAAAATGGACGGCATCACCCTCGTGGGCGAATTGCGGAAGCTCGGTCCCTACCGGTTCACGCCGATCCTCGTGCTCACCACCGAGTCCACGCCAGAGATGAAGGCGAAGGGCAAGGCGGCCGGCGCCACGGGGTGGATCGTGAAGCCCTTCAGTCCCGAGAAGTTGATCGAGACCGTGAACCGCGTCCTCTGAGGCCACCATGGTGGACATCCTTGGCCAATACCGGAAGGTCTTCTTCGAGGAGGCCGCGGAGCTGTTGGATGCCATGGAGGCCACCCTTTTGCGCCTGGATCTAGCCGCCCTGGAGCGCGAGGATCTCAACCTCCTGTTCCGCGTGGCCCACAGCCTCAAGGGGAACGCGGCCACCTTCGGATTTCCGGAAGTGGCGGCCTTCACCCATGAGCTTGAGAGCGGCCTGGAGCCCGTGCGCCAAGGAGACACCCCCCTCACCCAGGAAGGGGTGGACCTCCTGCTGCAGGCCGTGGACCTCGTCCGCCGCCACCTGAGCCTCGCCCAGGCGGATCAGCCCCTGCCCCCGGAGGACAAGGCCCGGGAGGAGGCCCTCGCCCTCCGATTCCGGTCCCTCACGCTGGGCGGCCACACGGCGGTTCAAAGTGCGCCCGTGGCGGCGCCGGTGCTGGCCTGGGAAGGGGCTCGCATCCAGTTCCGGGCGCCGGGCGATGCCTTCCGCCGGGGCCTCAACCTGGAGCGCCTGTTCCGGGATCTTCGCCGCCTGGGGCAGCTCAGGGTGGAACTGGCGGCCGACGGCGTCCCGCCCCTGTCGGTTCTGGAACCTGAAACCTGCCATCTGGCCTGGACCCTCGATCTGGCGGGCTCCTTTACCCGTGAACAGGTGGAGGAGGTCTTCGAGTTCGTGGATGAAGGGGACAACCTCATCATCACTCCCGTGCTGGCGGGCCCCACGGCCAAGGAGCCTGAACCCCCGGTGGCCGTGGGATCGGCCCCCTTGGCGCCGCCGACGGGCACCCCGTCTGAACCTCCGAAGGGGGCTTCCCCGCGCGGAGAGGCCTCCACCCTGCGGGTGAGCACCGAGAAGATCGATCGCCTCCTGGATCTGGTGGGCGAGCTGGTCATCACCCAGGCCATGCTGGCGCAGAGCAGCCAACTACTGGAGACCCAGGCGGGTCAGGGCCGCTTCCAGGAGGCCATGCAGCTACTCGACCGCCAGACGCGCGACCTCCAGGAGCGGGTCATGGGCATCCGCATGGTGCCCGTGGACATGGTGTTCTCCCGCTTCCCGCGCCTCGTCCGCGACCTCTCGAAGCAGCTGGGCAAGGAGGTGGATCTCCACCTCGAAGGCCAGGCCACGGAGCTGGACAAGACCTTCATCGAACTCCTGGTGGATCCCCTTACCCACCTCGTGCGAAACAGCCTGGACCACGGCCTCGAATCCAAGGTGGATCGCGTGGCGGCGGGCAAGCACCCCACGGGGCACATCCTCCTGCGCGCCTACTCCAAGGGCGGCCACATCCACATCGAAGTCCAGGACGATGGCAAGGGCCTGGACAAAGCCCGCATCCTGGCCAAGGCCCAGGAGCGCGGCCTCGTGCCGCCCGGCGCCAGCCTCACCGACGACGAGATCCACCAGCTCATCTTCGAGGCGGGCTTCAGCACGGCCGCGGTGGTATCGGACCTGAGCGGCCGGGGCGTGGGCATGGACGTGGTGCGCCAGAACATTCGCAACCTCGGCGGCCGCGTGGAAGTGGAGAGCCGCCCGGGCGTGGGCTCCACCTTCCGGCTCATCCTCCCCCTCACCCTGGCGATCCTCGATGGGCTCATCGTGCGCCTGGGCCAGGAGACGTATGTGTTCCCCCTGGCCTCCGTGTTGGAGAGCTTCCGGCCCAAGCCGGGGGAGATCCAGACCCTCAAGGGGGATCGCGAAGTCATCAACATCCGGGGCGAATTCGTACCGGTGTTGCGTCTGCCCCAGCTCTTGCAGACGGGCGTGGAGGAGGCGGGCAGTGTCCCGCTGCTCGTGGTGGTGGAAGCGGAGAATCGCCGGGCCGCCATGGCCGTGGAGGAACTGCTGGGGCAAAGCCAGGTGGTGATCAAGAGCCTGGAGACCCACTACCGCCGGGTGGAGGGCCTTTCGGGCGCCACCATTCTGGGCGATGGCCACGTGGCCCTCATCCTGGACGTGGCGGGGCTCCTCCGGCTGTCGGGCTCCGTGCAACCCGCCGCTGCGGGGTTGTGAGATGGAGGACTACCCGCTCAGCGCCCCGGGCTTCGAGGCCGTCCGGCGTCTCCTTCACAAGCACACGGGCATCAATCTGGGCCCGCAGAAACAGGCCATGGTGCGGGCCCGGCTCATCAAGCGGTTACGGGCCCACGGGCTGACGGACTTCGACGCCTACCTGCGCATGGTCACGGGGCCGGATTCCCCGGAGTGGGGCGCCTTCGTCAACGCCCTCACCACGAACCTCACGAGCTTCTTCCGGGAACGGCATCACTTCGAATTCCTGGCCGCCCACTATTCGGCCCATCCGCCCGTGAGCGGGAAACTGCAGGCCTGGAGCGCGGGCTGCTCCACCGGCGAGGAACCCTACACCATCGCCATGGTCATGGCGGCCACCTTCCCGGACTGCGACCTGCGCATCCTGGCCACGGACGTGGATACCAACGTGCTGGAAACGGCCCGGCGGGGAGTCTATCCCGAGGACCGGGTGGAGAAGCTGGAGCGGGAGTGGAAACGCTTCGCCTTCCTCAAGGGCACGGGACCCCACGCGGGCAAGGTGCGGGTGCGGCCTCAGCTCCAAGGCATGGTGGAGTTCGGGATCCTCAACCTGCTGGGAAGCGTCGGCTGGCCCCAGCCGGGGAGCAAGGATTTCATCTTCTGCCGGAACGTGATGATCTACTTCGACAAGCCCACCCAGAAGGAGCTCCTGAGGCACTTCCTGGAGGTGCTCGTGCCCGGCGGGTTCCTCATGGTGGGCCACAGCGAAGCCCTGCTGGACGCCTCCCTGGGGTTCGAGAGCCTCGGCGGCACCATCTACCGGAAACCGGGGGCGCCATGAGCAGGGAAGGCGCCCTCAATCGCGGCCAGGCCACGAAGTACTTCGACAAGCACTTCAATCGAGCGGCCATGAAGATCATGCCTGGGGAGTTCTACGCCACGGCGGAAGACGAGGTCATCGTCACCGTGCTCGGCTCCTGCGTGTCCGCCTGCCTGCTGGATCCCGTGGGCCTGGTGGGCGGCATGAACCACTTCATGCTGCCGGAGGATCGCAGCCGTGAAGTGAAGGACACCTTCTACTCGGCACGCTACGGCGTGGCGGCCATGGAGCTGCTCATCAACGAGCTGCTCCGCTTGGGGGCCCGCAAGGATCGCCTGGTGGCCAAGGTCTTCGGTGGCGGCCGGGTGATGAAGGGCATGAGCGACGTGGGGGCTCGGAATTCGGAATTCGTGCGCTCCTTCCTCTCCCAGGAGGGCATTCCCATCTGGAGCGAGGATCTCGGGGAGAACTACGCCCGGAAGGTCTACTTCTTCCCCCACACGGGGCAGGTGCTCCAACGGCGCATCGAGCAGCTGAACAACGACACCCTCATCAATCGCGAGCGGGATTTCGCCCGGCGGCTCAAGCAGGATGATTCCGGCGACGTGGAGCTGTTCTCGTGAGCGGGAAGCGTCGGGTCCTCATCGTGGACGACTCCGCCCTCGTGCGGCAGCTGATGACCCGCATCCTCACCCGGCATCCGGAGCTGGAGGTGGTGGGCACCGCCGCCGACCCCTTCGAGGCCCGGGAGAAGATCATCGCCCTCCAACCTGACGTCCTCACCATGGACATCGAAATGCCCCGCATGGATGGCCTCACCTTCCTGGGCAAGCTCATGAAGGCCCACCCCATGCCCGTCGTGGTGGTGAGCAGCCTCTCGGCCCGGGGCACGCAGGTGGCCATGGAGGCCATGCGGCTGGGGGCCATGGAGGTCATCGGCAAACCGGGCGGCTCCGTGGGCGCGGATTTGGAGCAGGTGGGGGAGGAGATCGCGGACGCGGTGCACTCCGCCTCCTTCGCCCGGGTGGCTCGCCGCAGCAGCGCCGAGGCGCCGCGGCTTCCCGTGGGCGCCGTCGCGCCGGGCCCCTCCCAGGGCCGGGCCGACGCCCTGATCCTGATGGGCGCTTCCACGGGCGGCACCGAAGCCCTGCGCCGGGTCTTCGAGGGGTTGCCGGCGGGCTTGCCCCCCATCGCCGTGGTTCAACACATCCTCCCTGGCTTCACGGCGGCCTACGCGGAGCGCCTGAACGGGGTGGGGCAGGTGCGGGTCTCCGAGGCCGTGGATGGGGAGCTGTTGCGGCCCGGCCATGCCTACCTGGCGCCCAGCCTCGCCCACTTCCGCGTCCAGAAGGAGCGGGATGGGGGCACCCGGGCCCTCGTGCAGTCGGGGCCCCGGATCCGGAACCACCTCCCGGCCGTGGAGGCCCTGTTCCAATCCGCCGCCGAGGCGGGCGGGGGCAAGCGGATGCTGGGGGTCCTGCTGACGGGCATGGGGGATGACGGGGCCCGGGGGCTTCTCGCCCTGCGGGAATCCGGGGCCGCCACCTTCAGTCAGGACGAGGAGACCTCGGTGGTCTATGGAATGCCCAAAGTGGCCTGGGAAATCGGGGCCTCGGAGCGGCAGGTGCCCCTGGACGAGGTGGCACGGGAGATCACCCGCTGGGCCACAGGCCGGTGAAAAAACAGGCCCATGGGGTGGATTGAAAGGCAGTGATCCACGGCACTGTATGGAAATCGTCCAAGTTCGACCCGCTCCCGGCCGGGTAAACTTGAAGCTTTGGCCGTCGCCTGCGAAGGATGCCTATGCGCTATCTCCCTTTGGCTTCAAGCGAAGATCGAGCCCTCCTGGACGCCATCGGCGTCCAGAAGGCCGAGGATCTCCTCGTGGGGGTGCCTGAGCACCTGCGGCTGGCCCGCCCCCTGAACCTGCCCCCCACCTCCAGTGAGCTGGAAGTGCTGCGGGACCTGGAGCAGATGGCGGAGCTCAACACCCGCTTCCGCACCCGCTTCCTGGGCGCCGGCGCCTACGCCCACTTCATCCCCACGGCCATCGACCACCAGATCAGCCGCCAGGAGTGGTTCACGGCCTACACGCCCTACCAGCCCGAGATCAGCCAGGGCACCCTGCAGCACATCTTCGAGTACCAGACCCTCATCTGCGACCTCACGGGGCTCGAGATGACCAACGCCAGCCTCTACGATGGCGGCACCGCCTGCCTTGAGGCCGCCCTCATGGCCGTGCGCTCCCTCAAGAAGCGGAACACGGTCCTCGTGAGCGCCGGGTTGCACCCCCACTACCTCGAGGTGCTTCGCACCGGCTTCGCCAGCCATGAGGATCTGAAGCTGGTGGAAGTGGCCCTGAAGGACGGCGTCACCGACACCGCCGACCTGGCCGCCAAGCTGGATGCCACCGTGGCCGCCGTGCTCGTGGGCTACCCCAACTTCCTGGGCAACGTCGAAGACCTGAAGGCCCTGGAGGCTCCCATCCACGCCGCCGGTGCGCTGCTCGTCTCCGTCACCATGGAGGCCATGGCCTTCGGCTGGTTCGAGGCCCCCGGCAAGCTGGGCGCCGACATGGCCTGCGGCGAGGCGATGTCTTTTGGCAACAAGACCTCCTTCGGTGGCCCCTTCCTCGGCTTCCTCGCCGTGAAGGACGCCCACAAGCGCGAAATCCCCGGCCGCGTCGTCGGCCAGACCAAGGACCTCGAAGGCCGCACGGGCTACGTGCTCACCCTCACCGCCCGCGAGCAGCACATCAAGCGGGACCGCGCCACGTCCAACATCTGCTCCAACCAGGGCCTCATCGCCCTGCGCGCCAACATCTTCCTGCAGCTGGCCGGCCCTGAGGGCCTGAAGGGCCTCGCGGAGCAGAACGTCGCCAAGGCCCAGTACCTGCAGGCCCGCCTCTTGGAGTTGCCGGATTGGAAGCCCGTCTTCACCGCGCCGACCTTCAACGAGTTCGTGTTGAAGTTCACCGGCGATTGGAAGGCCACCGCCAAGGCCCTGGCCGCCGAGGGCATCCTGCCGGGCCTGGATCTCACGCCCTACGGCTACGAGAACTGCGTCCTGTGGTGCGCCACCGAGATCAACACCCGCATGCAGATCGAGCACCTCGTGGAAGTGCTCGCCCGCATCCCTTCCGTCGTCGCCTGAGCGGAGATCAACCATGTCCATCCGATCCCGTGAATCCCTGATCTTCGAGCGCAGCGTCCCCGGCAAGATCGGGCTCGACCTGCCCAAGCTCGACGTGCCGAGCCCCAAGGACACCCGTCCCGCGCACCTCAAGCGCGCCGGCTTCGACGCCCTGCCCAGCTGCAGCGAGCCCGAGGTGATCCGTCACTTCACCCGCCTGTCGCTGTGGAACTACGGCATGGACCAGGGGATGTACCCCTTGGGCTCCTGCACCATGAAGCACAACCCCCGGATCAACGAGAAGGTCGCCGCCATCCCCGGCTTCGCCGAGAGCCACCCCATGGCCCCCGACGAGCTGGTGCAGGGCAACCTCGCCCTGCTCTACACCCTGCAGGAGTGGCTGAAGGAAGTGACGGGCCTCGCCGGCATGACCCTGCAGCCCTCCGCCGGCGCCGCCGGCGAGCTCACGGGCGTGCTGCTCATCCGCGCCTACCACCAGAGCCGCGGCCAGCATAAGAAGGTCTTCCTCATCCCCGACAGCGCCCACGGCACCAACCCCGCCACGGCCGCCATGGCGGGCTACGACGTGGTGGACGTGGCCTCCGGCCCCGATGGCTGCGTGAGCTTCGAGGACATCACCGACGCCACCACCGGCAAGGTAAAGAAGGGCCTCCTCACGGTGCTCGGCGAGCACAAGGGCGAGATCGCGGGCCTCATGATCACCAACCCCAACACGCTGGGCATCTTCGAGCCCAAGATCGACCAGATCTGCAAGCTCATCCACGAAGCGGACGGCCTCGTGTACATGGACGGCGCCAACATGAACGCCCTCGTGGGCGTGGCCCGCCCCGGCGACTTCGGCATCGACGTGATGCACATGAACCTGCACAAGACCATGTCCACCCCCCACGGGGGCGGCGGTCCCGGCGCCGGCCCCGTGGGCTGCGTGGCCAAGTTGGAGCCCTTCCTCCCCAAGCCCGTGGTCGTCCGCGAGACGACGAAGGTGGGCGAGGGTGAGGTGCCCCACCACACCTACCGCTGGGAGTGGAACCGCCCCCAGAGCATCGGGAAGGTGCACACCTTCTTCGGCAATTTCGGGATGCTCGTCCGCGCGCTGACCTATTGCTACAGCCACGGCGGCGACGGCCTGCGCAACGCAACGCTGCGCGCCATCGTGAACGCCAACTACATCCGCCACGAGCTCATGGGCGTCTACCACCTGCCCGTGACGAGCCCCAGCCTCCACGAAGTGGTCTTCAACGACGCCATCCAGGCCAAGAACGACGTCCACACCCTGGACATCGCCAAGCGGCTCATCGACTACGGGTTCCACCCCCCGACGATCTACTTCCCCATGGTCGTCAGCGGAGCGCTCATGATCGAGCCCACCGAGAGCGAGGGCAAGGACGAGCTGGACGCCTTCGTGCACGCCATGAAGGAGATCGCCCGCGAGGCCCAGGAGAACCCCGACCTCCTGCATCAGGCCCCCGTCACGGCCCCCCTGCGCCGCCTCGACGAGACCACCGCCGCCCGCAAGCCCGTGCTGCGCTGGACGAAGGACGTCTAAGCCTGCGGCAACGCACGCAAAGGGCCCTCCTTGGAGAGTCCTTTGCGTTCAGGTGCCCGGGGTTTCAGCGCCGGTCGAAGCGGGGCGCCATCACGAGCAGGGTCTGGGTGGCGGCGATCCCGGGCAGCTTGGCCACTTCATCGCGAATGCGGTTGATGTCCTCCAGGCGCTCGGCCTCCAGTTGCAGCACGAGGTCGATGTCGCCGCTCACGGAGTCGGCCACCCGCACTTCGGGAAAGGTCTCCAGGGTCTGCACGGCCCGGTCATGGCTGGCCCGGCCACCTCGGATGAGGAGGTAGGCGCGGATGCCCGTGGGGCGCTCCTGGCCCAGGCGAAGGGTGTAGCCGAGGATGACGCCCTCGGCCTCCAGCCGCTTGAGGCGACCCTGGACGGAGGAGCGCGAGAGGCCCACGCGCGCGGCGAGGGCCACCTGGGTGAGGCGGGCATCCGCCCCCAGCTCCGCGAGGAGGCGGCGGTCCACTTCATCGAGCTCGAATTTGGCCATGCCCCATTCTCCCCCGTTCGGGCCCTTCGGGCAGAGTGCCGGTGGACTGGCACCTTGCCGCCTAATCAATGGCAGCCCCCCTGCGGATCCTGGAGGTGACCGGCCCGGTGCCGGCTCACCGCTCCCTGGAGATCCCCACCCATGAAATCCCTCTTCCTCCTCCCCGCCCTCGTCCTGACCCTCGCGGCCCAGGACGCCCCCTCCCCCGTCACCGCCGCCCAGCGCAAGGCGGTGGTGGACACCCTGGCCAAGGAGCTGAAGGCCCGGTACGTCTTCCCCGACGTGGCGGAGAAGGTGGGGCAGGCCCTGACCGCCAAGGTGGCCAAGGGCGCCTACGACAGCGCCACCACCACCCAGGCCTTCGCGGAGGCGCTTTCCAAGGATCTGCGGGAGCTGGGGAACGATGGCCACTTCCGCGTGCGCTTCGACCCCGAGTTCAAGCCCGGCAGCGACGACGAGGACAAGCCCCCCACGAAGGAGGAGGTGGCCGAGGCCCGGCAGCAGGCGGCCCGCCGCGCCTTCGGCATCGCCAAGGTGGAGCAGCTCCCCGGCAACGTGGGCTATCTGGATGTTCGGGGCTTCGGCCCCACGGAATTCGTGGGCCCCGCGTTTTCCGCGGCCCTCTCCCTGCTCTCGGGCACCGAGGCCCTGATCCTCGACCTCCGCCAGAACGGCGGCGGGGATCCCGAGAGCGTGGCCTACCTCGTGAGCCACTTCTTCGGGGAGGGCGACAGCCGCCACATCAATTCCATCTACAACCGCCCCCGCAACAGCACCCACCAGTACTGGACCGTGGCCACCGTGGGGCCGCGCTACACGAAGCCCGTCTACGTGCTCACCTCCTCCCGCACCTTCTCTGGCGGCGAGGAGTGCGCCTACGACTTCCAGACTCAGAAGCGGGCCACCCTGGTGGGCGAGACCACGGGCGGTGGCGCCAACCCGGGCGGGGCCGTGGCCCTGGGGAACGGCTTCCTGGCTTTCGTGCCCACGGGCAAGGCCGTCAACCCCATCACGAACACCAACTGGGAGCACGTGGGCGTGAAGCCCGACGTGGCCGTGCCCGCGGCCGACGCGCTGCGCACGGCCCACGCCGCCATCCTCAAGGGCATCCTGGAGAAGGAGAAGGATGCGGCCTACCGAAAGCGGCTGGAGGGCATCCTCGCCAAGGTGGAGAAGGGCGAGGTGGACGCTCCCGTCTTCTCCCGCCGTTGACCCTGCCCGCCCCGCCATCCGCCCCGGGCCCCGTGGCCCGGGGCGGGGGAAGGCCCATGATGGGCCTCATGAATCCCCTGCTGCCCTGCGTGCTCCTCGGGACCTTGACTCCGGCCCAGGCCCCCCTGCGCTCCCCCGCGGCCGTGGCCGCCGCGGAACGGGCTTTCGCGGCCTTGGCCGGCCGTGTGGGCACCCCCGAGGCCTTCCTCGCCACCCTCACGGAGGATGCCGTCGTCTTCACCCCCAAGGCGGAGAACGGCCACGCGGCGCAGCGGGCTCAGCCCAAAGACGAAAGCCGGCTCAGCTGGGCCCCGGAGCACGTGGAGGTGGCCGCGTCCGGCGACTTCGCCCTCAGCACGGGACCTTGGGATTGGCGGCCCAAGCCCGGTGCGGAGCCCGCGGCGCGGGGCCACTTCCTGAGCCTCTGGGTGCTCCGAGGGACGCGCTGGAAGGTGCTCCTGGACGTGGGCGCCCCCCATCCCGCCCAGGCGGCCCTCCCCTTGGAGACCCGTGCCCTCGAGGCGACGCCGGATCCCGGGGCTCGCGCTTCCTTGGCCGCCGCCTGGAAGGATTTCGACCTCGCGGCCGTGACGGATCCCTCCGCGGCCCTGAAGACTTGGGCCGCCGCGGACCTGCGCCTCTATCGGAAGGGGCATCCCCTGAAGGCCGGCCTCCTGCCCGAGGCCCCCGGCGCGGGTGCCACCTTCCGCGAGGAGGGCACCCACCTCGCGGCCTCCGTGGATCTGGCCCTGCGCTGGGGCCTGCGCGAAGGCGGGACAGATCGCAGTTCCGCCGTGCAGGTGTGGCGCCGGGAAGGCCGCACCTGGCGCGTGGCCATGGACGTGGAATTGCCCCTTCCGCCCGCCAAACCCTGAGGACGGTCACGGGGGCGGCAGGTTAGTCTTCCCGGATGCTGCTGCGATTCCGCGATCACCTTCGCACCGCCCGCTTCGATGCGGCGGAATGGGCGGGTTCCCTGGGGGACCTGGGCACCTTCCTGCCCTTGCTGCTGGGGATGTCCCGCCAGAACGGGTTGGATTTCGGCGTGGCGCTCTTCTTCGCGGGGCTGCTGAACCTCATCACGGGCTTCACCTTCCGCATCCCCATGGCCGTGCAGCCCATGAAGGCCATCGCGGCGGTGGCCCTCACCCAGGGGCTCACGGTGCCGCAGATTCTGGCGGCGGGCATGCTGGTGAGCGCCCTCGTGCTGCTGGCGGGGCTCACCGGCCTGGTGGGACGCCTGGCCCAACTGGTGCCCGGGGACGTGGTGCGGGGGCTCCAGCTGGCGCTGGGGTTGCAACTCGCCATCAAGGGATTGGAGCTGGGCTGGCATTCGGGGCTCGACCGCTGGTGGCTGGGACTGCCGGCCCTGGCTCTGGGCTGGTGGATGCTGCGCAAGGAGCGCACGCCCGTGGCGTTGCTGCTCTTCGGCGCGGGCCTCGCCCTCACCCTCTGGCGCACCCCCCAGGCCTGGTCGAACCTGCACCTGGGGCTCCACCTGCCCCACCTCATCCCCATCGCCTCGGGGGATTGGGGCGTGGCCTTTTGGAAGGCTGCGGTGCCGCAGCTTCCGGTGACGTTGCTGAATTCCGTGGTGGCCGTCTGCGCCCTGTCCCGGGATCTCTTCCCGGAGCGCGCGCCCTCGGAACGGAAGGTGGCCATCTCCGTGGGCCTCATGAACCTGCTGACGGGCTGGTTCGGCGGCATGCCCATGTGCCACGGCGCGGGCGGCTTGGCCGGTCAGACCCGCTTCGGGGCCCGCACCCACGGGGCCATCCTCATCCTGGGGGCGGGGAAGGTGATCCTGGCCGTGGCCTTCGGCGCCTCCCTCATGGGTCTGGCCCAGGCCTTTCCCGCGGCGCTGCTGGGCGTGATGCTCCTCTTCTCCGGGCTGGCCCTGGCCGAGAGTGGCCGCAAGGCGGAGCAACCCGGGCTGCTGCTCGTCACCACCGCCAGCGCCATGGCCCTGGGCTTTCTGCCGGGCGTCCTGGTGGGGTGCGGGGCGGCCTTGCTGGGCCGGTTCGGAACCGAAGAGGCGGCGCGGCCCTAGGCCAGAACGTCCAGATGCTGCCCCAGGTTGTCGGCCTTGGCCTGGTTCGCCTGGGCCCCCCGGGCGCGCTCGGCGCGGGTGCGGTCGGGGCTGGCGGCGGGGCGCTCCTCGGCCCGGGTCTGGCTCGCGGGGCGGAGGGGGCTGAGGGCTTCCAGGGGATTGGTCATCAGGCTTCCAGGATGACGGATTCGGGCCCGGGGGTTCAAAGGGATTTCGGGGCCCGGGACGCTCACCCTCACCTCGCGCGGCTTTCAACGTGAATCCGGATTTGATGACCCTTGCCTGAAGGCCGATGAGGGGGGTCTCAACATGACAGCCCTCGGCGCGATCAGTACCCGAAGTTTGGCCGGTCGCTTGCGGCTGGCCCTGGGTCTCGTGGCCGGGCTCATGGCCCTGGCGAGCCTGGGCCTGCTGTTCATGGCCCAGCGGGGGGCCGAGGAGGCCCGGAGCCTCTACACGCGGCGCCTGCTGCCCATGGGCAGCCTGGAGCAGGTGGCCGAGGCCTACGTGGTGCGCATGACGGTGGTGTTGCGGGAAGTGCGTTCGGGTCGCGCCACTCCGGCCGACGGCCAGCAGCGGATCCGCGTCGCGCGGATGGAGGGGGATCTCGCCTGGGCGGCCCATCCGCCCGTGATGGACCCCGGGGCCGAGCTGTTGCGCTCCGAAGCCCGGCGACGGCTGGAAGTGCTGCGCAGGCGCTCCTTCGAATTGGAGGCGATGCTCGGCCTGGGCATGTCGGGGGAACTGGGCACCTTCGGAGATTCCAAGTGGCTGCCCGATGCGGCGGCCTTCATGGAGGCCCTGGACCCGTTGCGGGCCAGCCAGCGCGCGGCGGCGGAGGAGGCCACCCGGGCCCTGGCGGCGCAGAATCGGCGCTTCACCTGGGCGGGTTCGGGCCTCATCGCCTTGGCCCTGCTGCTGGCCTGGGGCTTCAGCTACGTGCTGGCCCGCCGGCTCACGGAGGGGGCCGGTTCCCTGGTGGCCCGATTCGAGAGCCTGGCCAAGGGGGATCTGGAACCCCGGGAGGGCCCTGCCGGCGAGGATGAATGGGCGCAGGCCGCCCGCAGCCTCGAAGGCATGGCGGGCCGCCTCAAGGAACTGCTGCAGGCTCAGGAGGCGCATCAAGCGCTGCAGAACGCCCTGCTCGACGGAGCCCAGGCCGCCGTCATCAGCTTGGATTCCGAAGGACGCGTCAACCGCTTCAACCGGCAGGCGGAAGTGCTACTGGGCTACTCCGCCGAAGAGGTGGTGGGCAAGGCGACGCCCCTGCTGTGGCGCATCCCGGAGGAACTGGAGGCGCTGACCCAGGAATTGAGCGCGAAACTCGGCCGGCCCATCCGCGACGGATTGGAAGCCCTGCAGACCTTCGCGGATGAAGAAGGCACCGTGACCGAGTGCCACTACCGGCACCGGGATGGAACGCTCATCCCCGTGGCCCTGGGCCGCAGCCGCGTGCTCGCCCCGGGTGGCCGCCTCCTGGGCACCATGGGCGTGGCCATGGACCTGCGCCCCTTGAAACGCCTGGAGGCGGAGCTCCGGGCCAGCGAGGGGAAGTACCGGCAATTGGTGGATCGCATCCCCGGCGTGGTGGTGCAGGTGCGCGTCGATCCCGGAGATCGGGTGAGCATCCTCTTCGCGGGATCCGGATTCGAACCCCTCCTCGGGCTCACGCCAGAGGCCTTCGCCGAGGATCCCCGGCAACTGCTGGCCCAGATGCCCGAGGAGGACGCGGCCCTGTTCCTGCACCTCGCCGGGGAATCCCTCCGCACGGCCACGCCCTTCCAGTGGGATGGGCGGCTGGCCCTGCAGAGCGGAGCCATCCGCTGGCTCCGCTCCCGGGCCAACCCGGAGCCCCAACCCGATGGCAGCGTGGTGTGGGACCTGCTGCTGGAGGATCAGACGGAGCTGCTCCAAACGGAGCGGGCCCTCGCCCACAGCGAGGAGCGTTGGCAGCTGGCCCTGGAGGCGAACCGGGATGGGATCTGGGACATGGATCCGGAGGGGGGCCAGGTGTGGTACAGCCCCCGCTGGAAGGAGATCCTGGGCTACCGGGACGACGAACTGCCCAACCTCCAGGCTACCTTCGACGAGCGCCTTCATCCCGCGGATCAAGCCGCCGTGCGGAGCCACTTCCACGCCTTCCTCGCCGGCGAGGTCCAGACCTATTCGGCCACCTTCCGCATGCGCCACCGCGATGGCTCCTGGCGCTGGATCCTGAGCCGCGGGTCCGCGGTGCGCGATGGCCAGGGCCGGGTGATCCGGGCCGTGGGCTCCCACGCCGACATCACCGAGCAGCGCACCATCGAGGCCACGCTGAGGGAGAGCGAGGCCCGGGCCCAGGCGGCCTCGCGGGCGAAGAGTAGCTTCCTCGCGAACATGAGCCACGAGCTCCGCACGCCCCTCAGCGCCATCCTCGGTTACACGCGCCTCCTGGCCCGGGATGACCACCACACGGCGGAGGAGCGGGCCCAGCTCCACCACATCCTCGAAGCGGGCGAACACCTGCTGGCCCTGATCAACGACGTGCTCAGCCTCTCCAAGATCGAAGCCGGGCGCCTGGAGCTGAAGCCCATCCCCTTCTCCACGGCGAACCTCTTCCACCTGGTGGAGGGCCTCTTCGGCCTGTCCATGCGGGGCAAGGGTCTGGCGTTCAAGGTGGAGGTCAAGGGGTTCCCGACCCTGGCCGAAGCCGATGAACCCAAGTTGCGCCAAGTGCTGGTGAACCTGCTGGGCAATGCGCTGAAGTTCACGGAATCCGGCTCGGTCGCGCTGGAAGCGCGGTGGAGCGCCGGCCGCGCCTGGTTCACGGTGCGCGACACCGGGTCGGGCATCGCGCCCGAGGATCAGGCGCAGATCTTCCAGGCCTTCAGCCAGACCGAACGTGGGGTCGCCGCGGGGGGCACGGGCCTGGGCCTGCACCTGAGCCAGGCTTTGGTGCGGCTCATGGGCGGTGAGATCGAGCTGCTGAGCACCCTGGGCGAAGGCAGCCGGTTCACCTTCGAGATCCCCCTGCCCGCCGTGGAGGCCACGGCCAGCGACACCCCGGAGCCAGGCCTCGTCACGGGCCTGGTGGCGGGGGAATCGGCACCCCTCGTCCTGGTGGTGGACGACCGGCTGGAGAACCGCGACATCCTGCAGCGCCTCCTCACCCGCGTGGGGCTGCGGGTGCGCCTGGCCGAGGATGGGGCGCAGGCCCTGGCGCGCTGGGCCACGGACCGGCCGGACCTCGTGCTCATGGACCTCCGCATGCCCGGCATGGATGGCTTCGGCGCGGTGGGCGCCATCCGCGCCCAGGAATCCACCCGGGCCCTGCCCCGCACCCCCGTGGTGGCCATCAGCGCCAGCGTCTACGACGTGAGCCTGGAGGAACTGAGGTCCCACGGGTTCGACGACTTCCTGGTGAAACCCATCGAGGAGGCCCGGCTCTTCGCCACCCTGGAGCGCTTCCTCGGCATCCACTTCGTGCGCAAGGCTCCCCGCCCCTCGCCCCCCGTCCGCCAGGGGGGCCTGGAGGGGCTGGCGGCCCTGCCCACCTCATGGCGGGACTCCTTCCGGGCCCTGGTGGCGGTGGGGGACCTGGAGGCGGCGGAGGGCCTGCTCCTGGAACTCGACGATGAGGTCCTCGTGGAGGGGCTGCGGGAGCGATTGCGGGCCTACCAGATCCAGGACCTGATTACCCTCTTCAGCTAGGAGTGCCCATGCTCGTGCCCCCCGCAGATCTCCTCCTGGTGGATGACAACCCCACGAACCTGGATCTGCTCGCGCGCGTGCTGCGCCACGAGAAGCACCGCGTGCGCACCGTGCCCAGCGGGAAGCTGGCCCTGGAGGCGGCGCGCCTGCAGCCCCCGGAGGTGATGCTCTTGGACATCGCCATGCCGGACATGGACGGCTACCAGACGGCGGAGGCCTTCCGCGCCGATCCGCTCCTGGCGGGCATCCCCATCCTCTTCGTGAGCGCGTTGGACGATCCCCTCGACAAGGTGCGGGCCTTCGAAGTGGGGGGCCGGGACTACGTGACGAAACCCTTCAGCGGCGAGGAGGTGCTCGCCCGCGTGGAGCACCACGTGCGATTGGGCCGGCTGCAGAAGGAGCTGGAGCGGCAGAACCTCGATCTGCAGGATGCCAACCTCAAGCTCAAGGAGATCCAGACCCTGAAGGCGAACTTCACGGCCATGCTGTTGCACGACCTGCGGAGCCCCCTCACGGTGGTGGGGCTGGTGGTGGATTCCCTCCGGGAGGGGCTCAGCCCGGCTCCGAGCATGTTGAACCAGGCGACCCACAGCTTCGAGAAGGTGCAGCACCTGTTGGACGAGATGCTGGAGCTGCACCGCTCGGAACGGGGCAGCCTGCCCCTGAACTCCGCCCCCTTCGAGCCCACCCCCTGGCTTGCCCAGGTCGCCGAGTTCTGGGCCCTGCGGGGCACCGCAGAGGGCATCACCTTCCAGAGCGACATCCCGGCGCAACTGCCCCTCCTCACGGGGGATCGGCATCAGCTGGACCGGGTGCTCCAAAACCTGCTCGACAACGCCTTTAAGTTCACGCCCAAGGGCGGCGCGGTGCGGCTGGAGGCGCGGTTGGAATTCGGCTCGGGGGTGGAGGCGGGCCTTCGCTACCTGCGGATGAGCGTCATCGACACGGGGCGGGGCATCCCCGCGGAGCTGCTGCCCTTCATCTTCGATCCCTTCCGCCAGGCGGAGCGCACCGACGCCCAGCAGGGCTTCGGCCTCGGGCTCGCCATCGTGCAGCGGCTCGTGGCGGCGCACCAGGGGCAGATCCGTGCCCACAGCCAGCCGGGCTTCGGCTCGAGCTTCACGGTGCAGCTCCCCTGCTGAACGAACCTCAGCCGAGCAGTTCGGCGATTTTGGCCAGCAGGCCATCCTTCGTGAAGGGCTTCTGCAGAAAGCGGCGGCTCTCCTCGGGTCCCAGCTCCTGCTCCGTGTACCCGCTCATGTAGAGCACGATGGCCTCTGGCCGGAGGGCGCGGAACCGCGCGGCGAGTTCCTTCCCACTGAGGTGGGGCATCACCATGTCCGTCAGCAGGAGGTGGATGGTGCCGGGATGGGCGTCCACGAGGTCCAGGGCCTCCAGGGGATTGGCGGCCTGCAGCACCGTGTGCCCCGCCCGTTGGAGGATGCGCACCACCGCCTCGCGGACGGCGCTCTCATCCTCCGCCACGAGGATGGTGGCCGAGGGGGTGGGGGCGGGCAGATCCTGGAGGGGGATGTCCACGGGCTGGGTGATCATGGCCGGGGGGAAGCGCACGAAGAAGCGGGTGCCCTGCCCGGGGGCGCTCTCCACGCTGATCTGCCCGCGGCTCTGTTCCACGATGCCGTAGACCGTCGCAAGGCCGAGGCCGGTGCCCTCGCCCAGGGGCTTGGTGGTGAAGAAGGGTTCATAGAGGTGGGAGAGCACCTCCTCATCCATGCCCTGGCCGTTGTCGCGCACTTCCAGCTCGACCCATGACTGGCCCTCCAGGCGGACGCGCCGCGTGGCCAGGTGGAGGATGCCATCCCGGGCCATGGCATCCCGGGCGTTGAGGGCGAGGTTGAGGATCACCTGTTCCAGCTGCGCGGGATCGGCTTCCAGGAACCCGGCGCCGGGGTCCAGTTCCAGTTCCAAGGTCACCTGCTCGCCCAGCACGGGGCGCAGCATCTCCGCCATGCCGAGCACCACGGAGCTGAGGTCCAGCACCTCCGTGCGCAGCACCTGCCGCCGGCTGAAGGCCAGGAGCTGGCGCGTGAGCCCCGCCGCGCGAAGGGCCGTGGCCTTGAGCTGGGCGAGGCTCGCCTCGGGGCTGCCCCCATCTACGAACTGGCCCTGGGCCAGCTCCGCGTAGCCCAGCATGGCGGTGAGCAGGTTGTTGAAGTCGTGGGACACGCCGCCGGCGAGGCGGCCCAGGGCCTCCAGCTTCTGGGTTTTGCGCATGCGCTCATGGGCCACGGCCAGCTCCCGGGTGCGCTCTTCCACCCGGTGTTCGAGTTCATCCTTGCTCCGCCGCAGCTCTTCTTCCAGTCGCTTGCGGGAGAAGAAATCGGGGATCTCGATGCCCGTGGGCGCGGGCGCTCCGGCGAGGCCCTGGTAGGCCTGCAGCCGGGCCTCCATGCGGCTGGGCGGGGCCATGATGAAGCGGCAGCAGGGATCGCCCTTGGCCCGGCACAGCAGTTCCGTGGCCACCAGGGGCAGGCCGAAGCTCTCCTGGCACCACCCGCTGCTGTAGCCGGAGTTCATGATGCAGGCGGGGCGCAGGCGGGTGCGACCCGAGTCTTGCCAGGCCTGGGCCTCGAAGCTGGCGGGATGATCGTAGTGGAGGAAGAAATCCTCGTCGGGGCTGGGCTTGCTATCGGAGTGGATGTCCACCAGGGCCCAGCCGGCGTGGGCGAAGTGCACGGGGCCGGCGCTCAACTTGGCCACCGGGTCCGTGAGCCCCAATTGGGCGTGGAAGGCCTTGGCATCGGAGCGGCCCATGGCGTGGGCCAGGTCGAAGAGCAGGTTTCGGGCGAAGGCGTCAGCCTCCTCCTCCCGGCCCATGCCGTAGAGCTCCGCCACGAGGTCGAAGAATTCCACCGAGAGGGAGCCCGCCCGCACGAGCAGGTAGCGCTGCCCCCCGATCTCCAGGTGCCCTTCCTCGGGCCGGTTGGCCATGGTGGCGAAATAGCCCGATACGACTTCCTCCGCCTTCAGGAAGAGGGGAATCATGGGGTCCGGAACCCGGACGGTGCGGGGGCGGGGCGTGGTCACTGAATGCCCATCCTGCCATAGGTTCCGCCGGGGCGCTGGGGTTCAGGCCTCAAGATCCACGCGCCCCGGCGCCACATCGCTCGCCTGCTTCCGGGCGAGTTCCAGGCTGGCGGCGGCGGCCATCTGGGCGGCGGCCGCGGCGATGGCGCGATCCTGGGGGCTGGGATCGGCGGGGGCCGTGGCCGAGGCCTGGATCTGCCGCGCCTTGGCCAAGGTGGCTTCGGGATCGCCCTGGATGGGGCTCGTATCGAGGCTGACCTCGCCACCCACGGCGTACATGCGGCCATCGGGCCCCCGCTGGTAGGTGTAGGTGGGGCCGCCCCGGGCGATGTCGCCGGCCGCGGCCAGGTGGGCCTGTTCATGGGCCCGCACCTCCCGATCCCGGGCCTGGAGCTTCTGCAGGAGGGCCTGATCCTCCGGGGACTTGGCCTGGCCCGCGGCCCCCTGGGCGGGGGGCCGTCGGAGGGCGGGAGCCAGGGCCGAAAGGGCGTTCACGGGACCAGGGTGGGCCCGGACTCAGCCCAGCGCCAGCCGGACCTGCCGGTTTCCGTCCCCGAACCACAAGGCGCCCTCATCCTCGAAGGCGGGGTGGGGCGCCGCCCCCGGGCCCAGGATGCAGCGGCGAAGCTTTCCGGCGGGGCGGGCCGTGGGGTGGACGTAGCAACCGGGGATCCGCCCCTCGGCCTCGGGGGCCAGGGCGGCGGCGGCTTCGATGAGCTGATCGGGGGTGCCCACCTCCCGCCAGGGGAAGGGTTCCACCACCAGGGCCCGATGGGCGGTGAGGCGGGGCAGGAGGTCTCGCACCTCGCTGGGGCCCTCGGGCAGCAGGTCCAGGGCCTCGGGGCTCCAGATGGAGGCGCCCGTGAAGTGGAAGGGCCCCTGGGGCCCCGAGGGGGTGCCCAGGGGGAGGATCCGGCCATCGTCCCCGGTGAAGACGGGGTTCCAGGGCCCCCCCGGGTGGGGGATGAGCAGCCAGGTGAGCTGGGCGCCGGAGCGCAGGTGCTCGGCCCGGAGCCGGCCCCAGGGCACCTCGCCGAGGGCGTCGGCATTCCAGACGGGGAGGGCCTCCCGAACGCGGCCCCGGGCGTGGCGCAGGCCCCCCGCGGAGCCCAGCAGCGTGGGCTCGGGGCAGAGTTCGAGGCCTTCCGCCGCGTCGGTCAGCCGCTCGGGGTGCAGGTGCACGTTGCACGCCAGGCGGGTGAAGCCGGCCTGTCTCAGGCCATCGGCGCTCCATTGCAGGAGGCTGCGCCCTCCCAGGGGCCAGGCGGGTTTGGGCAGCACCTGGCTGAGGGGCCCCATGCGGGTGCCCAGCCCCGCGGCGAGCAGGAAGCCGTCCAGGTCAGTCGACATCGTCGTGGGGCACGGGCTTCAGCAGGAACTGGGCGGGGGCGAAGCCGCGCATGGCCAGCACGCGGATGCGCCAGCCATCGATGCGCAGTTCGTCGCCCACCTGCAGGATGCGGCCCAGGCGCTCCTGGAAGTAGCCGCCCAGGGAGACGCTGCCCTCCGCCACCTCCAGGTTCAGGTGCAGGTGGTCCGCCAGCTGCTCCAGGGTCACGGTGCCTTGGGCCACCCAGCCGCCGCCTCGGGTTTTGCGAAGCTGGATGGCCTCGCGGTCGAATTCATCCTGGATCTCGCCCACCAGCTCCTCGAGCACATCCTCCAGGGTGACGAGGCCATCCACGCCGCCGTGCTCGTTCACCACCAGGGCCACGTGCTGTTTCTGCTGCTGGAATTCGAGCATGAGGCCCTGGATGGGCTTCATCTCGGGCACGAAGTAGGCCGGCCGCGCGAAGTCCTTCAGATCCACCTGCTGGCCATCCTGCAGGGCCCAGAGGAGTTCCTTGAGGTGGACGACGCCGACCACGTGGTCCAGGTCACCCTCCACGAGGGGGATGCGGGTGTGGGGCGTGTGGCGGGCGCGCTCGAGGTTGACCTCGAGGGGGTCCGTCGCCTCGAAGGTCACCACCAGGTTGCGGGGTACGGCGATTTCCTTCACCGTGCGCTTGCTGAAATCGAACAGGTTCTCGATGAGTTCCTTGCGGTCGAGGCTCAGTTTGCCCTGGGCTTGGCTCTGCTCCAGGAGCTTCTGGAACTCCGCCTCGCTGGGCAGGGTTTCGGCGCCGTGGGCCTCTTCCGGGGGCAGGCCCATGAGGCGCTCCACGCCATGGCCCATGCGGATGAGGGCCCAGGTGAAGGGGTAGGTGAGGCGCGACCAGAACAGCAGGGGCCCCGCGGTGCGCAGGGCCCAGGTGGTGGCGCTGCGGATGGCCACGCCCCGGGGCACCAGCTCCGTGAGCACCACGTGGAGGGTGGTCATGGCCACGAGGGCGATGCCCGTGGCGAGAGGGTGGGCCACCTTGGCGGAGACGAAGGGGAGGTGCTCCCGCAGGGCCTCGGCGACGGGCTCCTCGGCCACGGCGCCGAAGGCGATGGCGCACACGGTGATGCCCATGAGCACGCCGGAGAGGTGCCGGCTCAATTCCTTCTGCACGGCCAGGGCCAGGCGGGCCCGGGCATCCTCGCCCAGCAGCGCCTCGAGCTGGGTGGGGCGCACGCGCACCACGGCGAACTCGGCCAACACGAAGAAGGCCGAGAGTCCTAGGACCGCCAGGGAAATGAGGAAGGGGAGCACAGGCCCCGCTTAGCCCCGGGCCAGATCCGCGCCCTTGCGCAGCTTCTCGGCGAGATCATCGAGCAGCGCGGTGAGGTTCTGGAGGCGATCCCCGCGTTCGGCCAGCTGGCCTTGCAGTTCCTGGCCATCCCGCTGGGCCTGGGCCAGTTCCGAAGCGGCCCGTTGCAGCTCCGCTTCCTTGGCGTCGAGGCCCTGCATGAGCTCCATGCGCTCCTGCTCCCGGGCGTGCTCGCTGTCTTCGAGTTGGGCCTGCAATTCGTTGCGCTGGGCGCTGATGGCGAAGATCTCGTTGCCCATCTTCTCGAGGTTCTCGGCTTTGGTGGCGAGCTCGACTTGGGCTTCGGCCAGCTGGGCGCGGGCGGCCTCGGCTTCGGTGCGGGCGCCGGTGGTGGCGGCTTCGGCTTCGTGGATCCGGGTCTGGAGTTGGGCCATCTGGAGGCCCTGCCCCTTGAGGGTGGCCTCGAGGCCGGCCATCTCCTGGCGGGCGGTGCCCAGCTCCCCCTGGAGGGCGTGAAGCTCGGAGGTCTGGGCCTGGTTGCGGGTCTCCGCTTCTTGATGGCGGGTGGTGAGCCCCTCCACGGATTCCTGGAGGGATTTGGCTTCGGCCTTGGCCCGCTCCAATTCGCCGGATCGGGCGGCCAGTTCCTTCTCCACCACGGGCAGGCGCTGGAGCATCTCCTCCATGGCCTGGAGGCGCGCTTCGGCCCCCTGGGCCCGATCCCGCCAATCGCGCAGTTCCCGGAGGGCGCTCTCGGCTTGGGCCTTGTAGGGCTCCAGCTCCAGCACCTGGGTCTGCCAGCGGTCCCGTTCCTTCAGGATCTCCACGACGCGCTGGGTCTTCTCGGCCACCTGCTTGCCGAGGTCCTCGATCTGAAGGAGGTGCTCCTGTTTCTCCTCGAGGCTGGCGAGAAGCTGGGTCTTGAGGGTTTCCTCGTTGCCGGCCATCTCCTCCAGCCGCCGGGCTTGGGCCTGGGCTTCATTGAGCTGGGTCGCGAGGTGCTCTGCGTCGCGCTTCTGGCGCTCCAGGGCCTCCAGGTTCACGGTGATGCTTTCGCGGTCGTGCTGGAGGTGCTTCAGCTCCTCCTGCAGGCGGGCGAGGGTCTCATTTTTCGCGTGCAGTTCTGCTTCCTGGGCCCGCAGCTTTTCCTGAAGGGCATTCAGCTGGGCTTGGAGCAGGTCGCTGGTGCTGGTGTGGGGCGGCGCGGTGGAGACGGGGTTGAGGGCGAGGGGCGAGAAACGCTGCGTGGCGAGAGGAGAGGGGACCTCGTGGACCGGGGGCGCTTTCGGAGCCGGCACGGGCTCCGGATCCAGGGCGGTGTTGGCGAAGAGCTCATCCACTTCGAGGTTGTTGAGCTCATCCAGGAAGTCGGGGCCATCCGCGAGATCGCCCAAGGGGTTGTGCGGATCCACGGGTCGGGAGGGCACGAGGCTGCCCAGGGAGGCCACGAGGGCGCTGGGGGCGATGGGCTTGTGGAGGTAGAGATCCGCGCGGCCCTTGAGGCTCTGGTGGCGCTTGTACTCATCCTCGGTGGCCTTGGAGCTGATGAGCGCGATCTTCACGTCCTTGAGGGCGGCGTGCTTGCGGATAGTGGAGCAGAGGCCATAGCCCCGGTTCTCGCCCACTTCCACGGCGATGAGGGTGGCGGCGAAATGACCGGATTCGAGCCGCTCGACGACGCCTTCCACCGTCGGGATCACCTCCACCTCGTAGGCGGATTCAAGGGTCACCCGTTGCTCTTGGAGAAAGGCCCGGTCGGAATCCACGATGAGGAGGCGCTGGCCCATGAGAGTGTCCTTGGTACAGGTCGACCAGTTTATCGGAAATGACCAGTCAAAGAATGAAAAGCCCCGCATTTGCGGGGCTTTAAGGTTCCGATGCGCCCTTTAGGGCGAACACGCCCTTATCGAGGGGGGATGGCCAGAGTCAGGCGCTGCTCGCCCCGGGGGGGGGCGACGTAGAGGAGGAGGGGCTTGCCCGTGCTCTTCTTTACGGCGGCGTTGAATTCCGCGAGGTTCTTCACGGGGCTGGTGCCCACCTTCAGGATCACCAGGCCCGGCTGGAGGTTGCGTTCAGCGGCCACGGAACGGGGGTCCACCTTGGTGACCACCACGCCCGCCCGATCCTCGCTCAGTTGGTAGAGGGCCCGGGTGCCGGGAGTGATGGCTTCGGCCTTGAACCCGTAGGCCTTCATGAGGTCCATGGAATCCCCGGATTCCCGGCCCTCCTCGGTCGGTCCGCCCTCCTCCTCGCCTTCGCCCTTGGGGGCGAGGGACTTGCGATCGGCCAGCGTGACCCCGATGACCATGGCCTTGCCGTTGCGGAGGAGGGAGAGCTTGACCGTCTCCCCGGCCCGGCGGGCGCTGATCTGGCTGATGAGATCCTCGGGGCTCTTCACGGGGGCGCCATCCACGGCGGTGATCACGTCCAGCTGCTGGATGCCGGCCTTCTCGGCGGGCAGGCCCTTGGTGAGGTCACCCACGACGACGCCCTCCTTGGCGCCCAGGGCTTCCTGGAATTCCTTGTTCAGCTCCTGGGGCTGGAGTCCCAGGGCACCGCGGCTCACGGGCCGGCCCGTGCGGAGGTCGGACAGGATGCGCTTCACGCTATCCACCGGCACCGCAAATCCGATGTTCTGGCCGTCGGCCCGGATGGCGGTGTTGATGCCGATGACCTCGCCCCGGAGGTTGAGCAGGGGGCCCCCGGAGTTGCCCCGGTTGATGGCGGCGTCGGTCTGGAGGAAGGACTGCACGGGGCTGCCGCCGCCCAGTTCGGCGTTGGAGCGACCCTTGGCGCTGATGATGCCCGCGGTGACCGTGTGGGAGAGCCCCAGGGGGTTGCCGATGGCCACGACCCATTCACCCACCCGCATGCTGGCGCTCTCGCCCAGCTTGGCGAAGGCGAGGTGGCTGGCGTCGATCTTCAGCAGGGCGATGTCGAGGTCCTTGTCCTTGCCCACCACCTTGGCCGTGTATTCCTTACCGTCGGACATCTTCACGGAGAGGGTGGGGTCCTTGGCGCCCCGCCAGCCCTCGATGACGTGGTAATTCGTGAGCACCTCGCCATCGGCGCTGATCACCACGCCGGAACCGGAGCTGCCCACCATCTGGCCCTCATCCTCGCCGCCGCGGGGCTGCCGCTGGCGGCCGCCGGGGCCGAAGAAGAAGTCGAAGAAGGGATCCCCCTCCACGCCTCCGCCGCCCACATGGGGGTTTTTCACGAAGCTCTTGTTGGTGATGTAGACCACCGTGGGGTTCAGCTTCTCCGCCACGTCCGCGATGGGGGGCAGGTTGAAGCCGCCCTTGGCTTCCACCGTCACGGGTTTCTCCTCCTGGGCCTGCACCACCCAGGAATGGGAGAGGCCCATCCCCGCCGCCAGGCATGCGCCGGCGAAGGCGGAAAGGCCGAGGATCTGCTTCAGGGTTTTCGGGGGAACTGCCATGGATGCCTCACGCAAAGCCGGAACCGGCTACTAAGGGTTTCGTGGAGCCATCATGCCAAAGGTTTCACCCTGGCCAGAGGTCGATTTCCAGGGTAGACTGTTCGATCCAACGGCGGCTGTAGTTCAGTTGGTTAGAGCACTGGATTGTGATTCCAGTTGTCGTGGGTTCGAGTCCCATCAGCCGCCCCACATCTGAAGGCCCCCGTTGACGGGGGCTTTTTCGTGGGTGAAGGCAAGGGGGTGGTGCACCCAACTGGACCCGAACCGCCTGCGGCTGGCCCCGCCCTCCGGGGGCTGCGGAGGCTCCGCAGGAGCCTCCTCCCTGAGGGCTACTGGGCCGCCGCAGGTTCTCGCCGGTTCGAGTCCCGGGAGCTTGCGGCCACGATGGTGCACCCAGCTGGACTCGAACCAGCGACCGCGAGCTTAGAAGGCTCGTGCTCTATCCACCTGAGCTATGGGTGCCCACCTTCAGGATAAGGGATGACGTGGGGTTGCGGCGCGCGGCTTGGGGAGAGCGACCCACCACGACACCATGCTCACCCGTGCGGGGGCCCCGTTCGGAACCCTGCCCCGCAGGGTCCCGAACGACCCGCATCGGGTTCGCCATGCTCCATCCACCTGAGCTATGGGTGCCCGCCTTCAGGATAAGGGATGACGTGGGGTTGCGGCGCGCGGCTTGGGGAGGTGGTGCCACTCCGTTAGCCCACTCGCAGGTTCGATCCACTCTCAACGAGCCAAAAAAAAGGGAAGCCCTGTGGCCTCCCTTTTTGGTCGGGGCGATAGGATTCGAACCTACGACCCTCTGCTCCCAAAGCAGATGCGCTACCAGGCTGCGCTACGCCCCGATGGTTTCAGTCTAGCGGTTACTTGCCCGCCAGGGTGACGCTTCGTAGGTTGAGGCCGTTGCGCTGGAGGTCCATGATCTGGCCGGCGAGGCCCACGAGGAGGCGGGTCTCGAGGTCTTCGCGGCCCACCTTGGTGGCGCCGGCGGGGGGCATGGCGGCCAAGGCGGAGGCCTGGAGGTCCTTGGACCAGCTGAGGGCGAGGTCGAAGCTGACCTTCTTGGGGCCGCTGGTGAGTTCACCGGCGAGGCTGGTCATGAGGCCGTCGCCGCCGTAGGTGAGGCGCAGGAAGCCCGGGCCTTCCATGCCCCGGCTCTGGTTGGCGATGCTGATGGCCTGGATGTGGCCTTTGGCGTCGTAGCTGAAATCCATGCGGGTTTGAACGCCCTGCTCGTCGTTGCGGAACTCGAGGCGGTAGGGGAGCTTCGTGGTCTTGTCCGCGGCGATTTCCAGCTTCCCGCGCTTCCAGAAGCCGAGGGTCTCGGCCATGTTCTGCTCGCGCTTCTTGGGGTCCCAGGCTTTGGTGGGGGCGTTGAAGACGAGGCGCTGCAGGGTGCGGCCACCGGATTGCTCCTCCCCGGCGACGCTGGGGGTGAACATGGGGCTGTCCACGTACACGGCCTTGATGTCGTTGAGGGTGGAGCGGAACCAGGCCAGGTAGGTCTTCGGAGGGTTGGCTTCGGCGGGATCGATGCGGGTGGTGTAGATGTTGTTCTGCTTGCTGTAGAGGAAGCCCTTGTCGCCGCGGCGCTGGCCCAGCAGGTCGCCGAAGTCGCCGCCGAGCTCCGTGCGGTAGTCGCCGTTGGCGAAGTAGGTGCTGTTCACCTTCAGGGAGACGTTGCCGCCCTTGCTGTTGCCCTTCACCGCGCCCTGACTGAGCTGATCCACCTTGGCGTTGACGGCGGCGCCTGAGAGGCTGATGCCCAGGGTGCCCTGCATCTTCACGGCGGTGACACCCTGGTAGGGGGCGCCGAACCAGCCGGCGTTCACGGCGTCGAGCACTTCCACGAGCGCGCGGCGGGCGGTCTCGGCACCGGGATCCGCGGCCTTGGCGGCAGGCTTGGCCGGGGCGCCCTGGGGGGCGGTGTTCCGTGGGGCGGCCTGGAGGGCCAAGGGCAAAGTGAGGGCCAGGGTCAGGAACTTGGACATCGTCATCTCCAACAGTTCAGTGTGCCTCAATCCTGCAGAGGTTCCGCCCGGCGGACCCGGAAGCAGGCCTGGCAGAGGGCGTTCGCGGGGTCTTCAGGCAGGAAGGGCAGGTATTCCCGGGTGCCGCAGGCCACGCAGGTAATCTGGGTGAGCACCTTGGTCTCCAGCTTCCCCCGCTTGGATTGGAAGGAGCGGCGGTAGCAGCTGGGGCAGAGGAAGAATTTCTCACCGGGCAGCACCGTGAAGGCGCCGCCGCACTTGGCGCAGGCCTTTTCCCGGGGATCGGTGGGCTTGGGGGGCTGGGTGGGGGCGCGCTTCACGAGCCGGGCCGCGGGCTTCGCGGCGCCAGGCGTCGCAGGGGCGGTATCCCCATCGGGTTTGGGAGTTTTCCCGTCGCTCATCGTTATGTCCGTGTTGGCCCTCCGGGGGGCCAGGGACCAGTCTAGCGGAGGGCCATGGAGCGTGTCCAAGAATGTGGCGGGGCGCGATGGCCGCCGCCCTGCCCGAAGGGTTGAAACCAAAGGGGCCTGATCCGGCGTCGGCGCGCTTGCCCGGTGGACCCGCATCGCGCTGCGCGCACCTCCTTGGCCGCCCCGCCGCATTCTTGGACACGATCCCTGGATTGCCGCCATTCTGGGAGCCATGGACGCCGCCGATGCCCTGCTGACCTCATTGCTGCGCGGAGAATTCCGCGCCCTGGGGCGCGCCATGAGCTGGATGGAGGATGGGCACCCCGGGGCCCCGGCCCTCATGGCGGCCCTCTGGCCCCGGCTGGGGCGGGCCACGGTGGTGGGGCTGACCGGGGCCCCGGGCGCGGGCAAGAGCACCCTCACGGATCGCCTGGCTCAGGCCCTGCGCAAGGAGGGGCTCAAGGTGGGCATCCTCGCCGTGGATCCCACGAGCCCCTTCAGCGGCGGCGCCATCCTGGGGGACCGCATCCGCATGGGCCGCATCGCGCCCGATCCCGGGGTCTTCATTCGCTCCCTGGCCACCCGGGGCGCCCTGGGCGGCCTCTCCCGGGCCACCCAGGACGCCATCGACCTCATGGACGCCGCGGGCTTCGACTGGATCCTCGTGGAAACCGTGGGCGTGGGGCAGGACGAAGTGGACGTCGTCTCCTGCGTCCACACCTGCTGCGTGGTGCTGGTGCCGGGGTTGGGCGACGAGATCCAGGCCCTCAAGGCGGGGATCATGGAGGTGGCCGACCTCTTCGTGCTCAACAAGGCGGATCGGGATGGGGTGGAGCAGCTGGAGGCCGAGATCGAGGGGATGAAGTCCCTTGCCCACCTGGGCCCCTGGGATCCCCCGGTGGTCAAGACCGTGGCGCAGATGGGGCAGGGGGTGGCCGACGTCATCCAGGGCATCCGGGATCACGGGGTTTGGCTGCGCCAGGGCGATGGCCTCGCACGGAAGGCCCGGGAGCGCGCCCGCCTCCGCTTCGAAGCCCTCCTGGCGGAGGAGACCGTCCGCCGGGCCAAGCGGCGCGCGGGATCGGCGCGCCTGGAGGCCGCCGTGGCCAGCATCGCGGAGCACGTGCGGGATCCCTACCAGGCGGTGGCTTTGTTCCTGGATGAAAGCCCGGAGGCTCCCGGCCGATAGGGGGAGGGTGAGCCGAAAGTCACCCCACCTCGAAGAACCGGATGAGATCCGCATGGCCTTCCAGCGTCTCTGCGAAGCGCAGGGGGCGGTGGAGCTGCAGCTCGATAACCTCAAGGCCAATTTCCCCGTGCTGGCGGAAGGGCCCGGCCGCGTGGTGCTCGGGATCTCCGACGTCACCCGGGGGCAGTGGAAATTGAAACCAGGCGCGCGGCTGACCCTGCACATGCAAGATCGGGGCATCCCCTATGAAGCCACGGTGGAGTTCCAGGGGCATGGCCGCCTAGAGGGGGAGGAGGCCTGCCATATCGGCCTGCCGCGCCTGCTCCGGGCCTTGGAGGAGCACCGCCTCGCGGAGTACGTGCCGGGTCGTGGCCTGCCCTGCACCTTCAGCACCCAGAGCCAGGACATCCTCCGGGGGTCGGCGGTGTCCTTCGGCGAGGAGGGCATCGAGCTCGAGCCGCCCGACGAAAAGGTCAGCCTGCCCGAGCGCCTCCGCTTGAACGCCAAGACCCACCTCGAACTCCACCACGAAAAGGACGGCACCCTGGTGCTCGCCGCCAAGGTGGCCTACTACCGCGAGAAGGTGTGGGGCCTGCGCTTCACCGAGGATACGGATCCCCGGGTGCTGGGGCTCTACCGCACCTGGCTCATGGGGGCCCGGCGCCATCAGATGCAGCGGGATCGGGAACGCTTCGACCCCAAGGGCCGATCCGCGCCCAAGGCGGCCCCAGAGGCCCCCAAGCTGGGCACCCAGGCCACGCTCCTCGCCGACAAAGATCCCGTGGTGCTCGTCCTCTCCGAGGGCGACGCCCTGCCCAAACGCATGGCCGAAGCCCTCGGCCGCAAGCTGGGCATCGCCGTCCTGGATTACGTGAAGGGCCCCGTGAAACCCACCCTCGCCGCGCTGGGCGCCGGGGAAGCCGGCTGGGGCCGGGTGAAGCTCATCGTGGTCAGCACCAAGCTCCGCCTCGCCAGCCCCCTGGAAGTGGTGAAGCAGCTGGCGGGCCCCGAGGCCTGCCCCCTCCCCATGCTCATCTGCGGCCCCGAGGAGGACGCGGAGGTGCGGCGCAACCGCGCCATCGCCGCCGGCGCCGTGGATTACGTCGTGGTGGAGCCCTTCCACGTGCTCAAGGTGATGAAGGCGCTGGAAGACACCATCCGGATGTTCGGATGAAAGGCTTCAGGCTCTAAGCTCTGGGCTTTGGCAGAGGGTGGTGATGGCCTGCCTGGAACTCGGTCGGCGGAGGGTAGAGCCAGAGCCCAAAGCCTATTTGTGGTACGGGCTGCCCCGCAGGATGGCGAAGGCCCGGTAGAGCTGCTCCAGGAACATCACCCGGCTCAGTTCGTGGGGGAAGGTCATGGGGCTGAGGGAGAGTTTCTCCTTCACCTCGGCCTTGAGGGCGGGGTCGAATCCGTGACTGCTGCCGATGGCGAAACAGAAGCTTTCGCCGCGATCCACGCGCTCCCCCAGCCAGGCGGCGAAGGCCTCGCTGGTGCGCACGGGGCCCGCGGGATCGAGCAGCACGGCGCAGCGGGCGGCCTTCAGCTTCGGCCGGAGGCGGTCGGCCTCGTCTTTCAGGGCCTTGGCGGGGTCACCCTTCCCTTCCGTCAACTCGGTGACGTCCAGCCGCACGAAGGGTTTGAGCATGTCGAGGTAGTGTTTCTCCAAGTCGCGCAGCGGCGCGAGGCGGAGCTTGCCGAGGGTGACGAGGGACACGGGGTGCATGGTTTCCAGGATAGGACCGGGGTCACGAAGAATCCCGTTGGCAATGACTTATGAACAGGGCACGATCCTTTCATACGATAATGCGTGTGTCACGGAGGCGTCATGACGTCGCACTGGAACCGAATCCTGCCCCTCAGCGCCCTGGTGCTGACCCTCGCTTGCGATAGCGGCAGCGGCACGCCGCAGACGCCCCCGCTGGCTGCCAAAGAGCCCCGGGACATCCTGTCCCACCTCCAGTACCTCTCCGCCAAGAAGGACTACCAGCACTTGGTGCTCATCGCCCCCGCGGAGCCCGTGGTGCTCTTCCCCTCCGCCCGCTGGTTCAACAGCCAGGCGGCCCAGCTGGGGATCACCCTCAGCGATGATGAGATCAAGGGCCTCAAGGTCGAGGGCCTCATGGACAAGCTCGACAACCTGCCGGGCGCGCCCATGCCGGGCTACGACCTGCCCGAAGCCCGCAACGCCTTCTACGCCGGCCTCTACCGCCTCATCAAGGGCTTCAGCCCCGAGGAGTGGAACGCGATCCGCGTGCAGGAGGTGCGGCAGAACCCCGCCAACCTCCGCATCATGGACGTCACGCTGGGCAAGGATGGTACGGCCCTCATGAAGGTGGCCTGCATCAAGAAGGCTGACGGCGCCTGGGGCATCACGAACATCGAGTACAAGGTCGGCCTCGCGAAGAAGAAGTAGGTCGAGGTCGCTGCTGTGCCCTAGGGCACCATTCACGGAACGAGGGCTGGGAAACTTCCCAGCCCTTGTTATGCTGGCTTGTTTTGCGCGACCCCGTGATGGGAGTCAAAGCGCCGAGGTGCCCATGACGGATCACATCAACCTCTTTGAAAGCGTCAACCGCCAGTTCGATGAAGCGGCTGACCTCCTCGGCCTCACGCCGGATGTGCGCGAGGTGCTCAAGACGCCCTACCGCGAAGTGAGCGTGGCCCTCCCCATCCAGATGGAGGACGGCACCCTCAAGGTGTTCCACGGCTTCCGCGTGCAGCACAACGGCGTGCGCGGCCCCCAGAAGGGCGGCATTCGCTTCCACCCTGAGGTGGAGCTGGATGAGGTGCGCGCCCTGGCGAGCCTCATGACCTGGAAGACCGCCGTGGTGAACATCCCCTTCGGCGGCGCGAAGGGTGGGATCAACTGTGACCCCTCCACCATGACCAAGCGCGAGCTGGAGACCCTCACCCGCCGCTACATCTCCAAGATCTCCATGGTGCTCGGCCCCACGCGCGACATCCCCGCCCCCGACGTGAACACCAACGCCCAGACCATGGCCTGGGTGATGGACGAGTTCGGCCGCAAGCACGGCTACCAGCCCGCCTGCGTCACGGGCAAGCCCATTGAACTGGGCGGCAGCCAGGGCCGTGAGGCCGCCACCGGCAAGGGCGTGGCCATCACCACCCGCGAAGCCTGCGGCGTCATGGGCCTGCCCCTCCAGGGCGCCCGCGTGATCCTGCAGGGCTTCGGCAACGTGGGCTCCTACACCGCCAAGTTCCTCGTGGAGATGGGCGCCAAGATCGTGGCCGTGGCCGACCATGCCGGCGGCGTGCGCAACGCGGGCGGCCTCGATGTCACCGCCCTCATGGCCTACGTGAAGCAGAACAAGGGCAGCGTCAACGGCTTCCCCGGCGGCGAGGCCTTCGACAAGGAGACGATCTTCGCGCAGGACTGCGACATCCTCATCCCCGCGGCTCTGGGCGGCGTGCTGAACCGCGAGACGGCCCCCACCGTGAAGGCCAAGCTCATCGTGGAGGGCGCCAACGCCCCCACGTCGCCCACCGCCGACAAGATCTTCAAGGAGAAGGGCATCACCGTGATCCCCGACATCCTGGCCAACGCCGGCGGCGTCACCGTCTCCTACTTCGAGTGGGTGCAGAACCTTCAGCAGTTCTTCTGGGAGGAGGCCGAGGTCTTCGCGAAGGAAGAGAAGATCATGGTCCAGGCCTTCCACGACGTGCACGACAAGGTGAAGAAGCACGGCTGCACCTTCCGCAGCGGCGCCTTCGTCCTCGCCCTCGAGCGCGTGCGCAAGGCCAACGAACTGCGCGGCTGGTAAAGAGTCCCTGGTCCTTAGTCCTTAGTCCTTGGTTTCCGGCCCTTGGCGCGCCCCCGGATGGGTCGGCGGCAGCTAAGGACTAGGGACCAAGGACTAAGGTCTTTTCCCTAGCCTTTCCTTGTGGTTCAAGGGAAAATCGTTGGGTTCGGCCGTAGGGGCGTCCCAGAACACGGCCTTGGAGGATGCAATGTCGAAGAAGATCGTGCACGTCGTAGGCACCGGCACCATCGGCGAGCCCCTCATCGGTCTCCTCACCCACTTCCAGAAGGAGCTGGGCATCGACGAGGTGACCTTCCACAAGCACTCCGTCTCCGATCGGCCCAAAGTGAAGGCCCTCGTGAACCGCGGCGCCAAGCTGGCCGTGGACGGCGACAAGATGGACGCCTTCAAGGCCGAGGGCATGCCCGCCGTGTACACCCACGAGCAGGCCCTGGAGCAGGCCTCCGTCGTCATCGACTGCAGCCCCAAGGGCCTGGAGATGAAGGAGAAGGTCTACAAGAACTACGAGCACAACACGCTGGGCTTCATCGCCCAGGGTAGCGAATTCGGCTTCGGCAAGATGTACGCCCGCGGCATCAACGACGAGATCATCGACATCACCAAGGACAAGTACGTCCACGTCGTGAGCTGCAACACCCACAACCTCTCCTGCCTCCTGCAGACCCTCGTGCTCGCCGATGGCAACGACAACCTGGTGGAAGCCAGCTTCGTCTGCATGCGCCGCGCCAACGACATCAGCCAGGTGAAGGATTTCTGCCCCGCGCCCCAGGTCGGTTCCCACAAGGATGGCAAGTTCGGCACGCACCACGCCCGCGACGCCCACCACCTCTTCCAGACCAAGGGCCTCGAGCTCAACCTCTTCAGCTCCGCCGTGAAGCTCAACACGCAGTACATGCACTCCCTGTGGTTCGACCTCCGCGTGAAGAAGGCCACCACCAAGGACGAGCTGCTCAAGAAGATCAAGGGCAACGACCGCATTGCCGTCACCGACAAGAAGGATGCCAACGCCGTGTTCTCCTTCGGCCGCGACCAGGGCCACTTCGGCCGCATCCTCAACCAGACCGTGATCCCCACCAGCACCCTGCACATGCCCAACGAGAACCGCATCGTGGGCTTCTGCTTCACCCCCCAGGATGGCAACAGCCTGCTCAGCAGCCTGGCCGCCGCGGTGCGCTACCTCCAGCCCCAGGATTGGGAGCAGCGCATCCAGGTGCTCAAGCCCTTCTTCTTCGACGAAGTCTAAGTCGATGTGGGTCGATTTCAGAGGCCCAGTGGGCCTCTGAAATCGGGGCCCCACACGGCTTAGAATAACGTCGTGGTGTGGGATGATCTGGGAAGGGGCCGCATGCGCGGCCCCTTCTCATTAGACTGGAGGGCTGATGTTGATCCGCGCCGCCCTTCTCGATGCCCCCGAACGGGGACGCCTCCGCTTCGTGGAAGACGGGGCCCTGCTGTGGGACGGCACTCGCATCCTGGACGCGGGCAAGGCCGAGGATCTGCTGCCCCGCCACGCGGGCCTCGAGGTGCACGACCTGCGCCCCCTCTGGGTGCTGCCGGGCCTGATGGACCTCCACACCCACCTGCCCCAGTTGGAAGCCGTGGCCCAGGATGGGCTCACCCTGCTGGATTGGTTGGAGCGGCACATCTTCCCCACGGAAGCCCGCTTCGCGGATCCGGCCCACGCCCAGACCGTGGCCAAGGCCTTCTTCAAGGGTTGCCTGCGGGAGGGCACCACCACCGTGGTGGCCTACGGGAGCAGCCACGCGGAGGCCGCGGAACGGGCCTTCCAGGAGGCCGAGGCCGTGGGACTGCGCGCCGTGCTGGGGCCCGCGCTCATGGATCGGTATGCGCCGGAGGCCCTGCTCCGAAGCGCGGATCGCGCCCTCGCGGACCTGGACGCCCTGGGCAGGGCCTGGCACGGCCGCCACGGCCGGCTGGAGCTGGCGGTGGCGCCGCGCTTCGCGCCCAGCTGCACGCCCGCGCTCATGCGCGGGGCCGCGGCCCTGGCCGCCCGCTTCAACGCGGTGATTGAAACCCACCTGGCCGAAACCCCCGCCGAGATCGCCTGGGTGGAGCACCTGTTTCCGGAATCCCCCCACTACACGGGCGTCTACGAGGCCATGGGGCTCCTGGGGCCGCGCACCCTCCTGGGCCACGGCATCCACCTCGCCCCCGAGGAACGGGAAGTGATCCGCGCCGCGGGCGCCAGCCTCGTCCACTGCCCCCGCTCCAACGCCTTCCTGCAGAGTGGCATCATGCCCCTGCGCCGCTGGCTGGACGATGGCCTCTCCGTGGGCCTGGGCACCGACGTGGCCGCCGGCCCCTCGCTGTCGATGTTCGAGGAAATGGGCTTCGCCTGCCAGGCGGCCAAGCTGCGGAGCGAACCCATCGACGTGGCCACCGCGCTGCACCTGGCCACGGCCGGAGGGGCCAAGGCCCTGGGGTGGGAGGCGCGCCTGGGTACGTTGGAAGCGGGAAAGGAGGCCGACCTCATCCTCGTGGATCCGGCCCTGGCCGACCCCCTGGGGCGCGAAGCCACCGATCCGCACACGGTGCTTGCGCACCTCCTCTACCGGGCGCGGCCCGGCCTCGTGCGGGGGGCCTTCGTGCAGGGGGCCCGATGCCTTTGAATCGCCTGCTCCGGGGCCCCGTGGACGCAGCGGCCCAGGGTCTGCTCGGGTGCGAACTGGTGCGGGATGAAGTGGTGCTGCGCATCGTGGAGGTGGAAGCCTACGCCGGGCCCGAGGACTCCGCCAGCCACGCGCGCCACGGCCGCACGGCCCGCAACGCCCCGATGTGGGGGCCGCCGGGCCGGGCCTACCTGTACTTCTGCTACGGCATGCACTGGATGCTCAACGTGGTGACGGGCCCCGCGGAGCAGGCCAGCGCGGTGCTCATCCGGGGGGCCGAAGTGGTGGCGGGCCTGGACGCGGTGCTCACCCGCCGGAAGGTCGCGAAGCCTTCGGCCCAGCTCTGCGCGGGGCCAGGCAAGGTGGCCCAGGCCCTGGGACTCGATCGGGCCTTCGATGGCCATGACCTGCTGCGGCCCGGGGGGCTCCAGCTGCGGCCCGCGACCACGCCCGGCGTGATCCTCCGGGGTCCCCGGGTGGGCATCGACTTCGCGTCGGAACCAGATCGCCTGCGCCCCTGGCGCTTTATCCTGGCGGGCAGCCCCGCCGTGAGCCGCCCCAGGATCGCCCCATGATGGCAACCTCCCTCCTCCTCGTGTTCCTCAAGGGCATCTTCGTGCAGGGGTGGCTGGCCCTGTTGTTCCGCCGTCACTCCAAGCGCGCCTGGTTCTGGGTGCTGCTAGCGGTGGATGCGCTCTGGGCCTTCTGGGTGCTCTACCGCATGCGCGGCGGCATCGTGATGACGTGGCGTCAGCCGGCCCTCTTCTTCTGGATCCTCACCCACCTCACCCTCGGGGCGGGGGCCACGGTGGAGACCCTCGCGCGGATGCTGCCTTGGCCCCGGTTCATCCGGGTGACGGGCGGATCCCTGGTGCTCCTGGGTTTGGGCTTTTCGGCCTGGGGCTTGGTGGAAGCCTACGGCCCGCCCCGGCGCGAGGAGGTCCAGCTCACCTTCCCGGACCTGCCCCCGGCCTTCGACGGATACCGGATCCTGTTCTTTTCAGATGTCCACGCGGGGCCCTACGCGGGGTCCCACACCCTCCGCCTGTGGGCGCGGCATATGGCCGACATGGACGCGGACCTCCTGGTGGGGGCCGGCGATTTCATCTCCTACTGGCCCCAGGAGGCGGAGGCCCTGCGGGAGCCCTTCGCCGCCATCCATCCCAGGGATGGCCGGGTGGGTGTGCTGGGCAATCACGATCGGTACCGCACCTCCATGGAGGTGTCCGAACGCTTGGAGAAGCAGGGCTGGCGCATCCTCACGGATGAATCCATGGCCATCGAGCGCGGGGGCGATCGGTTGCTGCTCATGGGCATCGGCCATCCCGAGGATGAGGATCCCGAGCGGTTCAAGCCCGAGTGGCATCCCCTGCCCTCGGGGCCGGGGTTCCGCATCGGCATCGTCCACACCCCCGTGCTCTGGCCTCAACTCCGGCAGGTGGGCGCGCGGTTGAGCCTGGCGGGCCACACCCATGGTGGTCAGATCAACCTGGATCCCTTCCTGAACATGGCTCGGGTGAACGTGGGCTATGTGGCGGGGATCTACGAGAAGGGGCCCGATCGGCTCTTCGTGACCAAGGGCCTGGGCTGCACGGCCTTGCCCTTCCGCATCCGCTGCCGCCCGGAGATCGTGCGGATCACGTTGCGCAGGGGCTGAACCCGGCGGATCTCAGGTCGAGGTGACGGCCTGTCGATGGGGACCGGACTTCATCCTCCGGGGGTATGCCGTGAACGAGCCCAAAGCTATGCTGATACCCCTCGCCGCCCTCGCTGGCTTTGGATCCTTCGCGCCCCTCACCGCGCAGGGTGCGCCCGCGGCGACACCCGCGCTCTCCGTGAAGTGGCACGGCGCGCTGTGGGCCAGTCTCGCCGCCTCCAACCGGGAGGCTCCAGATGGCTCGCTCTTCCTGAGAGGCATGGATGCGGGCGAAGGGCAGCTGGCCCTGGATGGCCTCGCCTTCGGCGCGGACATCGCGCTGACCGAGGGCTGGTCCTTCCGCTTCACGCTGCTGGGCGGCCAGGACGCCAAGGTGCTCGCCCTCGCGGGCGGCGAGTCGGGTTCCATCACCTACCCCGAGGCCATGCTCATCTGGACCGGCCCCCGGGATGTGCTGCGCGTGGGCCGCATGTACACCTTCATGGGCATGGAATTCATGGATCACACCCAGGATGTCACCGCCAGCCGGGGCCTCCTCTTCACCTACGCCATCCCCATCGATCAGGTGGGCGTGGCCTGGCACCACACCTACTCGCCCCAGTGGAGCAGTGACGTCTGGATCTTCAATGGCGAGAACCGCGTGCAGGACAACAACCGGGGCAAGACCGTGGGCCTGGGCCTGAACTACAACCACGGCGGCGCCGCCGGGAAGTACGCCTCCCTCATGCTCTATCGGGGCGCGGAACAGGATGGCCATGGGCCCAACGCCGTGCCAGGCGCGGAGGGGCGGCTCCGGGAGCGGGCCTGCCTCCTGGGGGGGTGGGAATGGGGCGCCACCACCCTGGCGGTGGAAGTGGAATCGGCGAAAGAAAAGCTGCCAGATGGCGCCCTCGCAGGGGCCCCGGCGGGCCCCGTGACGGCCCGGTGGTCCGGCGCGGGCCTCATCCTGAAGCACACCCTCGATGAACGCTGGGCCTTCTACCTTCGGGCGGAAACCTTCAAGGACGACCAGGGCTGGATGCTCGCGTCGGATCCCGCCATCGCCCAGCCCGGACGGGTGGGGCCCGGGGTGATTCGATGGTCCAACACCTATGGAGCCGATCTGAAGGCCACCTCCTTCGCGGTGGGCGCCGAGCGGAAGTGGGGCCCCACCTTCAGCCGGTTGGAGATCCGCCGGGATGCCTTGAATCGCGCCGTGCAGGATCAGGACCAACGAGTCTTCAAGGATGCCACCTCGCTCACCTGGAGCCTCGGCACCTCCTTCTAAGCGGGATCGAGACAGGACCCATGGATCCGGAACCATAGCCCAGTTCCGGAGGCAGACCGGTATGGAGAAACCGGGGTCTCTTTCGAGCGACGGGTCCTCATACCGAAAGTAACGTCAGTCGCGAACCTGACGATGCGGCAGAGTCCCTGCTGAAGGATGTCCTTTGCCTGCGAACCCTAGCTTGCCCAAGTCCGGCGGATGGTCACCCTCGGGGATCGCCCTGCTGATCGTAGGAGCCCTGGGACCGGTGCTCGCCTCCGGGGGATCCCGGTGGGGATGGATCTGGAGCCTGGGGTTCGCGGCGCTGGGTACCTGGCTGCTCCCGCGCGCGGCCCGAACCGCTGAGGGGGAGCCCGAGGTGGTTCCGGGATCCACGGCAGCTCCCGTGAATTCCGTCACCTTCCCCTTGGCCACCGCCGTGGTTCCCCTCTGGCGGAGCAATGCCCAATCGGTGCATGACCAGACCGAGGAGGCCATCACCAACCTCACGGCCCGCTTCGCCGGCATGCAGAAGCAACTCATGGATGCCGTGGGCGCCTCGGATCAGGGCGCGGAGGTCAACCTCCAAGGCGTGATCGCGGAAAACCAGCGCCAGCTGGAGGCCGTGGTGGTCCGGCTCGAGGAGGCCCAGGCCCAGCGCACGGCCTTGTTGGAGCAGGTGGGCGAGCTGGCCGGCTTCACGGAACAGCTGCAGCAGATGTCTTCCGAAGTCACGGCCATCGCCAACCAGACCAACCTGCTGGCCCTCAACGCTGCCATCGAAGCCGCCCATGCCCGGGAGCACGGGAAGGGCTTCGCGGTGGTGGCCGAGGAAGTGCGCAAGCTATCCGAGCGCTCGGGTCGGGCGGGCCTGCAAATCACCGAAAAGATCCAGTGGATGGATGAATCCCTGAAGAAGACGCTGGATGCCGTCCACGCCTTCGACACCCGGGACGCGGAACTGATCCGCAACACCGAGTTCACCATCCAGGAAGTGGTGTCCTCCTTCGACATCGCCTCCCGGATGCTGGCCGCTTCGGCCTCTTACCTCGAAACGGTGAATGGCGAGGTGCAGCAGGAGGTGCAGGGCGCCATCTACAGCCTGCAGTTCCAGGACCGCGTGGGCCAGATCCTGCGCAACGTCATCCGGGACATGGGCAAGTTCGAAACCCAGGAAGATGCCCACACCCTGGGCCCCGAGGAGGTCAAAGCGTGGATCTCCGAGCTCGAGCGCACGTACACCACCAATGAGGAACGGAGGGTCCACTCCGGGTCGCTCTCCAGCGGATCCACCGACGACTCCGACCTCACCTTCTTCTGAGCGAGACCATGGCCAAGACCATCCTCATCATCGACGACTCCACCAGCCTCCGGCAGGTGGTGAACATCACGCTGACCAACGCCGGCTTCGAAGTGATCGAAGCCTGCGATGGCAAGGACGCCCTCACGAAGCTTGATGGCCGGAAGATCCACCTCATGATCTGTGACGTGAACATGCCGAACATGGACGGCATCAGTTTCCTCAAGGTCGCCAAAGAAGACGCGCGCTACAAGTTCACCCCCATCATCATGCTCACCACCGAAGCCGGTGAGGAGAAGAAGAAGGAGGGTCAGGCCGCGGGCGCCAAGGCCTGGATGGTGAAGCCCTTCAAGCCGGAGCAGATGCTCGCGGCCGTCTCCAAGCTCATCCTGCCCTGATCCGGGAGATCCATGCTCACGTTCGAGAGTACCCAGCGCAAAGGGAAGATCCTGATCCAACCCAAGGGTGAGTTGACGATCTTCACCGCGGCCCAGGCCAAGCGGGAATTCGCGGACGCCCTGGAAGCCCACGCGGATCCCGAGGTGGATCTCTCCGCCGTGGAGGAGCTCGATACCGCGGGCGTGCAGATCCTCCTGTGGGCCCGCCGCGAAGCCGCCCACCGGGGGCGGACGCTGCCCTTCGTGGACCACAGTCCGGTGGTGATGGAGGTGTTCGACCTTCTCAACCTGGTGGGGATCTTCGGGGATCCCATCTTCATCACGCCGTCCCAGAGCTGAGGTCGACCCGTGGACATGGACCTTGCGAAACAAACGTTCATCCAAGAGGCGCTGGAACTCCTGGCGGCCATGGAATCGGCCCTCCTGGCCTTCGAAGACCAGGAGGATCCCACCGAAGCCATCAACGCCATCTTCCGAGCCGTGCACACCATCAAGGGCAGCGCGGGGCTCTTCGGCCTCGAAGGCATCGTCCGCTTCGCCCACACCCTGGAAACGGTGCTGGACCGGGTGCGCAACCATGAAGTGACCCTCAACCACGGCTCCATCAGCCACCTCCTGGAGTGCCACGACCACCTCGCGAGCATGATCAGCGACCTGGGCACCCACCCCGAGGGGGCTGCGGAGCTGGATCCCCGGGGGCGCGAACTCCTGGAAGGCCTTGTGCCGATGCTCGCGAGTCCCGAAGAGTCCTCCCATGCGGTGGTGGAAGTGGGCCCCCGCTCCACGGAAGCCGAACCCGCGGCGGCAGGCCAGGAAGGCCCCGACTGCTGGCACCTCTCCCTGCGCTTCGGACCCCAGGTGCTCCAGGACGGCATGGACCCGCTGTCCTGCCTCCGCTACCTCTGCACCCTCGGCCGCATCGTGCACCTCTACAGCCTGATCCAGCTGCCGGAAGGGGAGGCCTACAACCCCGAACTCTGCTACCTCGGCCTGGAGTTGGAGCTGGAGACGGCGGCGGATCGGAAGACCCTCGAGGAAGTGTTCGAGTTCGTCCGGCAGGACAGCATCATCCGGTTGATCCCCCCCCATTCCAAGGTGCGTGAGTACGTGGCCCTCATCCAGGAGGCCGGAGAGTCCGGCGCCCTGCTGGGCGACCTCCTCATCAAGTGCGGGTGCATTTCCAGCGAGGATCTCAAGCAGGCCCTCCTGGTGCAGAGCGAGGAGGATGAAGCCCCGGCCGGGCCCCATCGCCGCCTGGGCGAGATCCTCATCGAAGAGAAGGCGGTGCCACCCGCGGTGGTGGCAGCCGCGCTGGAAAAGCAGCGCCGGCCCCAAGAGCGGCAGGGTATGGAAGCCAAGGTCATCAAGGTCCAGGCCGACAAGCTGGATCGCCTGGTGGACCTCGTCGGGGAGCTGGTCATCGCAGGAGCCTCGGCCCACGTGCAGGCCGCGGCCTCGAAGGTGGCGGGCCTCGTGGAGTCCACGGCCATCGTCAACAAGCTGGTGGAGGAGATCCGGGATAACGCCCTGAGCCTGCGCATGGTGCAGATCGGCGAGACGTTCACCCGCTTCCGGCGGGTGGTGCGGGACCTCTCCAAGGAAATGGGCAAGGCCATCGAGCTGGAGATCCACGGCGGGGATACGGAGCTGGACAAATCCATCGTGGAGAAGCTCAGCGACCCCCTCATGCACATCGTGCGCAACGCCATCGACCACGGCATCGAGGCCCTGGAAGTCCGTCGGGCCCGGGGCAAGGCGGATACGGGGTCCCTGGCCCTCAGCGCCCTCCACGATTCGGGCAGCATCGTCATCGAGATCAGCGACGATGGCGGCGGCCTGAACCGCGAACGGATCCTGGCCAAAGCCGTGGAGAAGGGGCTCGTGAAAGAGGGTGAGCCCCTGGCCGACGCGGAGGTCTGGCAGCTGATCTTCGAGCCGGGCTTCTCCACCGCCGCCGCGGTGACGGACATCTCCGGCCGGGGGGTGGGCATGGACGTGGTGCGCCGCAACATCGACGACCTCCGGGGCACCATCGACATCGAATCCTACGAAGGATCCGGCACCACGTTCCGGATCCGCCTCCCCCTGACCCTCGCCATCATCGATGGCTTTAGGGTGGGCGTCGGCGCGGGATCCTACGTGCTGCCGCTGGACCTGGTGAAGGAGTGCGTGGATCTGGGCCCCTTCCTGGAGTCCGCGGAGAACCACCTCGTGAACCTCCGGGGCGAAGTGCTGCCCTTCCTGCGGCTCCGCGAAGTCTTCGGCGTCCAAGGGGCCGCCCCGCCCCGGGAGCAGGTGGTCGTGGTGCAGTACGGGGAAACCCGGGCTGGCATCGTGGTCGACCGGCTGCTGGGTGAATTCCAGACCGTGATCAAACCGCTGGGGGAACTCTTCCGGCAGACCAAGGGCATCGGGGGTTCCACCATCCTGGGCTCCGGTGAAGTCGCCCTCATTCTCGATGTTCCCCAACTCGTGCAACTGGTCGCCGCCTCGGGCCGCCGCGCCAACCCCGTCCCCGTCCTTCACTGATCCGCAGGAGCCCCCGTGAACTGGTACAAGAACCTCAAGCTCGGCACCCAACTCATCTCGGCCTTCCTGGTGGTGGCGGCTATTGCGGCTGCCATCGGCATCATCGGGAGTCGCAGCCTTAAGACGATCGATGAGGCCGACACCTTTATGTACGAGAAGACCGCAGTGCCTCTTGGCCAGATGGCCCTACTCGTGGGGAGTTGGCAGGAAACGCGAGTCCATATCAACCGCGGGCTGTTGGCGAAGGATGCCCCGGCCGCGCAGGCCGCCTTTGACCTGATTCCCCCTCTTGAAAAAACGATCGCCGTCCAGCTTGAGGGATACTCCAAGACTTTCATCGACGCCAACGACGAGCTCGCCTGGAAGCAGATGAAGGAGGAGATGGCCCAGTGGCACGAGGCGATGGGGGAGATCATAGCCCCGAAGCTGGCCGGGAAAATGCCGACGCCTGAGCAGTTCGCGACCTTCAAGAAACGGGCGGATGGAACCGCCGAACATCTGAACCAGGTCATCCAGGCCAACGTCAAGGCCGCCAAAGACACGTCGGATTCCAACACGAGGATCGCAACGACTGCCGACCTGACCATGAAGGTCTCCATCGGAGGCGGCGTGCTTGCGGCCGTGCTCCTGGGCCTCATGGTCACGAGCGTGATCAAGAGGCAGGTGGGCGGCGAGCCCGCCTACGCCGTGGACATGCTTCAGCGCGTGGCCGGCGGCGATCTCTCCATGGACATCCAAGTGGCCGAAGGCGACACGTCCAGCATGATTGGCTCCCTTAAAGCGGTGGTGGGCAAGCTGGCCGAGATCATGGGCCAGGTCACCGAAGCTGCCAGCTCCCTGGTGGGCGCCTCCGAGCAACTGAGCTCCACGGCCCAATCCCTGAGCCAGGGGGCCTCGGAGCAGGCCGCCAGCGTGGAGGAGACCAGCGCGGCCATGGAGGAGATGAGCGCCTCCATCGCCCAGAACAATGAGAACGCCAAGGTCACCGGCGACATCGCCACCAAGTCCTCTTCGGACGCGGCCACCGGTGGCCAAGCGGTGAAGGAGACGGTGACGGCCATGCACCAGATCGCCCAGAAGATCGCCATCATCGATGACATCGCCTACCAGACCAACCTGCTGGCCCTGAACGCGGCCATCGAGGCGGGGCGGGCCGGTGAGCACGGCAAGGGCTTCGCGGTGGTGGCGGCGGAAGTGCGCAAGCTGGCGGAACGCAGCCAGGTGGCCGCCGAGGAGATCAGCCAGCTGGCCAAG
>DATEZP010000060.1:0-130157 GCA_035255465.1 Holophagaceae bacterium
CCCTCGCCCGGTTCCCTGGTCCACTCGGCTGAACAGCCGAGTGGGAGAAGGCCCCGGTGGGGCCTTCGATACCGAGAGGGGTTGGCAGCTCTCCGCGCCACCGCCTGTGTTAGGCGCCTTGTCCGTAGAACCCGCTACGGCCTGCGGCGCCTGCCTTGGTGGATGGCGCGGATAGCTGCCAACGCTGGCATGGATTTAGGGTGAACAGGCCCTAGGGCTAGCGGCCAGAGCCGGGGGCTTCCTTGCTCCGCTGAACCTTCAGCAGCGCTTGGATCACCCTGTCCAGGGTGCCCAGGTAGGTGGAGCGGTCCCGGGGGCTGTAGGGCGCGGGCCCGCCGCCGAGCTCGCCCATGTCCCGCAGGAATGCGCTGAATTCGCGGGAAGCGAGGGCATCTCCGATGGAATCCGGCGTGAACTCCCGGCCCCGGGCATCGAGCACCCGGGCGCCTTTCTCCAAGCAGCGGGCCGCCAGGGGGATATCGGACGTGATGGCGATGTCCTCCCCCGTGATGTTCTCCACGATCCAGTCATCGGCCGCATCGAATCGCCCCGTCACCACCTTCAGCTCGATCCGGGGATTGCGGGGCACGCTCAAGCGCGTGTTGGCCACCACGAACACCGGCAGGGCATAGCGATCGGCCACGCGGTAGGTCTCGTCCTTCACGGGGCAGGCGTCGGCGTCGACGAAGAGGCGGATCATGGGCGGGCCTCGGGGATCGCGGTGACCTGGCGGATGATCGCCTCCGCCACCTGCCGGGAATTCATGATGAAGGTGTGCAGCACGGGAATGCGCACCAGCGGGCGCCCCCCACCTAATTGGGCCTCGGAGACGGCCACGATTCCGTCGTTGGGCTCGTGGCGGAAGGGGGAGAACCGCCCCTGGTACCCGCGGTCACCGGCGAACACCGTGACGGGCACCGTAGGCAGAGGCAGGGCGTCCATGAAGGCTGGATCCGCCAGGAGCTGCCCCATCTCGCCGGTCAACGCCCGGTAGATGGGATTCGAGGCGAGGCTGCGGGCCAATCGGGGGGATCGGCTGGGTGGGGCGAGGAAGAAACAGGCCGTGGGGGGCCGGTCCTCGAGCCGCGGAAGCACGGAGCGGATGAGCACGGTGCCGAGGGAATGGCCCACCAGGATGTAAGCTCCTTCCGGGAAGGCCTCCCGGATGCGGGCTTCCAGCCGATCCAGGCAGTGGGCGTGCGTATCCACGGCCGCCGAATAGCCGAATTGGGTGACTTGGATCCCCGCGAGCCGCAGGCGAATCCCCAGGAATGCCATGGAGAGCGGAGTGCGGCCCATGCCATGGATGAGCAGTGCGCGAGGCCGTGGGTTCACGATGGGATCTCGGCAGGGGCGACGGAGCTTTGGATCATCGGTGGGTGGAGATGGCTTGCAGGAGCGCGAAGAGGCTGTCATCCACCGCCTTGTCCGTGGCGGGATCGGTGATAAACCCACCACCATCCATCTTCGTGCGGATCAGGGGCAGGATCAGGGCGGCTTCCTCCACGTAGCGGGTGCCCAGGGCGGTCAGCACCCACACCAGGCCCTGGTGGGCGCGGGATCCCCCCACGCCGAAGGGCCCGTTGCCCATGGGCGAGGCGGCCCAGGCCGCGACGGGTTTGCCTTCCAGGACGCTCATGGAGACCGTCCAATCCAGGGCGTTCTTCAGGACACCGGGCATGCCGAAGGCGTATTCGGGGGTGCAGATGAGCAGGGCGTCGGCGGCGGCGATGCGATCGCGCAGATCCACCACGGGGGCCGGGGCTGCATACTCGGCGGGGTTCAGATCCAGGCCCGGATCGAAGGGGGGCAGGGAACCGAGGCCTTCGTAGAAATCGAAGGTCACCCCCTCGGGGGCCTTGGAGGCTGCGGCGTGCAGCAGGGCGCTGTTCGACGAGGCGGAACGAAGGCTACCTGAAATGGCGAGGATGCGGAGGGTCATGCCTACAGGGTGGGGCCTCGCGCGCGGCGGAGCAAACCCCAGGGCCCCCGGGTGTGGGAAACTGGAGGCTCCCACTGGGATTGCAACGGAAGGAACACGGGTGGCCCACCCCACTGATGCCGGACGCCCGAAGCCCCCCCGCAAGGCGGCCTCCGCCCCGGTGCGCCCGAAGGGGGAGGCGCCTTCGGAGCCCAAGCCAGGCCTGCACCCCCGCAACCGTCATCGGGATCGCTACGACTTCGCCGCCTTGGTGGCGGCGTGCCCGGAGCTGGGGCGTTTCGTCATCACCAGCCCCCGGGGGGATCGCACCCTCGACTTCGCCGACCCTACGGCCGTGAAGTTGCTGAACCGGGCGCTGCTCAAGGGGATCTACCAAGTGGAGGGCTGGGACGTGCCCGCGGGCTACCTCTGCCCGCCCATCCCCGGCCGCGCCGACTACCTGCATCACCTGGCGGATCTGCTGGCCAGTGAGCGGGAGGGCAAGCTCAAGAAGGGGCCCAAGGTGCGGGTGCTGGACATCGGCACCGGCGCCAATCTCGTCTATCCCCTCATCGGCCATCGGGAATATGGATGGTCCTTCGTGGGGTCCGACATCGACGCGCGCGCCCTGGCCGCGGCCCAACGCATCCTCGCCTCCAACGCGGACCTGCCCTCGGTCATCGAGCTGCGCCGGCAGAAGGATCCCCGGAGGATCTTCGAGGGCCTCGTGAAGCCCGGAGAGCGTTTCCACCTCTGCATGTGCAATCCACCCTTCCACGCCTCGGCCACGGAAGCGCGCGAAGGCAGCGAACGGAAATGGCGCAACCTGGGCCGGGATGAGGAAGGCGGGGCTCCGGTGCTGAATTTCGGTGGCCAGGGCTCGGAACTCTGGTGCCCCGGCGGCGAAGCGGCCTTCGTTCGCCGCATGGTGGAAGAGAGCGCCCGCATGCCCGAAGCCTGCCGCTGGTTCACGGCCCTCCTCTCCAAATCCTCCAACCTCGGCGCCATCACCAAGGCCCTCCACCTGGCCAAGGTCCGGGAGACTCGCATCATCGACATGGCCCAGGGCCAGAAGAAGAGCCGCATCGTGGCGTGGACCTTCGGCGGCGAGTGACTTAAAGCGCTTCGTCCGCGACCAGCGCCTTCGTCATCTGCACCAGGTGGCAGGGTCGGATGAGCTTGGCGGGCCGGGGGAAGGGCAGCACCGCGTTCGGGGCGAAGCCGAGCTTGCGGTAGAAGGGGAAGAGCTCTTTGCGGAGGTTCACCACGGTGAGATCGAGGAAGCGCACGCAGGCTTCGCGGCAGCGGGTTTCAACGGCCTCCACGAGCCGCCGGGAGATGCCCGAGCCCTGGTGGGCCGGGTCCACGGCCAGGGTGCCGAGGTAACCCCGGTCGGAGGTGAGGGCGAGGTAGACGAGGCCCAGGAGTTGGCCGGGGTGCGCGGGGTCATCCACCACGAGGAAGGTGCCGGCCGCCATGCGATCGGTGACGTCGTCCGCGTCGGTCCGCTGACCCTGGATGCAGAAGGCCTCCACCGCATACGCGAGATTGGTCACCCGCACGATCTCGGAGATGTCGGTGGGGTGGCCTTCGCGGACCGTCACGGGGGAAAGGGGGGATGCCATGGGTGCTCCGAGGGGCAGTTTAACGGAGCTTTTCCTCGCCATTTCAGAGGGCTTTCCACCGGGATTTTCCCTTGCGGGACCTGGGGTGCGGGAGTCTGATGGGGCATCGCTTCCGGGGAGTCCCCATGGCCACCGCCCGCGTGAATGAGATCCTCTCCTGGTATGCCTCGGAGAATCCCGGGGTGAAGGCGAACCTGGCCCGGTTGATGAATCACGGCCGCCTGGCGGGCACGGGCCGCTTCGTGATCCTTCCGGTGGACCAGGGCTTCGAGCACGGGCCGGCGCGGAGCTTCGCCCCCAACCCCGCGGGCTACGATCCGCGCTACCACATCGAGCTGGCCATCGATGCCGGGTGCAACGCCTATGCGGCTCCGCTGGGCTTCATCGAACACGTGGCCTCCGAATTCGCGGGGGAGATCCCGCTGATCCTGAAGCTCAACAATTCGGATGGGCTGAGCAAGGGGCACGAGCCCTGCTCGGCCATCACTGGCAGCGTGGAGGACGCGCTGCGCCTGGGCTGCACGGCCATCGGCTACACGATCTATCCCGGTTCCGGGGAACGAAACGTCCAGTACGAGAACTTGCGGGAATTGATCCTGGAGGCGAAGGCCGTGGGGCTGCCCACGGTGGTGTGGAGTTATCCCCGCGGGGCCGGGCTCAGCAAGGAGGGGGAGACGGCGGTGGACGTGGCGGGCTATGCGGCCCAGATCGCCGCCCAGTTGGGTGCCCACATCATCAAGGTGAAGCCGCCCAAGCGGCACCTCGAAGGCAAGGAGGCCGCCGCGGCCTTCGACAAGGCGGGCATTCCCATCGACACCCTGGCCGACCGGGCCCGGGAAGTGGTCCGCTCCGCATTCAACGGCCGCCGCATCGTGATCTTCAGCGGAGGCGAGGCCAAGGATGCGGGCGCGGTGCTGGAGGAAGTCGGCGAGCTGGCCCGGGGTGGCGCCTTCGGATCCATCATGGGACGCAACGCCTTCCAGCGCCCCAAGCACGAGGCCATCGCGCTGCTGCACCAGGTGATGGAGATCTACGCGGCGGTATGAGGGCAGAGGGCCTGTTTACCCTAAATGCATGCCAGCGTTGGCAGCCAAGCGGACCGGGGTGCCGGGCGAGGGGCGGCGGCTGTCGCATGCCGTCGTTAGCCTCCCGTCGTGTATTCCCAATACACCGCCGGTCGGCCGCCTTGGCCTGCTCCGCCGGCGCCCCTCGCGCTGGCATGCATTTAGGGTAAACAGGCCCTACCCCCGGCCCACCGCGAGCAGGCTGGCGGCCCAATCCACCCACTTCTCCGCCGCGGGGCCTTGGGTGTGCATTTCCGCCAATTCCTCCGCGTTGGGCTCGGGCAGGGAGAGCACGGCAATGCCCGGCACGCCATAGGCGGCGGTGCACATGAGGTGGCGGGCCACATCGCCGAGGGCGATGATCCTCAATCGGCCCCCTGAGCGCTCGTGGCAGGCCAGGGCCAGTGTCTGGAGGCGCTGCTGGTTCCAGGGATGCAGCACGCGGTCGATGTCTGCGATCTCATGTCGCCGCCGGTAGCCCGAGTAGGTAAGGGCGAGATCCTGGGTTCGGGGGGGGCGGTCATCCCAGAAGCCGCCTTGGCCCATGGCGAAGTCGCGATCATCGGGGTGGATCAACCCGGATCGATAGAGCGCCTGCCACACGAGGCTGGCGCCACCCTGATCGTCCTCCCAGTACGGGACGGGCCGGCGGAGGGCGGCATCGTCGGCGAAGCCGCCCACCAACAGGAGGTGGATGGGACCGGATTCGGGGAAGCGGGTGGGCAGGTCGATGGGGATGAAGCTGCGTCGTTCGGGGTGGTTCCCCGCGGCCTCGGAGCCGCGACGGTCCGCCTCGGGCGTGGCGTTGTGGACGGTGGCGAGGCGGGAACCCTGCTCCGTGGCCTGGATGATCAGGCGGCCCAGCTCCAGGCGCTCGAGGATCTCCTCGTACGCGAATTCGGCGGTATCCCGGGAGTCGGGCTCCCTGCGGCGGCGACCTTCCATGGCTCAGCTCCTGCCGACGGCGAAGAGATCCGAAGCCCAATCGACCCAGTATTCCTCACTGGTCTGGTGGCCGACATTCACCTTGCTGAGGCGATCGCGGCTGGGCTCCGGGAGGCTCAGGATGGGCACGCCCTCCATGCCGTACATGATGGCGCTCATCATGAAGCGGGCGGCCTCGCCCAGGGTGACGACCTTGAGGCGCCCCATGCTCCGGGCGGTGGCCTCCAGCACCAGGGTCTGGAGGCGATTCTGGTTCCAGGCTTTGATCATGGCGTCGAAGTCCACCACCTCACCCCGGCGGGAGAAGCCGGCGTAGGTCATGGCCACGCCCTGGGTACGGGGCGGATCCAGCTCCCAGAAACCCCCCTGGCCCAAGGCGAAGGCCGCGGCATCCTTGCGGTGGATGAGGCCGGCCTTGGCCAGGGCCACCCAGATCAGGGCGCCGCCGTTGTCGTCATGCCAGAAGGGGGCCGGGGCCCGGAGGGTCACCTCGTCCGCAGGCCCGCCCACCACCAGCAGGAGGATGGGGCCCTGCTCGGGGAAGAGGGTCGGGATGGCCATGGGTGAGAAGCTGCGCCGCTCGCCCGCTTCGGGGGCGGAGCGATCCTCGTGGCGGCGTTCGAGGGCCGGAGCGGCGACGTGGGTGATCTGGAGGCGGCTGCCCCCTTCGGTGGCCATCACTTGCAGGCGTCCCATCTCAAGCCGGCTCTGGATCTCCTCCAGGGTGTACTCGGCGGTATCCCGGGGGGAGGGCTCGGCCTTGCCCCGCAGCGGTGCCTCCAGGTTGGGCCTGGGCATCTGGGGTTGGGTCTTTGAGGGATCTCCCGAAGGGTGGTCCATGGCACCTCCGCCGACCCCTGCTCTATCGGGCGCCCCGCGAAAGAGTTGAACCCCAGGCCGACCCGCTGGTCGGAAAGCGGCATACGAGGCTGGAGGGAGGCTCAGGCCCCCGGTGGGGAATCGCAGGTCTCGCCCCGGCAACACTCGTCTGCATTGATTCCGCACCTCGCGCACTGGCCGTGGCCATGGACCCAGATCAGGGGCGCGGCTTGACCACACCATGCACATCGACGGGAATCGGATTCACCCATTCCCCGATTCTACCGATTGACCGCTGGTAAGCGTTGCGGAGAGCCGCAGACTTTTTCCACACTGCTAGAAACCCCGAGGTCGCCCCATGTCCCTGACAGTCGATGCCATCTTTGACCGCATGAACGGCCTGTTCCTGGCCGACCGGGCCGCGGGTGTGAAGGCCTCGGTGGCCTACAAGGTGACAGGTGAGGGCGGTGGCACCTTCACTTGCTTGGTGGACAATGGCGCCTTCACGCTCGTGAAGGGTGAGGCCAAGGCGGATGCCCAGGCCACGGTCACCATCTCCGCCGAAGATTGGATCGCCCTCAACGAAGGCCGGCTGGATCCCATGGCCGCCTACATGAGCGGCAAGCTCAAGGCCACCGGCGATCAGAACCTGCTGATGAAGTTCCCGAAGCTGTTCAAGCGCCCCGCCAACACGGCGGGTTCGGGCATCCCCCTCGCGGAACTGGTGCCCAGCCAGCTGGCCAAGCTCACCCAGGCCTTCAAAGTGGTGGTCGGAGATCAGACCTGGGGCGCGGGCCCCGAACTGAAGGGCGACGAAGCCGCCGTGCGGGGGCTCGTGGAAGGGCGCGTGGAGCCCGGCCCGGCCCTGCTGGGCGGTCAGCTGGCCTTCGCCGGCGACATGGCCCTGTTGCGCGGAGCCTGGTCCACCTGGAGCGCCGATCCCGTGAAGCCCCGCAAGCCCAAGCGGCCCGGCATGCTCCAGCTCGTGGGCATGTGGATCAAGGGGAAGCTGGGCCTCGGCTGATCAGCTGCAGCGGAACCGGAAAGCCAGGCCATTGCCCGCTTCGTTGAAGGCGAAGCCGGTGGTGAGCGCCTGGATCAGGCTGAGGCCGCGGCCACTGGGCCGGTTGCCCGCGCGCTGACCCTCGAGCCAGGTGCGCCAATCGAAGCCCAGGCCGCTGTCCTCCACGGACACCTCCACCTCCTGGATCCGATGGGTCACGGGGTGGTGCCACATGCGGAGCTCGATGCGGATCCGGCCCTGCTTCAGGGCGGCGAGGCGCATGCGCTTCTCGGTCTCGTAGGCCTCGAAGCCGTTGTCCTTCAGGCTGGAATCCAGACCGAGCACGCCGTGATCCAGGGCGTTGGTGAGGGCCTCCGTGATGAGGAGGGCCAGGGTGGCGGTGTCGCCGGAGCCCAGGTGGTTGTGGGCCACGAAGGTCATGAGGTCCGGGATGAGGTCGCCCAGGCTGTGGAGCACCGGATGCAGTTCCGTGGTGAGACCCAAGCCGGCTTCCAGCTCCGGGGCGCCCTCGGGGCAGGTCTCCGCGGGCGTGGGGAAGGCGAGGCTGGGCTCGGGCACCTCCCAGAGGCACCACGTCACGTCATCCAGCTGCTCCGCGGAATCGCCCACTTCGCCGACGATGGCGGCCTTGATGAAGTCCCGGTGGGCCTCCAGGGAACGAGTGGCACCGGCCTTCAGAAGCTCCAGGATGGTGGCCTCCGTGTCCCACAGCTCCAGGAGGCCATCGCTGTAGAAGAGCAGGCGGTCGCCCACCTGCACCTCGACCTCCTCCACGGGCACGGGGGCCGCGCTCACGATGACGCCGGCCGGCAGGCTGCGGGAGGGGAAGTCGCGGATGGCGCCGTCCCGCTTCCGCCAGAGGTAGGCGTCGGGCATACCGGCGTTGAGGATGGAGAGCTGGCCGTTCACCGTGTCCAGGCGCACGATCCCCAGGCAGACGAAACGGCCTGTGGGCAGCATGCGCCGCAGCTTCTGGTTCGTCTCCCGGTAGATGCTCTCCAGGGGGATGTTGCGGCCCGCCATGGTGAGGAAGGCCTCCACCACGGGAATGGTGCTGATGCCCGCCGTGAGGCCATGGCCCGTGGCATCGCAGATGAGGCCGTAGTGCACGTCCGGCAGCCCCTGTTTCCACGTGCAGGCGTCCCCGTTGATGCGGCGGGTGGGGAGCGTCTCCATGCAGAAGGACGCGGGCATGCTCTTGATGCCAGGCTCCAGCAGGCGCCCCAGCACGTGCTTGGCGATGCCCAACTCCTCATCGTCCCGGGCCTTGGCCTCGGCGAGGCCGCGGTGCAGCACCACCAGGTCGGCGATGGCGTTCACGCGGCAGCGCAGCTCATCCGGTTCGAAGGGCTTGGTGATGAATTCGATCGCCCCAGCTTCCAGGCTCTCCTGCAGCAGCCCCGCCTTGCCCCCGCCCGTGAACATCACGAGGGGCACATATGTTTGCAGTCCCTTGGCTCGGATGGTGCGGATCAGCTCCAGCCCGTTCATCACGGGCATGTCGTAATCGGTCAGGACCAGATCCGGATGCTCCCGATCGAACAGGGCCAGGGCCTCGCCCCCATCCTTGGCCTGGATGACTTCGAAGCCCTCCTGCTGGAGCACCGCTGAAGCCAGGGCCTGAAGGAGGAAATCATCCTCGGCGAGGAGGACCTTCAGCGCGGGCATGGAGGGGGCCCGGCCTTAGTGTCGGATCTCGAAGAGGCGATCGAACTGCACCACCTTGAGGATCGTCTGCACGCTGGGGCTGGGGCGGCGCAGGGCCACCTTGATGCCCTTGATCTCGGCCCGCTCGCGGAGCAGCAGCAGCATGCCGAGGGAGCTGCTGTCCATGTAGGTCACGCCCCCCAAATCGATGACGACCTGCTTGACGCCTTCCTCTTCAAGGAACGGGTACACGGTGGATTTGAAGGTCTGGTGATGCTCGAAGGTGAGGCGACCCTCCATCCGGACCGTGACGGTATCGCCTTCGCGGGAGGTCTGAAAGTTCATGGGATGCTCCTTGGGCCATCTATCGGAACGGGACGGCCTGATCTTTTGGATGGGCATCCCGGCGGCCGGTGTCCCCTCCCAAGGGGGTCAATCCTCGGTTTTGCCGAACTTTTCGTCCGTCTCCGCAAGCTTCCAGCTGCGCCCGTCCTTGGTGAACCGGGCGTGGCGCTGCTTGGTGGAGCCCACCTTGGCGTCGGGGTAGCGGAGCTGGAAGGCGGGGAAGAGGGCCGTGGGTTCCTCCAGGCGGATTTGATAGATCACTCGGGTCTCCCCATCCCGGGCGTCGTCGCGGAGGGCCCGGTCGAAAGCGGCCTTCGCCACGGGCACCCGGAAGGCCTGTCCCGCCGCTTGGATGGTGGTGGGCGCGCCGGGCAGGAGCTTGGCCGTGAAGGTGACCCGGCCCTTCACGTCCGGAGCGGAAGCCTCGAACCAGTGGCTGGCGCTGAGGGTCTCGGCCAGGGCCTTGAGGCGCAGCCCTTCGGCGCTGCCCGTGGCGGCCCCGGCCTGTTCGGGCACCTTGAGCATCACCGTAACCGGGTAGAGCTTGCGCAGTTGGGATTCGGCCTCCGCCTTCCGCAGCTTGGGGCTGCCGCAGGCCAGGGACAGGGCCAGGATCAAGGGGACGCAGAGGGTCTTGGTCGTTGGGCGCATGGCGGAAGGATGCCACAATGGGAGCGTGTCCAAGTAACCGAAGGGAACCGCGTTGAATCCAAAGGGGCTTCAGACAAGGAGGGCTGCGCAGGGCGATGCGGGTTCATCGTTCAAGCAGCCCGACGCCGGATCAAGCCCCTTTGGGTTCAACCCTTCGGGCTGGAGCGCCAGCCGTCGCGCCCCGGCGTTACCCTCACTCCGTGGTGAACCCGCACCACCTTCGTTCGGTTGCCTTGGGGCACTCGGCTGGCGTTCCAGCGCGGTCCCTTCGGTTACTTGGACACGCTCCCAGTGATGGTCGAATTCCTGGATCTGGAGTCCCGCCTGATGAAGGCCACCCGCGACGCCGTGGGCGAGGCGCACGCCTATGTCTGCTTCTCAGGGGGCATCGACAGCACCCTTGTCCTGGCCGCCTGTCTGAAGGCCGGATTGCCCACCACCGCCGTGCTCGCCGTGGGCCCCAGCCTCGCCCGTAGCGAACGGGCCGACGCCCATGCCCTGGCCGGGCACCTGGGGGTGGAAGTCATCGAACTGGAGGCCGGGGAAGCTGAGGTGGCGGGCTACCGCGCCAACCAGGGCGACCGCTGCTACTTCTGCAAATCCAGCCTCTACGGGGTGACGGAAGCCCTGGCCGCCAAACACGGCCTCTCCGGCGTTCTGCTCAATGGCACCCAGGTGGAGGACCTCGGTGACCACCGCCCCGGCCTCAAGGCTGCTCAGGAACACGCCGTGAAGAGCCCCCTCGTGGAGGCCGCCTTCCGCAAGGCCGACATCCGCACCTTGGCCCACGCCTGGGGCCTGCCCAACGCCGACAAGGAGGCTTCGCCCTGCCTGGCCAGCCGCTTCCCCGTGGGCACCGAAGTCACCCCCGAGCGGTTGAAGCAGGTTGAGACCATGGAGGAATTCCTCCGCGCCAAGGGCCTCTGGCCCGCCCGCGCCCGCTGGCACGACTCCGTGGTGCGTCTGGAATTGGCGCCTGATTCCATGGTGCTGGCCCTGCAGGAGCCCCTGCGCTCCGAGATTGAGCGTGCCGCTTGGCGCGCCGGCTTCCGTTTCGCCGCCGTGGACCTGGGCGGCATCCAGAGCGGCAGCCTCTCCAAGGCCCTGAACGAGGTGAGCGCTTGACTGCGGAAGTCCGTTGGGATCATTCCCGTGAAGGCCGCACCGGCATCCCTGAGGTCATTTTCGGCCCCGGCAAGACGGTGGCCCAGGTGGTCACCCTCTTCCAGGAGGCCGAGGGCTTCCGTTTCGCCACGCGCCTGAACGAGGACCAGATGGCGGCCCTGGAGGGCCTGGCCACCGTAGATCCCGTGTCCCGCACCGCGGTGAAGGACCCCCGGCCCCTGCGCCGCCAGCCCCCCGTGGCCGTCATCACCGCCGGCACCGGCGACATCCCCTGGGCCACGGAGGCCAAGGCCGTCCTCGAGGCCCTGGGCCACCCCGCCAAGGCCTTCTTCGACGTGGGCGTGGCGGGCCTCCACCGCATGCAGGCCATCCTCCCCGAACTGCGCGAGTGCCCCGTGGTCATCGTCTGCGCCGGCATGGAGGGCGCGCTGCCCTCCGTCCTCGCCGGCCTCATTGACGCCCCCCTCATCGCCGTCCCCACCCCCATCGGCGCCGGCATCAGCGAAGGCGGCACCGTCGCCCTCCACGGCATGCTCGCCTCCTGCAGCCCCGGCATCGCCGTCGTCAACATCGGCAACGGCTTCGGGGCGGCGTGCATGGCGATTAAGTTCATGAACCGGATCGGAAAGCTGGAACGCGAAGAGCGCTAAGAAAAACGCAAAGAGCGCGAAGAAAGCAGGATTTGCTTTGGTGCTCTTCGCGCTTTTCTTCGCACTCTTCGCGTTCCCCTAGTTAGGTGCTCCCTCGTGCACGTCCAGCACCGCCCGTCCGGAAGGATCGATCATCTTCTGGAAGGCGGCGTCCCACTTGAGGGCGGTCTCGGTGCTGCAGGCGACGCTGCGCTCCCAGGGGACGCAGGCCGCGCAGGTGGCGCTGGGGAAGTGCTGCTCGAAGAGCTGGCGGTAGAGGTAGGCCTCCTTGGTCTCCGGGGTCTTGAGGGGGAAACGCTCGGCGGCGTGGGCGAGCATGGCGTCGGTGACGGCCTGCTCGGCGGTGTCCTTCAGGGCCTGGATCCATGCATAGCCCACGCCGTCGCTGAACTGCTCCTTCTGGCGCCAGAGCACCTCGTCGGGCACATAGCCCCTGAAGGCTTCACGGAGGGGCCACTTCTCCAGGGGGCGGGGCCGGGGGGCGTTGCGGGGCACCTTCACCTCGGGATCCAGGGCCATGGCCACGTCCAGGAATTCGCGATCCAGGAAGGGGACGCGAGCCTCCACGCCCCAGGCGGCGCTGGCTTTGTTGGCGCGGGCGCAATCGTAGAGGTGGAGCTTCTGGAGCTTGCGGACGGTTTCCTCGTGCAGCTCGCGGCCGTCCGGCGCCTTATGGAAGTAGAGGTAGCCCCCGAAGATCTCGTCGGCGCCTTCGCCCGACAGCACCATCTTGATGCCCATGGCCCGGATCTTCCGCATGAGCAGGTACATGGGGGTGGAGGCGCGGATGGTGGTGATGTCGAAGGTCTCCAGGTGGTGGATCACCTCGGAGAGCGCATCGAGGCCCTCCTGCACGGTGAAGTGGATCTCGTGGTGCACGCTGCCGATGTGTTCGGCCACCTTCCGGGCCGGGGCCAGGTCCGGCGCGCCCTCCAGGCCGATGGCGAAGGAATGGAGGCGGGGCCACCAGGCGGGTTCCTGATCGCCGGATTCCACTCGGGACTGGCTGTACTTGGCGGCGATGGCCGCGATGATCGAGGAATCCACGCCCCCGGAGATGAGCACGCCGTAGGGCACATCGCACATGAGCTGGCGGTGCACGGCGGCCTCCAGGGCCTCCCGCAGCTGGGCGGGATCGTAGGGGGCGGAGGGCACGGTCCCGGGCACGGCCCAGGTGGGGTGGTCGTAGCGCTGGAAGCCCTTGTCCGCTTCGTGGCCCAGGTAGAAGTGGCCAGGGGGGAACTCGCGGATGCGTTCGCAGATGCCCACCAGGGCCTTCATTTCCGAGGCCACGTGGAGCACTTCCTGGCGATCCCACCCCACGTAGAGCGGCACCACGCCCATGGGATCCCGTGCGATGAGGAAGGTCTTGCGGCGGGGATCGTGGAGTACGAACGCGAAAATGCCGTTCATGCGGTTCAGGAAGGTGGCGGGAGCCTCCTCGTCATGGAGGTAGAGGATCACCTCGCAATCGGACGCGGTCTGGAAGTCGTGGGGGCCCTGCAGGCCCCGACGCAGCTCCTGGTGGTTGTAGATCTCGCCATTCACGGCCAGCACGGCGCCCGTGCGAGTGTCCACCAGGGGCTGGGCGCCATGCTCCACGTCCACGATGGAGAGCCGTTCGTGCACCAGGATCGCGGTGTCATCGCTGTGGATGCCGCTCCAGTCCGGGCCCCGGTGCCGGAGCCGGCGGGAGAGGGCAAGGGCCTGGGTACGCCGCTCCGTGTGGGGGGCTTGGGAGGGATCGAGGTTGAGGAGGGCGAAGATGCCGCACATGGCGTGCTCCTTGGGGAAATGGGCAGAACGAAAAACCCCCGATCGCTTGCGCGAATCGGGGGTGGTGTCGGTGCCGAGGTTTCGGGTCTAACCCACGTCCTCACCGGCCCACGCGCGATTCGCGCGAAGGAGCCGATTATTCAGATTGAAGGAGGGGACGAAGGACATGGGACTTCCGTAGACCGAGACTAGGGGTATCGGCACGGAATTGCCAAGGGAAAAGGGCGTTTTCCGAAGATTTCGCAGATGACGCAGATTAGGGAGGGGAAGTCCGGGCGGTCTCCCCGTAATCTGCGTCATCTGCGGAATCCTCGGATTCAACTAAAATCATGGTTTCGCCCGAGGTCCCCATGCACGCCGCCTTCAACGACCACCTCCTCAAGCAGCTCGCCCAGTTGGAGGCCGAGGGCCTCTTCAAGCGGGAGCGGGTGATGACGAGCCCCCAGGGTGCCTGGGTGGAGGCCAACGGCAAGCGCGTGATCAACATGTGCGCCAACAACTACCTGGGCCTCTCCGGCCGCGAGGACCTCGTCAAGGCCGCCCAGGAGGCCCTGCCCAAGCACGGCTTCGGGCTCTCCTCCGTGCGCTTCATCTGCGGCACCCAGGACATCCACAAGGAACTGGAAGCCAAGCTGTCCGCCTTCCTCGGCTTCGAGGACACCATCCTCTTCGGCTCATGCTTCGACGCCAACGGCGGCGTCTTCGAAGCGCTGCTCGGAGAAGAGGACGCCATCATCAGCGACGCCCTCAACCACGCCTCCATCATCGACGGCATCCGCCTTTGCAAGGCCAAGCGCTTCCGCTACGCCAACTCCGACATGGCGGACCTCGAGGCCAAGCTCCAGGAGGCGGATGCCGCCGGCGCCCGCTTCAAGCTGGTGGTCACGGACGGGGTGTTCTCCATGGACGGCTACATCGCCAACCTGCCCGCCGTGTGTGATCTCGCCGAGAAGTACAACGCCCTGGTCATGGTGGACGACAGCCATGCCGTGGGCTTCATCGGCGAGAAGGGCCGCGGCACCCACGAGCACCACCACGTCATGGGCCGCGTGGACCTCATGACCGGCACCCTGGGCAAGGCCCTGGGTGGCGCCTCCGGCGGCTACGTGAGCGGCTCCAAGGCCATGGTGGACATGCTCCGCCAGAAGGCCCGCCCCTACCTCTTCTCCAACACCCTGGCCCCCGTCATCACCGCCGTGAGCCTCAAGGTGCTGGACATGCTCGAGCAGGGCGACGCCCTTCGCCAGCAGCTGCGGGCCAACGCCCTCCACTTCCGCACGGAGATGACGAAGCTGGGCTTCAAGCTCCTGCCCGGCGAGCACCCCATCATCCCCGTGATGCTCTACGACGCCCCCCTGGCCCAGGAGTTCGCCAAGCGCCTGCTGGACGAAGGCGTCTACGTCATCGGCTTCTTCTTCCCCGTCGTCCCCAAGGGCCAAGCCCGCATCCGCACCCAGATGAGCGCCGCCCACACGATCCAGGACATCGACACCGCCGTGGCCGCCTTCGCGAAGGTGGGCCGGGAATTGGGCGTCATCCAATAACGTTTCACCACCAAGACACCAAGGAAGACCACGATTCCAAGGCCCGCGACCCTCACTTGAATCAGTTCTTGGTGTCTTGGTGTCTTGGTGGTTCATTAGTTCCGGAGAATGGCCATGAAAGCCCTCATCAAATCCAAGTCCGAAGAAGGCATCTGGATCACGAACGACGCGCCCAAGCCCGAGATGGGCGTGCGGGACGTGATGATCCGCATCCACAAGACCGCCATCTGCGGCACGGACGTCCACATTTACAACTGGGACGAGTGGAGCCAGAAGACCATCCCCGTGCCCATGGTGGTGGGACATGAGTACTTCGGCATCGTGGAGCAGGTGGGCTCCGAGGTGGAGGCCTTCAAGCCCGGCGATCGCGTGAGCGGCGAGGGCCACCTCACCTGCCACTTCTGCCGCAACTGCCGGGCGGGCAAGCGGCACCTCTGCCGCAACACGGTGGGCGTGGGCGTGAACCGCCCGGGCTCCTTCGCCGAGTACCTGGTGATCCCGGCCGAGAACGTCTACAAGATCCCGGACAACATCCCCGACGAGCTCGCCGCCATCTTCGATCCCTATGGCAACGCCGCCCACACGGCCCTGAGCTTCGACCTCGTGGGCGAGGACGTGCTCATCACGGGCGCCGGCCCCATCGGCATCATGGCCGCCGCCATCGCCAAGCACGTGGGCGCTCGCCACGTCGTGATCACCGACGTGAACGACTACCGCCTGGACCTGGCCAAGAAGATGGGCGCCACGGCGGCCGTGAACGTGGCCAAGGACGATCTCAAGCAGGTCATGCAGAACCTGGGCATGACCGAGGGCTTCGACGTGGGCCTGGAGATGAGCGGCAACGCCCGCGCCTTCAAGCAGATGCTCGAGACCATGAACCATGGCGGCAAGATCGCCATGCTGGGCATCATGCCCGGCGAGCAGGCCATCGACTGGAGCCAGGTGATCTTCAAGGGGCTCGTCATCAAGGGCATCTACGGCCGCGAGATGTTCGAGACCTGGTACAAGATGGTCGCCATGCTCCAGAGCGGCCTGGACCTCAGCCCCATCATCACCCACCGCTACGGCATCGAGGACTTCCAGAAGGGCTTCGACGCCATGCGCAGCGGGCAGAGCGGCAAGGTCGTGCTGGACTGGGGCGTGAAGTAAAAGCGCTGGTCACCGAGGAAGAGAAGGAGGGCGCGGAATCAAATCCGCGCCCTCCTTCTTTTCCTCACGTGACCAGCCCGCTTGAGTGAGCTACCGGACCGGCTGCGGCCCCGGGATCGGCGGGAGCCAGGCTTCCTTGATGGTCTCGCCGGTGTTGATGAGGATGTCCTGGGCGAGGCCCTCACCGCCGGGGGTCATGTCCTTGCCGAGGCAGGAGAGGTAGTAGGCATCGAACTTGGTGTTGAAGACCTGGCGCACGGGGCCCCGCTTCACCTGCACATCCTGGATGGGCTTGGAGACGAAGGGGCGGTAGAGGTAGGGATGGCCCCAGGGCGTTTCGGGCACGCGATCCAGGTACTCGGGCACCAGGTCGCCCAGGCTGGCGGGGTACTCCCCCTTCTTGGACCTGTGGCGGCTCAACGCGTCATTCAAGTGGCGGAGGTCGCCGCGCACCCGCTGGAGCTGCTGATCCTGCTCCCGCTTGATGAGGGTGTCGATGATCATCAGATCGCCCTTGGCCTGTTGGGCCGCGGGGCTATCCGGGTAGGAGGAGATGAGGTTCTTCATCATCACCCGCGCCTCGAGCCCCTTGCCCTGGAGGTTGGCCTGGCGGGCTTCCTCATAGAGTTGGGCGGGGAGCTTGGGATCCTCGGAATCGCAGCCGATTCCTAGGGCCAGGACCAGAACGGCGGGCACGAGAAGGGGGCGCATGGGAGGAACCTTAGCACACAGGAGCGACTCCCGGGGCGTGTCCAGGCACAATGGGGGGTGGAGGGCGGTGTGACCGATAAACCTTGGCTGGTGGGAATCGTCGGAGGGTCCGGCAGCGGAAAGACCTCCGTGGCGCGGGAACTCATCCGCCGCCTGAAACGGCGGAAGGTGGACGTCACCCTCCTGGACATGGACGCCTACTACGCCCCCAAGGAGATCAACAAGGCCCGTTTCGCGCCCAACCCCATCAACTACGACCACCCCAAGGCCTGGGACGTGGAGCTCATGGCCGGCCACCTGGAGGCCCTGAAGCGGGGCGAGGAGATCTGCAAGCCCATCTATGATTTCACCGTGTCCGACCGCACCGGATGGGAGGAGCCCATGGCTCCGGGCCCCGTGGTGATCCTGGAAGGCCTCGTGCTCTTCGCCCTCCCGGAGATCCGGGAGCAACTGGATGTGAAGGTGTTCGTGGATACGGATGCCGACATCCGCATCCTCCGGCGCATCGAGCGGGACATGTCCGAGCGGGGCCGCAGCCTCGATAGCGTGGTGAAGCAGTACCTGGGCAGCGTGCGCCCCATGCACATGGAATTCGTGGAGCCGAGCAAGCGCTGGGCGGACATCATCGTGCCCACCGGCGTCGAGAACAAGACCGCCCTGGACATGCTGCTGCACCACATCCTCGGCAAGCTGGAGCGCGGCGAGGCGCACTGAGCCGCAGGGAACGCGAAGCGTGCGGAACCGACAGGGCGCCTTTGGCGCCCTTCGCGCTTTTCTTCGCGCGCTTCGCGTTCTCGGGCCTACTCCCTGGCCCATAATGGCTCCATGCGCTTGCTCCGTTCCCACTCCGAGGGCTTTGATCCCGGCCGGCCCTGGATCCAGGAATCGGAGGACATCCGCCAGGACAGCCGCCTGTTCCGGCAGATCGTGGCGCGGCGGCGAAGCCCCCACACGGAGCACCGGCACTCGTTCTACCGGCTGCAGGGCCCGGATTGGGTGAACGTGGTGGCCTTCACGCCGGAAGGTGAGCTGCTGGTGGTGGAGCAGTTCCGCCATGGCATCGATGAAGCGACGTTGGAAGTGCCGGGCGGTTCCTGCGATGAGGGGGAATCGCCGATGGAAAGCGCAGCCCGGGAACTGCGGGAGGAGACGGGCTACGACGCGGGGACGCTCATCTCCCTGGGCTCCTGCACGCCCAACCCCGCCACGCTCACCAACCGCTGCCATACCTTCCTGGCGCTGGACTGCCGTCCCGTGGGCGAACTGAAGCTGGACGCGGCGGAGGAACTGCGGGTGTGGGCCTGCGCCTGGTCGGAGTGGGAAGGGCTGATGCGGGAGGGACGCATCCACCACGCGCTCGTGCTCACGGCGATCCTCAAGCTCCAGCAGTGGGAAGGGTGGTCCGAGTTCCGGCTTCGGCAGGGGTTCTGATGGAGCGCCAGCGGGTTCTCGAGGCTCGGGGGCGTATCCAAGGGCATCTGCGCCTCACCCCAGTGGTGGCGGTGGAACTCCCCACCCCGCGGGGGCCCCGCGCGGTGACCTTGAAGTTGGAATCCCTTCAGATCACGGGCTCCTTCAAGCCCCGGGGGGCGGTGAACAGCCTGCTGCAGCTGGAGGAGACGGACCTCATCGCCTGCAGTGGCGGGAATCATGGGTTGGCCGTGGCCTGGGCCGCCGGGCGACTCGGGAAGCGGGCCCACATCTACGTGCCGACCACGGCGGCCCAGTCCAAGATCGCGGCCATGCGGGCCCTGGGCGCGGACCTCCACCTGGTGGGCACGGTGCCTGGAGAGGCCTTCGCGGCGGCGGAGGCCCAGGTGGCGGCCACCGGGTGGCCCCTGGTGCACCCCTACGATCAGGTGCCCACCGTGGCGGGGCAGGGCACCTTGGGATTGGAATTGCTGGAGCAGGCCCCCCAGGTGGGGCGCTGGCTGGTGGCCGTCGGCGGGGGTGGTTTCCCCGCGGGCGTGGCCCTGGCTCTGGGGGATCGGGCCCGGGTCCTTCCTGTGGAGCCCGAAGGGTGTCCCGGATTGTTCGAAGCCCAGCGGGCGGGGCATCCGGTGCCGGTGAAGGCCGAGGGCGCGGCGCGCACGAGCCTGGGGGCCCCCAGCGTGGGGCCGTTGGCCTGGTCGATCCTCCGGGAGCGGGCGGAGCCCACGTTCCTGGTGGATGAGGCGGCCATCGCGGAAGCCCAGTCCTGGCTCTGGAGCCAGCTGCGCATCGGAGTGGAACCCGGCGGCGCCGTGACGGTGGCGGCCCTCATGCGGGGCGCCTGCCCGGAGGCAGGACCCATCGGTGCCGTGGTCTGCGGCGGCAATGTGGATGCCCTGCCGGTGTGAGAAACTGGGGGCCCACCCCGGATGATCATGCGACCTACCGCAGCCCTTCTCTGTCTCGCCGCGCCCCTGCTGGGGCAGGCCCTGGATCCTGAAGCGGGCGTTCCGCAGCCGCCTTCGATCTGGTTGGGCGCCCGGCCCAACTCCAAATACGGGGAAGAGCTCCTCGCCCGCATCAAGAGCCTGGAGTCGGAGCATGTCCATCCCTTCTTCCGTCGCTTGCGGGAACAGCAGCGCAGTTTGAAGCGCCAGATCGACGCGGCGGAGCGGGATCTCATCGATGCCCGCGCCCTGCTCAAGGGGCTCAGCCAGGAACGGAGCCCCATCGCCCGGGACATGGAGGCCGTGACGGATTCCCAGACCCGGATCCTGGATGGGCTCCGCAGCTTGGATCGCATCATCGCCCGGCTCCGCGCGAAGCATGATCCTCAGCAGATCGACGCCGACGAACTCAAGGTCGACCTCTACGGCGGTTTCCAGTTCAGCAGCCTCTTCCGGGAGCAGGGCGCCAACGGCGGCTTCTTCAGCAAGAGCAGGCCCTACGTGGCCCTGGACATCCGCCAGACCTTCCGCAAGCCGGAATCCGATCAGTGGGTGGAGACCTTCGGCACCCTGAGTTTCCAGAGCAGCAGTGTGGAGCAGAGCGAGGCCGTCAACATCATCACCACCACGGGCCAGGTGCGGGCCGAGATCGGCGGCTGGTGGATGCAGGCCCTCAACGACCGCGTGAGTTGGGGCCTGGAGGGGGCCGTGGGCATGGTCGGCTACAGCGCGCCCGCCGTGGGGCCCGATGGCTCCACCCAGGATCAGGATTCCTTCCGGAGCCGGTGGCGCTTGGGGGCCACGGTGCGTCAGGAGGTGGGGGCCCTGCGCGGGTCCTTCGCCGAAGTGGCCTACGTCCGGGATCCCCTCTTCCTGGCCAAGGACCGCCTGTTCATCCGGGGCCGGGTGGTGCTCACCCAGTTCGGCAGCGAGGGCGCCAGCGGCGACTTCTACACGGAAGGCTATGTGTCCAAGGGCCGCAACGGCCGGGATGAGGCTGTGTTGATCGTCGGTATCCGCCTGTCCACGGTGGCTTTCTTCCGGAGCCTGGGATCGGGCAAGGGCAGCGAGTAGGGGCTGATGGGCGCATCCCGGTTGGAATGACTTAGCGCCACGAAAGGACACGAAGCAACACCAAGGGCTTTATTTCGTGTCCCTTCGTGCCTCTTCGTGGCTGATTTTGGGCTCGATTCGGCCCTGGGAGTCACGCCCCAGGCTGATCCGCGATACATTGAATGGGTTGGAGGCGAGCCCATGGCCAGCGAATACAGCTTTGACGTGGTGTCCAAGGTGGACATGTCCGAGGTCCGCAACGCGGTGGACCAGGCCATGAAGGAGATCGGGCAACGCTACGATTTCAAGGGCTCCATCTCCAAGATCGAAATCAAAGAGGCCGCGGCCCTCATCCTCACCAGCGACGACGAGATCAAGCTCAAGGCCGTGGTCGATGTGCTGCAGAGCAAGCTCCACAAGCGGGGCGTGAGCATCCTCGCTATGGAGTTCGGCAAGATCGAAGCCGGCTCCAAGGGCAGTGCCCGCCAGGAAGTGAAGATCAACCAGGGCATCCCCGGCGACAAGGCCAAGTCCCTGATCGCGTCCATCAAGAATGCCAAGCTCAAGGTGCAGGGCGCCATCCAGGGCGATCAGCTCCGCATCACCGGCAAGAGCAAGGACGACCTGCAGGAGGCCATGGCGGTCTTCAAGAAGGAACAGGAAAAGCTCGCCATCGATTTGCAGTTCACGAATTACCGTGGATAAAAATCCACCACCAAGGCACCAAGACGCCAAGGAAAAGCCGATGAATGGCCAGCTCCGCAGCAAGGCCCTTCAAATCGGTTCTTGGTGTCTTGGTGTCTTGGTGGTGAGAATTTAACTGCCTATGTCACGCCTCGACCTCCTCCGCTACTTCCTCCCCATCCAGGGCAAGCTGTCCCAGGTGGAGGATGAGCTGCAGCGCATCCTGCGCTCCGAAGTACCCGTCGTCGATAAGCTCGCCACCCACGTGCGGGGAGGGCAGGGCAAGCGCTTGCGCCCGGCGCTGGTGCTGCTCGGCGCCAAGTTTGCGGGGCATCAGGGCAAGGAGGACATCCGCTTCGGTGCGGTGTTCGAGCTGATCCACACGGCCACCTTGGTGCACGACGATGTCATCGACCACGCTCAGCTGCGCCGCGGGAAGCCCACCCTCAACCGGCTCTGGGGCAATACCCTCACGGTGCTCTTCGGCGATCTGCTCTACCTCGTGGCCATGGACGAGGCCATCCAGGGCCGCAGCTGGCGGATGATGGAGATCCTCGCCGAGGTCACCCGGCGCATGACCGAAGGCGAACTCATCCAGAACGACGTGCTCTTCAAGCTGGATACGAGCCGCAAGGATTACTTCGACATCCAGGAACGGAAGACAGCCCTGCTCTTCGGTGGCTGCACCGAGACCGGCGCCGTGCTCACGGGCCGAAGCCCCGAGGATTGTGCCGCCATGCGTGCCTATGGCCTGGAGATCGGCCGTGCCTTCCAATTGGTGGATGACCTCCTAGATTACACCGCCACCAGCGAGCAACTGGGCAAGCCCGCCTTCAGCGACCTGCGCGAAGGCAAGCTCACGCTGCCCATGCTCACGCTGCTGGAGAAGGCCCACGACGAGGTGAACCCCTTCATCCGCCGCATCTGGGATCGCGGTGAGGAAGTGCCCATTCCCGCCGACGAGGAGAAAGCCCTCCGCGCCCTCATCGATCGCCATGACGCCCTGAAGGAAACCCGTGACCTGGCCCAAGGCGCCTCTGATCGCGCCATGGCCGCCCTCTCGAAGGTGGAAGGCGACGCCTCCACGAAGAAGCTCCTCATGGGGATTCCGACAATCCTGCTGGATCGGACGAAGTAGGCCGCAACCGCTTCGGAATGTACCTGCGGCGTCTTGCACCCGTGGGTGCAGGCTCAGCCCCTGACGATGTCGACCGAGATCTCCACCGCCGGGATCGTTCCCCGGTTCTCCAACCAGTGGAGGGTGTTCCGATCCTCGGGCCAGCCCACCCCCGGCCCATACTCCGTGGCGACGCCATTGCGATGGTCGGTGATGGTGCCCTGCAGGATGTAGACGGTGCCCGGCCGATCCTTATGGTCGTGGACCGGGCCGAAGACGGCGCCGGGCTCCATCGTCACCATGCGCATGCGAAGCTGCCGCCCAGCCATGCCCTCGATCTCAGGGCCAAGGTCAACGGTCGAAAGCAACTTCACTGTGACACCCCTGGTCTCAGGCGCCGATTCCTCATTGCTCATCGGACCCTCCTCTCGTTGCTCTGGGGCTAGCTTTTCGAAAGCACCAGTGGTGGCGCATAGCGCCAGCGTCTGGTGCATGGAGTGGTTAGGCTACTCTTGCGCCTGCTTCGCAGCTTGTGCTTTTGGCTGCCACCCAAGGATTCTCGCAAGTGTTCGCTCGGCGAGTTCTGGGACAAACCTAGTTGGCGAAGCAGAGAACATTGCTGCGCCGGATGATTGCTTCTGGTGAGTAGAAGACGCGACTAACCTTTTGTCCTGTAGATCGAATAATTCTAACGAGAAGGTTGCTCGATCTGGGTTCGAACTCCATTCCGTAGCGTTATCTTCCCAATGAGTGAAGGTTCCCTTGAATACATGTGTGTATCCTAGCCGCTCAGCCTCCTTGAAGCCGTCAGAGAGATCCTTTGAATCGACAGAAGTAACGGTGCATCCATGAATCATCAATTGTTCCTTCAGGGAAGAGACCATTGCTTGGCCTGATCCAAAAGTTGGATCTTGCCCCCGTTCATGACCATCGGGGATATTCAGCACGACAAATTTGGAGTTGGTAGGGATTTGGTAGCCAGGCATGACTTGGCCGGTGGTGATACTAATCGGCATCGCGCAGCCCACAAATCCAAACATGATTGCCGCAATTGAAATTGAAGACATTAGCCGCATCATGGGCTCCTCTCGGCATAGGGGAATCGTGTTGTAGAAGGGTAACTGGCAGCTAATTTGTTCAGGTTACATCCACAAAAAGTGGGGAGATCAAAATTGAGTAGCCTAAATTTGTATTTACCGTTTATCCGCTAACTTCACCAAGCTGGGCTTCCTTTCCTTCCGCAGCCGCTCGGACACCTTCTCCGCCGCCGCGAAGGTACGGATCATGTTTCCCCCCGCCAGCTTGGTGAGGTCCGTGTCGCTCCAGCCGCGGCGGATCAGTTCGGCGAAGAGGTTGGGGTAGGTGCTGGCGTCTTCGAGTCCGATGGGGCCTTGCATGCCGGCGAAGTCGCAGGCGATGCCGACGTGATCCTTGCCGGCCACCTTGGCCACGTGGTCGATGTGGTCGGCGACGTCCTGGGTGGTGGCGCGGGGCTGGGGGTGGGCGGCGCGGTAGGCGGCTTCGGCTTGCTTCGCGGCGTCCTCCTTCAAGCCCTTGGTGGTGGCTTCGAAGCCGTCGTACCAGGTTTTGGAGGCCTGGTTCACGAAGGGGGGGATGAAGGTGACCATGACGACGCCGCCGTTCTGGGACATGCGGGCGAGGATGGCGTCGGGCACGTTGCGGGGATGATCCACCAGGGCCCGGGCGCAGCTGTGGCTGAAGATCACGGGGGCTTCGCTGGTGTCCAGCACGTCGCGCATGACCTCGGGGCTCACGTGGCTGATGTCCACCATCATGCCGAGGCGGTTCATCTCGCGGACCACCTCCTTGCCGAAGGGGGTGAGGCCGCCGTGCTTGCGCTCGCCCAGGGCCGCGTCGGCCCAGTCGAGGGTGACGTTGTGGGTGAGGGTCATATAGCGGGCGCCCAGGTCGTAGTACATGCGCAGCGCGCCCAGGGAGTTCTCGAGGACGTGGCCGCCCTCCATGCCGAGGAAACTGGCCACTTTGTGGGCCTTCCGAGCCTTGGCGATGTCGCTGCTGCGGGTGGCGAACATCAGGGCTTCGGGGTACTTCGCGATCATGCGGCGGGCGATGTCCAGCTGCTCCAGCTGCACCTTGGCGTAGCCCGAGCCCAGTTCGCCCGGTACGTAGACGCTCCAGAACTGGGCGCTGAGCTTGCCGGCCTTCAGGCGGGCGAGGTCCGTCTCATCGGGGGTTCGCTTTCGCAGGTCGTAGGCATCGACGTCCATGGGGGCCGTTTTGGATTCGCGGATCTCCCAGGGCAGGTCGTTGTGGCCATCCACCAGGGGCACCCGGGTCAGCAGGGCCCGGGCATGGGCCAACGCCGGGTCGGGCGTTTGCCCGGAGAGCAGGCAGGGCAGCAGCAGGCAGGGCAGGGCGCGCATGGGTGCTCCGGGCTTGGGATCCCGAAGTCTACTCGGATTGGCCACCGGGGGCTTCCCGCAGGCGGGCCAAGGCCCCGATGGGCCATGTTGGGAGGTCTGGACTTCAGCCCTTGAAGGCCTTCTTGATGCCCTTGCCGGCATCCTTGGCCCCTTCGCCAATGCCCTTGCCGGCGGTTTTCGCGCCCTTACCGACGGCTTTGCCGCCCTCTTTGGCGCCCTTGCCGACGGCCTTGCCCCCTTCCTTGGCGGTCTTGCCCACGGCCTGGCCGCCCTTCTTGAAGCCCTGGCCGATCTGCTTGCCCGCCGCCTTGAGGTCCTGCTTGAAATCCCCCCCAGCCGCCAGGAGGGCGGAGGTCAGGAGGATGGGCAGGAAGCGGTGCATGGGGACTCCGGTTCCATTTTAAGCGGGTCTGGCCCCGGGAACAGGGGAGAAGGGAGGCGCCCGGGATGCGATAGTTGAGGGATGTCCGAAGACCTTCAACCACCTTCTGGGGGCTCCGCCCCGCTTCCCGGTGAACGGGCCGGAGCCTGGGTCCGCGAGCATGCGGCCCTGGTGCTTTTCGCGGTGCTCCTGTTGATCGTGCTCCCGATGCGGGATCTTTGGGCTCCGGATGAGCCGGACTTCGCCCAGTGCGTGAAGGAGATGCAGCTCCGCGGCACCTGGCTGATGCCCTGGCTGAACGGCCTGCCCTACGACGAGAAGCCGATCCTCTACTACTGGGTGATGAAGGGCTCCAACGGGGCCATGAATTTCCTCACGGGAGGGCTCGGGTTTTCCCACGGCCTGGCTGCCTGGGCCCTGCGCCTGCCCTCGGTGGTGGCCAGCCTGGCCTTCCTGCACGCCTACCAGAAGTGGGCCAAGCGGTTCCTGCAGGCCGGCGTGGCTCGGCTGGCCCTGATGATCCTGGCCACCAGCCCCCTCTGGTTCTGGCAGAGCCAGTTCATCCAAATCGATCTGCTGTTCAGCGTGTTGCTGGCCTGGGCCTGGTTCTGCTGGCTGGGTGGGTACCTGGTGGAACAGGGCCTCCAGTCCGAGCTGCGCGCGGGCGAGGCCGGCCGCTGGTTCCACAAGGCCTACTTCTGGCTGGCCCTCGCCTTCCTGGCGAAGGGGCCGCTGGCGGGGGTCCTCAGCGTGCTCGTCCTCGGCGCCTTCCTGCTCTGGCAGCGGGATGCGCGGATCCTCCTCCGGATGCGGCTGGGCACGGGCGTGCTGCTCTTCCTGGCGGTGGTGCTGCCCTGGTACGTAGCGGCGGGGATCCAGGGGGGCGGCCACTACGTTTACCAGCTGCTGATCCATCAGAACTTCGAGCGGGCCACCAAGGCCTGGGATCACATCCAGCCCTGGTGGCGTTACCTGGAGTACCTGCTGGGGGACTTCTTCCCCTGGGTGCTGCTGGTGCCGGCCCTGGGCTTCTTCCTGCGTGGCAGCGGGGCCACCCGCAATGTCACCGCGCGCTTCCTCATGGTGGCCTTTGCGGTGCCCTTCCTCTTCCTCTCCTGGGTGCAGAGCAAGCAGGGCAAGTACCTGTTGCCATCCTATCCGTTCCTGGCCTTGCTCATGGCGAGCATGCTCCAACCGCTCAGCGTGGAAGGCGTGAGCCCCGCGAGGATCCGCCGACTGGGCGGCGTGTTGGCCGTGGGCGTGGGTCTGCTTGGCCTGGTGCTGCTGACGGTGGCCTTCGGCGCGGGCGGCGCTGGAGTGCAGGCCCAGGTGGCGCCCTACCGGGCCCTGGCGGGGACGCTGGGCGCCATCGCCACGCTCGGGGGCCTTTCCCTGACGGGAAGAGCCCTATCGGGTGGTGGCCAGCATCTGGTGCGTGAGACGGCGTTGACCCTGGGGCTGATCTTTCTCGTGGGGGGCACGTGGGGGTTCCGGAAGCTGGATCCCCAGAAGAACTTCTTCGAGTGGTCCCGCCAGGTCCAGCCCCTGATCCAGGGCCGGAAGGTCGTCTACTGGCAGACCATCCGCAGTGGCGCGATGGTCTACACCGACTCGCTGATGCCGGAAGTGCGGACGGCCGCCGAACTGGATCAGTTGGGCCCGGAGGATCGCCTCGTCTCCATGCGGCGGGAATGGGATCAGGACATGGGCGGCCTCACTCCGGAGCTCCGAGCCACCTTCGAGGTGCTCCTGAGCCGGCCCACCGGGGGCGGGGAACTGCTCCTGCTCCAGCGGAAGGCCCGATGATTCCGCAGGGCGCCCACTGGGTTCGCGTGCCGCGCTTCTTTGGCGACGCCATGATGATCCATGCGGCGCTGGCCCCTTTGCGAGCCACCGGCGCGCCCATCGTGGTGTGGGGCCCGGATTGGGTCGTGGATCTGTTCGATGGGGCCGAAGGCTATGCGGCCGTGGTGCCCGAGACGGCTCGGAAGTACAGCACCCAGGAAGCCGCGGCCCTGCTGAGGGCCCATCGGCCTGCCTCCCTCATCGCCTTCCCCCGCAGCGCTCGCCCCATCATCGCGGGCTTCCTGGCGCGGGTGCCCCTTCGGCTCGGTTGCGGGGATCTGGGCGTGCGCTTGATGTCCACCCATGCGACGCCGTTCGAGGGCCAGCCCGGGAGCTTCACAGAGCGCTACGCGGCGGTGCTCCGCATGGCCTTCCCAGATCTTCCCGCGGCGCCCTTCGTGCCCTTCCGACCCCGGGCCTCGGCGCGGGCGGCGGTGGCTGCCGCCCGTGCGGACCACGATCTGGGCGAGTACGTGGCCTTGATCCCGGGGGGCAATCACCACCTGAAGCGGGTCGCGCCCGAAGTGCTCAGCGCCCTGGCGATCTGGGCCCGGGAGCGGAAGCTCGGCGTGGTGCTGTTGGGGGGCGGAGCCCACGATCAGGCCATGGCGGCGAAGATCCGGGCCCGGGTGCCCGAGGTTCTCGATCTCACGTCGCCCCGTTCCCTCGCGGAATCGGCCGCCTGGGCCGGCGGCGCCAAGCTCGCCATGGGGCCCGACAGCGGCCTCAGCTTCCTCGCCGCCGCCGCTGGCGTGCCCACCTTGGTGGCGTTCGGCCCCACGCGCCCCGAGTGGAGCACGCCCCCCGGGCCCCACGTGAGCGTGATCCGCCAGGAATCGCTGCCCTGCCTGGGGTGCTTCCTGGATGCCTGCCCCTTCGCCCCTCGGGTTCCCTGCATGGAGGATCTCCCCGTGCCCGCCCTCATCCAGCGTCTCGAAGCCATGCTCGCGGAGCACCCATGACCCCTCAGATCAAAGCCATCCCCCTCATCATCGTCGGCGTGCTGCTCAACGCCTTCGCGCAGATCTGCCTGAAGAAGGGGCTCGTGCATGGCATGAGCTGGGACCCCGCGGCCATCGTGAAGCTCGTCTTCACCCCATGGATCCTCGCCGGCCTCGGATGCTACGCCGTGAGCGTGCTCGTGTGGATGAAGGCGCTCTCCCTGGTGGACGCCAGTTACGCCTACCCCTTCCTCGCCTTGGGTTTCCTCGCCAACGCATTGCTGGCTCGCAGCTTCCTGGGCGAAGCCATCCCGCCCCTGCGCTGGGCGGCCCTCGCCATCATCGTGTGTGGGGTGGCGCTGCAGGCTTGGGCGAAGTAGTTGGCTTTCGAAGGGGTGGATCGCTGAGACCCTTTCTGAGGACTCGATGACGTTGAAATGGGATTTTCGCTCAGTCGTTTCTGCCCTGGCGGGCTACGCCCTCTTCACCGCTTCCGCGGTCCTCTTCCTTAACACCTTCCACCACCCTCCCCACCAAACCGCACCCATTGGATTCATGGCCCCAGCCACCGGTGTTGGAATGCTCGGCGCTTTCAGGGGTGGGTACCTTGCCGGGGGCTTGGCCGGAAGGCGCCCGATGGCGCATGGCGTGGGGGGCGCGATGATCCTGTTGCACGGAGCTTCCGCTTCCTTGATGGCCCCTTCCGCCTTCCTGGGTGGGTGGGTCAGGCATCGGCAAGGCGCGTCGGCCTGATGGATCAACGCCAACAAACACCGCCGCGAAGCGCCCGGACTGCGGATCTCACGAGTAGGGCGTTTCATGTGCCTGTGTTCAGCGTCTGCTGACCTACGCTACTGCGAGGATACGGATGAGGCTTTCAGAAGGCCGCTTCTGAGGGTTGAATCGGGGCCCTGGGTTGACCTGTGGCAATGTTCGGATTGCGGCCAGCTCTGGCGAATCGATGTATGGGAAAAGCATCAGACGCAGTTCGCGGCCAAGATCCGAAGTCGGGAGGGTTGGATTCAACTTGATACGGCTCCCCTTCAAAAGCGGTTGCTTCTCCAATCGCGCGGCGGACTGGCCGGTCAAGGCTGTTCCTGGGCACAATGCAATCAACCATCCATAAAAGGCACCGTTCTCTGCGTTGATCACTTGTATTCAATGGGTCATCGCAGGTGAACCTTGAACCAGTCCTAGAAGAGGTGCCATGGCTCCGCGGATCCCCCATCAGCTTCTACACTCGGACCAATCTTCCATTCCAATCATTCAGAGGTTCACGGTGAAACGGTTTCTCCCCGCCACGCTCGTCATTGCCTTTTTGGCCTGCACGGAAGGGCCCATCTACCAGGCGCCGCCTCGGGTAAGTGGCTCATATGCCCGCCTGATCATCTTCCGGGAACCGGGGTTCGGCGGGGCCGCTTGGCCCCACAACTACTACGTGGACAAGCACCTGGTGGCGTCGCTTCGAGTCAACAACTACACCTTCCTTGCGGTGAAGGAAGGAACGCATGAAGTTCACTACGGGGGCACGGCCGAATTCCGTGGGCAGCTCTTGAAGATCGATATGAAGGCGGGCGAAACCTACTATTTCAAAGAGGGGCGCACGCCAGGAACCGGTAAACCGGAGTTTGCGGGGCAAGGCGTCAGCAGCACCGGCAAGATGAGCAGCACTACGGGGCAAGGGGCCATCGTTACGGTGACCTGGACCGATTCCGTTCAATTCATGGGTAAGGAACAAGCCGAGGCCGAATTGAAGGCCTACCAGTACAAGGAAGCGATCCTATCCCAGGTCGATTAGGGGCGTGAGGCCTTGCGGGGTCATCCGATCCTTCAAGGCTGACCCGCACGCCGGCGACGCGGCCCGTGTTGATGGATCCAAATCGAGTGGTGGCGTTTCATCCGCAATTCCCAAGGCAGCCTGGAGCAACCCTTTGACCCTCAATGACCCCATCCATCGGTTCCTGGAAGCGATGGTTCAGCTACAGAGCGACCTCTCGGATTTCCACCAGGTCATCCGCGCCAAGGCCGAAGTGGTGGATTCGACCTTGTACAAATTCACCCCTCGGGCTCAAGCGGGTGACGCTTTTGCGAGCGGCGAGGCTGGGCAATGGCTTGGCGATGAATTCGGGCTCTCGGCGGAACTGGAGAGCGGAACGCTCATCGATTGGTGGATCGAGGTCTGGTCCTCCGCTGCAGGGTGGTCCGTCTCTGCCAAGGTTTACGTGCGGGGGCCCGAAGATGAGGAACGTGAGGTTGGGGTGAAGGTTCTCGATCTTCGCACCGACTCTTCCTCGGAGGCGCTTACAGCACTGAAGTCACTGGCAGCGGACCTCATCGCTGCCAATGTCCCAGGCCTTGGGGATTCCGGGAACCCCTAGCCCCACCATGCCGGCCACCGGTCCGGCGCACCGACCTTGATCATCCAATTTCGCCAGGATTCCCATGAGCCATGAAGAACAGATTCTCGCGACCCTCCACAAGCTCCTTGAAGCCCAGCAGGAAACGATCGCCCTCCACCGGCAGACGATCGAGAACCAGCAAAGGGCGATCGCGAGCGCCCAAGCTTCCATCTCCAATCAAATGAGCACCAGCCGGATCTACCGGGCTTCGCTCGCCGTGGCCGCCCTGGCGTTGGGCTATTTCCTGTACAAGGTGTCGGGTACGAAGTGAGGGCTTCCAGGCCTTCCTTTACCTGGTCGCCACGGTGTTCGTGCAGGTTGCCCGAAGGACCCGACTCCGCGCCTTCAGCCGGCGTCCACCAGCGCGTCGATGAGGTGGCGGATCTTGTTCCGCAGGGTGCTCGTCTTCTGCTGCGCAGCCAATTCGAGGGCGTGGTTGAGGGCGTCGATGGCGGCGTCCTTCCGCTCTCCCTGGCTCTGGATTTCGCCCACGAAGATGTGGAGGGTGGGGTGCTCGAAGCCCTCCGCGGCCCTCAACAGGGTTTGGCAAACTTCCGTGGAGGAACCCTTGGCCGCGAGGGCCTCGGCGATGGGGCGGTAGAGGTTCAGGGCGGTCGGAAGGTGGCGTTCCTGGATGAGGGGGCGGAGGGCCCGCTCGCAGAGGGGCAGCACCCGGCTGTGGATCTGCCGCAACTGCCCCAGCACTTCGAGGCACTGCCGCGCATGGCCCGCTTCCATTTGGGCTCCGGCCAGGGCCTCTTGCAGGATGGCGTTGGCGGGGAAGGCCTTGAGGGCCTCCTTGAGGACGTGGACGGCCCTGGGCTGTTGGCCCATGTGGTGGAAGAGCTTGGCCTGAAGGAGGTAGAGCTTGGCGCTCTTCACGAGGTCCGCGGCGATCTGGAGGGCCTCCTGGGCCTCCTCCTGCCGGCCTGCGGTCATCAGCTCCTCGGCGGCCTCGGCGTAGAGGCCGGCGGCGCGCTCCTTCTGGCCCGTGGCCACGTAGGCCTGGGCGAGGCGGAACCGGAGGTTGGCGTCGAAGGGATCGGCACTGGCGGCGCGGATGAGGGCGGCCAGCGCGTCCTCGGCCTTGCCCAGCTTCTCGAAGGTGCGGGCGAGATCGATCTGGAGCTTGGCGGCTTCCTTGTTGAGGCCCGAGGCCATGAGCAGTTCGCTGAGTTGCCCCACCGCTTCCGGATCTTCGGGCGCGAGCCGGAGGGCCTTCCGCAGGAGGGCGATGGCCTTCTTGTCGTGGCCATCCCGCTGCAGGTTGAGGGCCAGCACTTTGAAGATGGACAGGGCTTCCTTGTTGGCGCCGGCCTGCACCAGCAGGTCCCCGAGGCGGTTCATGATGCCCTGGTCTTCCGGGAAGGCCCGGCGGAGCTTTTGATATTCCACCAACGCCTGCGGGAGCTGGCCTTTGGCCACCAATTCATCCGCAAGTTGTTGGAGTTTCAACCGATCCATGGATCCATCATAACGAGAGGGCCGTTGCGAGCGGCGGGCGATTCCGCTTCTCTGCTTCGGTCACCCCAGCAGCGTAGCCAAGTTTCCGGCCTGTAGCTGCTGACAGGTGAGCACCGCCCGATCCAGGACGAGGCTGGTGACGCAGGCGACGGGGGTCACGTCGAAGGAAGGATTCCAGGCCGGCACTTCCGGGGCCCAGAGGTGCCCCTGGGCGCCGCGCACCTCCTCCTGGGAGCGCTCCTCGATGGGGATGGCCGCGCCCGTGGGGCAGGCCAGGTCCACGGTGCTGAACGGGGCCACGGGGTGGAAGGCGGCGCCGTGGTGGCGGGCCTGCACGGCCAATCCGTAGGTGCCCACCTTGTTGGCGAAATCCCCGTTGGCCGCGACGCGATCAGCGCCCACGAGCACCCGCTGGGCCCGGCCATCCCGCAGGATGAGGGCCGCCATGCTGTCGGTGATGAGCGTGCAGGGGACGCCCAGGCGTTGCAGCTCCCAGGTGGTGAGCCGACCGCCTTGCAGCAGGGGCCGGGTCTCATCCACGAAGACGTGGATGCGCTTGCCCTGCTCGTGGGCCCGGCGGATCACCCCGAGGGCGGTGCCGATGCCCACGGTGGCGAGGCCGCCGGTGTTGCAGTGGGTGACGAGCCCTTCACCCTCCTGGATGAGGGCCGCGCCCTGTTCCGCCATGCCTTCGCAGAGGCGGACGTCCTCATCGAAAATGGCCTGGGCTTCGGTGATGAGGGCTTCGGGGGTGCCCAGCAGGGGCCTCAGGCGATCCATGGCCCACATGAGGTTCACGGCCGTGGGGCGGGCGCCCCGGAGGGCCCCCCAGGCGGCTTCGAGCTCGGCCCGCGTCGCGCCGGACATGGCGAAACAGGCCAGGCTGCAGGCCGCGGCCACGCCGATGAGCGGCGCGCCCCGCACGGAGAGCCGCTGGATGTGGCCCACCATGGCCGCGGGATCACCGCCCTCCAGCCACGCTTCGCGGTGGGGCAGGGCGGTCTGATCCAGCACGAGGAGGCGCCGGCCGTCATAACGCAGGGCGAGGGATTCGAAGATGCGCATGGCTCTAGGCTACCGGCACGGCTACCGTGAGGGGATGCCGACCGTGACCCGCGAAGATGCCCAGGTCTCCCACATCCGGGGCCCAGGCATGCCCCTGTTGCGGGCCACCATGCTGGCCACCCTCTCGGAAGCTCGACAGGCCGAGCTGCAGGCGCGCCTCTCTCCGGAAGGCCAGGCCTTCATGGCCGCGCCCGTGGCGGAATCCGAGTGGATCCCCCTGCCCGTGGTGCTGGAGGTGGAGGCGGCCTTCCTGGCCCTGAGCGAGTTCGACCCCTTCCCCTCCCACGGCATCCTCATGGCCCAGTGCATGCTGGATGGCCGGCTGGAAGGCCTGCTCCTCGGATGGATGGGGCATCGCGCCTTCCTCCGGATCCTGCCCCGGGTCTGGAGCCGCTTCAATCGGGGCGGCACCCTCCACCTGGATTTCCTGGGCGATTCCGAAGCCACGCTCACGCTCTGGGCGGACTATCCCACGTCGATCTTCGTGGCCAAGGTGGTACCCGCCTACGCCGGCGAAATGCTGCGGCGGCTGGGGGCGGAGCAGGCCACGGTGGTCTATGAGCCGCCGGGGGACGGGGACCCGTCCTGGAAGCACTGCTACCGGGTGTCCTGGAAGGCCTGAGCCGGGTCAGATGACCTTGGGCCCCAAGCGTTCCCGCAGGGCTCGGATCTGGGCCACCTCTTCGGCGGCCATGGGTTTCGCACTGCCCAGCTGCTCCGCGGCCAAGAGGATCTTGGCCACCTGTTCCAGGCGCTCCAGCCCGCCCAGGGCTTCGCGCAGGCTCTCGCCCCAGCACAGGCCGCCGTGGCGGGCGAGGACCATGACCCGATGCCCCGGCAGGAAGGGATGGAGGTTCGTGCCCATGGCCTCCGTACCGGGAATGGCCATGGGCACGATGGGAATGCGCCCCGTGGCGAGGATCACCTCCGGCAGAGCATCCCCGGGCAGCTCCTTCAGCTCCGGTCGTGCCAAGCTCCAGGCGATGGCGGTCACCGGATGGGCGTGGACCACGGCCTGGGCTTCGGGAACCCGGCGGTACACCTCCAGGTGCATGGCCCGCTCGCTGCTGGGATCGCCCCGGAGGATGCGGCCATCCAAATCCAGAAAGGCGAAATCGTGGAGGCTCAGTTCCGCCTTGGGCACGCCCCGGGGCGTGATGGCGATGCGGCCATCGGGCAACCGCGCCGAAACGTTGCCATCCGCCGCCGCCAACAGCCCCTGCGCGTGCAGACGGCGGCAGCCGTCGAGGATTTCTTGGAGGATGGCGGAGGTACCCATGGGGCCATTATCCCCGGCGGGAAGGCACCGTGGCTGACAGCTTCTTCGGCGCCACCGCCCGGAAACTCTCATCCAGCCAATCCATCATCATCGGAAGCGGGATCGGTTCCTTCGTTTTGAAGGTGCATGTGATCCAGCCACTCTTGCCCAGGCCGTAGGCGGTGGGTTTGGCGAAGGGGAGCAGCAGGGCGAAGTCCCGGGAGGCGGGGAGTTTGAAGGTGATGCGAAGTTCGTCCTCATCCTTGCCCAGGAAGAGGAAGACCTTCTCCTTCACTTTGAAGGCACACTCGCCCCAGGGATGGTCCTCCCGGGTCTCGGGGTACGCGAGGGCGGCCTTGCGGAGGGCGGTGACGGTGCGGGCCAAAGTCATGGCAGCAGGGTATCCCTTCGGGCAGCATGGGGCCATGGCAGAGCAGTGGCGGCGCATCTACGCGGAGGCTCCGGAGGTCTTCGCGGCCTTCGCCCGGGCGGAGGATCCGGATGGCCGGGTGAGTGCGGCCTTGCTCCGGCAGGGGGCGCTGGAGGGCCGGCGGGTGCTGGAGATCGGAGCGGGCACCGGGAAGCTGGCGGGACGTTTGAGCCCGGCCTGCGCGGCGTGGATCGGCTTGGAGCCTGAGGCTGCGCTGCTGGCGAGGATGGCGCCCGGCCCCATGGGGCTCCGCGCCCTGGGGCAGCAGCTTCCCCTGAAAGACCGGTCGGTGGATCGGGCGGTGGCCGCCTGGGTGCTCGGCTACCTCGGCCGGAGCACGGTGGGCGCGATCCTGGCGGACGTGGGGCGCGTGCTCGCACCGGGCGCCGGCGCGGGCATCTGGGCCATCGAGAACGCGGGCTCCGGCGATTTCCAGACGCTGAGGGGCTTCCGCGGCTTGGAACCTGGGGCGCGGCGCCTGGTGGATGAATTCGGATTCCGCGTGGTCGAGGAGGTGCCCCTCCGCCTCACCTTCGATTCCCCTGGGGAGGCGGCGCGGATCCTGGGGGCGCTATGCGGTGAGGAAGTCCGGCAGGCCCTGGACCTAAATCCCAGGAAGGAGCTGTCCCACGCCGCGGCCCTGCTCTTCAGGCCGTTCTGATCACGCCCTCGTCGGCCCAGAAATAGGCCACGGTGCTGGAACGCAGCATGTCGCTGCGGCGGTAGATGGTGAAACCGCGATCCCGGGTGCGCACCCCGTCCACGGCATCCCGGTAAGCCTGGGTGGAGGTGAGCAGCTCCGAGCCGTGATCCCGGCCCTGGCGGCCCGTGGGGAGGAAGCGGTAAAGGTGCCAGGCATGCAGGTTGCCACCCGCGGTTTTGAAGTCCTGCAGCTTATCCGCCAGGGTGGGGAGCTCGGGCAGGTTCTCCCGGGTGACGACGGTGGAGAGGGTGATGGAGCAGCCCGCATCCGCCAGTCGGGCCAACTGCTCCAGCACCTGGGCGTGGTGCCCCTTCGCATGGCGGCGCAGGTGGTCGTGGAGCGCGGGGGTGGCGGCTTCCAGGGGGAGGATGAAGCGGTCGATGGCGGGTTCGTGTTCGATGCCGATGGGCAGGAGGGTGCCATTGGTGCAGACCTGCACCAGGAACCCCATGGCCTTGGCCTTGCGGCAGAGGTCCAGGAGGCCGTGGGGCCACAGGAAGGGCTCGCCGCCGCCCAGCACCACCTGGGTGAAGCCAAGGGCTTTGAGGTGGGTCAGCAGGGCCAGGGCCTGCGCGGGGGAGATCACCGAGAAATCCAATTCGCTGCCGCAAAAGCGGCAGCTCATGTTGCAGTCCGGCAGCAGGTAGATCGAGGCGATCACCTTGCCGGGGGGGATGGGGAGGGTGGAGAGGTCCATGGAGCCTCGGGCTTCACCTAGCTTCGGCGGGGAAGGTTGGGGACTCGATGATGGTTGGTACAACATGGATTTGGTCGGGGTGACGCGTTGGAGTGCCACGACGCCACGGTGCCACGGGAGGCGGTGGGAAGGGCTGAACGTGGAGGAAAGCGGGAACCGCCTGGGATCCGAAGGCCGGAAGCACGGGTGGGTCGCGCTCCCTCCGTCGGAGTTCCATTGCGGCCCGGCATCTCCGCATATTCGTGGTGCTGATCCTCACCGCAAGACGCGACCAATCAATGAAAAAGGGCGGCCCATGGACCGCCCTCTGACCGACGGGGAACCCGATCAGGACTTATTCATGCCCTTCATGAGGTCCTGGCGGATGCGCTCGGCCTCGGCGTCCCGGGGTGCGATGGGGGCCACGCCGGCGAGGTTGCCCACCTTTTCGCTGAGCATGAGGGTGAGCAGGCTTTCGATGAAGTTGCCCTTGCCCTCATGGGAGCCCATCTGGATCTTGGGCACCAGGTCCACCTTGGAAGTTTCCACCGCCTCGGCGAAGCGGGCCATGACCTGCTGCACGAGCTGGAATTGGGGACCGCCATAGGCGCGGACCTGTTCCTCCACCGCGAGGGCCTGGGCCACACCCACGCGGGCCGCGCGTTCGGCATCGGCTTCAGCGATGGCCTTGATCTTCTTGGCCTCGCCTTCGGCGGTGATGCGGTTGCGCTCGGCTTCCGCGGTGGCGAGGGTCTGGATGCGGTTGGCTTCCTGTTGGGCGCGGGCGAAATCGGCCTTGCCCTGGTTGCTCTGCACGGTGATGGCGATTTCGGATTCCGTCAGCATGGTCTGTTGCTTGGCCCGGGCCTCGGCTTCGCGGAGTTCCCGTTCCTGCACGGCGGCCTTCTCCTGGCGGGTGTAGGTCTCCACCTGTTCTTCGGCGATCTGGCGGCTGCGGAGCTGGGTGAGGATCTGTTCGATCTGGCCGCCGGCCACGCCGCTGGTGGGTGTGCCGATGAGCACTTCCTGGAGGTCCAGGTTGTAGCCCGCGAATTTCTCCTTCATCTGGCCGCTGGATTGATCCTGGATGGCGGAGCGATCCTGGATGAGCTGGATGAGGGTGCGGGTCTGGCCGATGTTCTTGAAGTAGGCGCTGACCATGGGATCCAAGGTCTGCTCCACGAGCCGCTTAATGTCGCCGAAACGCTGGATGACGAGGGGCGCCTTGCGGTAGTCGATGTGGACGACGACGCTCAGGGGCAGGCTGGGCTCGAAGGCATCCTTGGTGATGAGGCTCACCTCGGAGAGGTTCTCATCCAGCTTGTGGCTGCCCACTTCGGCCTTGCTCCACTTCAGGATGAAGTTGGTGGTGGGCACCATCACCATCTTCCCGGCGTAGGTGTTGAAGGCGTACTTGCCGGGGAGCATGGGCTCGGCCCACACACCGCGTTCGCCCGTGGCCACGAGTTCGCCATGGCGGTACTCGGCGCCGCTGATGTCCTTGCCCAGCTCACCGGTGTAGCTCACGACCACGCCCACGGTGCCCACTTCCACCACCGTCTTGGCGACGGCCTCGGCCGTGGCGAAGAGGCGGTTGATGTAGTAGGTGCCTTCCACCAGCACCTGCAGCTGGCGGCCGCGGCGGCCGTTGGCGCGGAGGAACTTGTCCGCGTCCTGGAAATTGTTGTGGTAGGTGGCGGCGTCGGCGGGGTCGTTGCCCACGGCGGGCGCGATGATTTCCCCGGCCTGGAGGCTGGGGCCATCGTGCACGGTGATGATGCCGATGACGTCGTCGGTGCCCTTGATGACCACGGGGCGGTAGCCCCCACGCTCGGCGATGATGGCGCTCATCTTGGTGAAGGTCTCCAGCTCACTGCGATCCAGGGGCAGGTAGTAGAGCTGGTCTTCGGTCAGCACGATGAATTCCGCCAGATTGATGGCGTAGGTGCCTTCGCGGAGGATCTGCCGCTGGGGGCCCTTCTGGCCACCGGCCTGGAGGAAGCCCACCACGTCCTGGAAATCCTTGGCCTTCTCGTTGGAAGCCAGGGCCTGGGTGGCGGGAAGATCGCGGCCGTCACGGGCGAACACATAGCCGATCTTGCCCTGGGGGATGGTGACGAGCGGGGCCTTGTGGATGCGGTAGATGAAGGGCATGAGCACGTGCCAGCCACCGCGGAGGACATGGGGCTGGAAGCCGGCCTCGCCGCTGAGGGCGATGAGGCCGCCTTTCACGGAGCCGGTGCCGCTCCACAGCTTTTCCAGGATGCCGACCCGGTTGTTGGGGATGTAACGGAGGGTCTTGGCGAGAGTAAATAGCACAAGGGCGCCGAGGATGAGGATCATCGGATTCGAAGCGGCCCATTCGAGAAGGGACATGAAGTCTCCAGAAGGTGGTGGGAAGGAAACGGTAGCAGGCCAGGCACCTGACAGGCGGGCCTCGAGCCGCGAGGCCTTGGCCCTGCGGGGCGGGGATGGTTGCCTCTTGGAAGCTCCGCCAAGTGCGGTTGAGTTCACGTGGGAGCGACTTTTTGAGGGAACCAAAGATCATCGAACGGACGGATCATAGGAACAGCCCCCCGGAAGTCAATCGAAGGTGCGGGTGCCTGTGATGATGGTCGTCACAGCCGGAGGTGATCCATGGCCATTTCCGCCAGCTACCGAACCTGGATCTTGGAGCAACTCGGCCAGATCCAGCCGGTTCAAGGCAAATCGATGTTCGGGGGGCTTGGCATCTACGCTGAGGGCCTCTTCTTCGCCCTGGCCGACGACGACCGCCTCTACTTCAAGGTCGATGACGGATCCCGGCCCGCCTACGTGGAGGCGGGCATGGGCGCCTTCGATCCCTTCAAGGATGGCCGCACCATGGAGGGATACTACGAAGTGCCCGGTGAGGTGCTGGAGGATGATTTCGTGCTGTCGGTGTGGATGGAGCGCGCCCTTGCCGTGGCGGCCCGGGCCAAACGGCCGAAGAAGGCCAAGGCGGTGAAGCGGTGATCCGCATCCTCGTGAGCGCGTGCCTGCTGGGCGATCCCGTTCGCTTTGACGGCCGCGCGAAGACGGTGCGCGACTCCCGATTGGAGCGCTGGGCGGCGGAAGGTCGCCTGGTGCCCCTGTGCCCCGAGGTGGCGGGCGGCTTGCCGGTTCCGCGGCCCCCCGCGGAGCGCCAGCCCGATGGGCGGGTGCTGGATGATCAGGGGGTGGATCGCACGGCGGCGTTCCAGCTGGGCGCGCAGCGGGCTCTGGAGGCGGCGCAGACCCACGGCTGCGCCCTGGCAATCCTCAAGGAGGGAAGCCCCTCCTGCGGCGTGGCGCGGATCTATGACGGCACCTTCACGAAGCAGCCCCTGGCGGGCCAGGGGCTGACGACGGAACGGCTCAAGGCTGAGGGCATCGCGGTGTTCAGCGAAGGGGAGCTGGATGAGGCGGCCCGCTTGGTGGACGTGCTGGAGCGGATGGCGGCCGAAGGTTAGTCGTGCTTGCGGATCTCGAACCAGGCCCGTTCGAGGCCTTCGCGATCGTCCGGGTGGGCGATGGCGATGAGGGCCTTGGCCCGTTCCCCCAGCGTTTTGCCGAACAGGTAGGCGGCGCCGAACTCGGTGACGATGTAGTGCACGTGGAAGCGGGTGGTCACCACGCCGGCGCCGGCCTTGAGGGTGGAGACGATGCGGCTCTCGCCTTTCTTGGTGCGGCTGGGCAGGGCGATGATGGGCTTGCCGCCCTCGCTGATGGCCGCGGCCCGGATGAAATCCATCTGGCCGCCCACGCCGCTGATGATGCGGCTGCCCACGCTATCGCTGCACACCTGGCCGGTGATATCCACTTCCACCGCGGAGTTGATGGCGGTGACCTTGGGGTTGCGGGCGATGACGCTGGGGTTGTTCACATAGGCGATGTCGAGGAGCACGCAGGAGGGGTTGTCGTCGAGCATGTCGAAGCTTTTCCGGGTGCCCACCACGAAACCGCTCACGGTCTTGCCGGGGTGGATCTTCTTGAGGCTGTTGTCCACCACGCCGCTTTCGAGCAGGGGCACGAGGCCATCCGTCCACATTTCGGTGTGGATGCCCAAGTGGCGGTGGTGGCGCAGCGCTTCCAACGCGGCGTCGGGAATGGCGCCGATGCCCATCTGCAGGGTGGCGCCATCTTCCACCAGGCCCGCGATGTGGGCGCCGATGGCCCGCTCGGCTTGGGACAGGGCGGGGATGGGCGAGAGGTCCAATTCCTCATCCACCTCCACCCAGTGGTGCACCTGGGAAATGTGCACGAAGCCATCGCCGTGGACGCGGGGCACCTTGGGATTCACTTGGGCGATGATGATCTTGGCACTGTCCAGCGCCGCCTTGGCGATGTCCACGGAGGTGCCCAGGGTGCAAAAGCCGTGGGCATCCGGCGGGCTCAGGTGGAGGAGGGCGACATCAGGCTGGCGGTGGCCGGCCCGGAAGACCTTGGGGATCTCGTGCAGGAAGCAGGGGATGAAATCCACGCGATCGGAGCCGATGCGATCCCGCAGGTTGTGGCCCACGAAGAAATTGGCGACGCGGAAGTGATCGATGAATTCGCGGTCGGCGTAGGGGGCGGAGCCGCCGGTGTGGATGTGCATGAGTTCCACGTCCCGGAGCTCCGGCGCTCGCTGCACGAGGGCCTCGATGAGCCGATGGGGCGTCATGGCGCCTCCATGGACGAAGATTCGCTGTCCGCTGTGGATACAGGCGACGGCTTCAAGGGCGGTGGCGTGGCGCATGAGGGCCTCCAACGGACAGACTAGTCCGAGACTGCTTGACGCGGGTCACGGGCGTCGGCGCTCGACGTCACAACCCGGTCCTCGTGGAGCCTGCGCAGATCCCGCCCTCCGAGGTTGCGGTGGGTAGGAATCCGGCCTCCGGGAGTCGGGGCCACTGAATTCAAAAGAGCGCAAAGGGCCACCTCCGCCAGAATGGAAGCATGAACCTGTTAATCCTCGAAGCTGGTGATCTGATCGCCCCCGATCGCGCCCGGGTCACGGGCCGTCGCCTGGTGCACGCCCGGGAGATCTTGAAGGCCCAGGGGGGAACCACGCTTCGGGCCGGCCTCCTGGGTGGGGCCATGGGGCGGGCACAGGTGGCGAAGCTCGACGAGGAGGGCCTGGAGTTGGCCCTCGCGTGGGATGAAGCCCCGCCCGCCAAGCTTCCGCTCACCCTCTTGCTGGCCCTGCCTCGGCCCAAGGTGCTCAATCGCGTGCTCGCCTCCGCCGCCAGCCTCGGCGTGGCGCGCCTCGTGCTCCTCAACGCCTGGAAGGTGGAGAAGGCGTACTGGAAGAGCCCCCGCATGGAGCCGGCCAACCTTCGGGAGCAGTTGATCCTCGGGTTGGAGCAGGCCCGCGACACGGCACTGCCGGACCTCCAGGTGGAGCGCCTCTTCAAGCCCTTCGTGGAGGATCGTTTGCCGCACCTGCTGGCCGGGGCCACCGGCTTCGTGGCGGATCCGACCGGGGAGGAACCTTGCCCCCGGGGGCTGTCGGGCCCCACGGTGCTGGCGGTGGGCCCCGAGGGCGGTTGGATCCCCTCGGAGCTGGAGTCCCTCCGGCGGGCGGGCCTCCGGGGCATCCATCTGGGGCCCCGGATCCTCCGGACTGAAACGGCGTTGGCGTCCCTGATCGGGAGGCTGGGCTGAACGCAGGGGTCAGCCCTGATTCTTGAATCCCACCAGGGCGCCGTTCTCCCAGGTCACCGCCAATTCGTGGCCTTCGGCATCTTTCCACCGCAGATCCACGCGATCCATGAAGGGGTTGCGCACGCGTTTGAGGGCGAGGCCCTGGTAGGCCTCGGCCGGAGTCTGGGGCAGGTGGCTGAGCATGGGGCGGGCCCGGGCCGCCTCCTGCTCGAAGGCTTCGGGGGTGGGATAGGCCGAGTGGAGGGCCCACTCGGAAACCCAGAGCGTCCGGGCGCCTTCGGTGGACGCCACCTGATCCGCGATGCGGCGCAGCGCTTTCCAATGGGCCCCGATCCGGCGCTCCCGGCGGGCGCCGCGGATCTCCCGGAGGGCATCCCAATCCGGGGCGAAATGGACCATGGTGAAGCCCTCGCCCTCGGGGCTTTCGAAGGGGCCCGGCCGCTGCACCTGGAATTGCACCCAGCCCCCGCCGCTGCCTTGGGCCACGGCCCAGATGTGCCAGGGGCTCGCGGACCTGAACCAGGGCGACCGGGACCGAGAGGGCGGTTCCAGGGAGGGCAGGGCGCCGACGCGGGGGCGCCAGGCGCGAACTTCGGCCAGGAAGGCGGCTTCGTCGTCATAGTCGCCGCGGATCCCGGGGTTCCGGGCCCAGAGGTCCCGCGCCCCCTCCTCGGTGGCGAGGCGCTGGAGGGTGGCGGCCATGAGGGGCCAGGCCTTGCGGGCCGTGGCCTGTTGTTGGGCGAACATCACCAGGAGCAGGCCGGCGCCGAACAGCAGGGCCCCCAGCAGGGCATGAGCCCAGCCAGGCCAGGGACGGGAAACGGTTCCTGAGGCGCGCATCGTCTCCAGGGTACGGGGCGCCGACCCGAGGGGTTAGGGCCTTCCCTGAGGCAGAATGGAAGGTGCCGAATGGGCCGCAGTCCCCACCCTTCAGGCGTCATCACCGGGGGTGGAGGATCGGTTGGGTGGGTAAGTCCAAGCAGGTTTCAAACGCACCGAGGCGGAAGGGGGTCCTGCGCCGCGTGGGTGGATGGCTGGTGAAGGCGGGGCTGGCCTTCGTGGCCTTGACGGTCTTCCTGGTGCTCCTCTTCCGGTTCGTGCCCGTGCCGGCCTCGGCCCTGATGGTGGAGCGTCGGGTCCACTCCTGGTTCTCCAAGGAGCCCTATCGGAGCCGGCACGCCTGGGTGCCCCTGGAGGAAATCAGCCCGGCCATGGGCGTGGCGGTGATCGCGGCGGAGGATCAGCTCTTCGCGGAGCACTTCGGCTTCGATTGGAACGCCATCGAGAAGGCCGTGAGCCACAACGAACGGAGCCGCCGCAAGCGCGGGGCCTCCACCCTCTCCCAACAGACGGCCAAGAACCTCTTCCTCTGGTCCTCCCGGTCCTGGGCCCGGAAGGGATTCGAAGTCTGGTTCACGCTGGCCCTGGAGGCGGGGTGGTCCAAGCGGCGGATCCTGGAGGTCTACCTGAACATCGTGGAGTTCGGCGATGGGCTCTACGGCGTGGAGGCGGCCAGTCAGACCTACTTCCACAAGCCCGCGAAACGCCTCACCAACAGCGAGGCCGCGCTGCTGGCCGCCGTGCTTCCGAACCCGCACCGGTTCAAGGTGGATGCCCCCAGCGAGTACGTCCGGGGCCGGCAGGCCTGGATCCTCCGGCAGATGGAGCAGCTGGGCGGACCCCAGGTGGTGAAGGAGTTGGCGAAGTAACCGGATCAGGGTTCCGGGTGGCCGGCGCCCCGGAGGTCATGGGCCAGCTGGCGGAACTCCGGGCGCACCCGAGTGGTGCCCCGCACGCCCCCGGGATCGAAGGGGCAGTGGCGGCATCCGCACCCGCAGCACTCACCCCGGCGCAAGTGGCAGGCGGCGGTGGTCACCCGGAAGCCGCGCTCCAGGTAGAAGTCCGGCTCGTGCGCACCCCCCATGGTCAGGCCCGGATGGGAAGGGCGAGCCCCGAGGCCGCGCGCAGCTCGCCTCTCGCCACGGTGAGATCCATGCGGCCCAGGTTCACCCCAGCGAAGCCCACTTGGTTGATGTGGGTCTCCCCGCCCTCCCGGGCCACCTTCACGGGGGCTTCCAGGAAGGTGTGGCTGTGGCCGCCGATGATCACGTCGATGCCGGGCACGGCCTTGGCAAGGCGGAGGTCGTCCCAGGCATGGCCCTGGTTGTCATAGCCCAGGTGGCTGAGCACCACGATCACGTCGCAGCGTTCCTGGGTGCGCAGGCGGTCCACGATGGGGCGCAGGGCCTGATCCGGTTCATTCCATCGGAGGCCCTTGTGGTTGGCGGGCGCCACGAGGCCCTGGAAGGCCACGCCCACGCCGGTGAGCCCCACGCGCAGGCCCGGAAATTCCTTCACGAGGAAGGGATTCAGGTGACGGCCCAGCTCTGGAGCGCCCTGGCAATCGAAGTTGCAGTTCACGAATTCGAAGGGGGCGTGCTTGTGCGTCATGCCGCGCATGCCTTCGATGGCCTCCACGAGGGGAGCCACGCCGTTATCGAAATCGTGGTTGCCCAGGGTGACGACGTCATACCCGATCATCCGCATGAGCTGGTAATCCAGCCGTCCGCGCCAGAGGTTGAAGTAGGGCGTGCCCTGGAAGGTGTCGCCGGCATCCAGCAGCAGCACCGAATCCAGTTCGGCCCGCAATCGCTTCACCAGCGTGGCGCGGCGTGCCATGCCCCCCAGCCCCGAGAGATTGCCATTGCCGGGCCCGAAGGGCTCCACACGGCTGTGGGTGTCGTTGGTGTGCAGCAAGGTGAGACGGCCGGTGGCGGGCGTCTTGGCCCGGGCGGCCGTGAAGGCGCTCGCGGCGGCAAGGGAGGCGAGGAAGGTGCGGCGTTCCATCAGGGAATCCGGAGAGGTTGGCGCTTGGAGATGGCGTCCTGGATGGGCGCTGAAAGCACGTATCGGCCACTTGGGGGCGGAAGGAGAGGCTGATGCTGTTCGTTCAGGTTCTTGCAGACGTCCAGCAGGACCTGACGGATGGTGAGGCCGGTCGTGAAGGGGTTCCGGCCCTTGCGCAGGGTGGGCATGGAATCCCCGCTGCCATAGAGGTAATCGCTGGTGGCGACGCGCACCGTGGCTTTCGGATCGATGGGTCGGCCATCAGCCCAGGTGACGTTCAACGTGGCGTGGTCGGGCGGCCCGTCCACGGTGACCTTCACGCCGGAGATGGGTTCACCCGCCCGGGATTGCAGGCCTTCCCTCACGACTTGGATGATTTCCGCGCCGGTGAGATCGACCACGATGACTTCGTTCTCGAAGGGCATCACCTCGAAGATGTCGCCCACCTTCAACAGGCCCGGCTTGAGGTTGGCCCGGACGCCGCCGCGGTTCGCGATGGCGAAGGCCACCTCGGTGCCGCTCACCTGGGTGGCCCGGGTGCGGATGGCATCGCAGATCCAGTAGCCGAGCAGGTGCTCCTGCCCATTGCCGCCGCGGAAGAGGCCCTGGGGGGCTTCCACGAGGGGCATCTCGGCCAGGGCCCTGACCTCCTGGGTGCGGGGGGCGATGAAGGCCTTGAGTTCGGGATCCTCTGCAATGGCGGCGTTGACAGGCACGATGGCTGCAGCGCCCAGGGCGGAGGGCGCGGGGCGTGTGGCCACTGGCACCGCCACCGGAGCCTGCGTCCGGCAGGCCGTGAGGAGGATGAGGGCGAGGGCGACGTTACGCTTCAACGGGTGCCCCCTGGTTGACGGCCGCCTCCAGGGCGGCCCGTTCCCGGCGGATGTAGGCGTCATGCACGGTGAAGAGGGCGGCCACCCGCAGCACCCAGCCCAAGGTCCAGGCGCTCGCCGCCACGGCGATGAGTTGCAAGAGCACCAGCATCCACACGCGGCCCAGAGTGGCGCCGCCCATGCGCCAGCCGATGGCGAGGGCCGTGCCGTGCAGGAACAGGCGGAGGGCCGATCCACCGAGGATCAGCGCGCCCCACTGGAGGGGGTGCAACCACAGGCGTTGGAAACTGTGGCCCAGGTGCTTGAACCAGCCGCCCCGCTCGGGGTCCAGCCGCGCCACGCGCAGCAGGGCCCACTGGAGGAAGCAGGCGCCGCTCCAGGCGAACCAGAAGAGGGGGCGGAAGATGAAGAGGAGCCACGCGAAGGAGTCGATGCCCCGCTCGCCGAAGATCTTGAGGATGAAGATGCCCACCATGACCGGCAGGTAGAGGGGCAGGGGCCCCAGGAGGAGGGCCTCGAGCGCGCCCTTGAACCAGGGGCCGAAGGTGGCCTCGCGATTCAGGCGATCCGCCTGCATCCGCCAACCGCTCCAAAGGGCGACGCCGAGGCCCAGGAGCAGGAAGACGAGGGCCCAGGCGGGCAGGGGCTGGTGGCGCCATTCGCCGTTCCACCAGAGTTCCATCAGCTCTTTCGCATCGAGCCGCTCACCCCAATGCACGGGCATGCCGCTGTGGCCCGCGAGGCCCACCAGGTGCCGGGCCAGGAAGAAGGCGGGCGGAAGGGAGGCCAGCAGCCAGCCCAGGATCAGACCGAGGCCGGGCCCGCTGAAACCACCCGGCAGCGCGGCCCGCAGGAAGCTCCAGGGCCCCTTCGGTGAGAGCGTCTCGTCAAGGTCGAGCGGGGAAGGCGGCGGTGCGAGGTCCATGCGGCGTCCGGTAATGAGGCTCCATGCTACCTCGCCCGTTGGATCCAGGTGCGACTTGATCCCGGAGGATTCCGGTTGACAGGTGCTGGATTCTCTGGGTTCACTTTTGAAATCATGCGGACCTCCCAGGCCATGTGCCATTCCATGAACTGCACCTGCTGGTGCATGTTTTGGCATGCCGGCTCGGAGGCTTCCGCGGACACCTAGACCCCAGACCTAAGGTCCCCGCTTCCTCCGAGCCCGATCCCAGGATCGGGCTTTTTGTTTGTCAGGAATTCCATGGTCCTCCTCCGCCACACCCTTCCCGCCGACCTGCTGACGCCCCTGGCCGCCTACCTGGCCCTGCGTCCGGCCGGCGCGAGCCTGCTCCTGGAGAGCGCCGATCAGGGTGAGCGGGTGGGGCGGCACAGCTTCGTGCTGGTGCAGGGCGGACCCTCCGTGAGCCTCGCGGCCCCTGCCCGGGGTTGGGTGGACGCGCTGCGGGGCCTCGCGCCGACCCTGGAAGGCGATCAGCGCCACGATCCCTCGGGCCTGCCCACGGGCCGGGATCCGCTGCCCGTGGGCGTGGGCCTGGCGGGTTACGTGGGCTTCGAGGCCCTCGCGGGCTTGGAGGCCACGCTGCCGCTGCCCGAGCGGAACAGCCTTGGCCTCCCGGCCGTGTGGGCGCAGGTCTTCGACGCGGCCCTCGTGTTCGATCACCTGCACCAGGTGGCGGAACTGCAGGTGCTGGATCGCGATGAGCCCACCGCCTTCAACCGGCTGTCAGGCCTCCTGCGCCAGCTCCGCACGCTGATGCTCCCCGGCGACGTGCGCGGCCCGGAGCCGCGCCTGCGGCCGCTCCAGACCCAGGCGGCCTTCGAGGCCACGGTGCGCCGCGTGCAGGCCTACATCCACGAGGGCGACGTCTACCAGCTCGTGCCCAGCCAGCGCATGGAGGTGCTGGATCCGCCGACGCCGTTGGAGACCTACCGCCGCTTGCGCCGCCTGAACCCCAGCCCCTACGGCTTCCTCCTGGAGCAGCCGGGCTTCGCCCTGGCGGGGGCGAGCCCCGAGATGCTCGTGCGCGTGGCCGCGGGCGAGGCGGAGACCCTGCCCATCGCGGGCACGGTGCTCCGGGGCGCCAATGAAGAGGAGGACGCCGACCGCTTCGAAGCCCTCAAGGCCGATCCCAAGGAGCGCGCCGAGCACCAGATGCTGGTGGACCTCGCCCGCAACGACCTGGGCCGCGTGGCGATCCCCGGGGGCGTGCGCGTGGAGAAGCCCCTGGCCCTCCAGCGCACGAGCCACGTGCTGCACCTCACCACCACCGTGAAGGCCACGATCAAGCCCGGCCTCGATGCCCTGGACGTGCTGGCGAGCGCCTTCCCCGCGGGCACCGTGAGTGGCGCGCCCAAGCTGCGCGCGGCCCAGCGCATAGCTGAATTGGAAGGCGAGGCCCGCGGCCCCTATGGCGGCGCGCTGATCCGCCTGGGCGCCGATGGCGTGCTCGACTCCGCCCTCATCCTGCGCACGGTCACCTTCGTGGGGGATCGCGCCTACCTGCAGGCGGGCGCGGGCGTCGTGAAAGCCTCGGATCCCACGCGGGAATACCTGGAAACGCTGCACAAGATGGGCGCGCCGGCCCAGGCGCTGGGGGTCGTGTTGCCCAGGCCGGAAGTCCTGGAGGGGGTTCGATGATCCTGCTGATCGATGCTCTGGATTCCTTTACCTACAACCTCGTGCAGGCCTTTGAAACCCTGGGCGAAGAGGTGCTGGTGCGACGCTTCGATGAGATCGACCTCGCCCAGGCCCGGGCGCTGAATCCTTCCGCCGTGGTGCTTTCGCCGGGCCCCGGCCACCCCACCGAATGCGCCGCCCACATGGCCATCGCGGGCTCCGAGTGGGCCGTGCCCATGCTCGGGGTCTGCCTCGGCCACCAGGCCCTGGTGGCCGCCTCCGGTGGCACCGTGGGCCATGCGCCGGAGCCCCTCCACGGCGAGGCAAGCGAGCTCACCCACGAGGGCGACGGCCTCTTCGAGGGCCTGCCCCAGGGCCTGCCCGTGGGCCGCTACCACAGCCTCGCGGCGGATCCGACCACCCTGCCCGCCTGCTGGCGAATCACGGCGCGCAGTGGCGATGGCGTCATCCAGGCCATGGCCCACCGAACCCTTCCCCGCTGGGGGGTGCAGTTCCATCCGGAAAGCATCCTCACGCCCCAAGGCCCCCATCTCCTCGCCAACTTCCTCCGCCTCGCCGGCCAGACCTCAAGAGCTCTCACATGACCCTCCTCCGCACCCACAACCCCATCCAACCTCTGCCAACCGACGTCGCCCGGGAGTTGATGGAGCGCTTCATCAACCAGGACACGGACCCATTGCTCGTGGGTGCCTGCCTGGCCCTGCTGGCTCAGCGCACGCCCACCGCCGAAGAGCTCACCGCCTTCGCCGAGGCGCTCACCGAGGTGGCTCGCCCCTTCCCGGCCACGGGCGAACCCGCCCTCGATACCTGTGGCACCGGCGGCGATGGGGCCTCCACCGCCAACCTCAGCACCCTGGCCGCCCTCTTCCTGGCCAGCCGCGGCATCGCCGTGGCCAAGCACGGCAATCGGGCCGCCACCTCCACCTGCGGCAGCGCAGACCTGTTGGAATCCCTGGGCCACCCGCTGGAGCGAAGTGAAGGCGAACTCCTCGCGGATCTGCGGGAGCGCCGCTTCGCCTTCCTCTTCGCCCCGGCCTACCACCCGTTGCTGGGCCGCTTGAAGGAGATCCGCAAGCGCCTGGGCATTCCCACGATCTTCAACCTGCTGGGGCCCCTGCTGAATCCCGCGCGACCCGCCTACCAGGTGCTGGGGGTGGCCCGGGAGGAGTTGCTGGCGCCCATGGCCGGAGCCCTCGCGGCCCGGGGCGTGACGCGCGCCTTCGTGCTCCATGGTCGCGACCCGGAAGGCCGGGGGCTCGACGAGGCCAGCCTCGAAGGGCCCACGAAGGTGGTGCCCGTGGTGGAGGGCCGCGTGTTGCCCCCGGTGGTGCTCGTCCCCCGGGAGCTGGGCATCCCCATGCCCGATCGGGATGCCCTGGTGGTGCGGGATCGCGCCGAGGCCGTGGCCGTGGCGAAGGGGCTCATGGCGGGGCAGGGGCATCCCGCCTTCCGTCCCGCCGTGGCCGATGCGGTGGCCCTTCAAGCGGCCATGGGCCTCCTTCTGGTCCGCGATAAGGAACTGCCGGCATTGGCCCCCACCTTCAAGCTCCTCCGCGCTGAACTCGCCGCCGGATTCCAGGCGCCCATCCTCTCCTCCCTCGCCGAGGTGCGGTCATGATCCTCCTCCCGGATCCCATCCAACTGGTGAAAGACGCGGAGCTGCCCGCGGGCAGCCACCTGCAGCGCGTGGTGGCCTCGGAGCTGGTGCGGGCCCTGCAGTTGCAAGTGATGCCGTTGACGGACCGGCGCCCGCGATCCGCCAGCGAGGCCGGTCCCTTCGAAGGGGCGTTGCGCGCGAGCCTTCGTCAGCGGGGCGCGGCGGTCATCGCCGAATACAAGCAAGGCTCGCCCTCCCTGGGCCCCTTCGCCCTGGGTACGCCCCTGCAGCGGCAGCTCCGCTTCTACAAGGATGGCGGCGCCGCCTGCTTCTCCATCCTCACGGAACCGGCGTGGTTCTATGGCGAGACTTCCCACCTCGAAGCCGCGGCTGATCTCGGTGTGCCCCGGCTCTACAAGGGCTTCGTGATCTCCGAAGTGCAACTGCGCGAGGCCGCGGCCACGGGGGCCGAGGCGGTGCTGCTCATCGCCCGCGTGCTGAAGGGCCACACGGCCGCCTTCGCCGAAGCGGCCCGGGCCTATGGCCTGGAGCCGCTCGTGGAGCTGCACGACCTCACGGAGATCCCCTTGGCCCAGGCCGCCCAGGCCCGCCTCGTGGGCATCAACGCGCGGGACCTGGCCACGTTCACGTTGGGGGCCCCCACGGCGGCCCCCTTGCGCGCGGCCTTTCCCGAAGCGGTGCTGATCCGCGAGAGCGGACTGGCCACGCCCGAGGATGCGCGGCGGGCGCTGGAGGCGGGCTTCGATGCGGTGCTCATCGGCGAGGCCCTCATGCGCAGCCTCAATCCCCGCAACTTCCTGGATCGCCTGTTCGGTTCTTTGCAGAAGGAGGCCGTATGAGCCTGCTGGCGAAGGTCTGTGGCCTCACCTGTGAAGCGGACGCCGCGCTGGCCCTGGAGGCCGGGGCCGACCTCCTGGGCTTCGTGGTGCACCCTGACAGCCCGAGGCATTGCCCGGATGTCCGCGCCGCGGCTTCGGTGGCTCCCGAGCGGGGCGTGCTGGTGATGGTGTCCATGACCGCGGATCCGATCCTGCGGGCGGTGGATACATCCGGCCTCCGGCGGGTGCAACCCCACGTGCCCGCGGTGCGCCGCGCCGATGTCCTGGGGAGGCTCCTGGCCGAGGGACTGGAACTCATCACGCCCTGGGCCGATGAATCGGGGCAGCGGGATCCCGAGGTGGGCCTGTTGCTGTGGGAACCCAGCCCCCGCACCACGGGCGTGCCGGGCGGTTCGGGCCGCACCCACGCCATGCTGCATCCGCCGCCACGCCCCTTCCTGCTGGCCGGTGGCCTCGATGGCGAGAACCTCGGCGAGCGTCTGGCCGCCATTCCCCAGGACGTGCTGAACCGGCTGCGGGGCGTCGATGCCGCGAGCCGGCTGGAGCGCAGCCCCGGCCGGAAGGATCCCGCGAAGGTCCGCAGCTTCCTCCAGGTGCTCCGCGCCTTCGAAGCCGCCCAAACCGCTTCCGTGTGAGATGCCCATGACCCCGACGTTCGAACTGCCGACCCGATTCGGCACCCAAGGGCTGGGCGGCTGCTATGCCCCCGAGACCCTCATGCAGCCCCTGCTGGATCTGGAAGCGGCCTTCCGGGAGGCCCAGGCCGATCCCGGATTCCAGGCGGAGCTGCAGGCCCAGTTGCGGGACTTCGTGGGCCGCCCCACGGCCCTCACACCATGTCCCCGACTCGCCCACGGGTTGGGATTGGAGGCCCTCTTCCTCAAGCGGGAGGACCTCACCCACACGGGCGCCCACAAGATCAACAACGCCATCGCCCAGGCCCTCCTGGCCCGGCGCATGGGCAAGCGCGAGGTCATCGCCGAGACCGGCGCGGGCCAGCATGGCGTGGCCACGGCCGCGGCCTGCGCCCGGTTGGGCCTGGCCTGCACCGTGTACATGGGCGTCACGGACATGGCCCGGCAGGCCCCCAACGTGGCCCGCATGCGCCTCTTCGGGGCCGAAGTCGTGGGCGTGGCCGCAGGGCAGGGCACCCTCAAGGAGGCCGTGAACGAGGCCCTGCGGGCCTGGGCCGGGCGATGCGACAAGGCGCACTACATCCTCGGTTCGGCCCTGGGGCCCCACCCCTTTCCCACCCTCGTACGGAGCTTCCATCAGGTCATCGGCGAAGAGGCCCGGATCCAGATCGCCGAGCAGGGCGTGCCTTTGCCCGACGCGGTGATCGCCTGCGCAGGGGGGGGCTCAAACGCCTCCGGGTTGTTGATCCCCTTCCTGGATCAGCCCGTGCGCCGGGTGGCGGTGGAAGCGGGCGGGCATGGGACGGCGCTGGGCGAGCACGCGGCCCGCTTGGAGGGCGGCCGCCTGGGGGTTCTCCACGGCTGCAAGACGCTCCTGCTGCAAGACGACCATGGCCACACCGCGGAGACGGCCTCCGTGAGCGCGGGGCTGGATTATCCGGCCCTGGGCCCGGAGTTGGCGGCCTTGGCCCTCGATGGGCGCATCGAAGTCTGGCGCGCGTCCGATGCGGAAGCCCTCGCCGCCGCCCGCCAGCTCTGCGAGCTGGAGGGCATCCTGCCCGCCTTGGAAAGCAGCCATGCCCTGGCCGCCCTGCCGCGCTTGGCGGCCGAGGGCGCGCGCACCGTCCTGCTGGGCCTCAGCGGGCGGGGCGACAAGGACCTCGCCACCTACCAATCGCGTTTGGGGCTTTGACATGATTCCGATCCTTCCCTTCCTCATGGCGGGCGATCCGTCCTTGGAGGCGCTGCCCCAGCTCCTCTCCGAAGCCCGGGCCCTGGGCCTCGAAGCGCTGGAGCTGGGCCTGCCCCATTCGGATCCCATCGCCGATGGCCCCGTCCTCCAAGCGGCCGCCCATCGGGCCATCGGGCGCGGCGCCACGCCCCTCCGGGTGCTGGAACTCCTCGCTGGAATTTCAGACAGCCCTGACCTTGTGTTGTTCACCTATCTGAATCCCCTCCTCCAGATCGGGGCCCAGCGGCTCCTCGAGCTGCTGGCGCCCACACCCGTGAAGAGCCTCCTGATCGTGGATCTGCCCTTCGGGGAGGAACCCGGATTCGAGGGCCGCCTGCGCGAAGCCGGCTATCCCGTCATCCCGCTGCTGGCCCCCACCACGGATCCCCTTCGGGCGGCGCGGTTGCTGGACGAACGCCCCGATCCGGGGCCCACCGCGCCCTTCGCGCAGCGCTTCGCCTATGTGGTGGCCCGGCTCGGTGTCACCGGCGGCGCCAGCGCCATGGATCTGGGTCCGGTGGAAGCCCGGGTGGCGGGCCTTCGCGCCATCACTTCCCGCCCCCTGGCCGTAGGGTTCGGGCTGTCCGATGCCGGAAGCCTCCAGGCCATCCGGGAGCTCGGCGCCACGCCCGTCATCGGCAGCGCCCTGGTGGCCGAACTCGCGGCGGGGGGCACCCTTCGCGGCAGCCTCGTGCCACGCCTCGCGCCGGTTACCGCGGCACGATCCTAGGGAGTTCCACGAAGAAGATGGCGCCGCCCCCCGGCGCATTGAGGTAACCGATGGCTCCGCCCATGCCCTCCACGAGGGCCCGGCTGATGGAGAGGCCCAGGCCCGTGCCCGGGATCCGGCGCACTTCGGAGCTGTCGGCCTGGGTGAATTTCTCGAAGAGCAGATCGCCGAAGGAATCCGGCACGCCGGGGCCCTGATCCCGCACCTCGATGCGCCAGGCCGCGTCGGCGGGGTGCAGGGACAGGGTGACGGTGCCGCCCTGGGGGCTGTGCTTCACGGCGTTGGAGATGAGGTTGTTGAGCACCTGCACCAGGCGCCCGCCATCCACCCGGGCCTGGGCTTCCCCGAGAGGCTGGCCCTGCCGTTCCAGTCTTACCCCCAGCTTGGTGGCGAATCCTTGGGCCAGTTCCATGGATTTATCGAGCAGCGGGTCGAGGGGATGGAGCTTGAACTCCAACCGCAGCTTGCCGTGCTCCAGCTTCTCCAGGTCGAGGATGTCATCCACGAGGGTGCCCAGGTGGCGGGCGTTCTGGTGGGCGATGCGCACCAGCTCGCGGGCCTTCTCCGGAAGCGCGCCGCCCACGCCGCCTTCCAGCAGCCCGAGGGTGCCCCGGATGGAGGTGAGGGGTGTGCGGAGTTCGTGGCTGACGATGGCGATGAGTTCGTTCTTGATCTTCTCCAGCTTCCTCCGGTCCCGCAGATCCCGCAGGAAGGCGGTGAAGAGCACCCCACCTTCCACCTCCACGGCGTTGAGGCCCACTTCGAGGGGGATGGGGTCGCCTGCACAGGGGAAGGCCATGGCCTCCCGTATGGACCCGGAGCCGCCGGTGGTCTTCAGGTGGGACATGAGGCCGGGCACCAGCTCCGAGACGGAGCGCCCCTTCAGGGCGGCCAGGTTCCAGCCCAACAAGCGCTGGGCGGCTACGTTGGCGCTCTCGATGTGGCCCGAAGGTTCGAGGATCAGGATCGGTTCCACGGCGTGATCGAGGATCATCCGGGCCCGGGCCTCGACGGTGGCGAGGGCGCGACCGCGGTCCTCCGCCAGCACCTTCACCGCGGACATCTGACCGCTGACCAGGAGCAGCAGCGCCCCCAACATGCCGGTGAAGCCAAGGCCGCCCGCGAGCACGAGGAAGACCTGCCACCCTTGGCTGGTGAGCAGGAAGGCGGCCGTGGGCCGCGCCTGCAAGGCCAGGCTGGCTCCGTAGATCTCCAGGGGGACTTCCTCCATCCAGGCTCCCTTCACGGGCTCGGCCGCGGTGTGGGCGGCCTCGATCCGCTGCCCGTCGGAGCGCTTGGCCATGAAGGCGAGGTTCACATCCCAGGCATGGGCCCGATCCGCCGCATCCGAAAGCACCGGGTCCGCGTAGAAGAGCAACGAGACGAACCCCATGAGCGCTTGGGCCCGCGCAGGCGCGGGGGGGATCTGGTTGCCGGCGTAGACGGGCATGGTGAGGATCATGGCCGGCCGGGGCACCGCGTCTTGGGCGAGGCGCTCCAGCATCACCAGCTGCGTGAGGCCCGCATCCCGGGAGTGGATCATGAGCGGGCCCTGGAATGGGCGCTGCATGAGATCCAATCCGAGGGCCGCGCGGTTCGGGGTGATCGGCTGCTTATAGGCCAGGGGCCAGTACTCGGCTCGGGTGCCCGCGCGCTCCGGCGCCTGCTGGGGGCCTATGTCCCGGATCTCGTAAGCCTCGCCCAGGATTTTGGACATCCGCGCCTCGAAGGCCTTCCGCTCCGCGCCGGACACCCGAGGCACCCAATCCACCGAGTGGAGATCGGGATACCGCTGCAGGTAGGGTTCCACGAAGGCCTTGAAGCTGGCGGGCTCGATGGAGGGGAGGGCCTTGAACAGACCGCTCATGGCCTGGAGGAGTTCCTGGCGGGCTTCCAGGGTGGCGGCGAGCTCGCTTCGGGCCCGCTCGGCCCGGACGCGGAGGTTGCGGTGCAAGATCGCCTCTTCGCTGTGGCTCACCCGTACGAAGATGAGCACCACCGCGACGAGGCTGAGGCCCAGGGGAAAGCCCACCGTGAGCCGGCGATCCCGCCACAACGGGTCGCTGGATAACACCATCTGCAGGGCGGGGACGAAGATCACCACGCCGAGGGCGTCTCCCACCCACCAGGTCCACCAGGCGTAGGGAACCCCTTGGGCGGGGAGCACGTCCAGGGCCCACAGGGCTCCGGTGGCCGCGGTGGAGGCGAAGAGGCAGCCCACGACGCCGCCGAAGCCGAGCACCGCCGTGAGATCCCGGGGGGTGGTCATGCGCAGGGGCTCGGGCGAGACGCGCCGCACCATGTGCGCGCCCAGCAGGGCCTGGAGGGTCGAAGCCGTGGCCACCATCACCGCGATGGCATGCATCTGCCAGCCGTGCCCCAAGGGCCCGTTCCAGGAGATGGAGAGATTCATCAGGTAGGAGCCGAGCAGGATCCCGGGAGCGCCACGCCATCCGCGCCGGAGCACCTGGTAGAGGGCCAGGCCCGCGGGCGGGAAGATGGCCGTGGCGTAGCCCGGTGGGATGGCCAAGAGCAGGCCGAGTTTCCCCAGCGCCACGTAGGCCAGTGCGACGCCACCGATCTCCAGGAGGAGGCTTCGGGCGGAGGTGGCCTCGGCACGGGGATCGGGCATGCCCGATTCATCGGCCATGGCGAGGGCCGGGCTGAATCCGAGCTGATCTAGGAGCGTGTCCAAGTAACCGGTGGGGCTGCCGCCCCAGCCCCCTCTCCCTATCACAGGCCCCACTGGGGCCTGTTCCCACGAAGCTGAGCTTCGTGGAGGGCGGAACCGGTTGAAACCAAAGGGGCCTGATCCGTTGTCGGCGCGCTTGCACGATGACACCGCATCGCGCCGCGCGCGCCTCCTCGACTGAGGCCCGTTTGGTTTCAACGCGGCTCCCGCCGATTCCTTGGACACGCTCCTAGGGGAAGGGATCCGTCCCCTAGATCGGGCGCCTGGATTCCCGCTCCAGATTGGGATTCAGCGCGCGGGCCTCCCGCAGCACCGCGGCGGCTTCGGCGGCTTTCCCGAGGCCCTCCAGGAGGCGCCCTTGCCAGAGGGCCAGTTCCGCGCTCCGGGGATTCGCCTGGCGGGCCTTCTGCAGGGCCGGCACCAGCGCCGGGAGCCCCTGCTTCCGGGCGAGGGCGAGGCGGACGCGCAAGAGGAGGGCCCCCTCGGAATCGGGGATGGCCTTGATCGCCACCTCCGCCCCGGGCCAATCGCCCTTCAGGATGGCGCACAGGGCCTGGTGGTTCAGGGCCTCCCGGCTGCGGGGATTGACGGCCAGGGCCTTCTCCACGTGCTGGCCGCCGGTGGCCAGATCGGCGGCCCGACTGGCCGGCGTCCACTCGGCCCGGAGCAGGTAGGCCTCCGCCAGCCATTGATGGGTGAGGAAGGAATTGGGGTTCATGGCCAACGCCTCCTGATAGGCGGCGATGGACCGATCCAGGTAAGGCTTGGGATCTCCGCCTTGCCACCGTTCGTACAGCGCCGCCACTTTCAAGCTGCCGCCTTCGCTGGCCGGATGCCCCACCCAGGGTCGGAGGCTCATGGCCTCCTTGAAGCAGCGGGTGGCTTCCTCCACCAGGGGCCGGGGATCGCCGCCGTGATGCAGGGCCCATTCGGCCTGGGCCGAGAGGCAGTTGCCTAGGTTGTTGAGGAGGAAATCCTTGATCTGGGGCCGGACGAGCGCACCTCGCAGCCCTGCCACGGCCCGGGCCAGGGTGGGCGTGGGATCCTGGCCCTGATCGGCCTCCCAGCTGGCCCGGGTGCGCAGCAGCGTGCCGAGGTTGTTCCAGAGCTCGTTGTCCTCCGGCTGGAGCTTGAGCCCCATTTCCGCGGCTTCGGCGGCGGCCTGCAGGGGCAGGCTGGGATCCTGGCCCAACCGGAGCAGGTGCATGCCCCAGAGGCGGAAGAGGGCCGAGCGTGCGCTCCAGGCCCGGGGGCTGCCGGAGTCCACCGCGATGGACCGGTCCGACGCGGCCAGGGCCTGGTCGAAGGCGGGTTTGGCATCCCGGGCCAGGTCGATGGCGATGGCCAGCTGCAGTTGGCGGGACTGGGCCTGGGAAAGGTGGATGCGGGGATTGCTGCGCTGCAGGTTCTCGGCGCGGGCCAGGGCCTCCAGGGCGCGGGTGGCCGCGGCCTCGGCCTCCCCGTACTGACCTTTGGCCATGGCGGCTCCGGCATCGGCGCGGTCCAGCTCCGCCTGGAGCAGCCACCCTTCGGGATTCCAGGCCTGTTGGGTCTGCAGTTTGAGCAGGAACTCCCGGGCCTCCCCGGGGCGCCCGGCCACCGAAGCGAGGAGGGCCTTGATCTGGGGGCTGTCCGGATCCTGGGCTTGACGCAGGAAGTCCAGCGCCGGCTGGCGCAGCTCCTGTTCGAGTTCCTTTTGCCGGTCCTCCCGGGCCTTACCGCGCAGGCCCTCCAGGGATTGCTGGTAGAGGTGGGCGAGGGTGGTGCCCAGCACGGAAGCCGTTTCGGGATCGCGCTGGCGCCCCTCCTTCCAGGCCTTCAGCAACTCCACCCGGGCCTCATCCCAGAGGCCGAGGGCCGCGTAGCCCCGGCCCAGCGCCACGCGGGCGGGACCCTGCACCCAGGCGGACCGGCCATTCAACTTCGCGCGCAACTGATCCAGATCCTGGCGCACCCGTGCGAGGGCGGGGCGCACGTCGTGCACGGGCAGGGCCAGCTCCCGGTTCACTTCCAGTTCCAGCCGGTCCACGGCCTGGGTGGTGGATTGAGCGAGGCTGCCTTGGAGCCGCGTCTGGCGCCAATTCCAGAGGGAGGTGGCCAACAGCACCACGGCGAGCGAGGCGCCAAGGGTGAGGAGCAGGCGGGGGCCTTGCTTCCGGGCCCGCTTGCGCAGCCGGTATCCCCAGCTGGCGGGGTGGGCGTGGATGGGATCCCCTTCGAGGAAGCGGCGCAGATCCTCGCCGAAGGCCTGGGCGGTGGGATAGCGTCGCGCCGGATCCTTGTCCATGGCCTTGAGGATCACGACTTCCAGATCCAGTGGGAGATCGGCCCGCAGGGAGCGCGGCGAGGGCGGATCCTCCTCCTGCACGCGACGCAGCAGTTCCCAGGTGGTGGTGGCTTCGAAGGGCAGCTGACCGGTGAGGGCGGTGTAGAGCGTGGCGCCCAGGCCGTAGACATCGCCCCGGGGATCGGGCTCTTCCCCGCGAAGCACCTCCGGCGCGGAGAAGGCGGGTGTGCCAATGAGGATGCCGGGCAGGGTGGCTTCCGTGGATTCCATGTTGCGGGCCAATCCGAAGTCCACCAGGAAGGGGTGCCAGGGGCCCTCGCCCTTCCGCTCCAGCAACACGTTGCCGGGCTTGATATCCCGGTGGAGGATGCCGCTGCGATGGCAGGCTTCGAGGGCCTCGGCCACCTGCACCGTGAGCAGCACCGTCTCCCGCAGGCCCAGCTCCGATCGGGCCTGGGCCAGGGTGGGCCCATCGATGTACTGGAGCACCAGGTGGGGGCGTTCCTCGTCCTGGATCACTTCGAAGACGCGCCCCACGTAGGGATGGTTCAACTGGGCCTGGGAGCGGGCCTCCCGGAGGAACCGGTTCCAGGTTTCGGGATCCAGGTGCTTGAGGAACTTCAAGGCCACCGTGCGTTCCAGCCGTCGGTCGTAGGCTTTGAAGACGATGCCCATGCCGCCTTCCCCCAATTTGGAGATGGGCTCGAAGCGATCCGTCAACCGCTCCGGAAAGGAGGCCAGATCATCGGGCGCCGAGATGGGGGTGTGGTCGAGGTGGAATTCCTGCAGGAGTTCACCCAGAGGGCCCGACGCGAAGAGTCCTTGGGCCCGGAGTACCTCGAAGCGCATGAGCCAATCGCCCTCGGAGAGCGTAGGCGAATCCTGGGGGCGCGGCCCGAAGATCGCGTCGAAGTTGAGCAGGCCCCGATCCATGGCCGCCCGGAGGAACCTCAGACGTTGGAGGGAAGGAGTGGACTGGGGCACGGTGCCTTTAGCCTAATCCTTCCCATGGCGCCTGGGCAGTGAAGACTGTGGAATCAATCGGGCCGGGGCAGGTGGCCGGCTTTGAGCAGGCCCTGGAAGGCCTCGAAATCGCGATCCACCTGGATCGCGTAGCCTCGGGCGAAGGCAGCGATCGCCTCATCCAGCTTCTCCGAATGGCCCGCGTATCCGGCGAGCACCGCGGCATCCCCCGCACGGGCCTGGGCCTTGGCCAGCACCCGGCCGCAGAGGGAGGCATAGCCCACGAGGATCGTGCGGAGATCCTCCAGCTCCAGGCTGGCCTTGTGATCCGACCACTGCCGGACGAGCACGGGCGACCCGCATACTTCGGACCAGCCGAGGAAGGGATCGCTCCACGTCTGCAGCACCTGGGCGGCTTGGGCCACCACCTGGCCCCGGTGCCCCGGGGTGGGGCGCCAGCAGGAGCCGGCCTGGCCTTTCAGTTCCAGGAAGAGGGCATCCTGGGAATCCCGGCCCACCAGCATCACAACCCAATCCAGGACCCCGAAGGAACCACAGCCGGAGGCCCGTCGGGCCACTTCCACGGGCCGGTAGGCGGAGAGGAGGTGGCGCCAGGGGGCGGGCAGACTGGAGGCGTAAGCCGCCAGCGCGGCCATGGCGGGGGCGCCTTCGGTCTCGCTGAGGGGACGCAGGTTCGGGAGCTTGGCGATGAACCGGGGCCAGCCCTCGGCTCCCGGTTGGGTGGCCTTGGCGAGCAACCGCTCCGGCGTATCCCGGGCGGCCTTTTCGAACATCGGCGCCAAGGGGGCGTGCCCATCCTCCGGCCGCACTTCCACCCGGGCCAGGGCATCGAAGGGTAGCTCGGCGAAGTCCCGCAGGGCCTCGCGCCAGGATCGGACGAGGGCGCGGACGGCCTCCAGGCACGCGGATTCCCCGCAGCCGGCCACGCGCCCGCCCACCAGGAAGCTCGCGGCCAGCCGCTTGAGGTCCCATTCGAAGGGACCTGTGCAGGCCTCGTCGAAATCGTTGAGGTCGAAGAGCAGCCTGCGATCGGGATCGGCGTAGGCCCCGAGGTTCAGGAGGTGGGCATCGCCGCAGAGGGTGAGCGCGATCCCCGCGGTGGGCAGGGGTCGCGCGTCTTCGGCCATGAGCGCCGCGGTGCCGCGGTAGAAGCCGAAGGGGGATTCCGCCATGCGGGCCCAACGGTAGGGGAGGAGGGCTTCATCTCGGCCCGCCACCGCGGCCTGCAATTGGGCGAGCAGATCCGGGCGCGGGCGCGGTTCGAAGGCCGCCTGATCCGAGCGCTGGAGCCGGTCCCTGAGCGCCTTGCCCGCGGCGCGGCGTTCATCGGGGCTGGGGGGCGGCGTGAAAGGCATGGGCCCTACCTTAGCGCGGTCCCCAGTGGAACCAACGCATCCAGAAGGGCAGGGCAGGATGCCCGGTCACCTTCGCGAGGAAGTAGGCCTCGTGATCCCGCTCCAGCTGGGCGAAGTCCTTGAGCTCCGCCCTCAGGACCACCATGCCGAGGGCTTCGGCATGCACCGCAGCGGCCTCGTATTCCAGATCGTTCTGGGCCTCCAGGCGGCCCGCGAAGTACATGGGGATGAACCATCCCACCATGTTGCAACCGATGAGGATGACGACGCCGAGGATCGCCATGCGGGCCTCGAGCCAAGGACTGGCGCCATGGTCCAAGGCTTCGAGCATGGCCTGCAGGCGGCGGCGGTGGTGCCATTCCTCCCGCTCGATCTGCTGGATCTCGGTGATCTCCTGCTCCTTGCGCAGAGAGAGCCAGTGGCCCCGGTAGGCCAGGGCCGCCGTCAGCTCACCGGAAGTGGCGCGCTGAAGGATGGATCTGAGTTCGGCGAGATGTTGCTCGGGGCTCAGGGACGCTCCACGGCCATGGCGATGGCGTTGCCGCCGCCGAGGCAGAGGGCGGCGATGCCGCGCTTCTTGCCGTGGCGCTCCAGGGCGTGGAGCAGGGTGGCCATGACCCGGGCGCCGCTGGCGCCGATGGGGTGCCCCAGGGCCACGGCGCCGCCATGGACGTTGACGCGGTCCGCAGGGAGCTTCAGTTCATTGACGGTGGCCACCAGCTGCACGGCGAAGGCCTCGTTGATCTCCCAGAGGTCCACCTCCGCCACGGACCAACCCACTTTGGCCAGGAGCTTCTGGATGGCCAGCACGGGCGCCATGGTGACCCACTCGGGATCCAGGCCCGCGGTGGCGGAGCCCAGGATGCGCGCCTGGATGGGCAGGCCGTGGGACTTGGCGTAGGACTCGGTGGTGACGAGGGCGGCCGCGGCGCCGTCGTTGACGCTGGGCGCATTGCCGGCGGTGACGGTGCCGTCCTTCTTGAAGGCGGGCTTCAGCTTGCCCAGCACCTCGAGGCTCGTGTCGGCGCGGGGGCCTTCATCGGTGTCGACGACGACGTCGCCCTTCTTCCCCGCGACGGTAATGGGGGCGATTTCCGCTTTGAAGGCGCCGGATTCCATGGCCTTCAGGGCCTTCTGATGGGAGGCGAGGCTCCAGGCATCCTGCATCTCACGGGTAACGCCGTACTTCTCGGCCACCAGCTCGCCGGTGGTGCCCATGGCCTGATCCGTCATGGCGCAGTGGAGGCCGTCGAACATCATGGAGTCGATGGCCTGGGCGTGACCCATGCGGGCGCCGGCCCGCAGCTTGGGCATGAGGTAGGGGGCATTGGACATGCTCTCCATGCCCCCGGCGAGGATCACGTCATGATCCCCGGCCAGCACGCCCTGGGCGGCCAATTGGATGGCCTTGAGGCCGGAGCCGCACACTTTGTTGATGGTGAGGGCGGAGGTGGAGGAGGGCAGGCCCCCGCGCAGGGCGGCCTGGCGGGCCGGCGCCTGGCCCACGCCCGCGCTGAGCACGTTGCCGAAGATGGCTTCCGTGGGCGCGGCGCCGGGCACGGCGGCCAGCAGCTGCTTGATCACCTGGGCCGCCAGATCCGGGGCGGCCAGGGAGGCGAGCCCGCCCTGGAACTTGCCGATGGGGCTGCGGAGGGCTTTGACGATGACGGCGTGGTCGGACATGGGGGCTCCTTCGGGGAATAGAAGTCACCACCAAGGCACCAAGACACCAAGAAAAGCTAAAGAAGAATTCGAGAGCAGGTCATTCAGCTTTTCTTGGTGCCTTGGTGTCTTGGTGGTCAGTACTTTTTCTTCCTGGGCAATTCGTCCAGGCTGCTCAGATCCAGCGCCTCGAGGTTGAGGGTGGGCGCGGGCTGGGTGTAGAGCTCGGGGGCCTCGCTTTGGATGTGGCGGCGGAAGCGGTCGAGCAGGGCATCCACATCCTGCAGCAGGCGAAGGCGATCCATGCGGAGGTTGCGGAGTTGCACTTCCAGCTCCACCACTTGGTGCTGGGCGTCGCGCATGATCTCCTCGGCCTTGAACTGGGCCTCCCGCAGGAGCAGATCCTTCTCCCGGGTGGCGGATTCGAGGAGGTCCTCCTTGGTGCGCTGGGCCTGCAGCAAGGTCTCGCGGAAGATGCGGTCCTGATCCTGGTACTGCCGGAGACGCTCCCGGTTGTCGAGCACTTCCTCCTTCAGCTTGTTGTTCTCGGCCTGGATCTCTTCCCACTCCGCGGCCAGCTCGTGGAGGAAGGCCCGCACTTCGCCCTCATCCAGCCCCCCGAAGGACTTCTTTTCGAATTCTCGCCGTTGGATGTCGAGGGGTGTGTACTTCACAGGAGTCCGATCCCGGCCGCGCGGCCGAAAAAGCCCTTGATGAACGAGAGCAGGAGGAAGGCGATCATCCCGGCGAAGCTGATGCCGCCCACGGAGGGGATCAGGGCTTCGATGGGTCGCATGAAGGGATCCACAATGGCGTGGATCAGCTTCACGAAGGGGTTCCGGGGGTCCGGCTGGAACCAGCTCATGATGGCCCAGATGAAGATGGAGACCTGGGCGAGGGTCAGGGCGTAATAGGCGATCAGAAAGACGTAGGGCATGGGCGCTCCGCCCCCATCATAGCTCTCCTGGCCCCATACTTCGGAGTGCCTACTGGAACATCCCCGGGGGGCGCGTTATCCCTTTCCCTGGAGGCTCCATGCGCATCGGGATCAGCTGCTATTCCACCTTCGGCGGTTCCGGCGTCGTGGCCACCGAGGTGGGGAAGGCTTTGGCGGCCCGGGGACACGAGGTTCACCTCCTGAGCCCCACGGTGCCGCCCCGCCTGCTGGGCTTCGAAGACCGCATCTTCTTCCACGAAGTGACGGCCTCGCCCTATCCCCTCTTCGAGGCAGCCCCCTTCAGCATCGCCCTGGCTTCGAAAATGGCGGACGTGGCCCAGCACCACAACCTCGAGATCATGCACGCCCACTACGCGATCCCCCACGCCAGCGCAGCCCTGCTGGCCCGCATGGCCGTGGGCAACCAACTGAAGGTGGTGACCACGTTGCACGGCACGGACATCACCGTGGTGGGCGCCGATCCCAGCTACCTGCCCATGGTGAAGCTCGCCATCCGCGCCTCGGATGGCGTCACCGCCGTGAGCGAATACCTGCGGGAGGAGACCTACCGTACCTTCCAGGTGCAGCGCCCCATCGAGGTGATCCCCAACTTCGTGGAGCCCCCTTCCACGGAACGCCCGGAATGCCGCCAATGGCTGGCCCCGGAGGGCGCGGCGGTGCTCACCCACATCTCCAACTTCCGCCCCGTGAAGAACGTCATGGACGTGATGAAGGTGTTCGAGAAGGTGCGCACCCAGATCCCGGCGCGGCTGGTGATGGTGGGCGATGGCCCGGATCGCGTGGAGGCGGAGAACTACGCCCGGAACCATGGCTTCGCCGATGAGGTGCGCTTCACGGGCAAGCAGCTGGACATCTCCTCCGTGCTGGATTGTTCGGATGTCTTCCTGCTGCCCAGCGCCACGGAAAGCTTCGGCTTGGCTGCGTTGGAGGCCATGGCCCACCGCGTGCCCGTGGTGGCCACCCGGGTGGGCGGCCTTCCGGAGGTGTTCCGGGATGGCGTGGATGGCTTCCTCTGCCCCTTGGGGGATGTGGATGCCATGGCGGCCGCCTGCCTCAAGCTCCTCAAGGATCCGGCGCTCCGCGCTGCCTTTGGCGAGAGCGCGCGCACCCGCGCGCTGACTACGTTTGCGGAAGGGCCCATCGTGGATCAGTACGAGGCCCTCTACGAGCGCGTCCTCGCTTCCTGAACGGCCCCTGGAAAACCGCTCAAACCCGCGCTAGAATCACTGATTCCACTGGGGAGTCGCCAAGTGGTAAGGCAGCAGGTTTTGATCCTGCCTATCGAGGGTTCGAATCCTTCCTCCCCAACCACAAGCTCCCGGTGACCCCGGGGGCTTTGCCGTGGCGGATGAAGGCTGATCCAGGGCGGGTTTGAGTTTGGGAATTCAAAAATCATTCGCTAATAACGTTCCATGGTCCAAATGGGCTCCTTGGAATTGACCTGCTTATAGGTTAAAAATTGAATTCGAAAGGGGGCATGTCCGAAATTTAAATCATAGGATAAAGGTATTTACAAAGAAATCTGTTCAAAATCAGATTTGATTTGACTAGGTAATATATACTTTATCCGTGATTTGAATCACGCAGAAAATGCATGGATGAATTGAATTAAGACCTAAAGTTTGACCTCAACAGCCCCTTACTCAAGGAACCGGCTGAACCTGGGGAACCCGGTGATGAGGACCCTTCAAACCCGCCTGATGACAGCGCTCCTGGTGCTGGGCGGACTGTGCGCTCCGCTGGCCGCGCAGAAGGCCTCGGGGAAGTTGGACGTGAGCAGCCTGGTCTGGCCGCCCCCACCCGCCCCCACGCGGATGAAGTGGGTTTCCGAGTACCGGAACGAATTCGACCTCGGGGCCAAGAAACGCACCAGCTTCCTCGACCGCCTCGCGGGCAAGGCCCAGGATTCCCTCTGGCTCAAGCAGCCCGTGTCCATCGCGGTGGATGACAACGGCACCGTGTTCGTCGGGGACACCCAGCTGGGTGTGGTGGGCATGGACGCCGCCAAGAAGCGCATGTGGCTCTTCTCGAAGCTCTCCCCCGAAGCCCCCACCGCCGCCACGGGCCTCGCGGTGGACTCCAAATTCGTCTACGCCACCGACAGCGCCCAAAGCCAGCTCTCCGTGTTCGACAAGGAAGGTCGCCGCCTGAAGACCCTGGGCCCGGCCGAAGGGATCCAGCGCCCCGTGGGCGTGGCCGTGGATGAAGCCAAGGATCTGGTGGTGGTGGTCAACGGCGGCGACCACACGATCCTGCTGTTCAATCGCGCCCTCAAGCCGATCAAGAAGATCGGTTCGCGCGGTGACAAGCCCGGCCAGCTGAACTACCCCACCTACTGCTGCATCGTTCCCGGCACCGGGTTCGCCGTGGCCGACACCGCCAACTTCCGGGTTCAGTACTTCACCTACGAAGGCAAGTTCCTCAGCACCTTCGGCAAACAGGGCGACTATTCGGGCAGCTTCTCCATGCCCAAGGGCATGGCCGTGGATCCCGAAGGCAACCTCTACGTGGTCGACGCGAAGTTCTGCAACTTCCAGGTGTTCCGCAAGGACGGCCAGGTGCTGCTCTTCGTCGGCACCGGCGGTACGGCGCCCGGTACCTTCCAGATCCCCTGCGGCATCGCCTTCACGAAGGATGGCTTCGTCTACGTGGCCGACACCGTGAACGCCCGCATCCAGCGGTTCCAGTACGTGGCCGCTCCCCCCACCGAATCTCCAGTTCCCCCCCAGAAGGGTCGCGACTAGCGCCCCTTCAGATCTCCCCCCCAACCCTCCTATTTGGAGACGCACCATGAAACGCCTTCTTCTCTTCCTTGTCGCCGCCGGCCTCGGGCTTTCCGCCCAGACCAGTGTCGTGAACACCAAGCACAACCTCAGCGCCGGCGGAACCGCCTACAGCGCGGGCGCCGCCACGACCTACACCCAGGTCTGCAAGTTCTGCCACTCCCCTCACGGCGCCAACGTGGCCGACAAGCAGCTCGTGCCCCTGTGGGGCCATGCGAACACCACGCAGCTCTTCACCATGTACGCCAGCAACCCCAACCAGACGCTGAAGACCACGGCCATCGATTCCCAGCCCAGCGGCCCCAGCCTCGCCTGCCTCTCCTGCCATGACGGCACCGTGGCCGTGAACGCCCGCTATACCTATGGCGACGCCACCGCGCCCCGTTGGACCTACGGCAACATGAATGACACCAACGCCTCCGTCATCGCCGACTTCGATGTCACCACCGATGCCAAGGGCAACAAGATGGGCACGCTGAAGCACAGCATCGCCGGCGAAACCAAGAACGACCTCTCGACCGTGCACCCCATCGCCATCAAGTACGACACCACCGCCAACACCCAGCTGGTGGCGAACCCCGTCGGCGTGAAGCTCTTCAACGGCAAGGTGCAGTGCGCCTCCTGCCACGACGCCCACGGCACGGCCAACAGCATGTTCCTCCGCGTGTCCTCCACGAACTCGGCGCTTTGCCTCGCCTGCCACGTGAAGTAACCGCCTGAACCAACGTAGCGAAGCGGGGGAGGGCAGTTCCTTCCCCCGCTTCTTTGCGGATCCCCACTGAGTTCGAGTCCATGAAACTACGGGTTCCCATGATCCTGCTGGCCGTCCCCCTCGCGGTGGGCGCGCAGGAGGTGGCCACCCTGGACCACAGCCTTTCCCTGTCCTACTTCGGGAACCAGGCCTCCCTGGGTGGGCTGAATTCCCGCAGCACCTACACCAAGACCGACTACCAGTTCGACCTCGGCATGCCCATCCTGGCCTATCGCCTCGGGGCGCTGAACCTGGGGGGCTCCGTCGGCTACGTGCGCCAGAGCTTCGATGGCGAGGCGGATTCGGCCACCGGGCTGAACTCCGTTTCGGTGGCCGGCGCGCTCTTCCCCTACCAGCCGTACCACATCACCTTCGACGTGACGCGATCCACGGCGCCGAGCCTGTTTGGCAGTGGCTCCAACACCAGCCAGACCCTGGGCCTGGATTTCCTCTATCGGGGCCGTGCGATCCAGGACATCCGGATCTCCTACCGCCACGGGGACCTGTCGGGCGATGGTCTGAGCGGATCCTTCGATTCCTGGGTGGTGACCGAGAACGAGCGGCGGGGCCGCACCGACCTCCGCATCTACGGGGATCACCAGGAAGCTTCCTTCGGCGAAGGCTCCAGCTGGAAGAGCTCCACCTTCACCGCCTCCACCCGGACGGCCCTGACCGGGGATTGGACTTGGAACAACAGCCTTTCGGCCTTCGATTTCCAAGGCACCCGACTCGCCCAGGTGGGGACGAGCCTGCTGGGCTCCCAGGGGCCCTGGACTTCCACCACGATTTTCGATGCCGCCTTCACCGAATCCGCCACGAGCCGGGAGCGCTCCGGTGGCCTGAGCCAATCCCTCGCCCGCACCTGGGGCCGGGTCTCCGCCTTCGGCATCGCGGGCGTGACCGGGGGCTCCTCGTCGGGCACGGGCGGAACGGCTTCCACGGAGAACCTGATCCTCGGCGCCAGCTACCGCCTCACGCCGGAATGGACGTTGATGGGGGATGTGAGCGGCGCATGGAGCCGCACCCCCTCCGCCGGGACTGGCTCCGGGGCGGGCGCGGGCCCCACGCGATCCACCCATGTGGGCCTCACCTGGGGTGGCTCCATGACGGACACCATCCGGCACGCCTTCTTTTTCTGGAGTGATCTGCGGTTCCAGCGGCGCATCGAGGAGGATTACCCCCCCGACTACCTGCCGCCGGAGCTGGCGAAGGCCCAGATGCGGCGGCGCATGGATCAGCAGGGTTCCCTCCAATTCTCGGCGGACGCCTATCGCCTTGAGAACGGCGGGCCGGGCCATCAGCAGTGGTTCCGCATGCAAGGGGGCCTCAACTTCAACAACGGCCTGATGCTCCAGACCATCGGCGATCTGCGCACGGACGACCGCTTTTCCAATCGGGAACGGGTGTTCCGGAACGAGCACTTGATGCTGTTCGGCGCCTACCGGATCGGGCAGGCCTCCCTCCGCTTCAACTACGGGTACTCCAAGGCCACGGTGCGGGATGCGGATGGGATCGCTGTGACTCCGGCGAATCCATCCCCCGTGTCCACGGGCAGCGACCGCTCCGCCACCTACTATGGCCTTGGCGTGAACGCCATGGCCTTCACCATTCCCTACGGCGTCATGGTGCTCCGGAACAACGATGCCATGGGGGTGGGCACCACCTCGGTGCTGACCTACCTCTCCGCGGGGTTCCGCAAGGTCCGCTTCAACCTCAACTACCAGCGGGGCTGGCGCACGGATGGCCTGCGCACCAGCCAGATCTCCCTCCAGCTCGCGCGGTGGTTTGATACCATCCCGGTCTGGGGGCTGGGCGATTGATGGGCCGCGAAACCGAATGGAACGGGAAGGCCTCCGCCATCCGGGCCTTGGGAACGCGAAGCTGGATCGGCGTGGTGTTGGCCCTGTTCATCGGGTCCCTCGGAGCCGTGGATGGGCCCAAGGCCACCCCCCAGAAAACCAAGGCCGCCGTGGCCCACGGGGATTGCCGCCTCTGCCACCGCACCCACGCTTCAGCCATGAGCGCCGATGGCAAGACCCCGGCCGGCAAGAAGCAGGGCCCAGGCGCCTTCGCGCCCAGCGTGCTGGATCAGGTGTGCCTGGAATGCCACCAGGGCCCCCCGGTGCCTGCCAAGGATTTCGAAGCGAGCAAGTTGGAGCCCTGGTCGGGTTCGGGTTCCAGCCATGTGGATGGCCCCTTCCTGGAGCGGGCCCGCACCTTCACCCGGATCGTGGACCGGGGCAATGGGCGCAAGCTCGTGCTCAAGGCCCAATGTGACGGGTGCCATGACGTGCATTCCAAGAACCGCACCTCCAGCCTGCTACCCCTGGCCTTTGACGCGCAGGGCAAGGTCCAGCGCATCCGCCCCGCTAATGCCAGCCAGGTCTGCTTCGCCTGCCACGCGGGGCAGGAGGCCGTGAAGTTCTTCCGGGGCGACGGGGATCTCGGGGCCTTGATGGGCCCCACGGCGCAATCGGCCCACCGGCCCGGGGCCACGGCCTCGGCCCGGGCGGACTTGCCCAGCCTGCGCACGGGGTTCTTCACGGGCACGCTGGATTGCACCTCCTGCCACGACAATCCCAATCCCGCCGGGCCCAAAGGGCCGCACACCTCTCCATTCCCCCACCTGCTCAAGGCCAGCTACGGAAGGGAAGGGGAGATCGCCACCGCGGGGCCCCGCGCGAACGAACTCTGCTTCAACTGCCACGACCGCATCTCCATCGAAGGCAATCAGTCCTTCCCCTTCCACGCCCAGCACGTCAGCGGGTTCACGGGCCTGGGCGCCACCCGGGCCGGCAACCGGGCGCTGCCGGGTAAGCGGGCTGGGGCGGCGCCCCTGCCGTCCTGGAAACCCTTCACCTTCTCCGGCGCCGGCTCCTCCGGAGGCTTCGGCCAGCCCGCCAACTGCGCCACCTGCCACGATCCCCACGGATCCGCGCGGAATCCGGCGCTGGTGGCCTTCGATCCGGGGGTGGTCTCGAAGTCTTCGGTGGGCACCATCGCCTATCAACGCACGGGATTGCGGCAGGGCAGCTGCACCTTGTCCTGCCACGGCTACGATCACGTGCAGACGCGCTACTGAAACGCGCTGACAGTTGACGTGGATCAACGGTTTTCAGGCTGGAAAGCGAGATGCTGAACAAGTACGCCGCGCGCGCGTACCTGCGCAGGATCGGTCCGATGAATCCATCCCGTCCTTCCCTTCGAGTCCTTCTCGCGGCCGCCGCGATCGCAGTCGCGGCGCTCGGCTGCAAGCAGGAGAAACCCATCGCCCGGGTGGGGGACCACGCCATCAGCCCGGAGGCCTTCAAACTCGTCCGGTCCCAGGAGCCCGCGGGCACCAAGCCCGAAGCCATCGTTGATCGCCTCGTGCGGTGGGAAGTGGCTTGGCATCAAGCGGAGAAGACCGGCCTGTTGAAGGGCAATGCCTGGCAGGAAGCAGGACCGCGCATCCGCCGCACGGTGCTGATCAACGCCTATCTGGAATCCGTGCTGGGCCGGCCCATGCCCACGGAAGCGGAAGTGAAGGGGTTCTACCTCTCCCATGGCGAGGAACGGAACGTGGCCCACATCCTCTGCAAGACCCAGGAGGCTGCCGCCGCCATCGCCGCGCGATTGAAGAAGGGCGAACCCTTCGATCGGTTGGTATCCGCCTCCATCGATCCCACAGCCCCGAAGAACAAGGGGGATCTCGGCTGGGTCAAGCGCGATGCGGTGGTGCCCGAATTCGCGAAGGAGGTCTTCCAGGCCCAGGAGGGCGAGATCCGCGGCCCCTTCCAGACCACCTATGGGTGGCACGTGGCGGTGATGAAGGCCAAGCGCGCCCCCTCGGCCGAGGACTTCGAAAAGAAAAAGGGCATCCTCATGTCCCAGGCCCGGGAGATGGTGCTGGGCCCCAAACGCGAAGATGCCCTGAAGGGGCTCCGCCCGAAATATCCGCTGGTGGCGGATGAGGCGGTGCTCGCCTTGAAGCCCACGCCCGAGACGGCGGCCAAAGATGGCGGACGGGTGGCCGGAACCATCGGCGGCGTGGGCGTCAGCATCCGCGAATTGGACGCCTTCATCCAGGCGGCCGTCGCCCAGGGCATGCCGGATCACTCCATGGGCATTGCCGCCAAGCGGCGCTTCCTCGACATGATGGGCGACGATATCCGCCTCACCCTGGCCGCGGAGAAGGCGGGGCTGCATCAGAAGGCGGAGGTGAAGGCCGCGATCTGGGTGGCCGAGCGTCAGGCCGTGCACCGCGGCTTCGGAATCGCCTACCTCCGCCAATTGAAGCCCACGGACGCCGTGCTTCAGGCCCACTACGCGCAGTTCCCCGACCGGTTCAGGGGTGTGGGAGCCGTCCGCACCCACCTGTTGGTAGCCCGGGATCCCCACGCCGCCACCCTCGCCGCGGCGGATTCCGAGAAGGGCGTGCCCTGGAAGACCCTGGTTCAGAAGTATGGAAACGTGGAGTCCACGGGCAACTGGGATCCTGGCTTCCTCGAAGTGGCCGCCCTCAAGAAGATCCTGGTCGCTGAAGCCGTGAAGGCCCTGCAGACCAACCCCCTGGACTCCGTGGTGGGTCCCCTGGATGGGCCCGAAGGCCCCATGCTCTTCCGCATCCTGGAGCGGAAGCCCGGGGAGGTGCAGCCGCTGGATCAATGCAAGGATCAAGTTCGGGTGGACTACCTGGAGACTCAGGGCCCTGGGCTCATCGAGACCTACCTCGAGGGCGAAGGGAGAAAGGATCTCAGGATCGAGCGCTTCGCCCTGCCCGTGGCGCCTTGAGTCGCGGGATGCGATGTGATGAACATTCCGGTCCTTCCGGCCGAAAAGGCCGGAAGGCGGATCTCCGCCCCATGCGGATGCTCGAATGAAGCGCCCCAAGCCCACCTATACGCGCACCAAATTCTGCATGCGGTGGCGTGGCCGGCGCTGGTATGACCCCAACGAGTGGAAGCTCGTCTGGTCCGCGGCGAGCGCCGCGGGGGTGACCTTGGCCATCCGCGCCGCGGTGTTCCTGTTGGCGGGCGGCCAACCCGCGCCGCTGGCTGCCCGGACGCCGCCCCCCGTGGGGATCATGGGTACGGCCCACGATCTCAGCGCCTCGGGCATGAACCACGTGACGGGCAGCAGCGAAGTCTGCATCTTCTGCCACACCCCGCACCGCGCACCCGAGGGCATCCGGCAGAACATCCCAGAGTGGAACCACGTCACCACCAGCGTCACCTTCGTGATGTACACGAGCCCCGGCATCAAGGGCGCCATCGACACCCAGCCCGTGGGCCCGAGCCTGGCCTGCCTCTCCTGCCACGATGGCACCGTGGCCATGGGCGCCCTCCACGAACTCCCCGAAGGCGGCGGACAGGATGACTACGCCAGCGCCCAGGGCGGCGTGAACCGCGCTTCGGGCCTGATGGTGGGGCCCAACCTGGTGGGTCGGGACCTCTCGAACGTGCACCCCATTTCCATCGCCTATCGGGACGACCTCAACAAGACCCTGCGGCCGCCCGGCGAGCTGGTGGGCGTGAAGCTATACCCCTCCAACGTCCGCGGCGCCAAGGTGCAGTGCTCCTCCTGCCACGATCCCCACAACTTCGGCACGGATGGCAGCACGGCCCCCTTCCTGCGGGTGACCAAGCACGGATCATCCCTCTGCCTGGCCTGCCACAAGGTCTGACTTTTTTTGAACCACCAAGACACCAAGACACCAAGAAAGACAACTGAGTTCGAATACCTCTTTTGCTTTGCTTGGTGTCTTGGTGTCTTGGTGGTGATTTTTTTAGCCGACCGAGCAGGCCCTCAGACCTGATTCGGGTAACCGGCTTCGCCCTTCACCAGCACCTTCGACGTGAAGTAGATGACGGGGAAGGTGCGGTTGAGGGTGGAGCTGTGGAAGTTCTCCATGGGCATGTCCGTGGGCACGGCCACCTGGGTGCCCACGCTCACCTTGAAGGGCGTGGCGGCCGCCCAGATCTCCCCGGAAGCCGTCTTCACGCGGACGTAGGTGTAGTTGGCGGCATCGAAGGTTTCCACCACGGTGCCGAAGGCCATGGCGTTGGCGGGCATGGACTGGGCGTGAGGTGGGGGCGCCACGGGGGGCTGGGAGGCCTCCTTGCGCTTGGAGCAGGCGGTGAGGCCCAGGAGGGCGGCGAGCAGGAGCGGGGCGGTTTTCATGGACACCTCGAGGAGGGTGGGGGGATCACTTGTGGCAGTCGGCGCAGCCCGAGACCGTGAGGAGCTTGGGCTCTTTGGAAAAATGGGGTCCGTGGCAGGAGAGGCAACCCAGCGGCTTGCCGTTCCGGGGATCTTTCTTGCCACTGGTGGGGTGGTTGGTGGAGGGATGATCCTTCCCCTTGTCCTTGTGGCAGCTCATGCAGGTCTTCTGGATGTCGCCGCGCGGGAAGCCCTTGGCGTCGCCGCCATGGGAGGTGTGGCAGGTGGAGCACTGACCCTCCATCACGGGCTTGTGGCGGGAGGCCGCCTTCTCCGCTTCGGACCGGAGCCCATCGTGGCATTGGAGGCAGAGCTCCTTGGGGTTGCCGGCCAAGAGGTTGTTCCGGCTTGAGGCATGGGGGGCATGGCAGGTCATGCACTCGCCCTCCACCACGGGTGGGTGGGGGAAGGCCTTCTTCGCGGCGGCCGCGACCCCGGCGTGGCAGGTGAAGCAGAGGCCGGGTTGGGCTTCCTTCAACGCGAAGGGCTTGGCCTCCGTGGGGGCGTGGCAGGTGGCGCAGTTGCCTTCGGCCACGGGGGCATGGGAGCTGGCCTTCAGCATGCCGCCGCGATTGGAACCATGGGGATCATGGCAGGTGATGCACTGCTTCGCGTTCACGGGAAGGCCCTTGTGCTTGGGCGCCAACTCCTTCTCGTCATGGCAGGAGACGCACAATTCCTCGGGCGGGCTCACGAGCCCCTTGGCCAGCTTGCCTTCGTGGGCCACGTGGCAGGTCATGCACTCACCATCCCGGGCCGGAGCGTGGGGGTGGGCGGCCCGGGTGGCCTCGGCGATGGCCATGTGGCAGGTGAGGCACAGGGTGGCCGGCGCTTCGCGGAGGAGCTTCTTCTCCGGCGTGAAATGGGGGGCGTGGCACTGTCGGCACTGCGCGTCGCCGAAGGGTTTGTGGGTCCAGGCGGGTGGCGTGGCGCTGGGGGTATGGCACGTGACGCAGGTGCCGCTCTGGGGCAGGGCCAGGAGGGCTTCCTGGCGGGAAGCGTGCGGCTTGTGGCAGGCGGTGCATTCGCCGCCCTTGAAGGGGGCGTGGACCGTGGCCTTCTCGGGGGCCACCAGCTTGTCGTGGCAAGCCAGGCAGAGGCCCGGCGCGGGTTCCGTCAGGTCCAGCCCGCCCTTGGTGTTGGGTTTGCCATGGCAGGAGTCGCAGCCATCCAGGAAGGGGGGGTGGGCGTTGAGCTGGATGAGGCCTTTGCGGGTGGAGGTGTGGGGTTCATGGCAGCCGGCGCAATCCACGTTCTTCAACGAAGCGCCGTGGTGCTTCTCCGTGAAGGTGGCGCTGCCCAGCTCATGGCAACTGGTGCAGGTTTCCGCGACGGTGGTCGTGGTGAGCAGGGAAGGGCCCTTCTCCGAATGGGGGCCGTGGCAGGAGGTGCAGGTGCCTTCCTCCACGGGGGCATGGCCCTGCTGGAAGGTGTCCTTCCGCTCATGGCAGGTGTAGCAGAGGTCCGGCTGCGCGCGCTTGACGAGTTTGGGCTGATCGGAGCCATGCGGGTCGTGGCAGTTGAGGCAGGCCTGCTTGCTGACGGCGGCCGCATGGTCCTTGCCCCGGCCCATCACCTGGGTGTGGCAACTGAGACAGAGGGCCTTGGCGTCGCGTTTCAGGAATTTCGGTTGGGCGTTGCCGTGGGCGGCATGGCAGGCGGTGCATTGGCCTTCCTTCACCGGGGTGTGGAGATGCTTGCGCTCCACCAGCGCCTGGTGGCATTCCCCGCAGGCCTTGATCTGAGGCACCTTCAGCAGGCCCTGATGATCGGAGGCGTGGGGTGTGTGGCAGGCGGTGCAGCGGCCCGATCGCACCGGGGCGTGGGTGGCCTTCTCGGGCGCGGTGTCCGTGTGGCAGGTGGTGCAGAGCCCCGGCGTGGTCGCTTTCAGGAGGTGGTCCTCCTGGGAGGTGTGGGGTCCGTGGCAACTGAGGCAGTCGCCATCCTTCGCGGGCGCGTGCTGGACGCTGCCCTTCATCAACTCCCCGTGGCAGGTGAGGCAAAGCTTCTCGGAGGGGGTGGTGAGCAGGTTGCCCTGGGGCGAGGCGTGGGGGAGGTGACAAGCCTTGCAATCCCCCCTTTGGAAGGGCTGGTGCGTGGAGACCGGGTTCACGGGGGATTCATGGCAGGCCTGGCACAGCACCGGAACCGGCTCCGTGAGCAGGCCCTTCCCATCGGCGGCATGGGGGGTGTGGCAGGTGATGCAGGAGCCTTGCGCCACGGGGCCATGGGCCTTGCCCGGGCCAGGCACGGCGTCGTGGCAGCTGGTGCAAAGGGCCGGGGCCTTGTCCACGAGGGTGCTCTTTCCCTGGGCATCGAGGGCATGGCAGGTGGCGCACTCACGGCCTGCGAAAGGGGCGTGCTCCCCATCCCGCACCATCCCCTTCGCCCGACTGCCGTGGGGGTTATGGCAGGACAGGCAGGAACCCGGTGGCACCACCTGGCCGTTGTGGGGCTGCTTGAGGTCGGCGGCCGCGTGGCAGGTGGTGCAGAGCTCCGCGGGGGGCGTGGCGAGGAGGCGGTCCGAGGCCGAAGGGTGGGGGGAATGGCAGCCGAGGCAATCGTCCGCCGCGGCGTGGGGATGGTCCAGGCCCAGGCGGGCCTTCACGCGCTCGTGGCAGGAGAGGCAGAGGGCGCGGGTCTCCGCGCGCAGCAACTTCTTCCGCCCGGTGTCGTGGGCGCCATGGCAGGCGAGGCATTCGCCCTTGCCCTCGAAGCGATGCGCGGGGCGTTCGCCCGCGGCGGGGCGCTGGGCTTTGTGGCAGATGACGCAGAGGGCCCGGCCGCCCCCTTCGTGGAGCACGTTGACGTTGGCGGTGCCGTGCTCCTTGTGGCACCACTTGCATTTCCCATCCTGCAGGGGCTTGTGGGCCGTGGGCGAGGTGCGGAGCTTGACGGGGCCCGCATGGCATTCGGCACAGGATTTCTTCGGGCCATCGCCCGCCTGGGTGCCGCGGCCCGCGAGCAGGAGGCCCACCATCGCGGCGGCCCGCATGGCCGTGCGCAGAAGCCCCCCGCTACGCAGCTTCACGGCCTCCGCTCCGCGAGCCGGGGGATGTCTGAGTGGATGGGGGATTCCATTCGCCGCGCTCCTTGGCTCCGCCGATGAATCCCTATCGGGGATGCTTCGTCGGATGAACGGTCGCCGGGGGGAATGCGGCCGGAGGATGCCTTGCCCTTCCATGCTCCGCCTCGGGTCCATCCCTGTCGGTGATCCGGGGCACTCCGGAACCGCGGATTTCCGGGTTGTGAGCTGCTCGGTATACTCGGCAACATCATGCCCCACCACGTCTCACGAGCCTCGCTGGCGGACCAGGCGGCCTTCCTGGAGGGCGGCCGTTCCATCAACGTCGGATCCTGCGACGCCGAGGGCCGGCCCAGCCTCTCCCGGGCCCTCGGGTGCCGGGTCTCCCGGGAGGAGGGGCGCGTGACGGTGTTCCTCGCCCGTCTCCAGTGCGAAGCCCTGCTGCGGGATATCGCGGCGCGGGGTCGCATCGCGGTGGTGTTCAGCGAACCGCCCACCCATCGCACCCTGCAGTTGAAGGGGAGCGATGCCGAGGTGGTGGCCATCCGGGATGGGGACGCGGCCTGGGTGGAGGGCTATGTCCGGGCCTTCGCTCAGGAACTGGTGCCCCTGGGCTTCATTCCCGAAGTGATCCAGGCCATCTTCGCCTGTCCTCCTTCGGAGCTGGCGGCGGTGACCTTCACCCCCACGGACGCCTTCGATCAGACGCCCGGCCCCCAGGCGGGCGCGCAGCTCGAGTGGGGGCCCTGATGTTGCGTGCGGATGGCATCCGCGAGTGCCTGGAAGGGGTGATCCCCGGCATCGTGAGCACGTGCTCCGCCGACGGCATCCCCAACGTGGCCTACATGAGCCAGGGACTCTACCTGGATCCGGAGCACTTGGCCCTCTCCTATCAGTTCTTCAACAAGACGCGGCAAAACATCCTGGTCAATCCCCGGGCGGCTCTGGGCCTCATCCACCCGCAGACGGGCCGGCAGTTCCGAGTGCACCTCGCCTACGAGCGCACCGAGACCTCGGGCCCCGTGTTCGAGGCCATGAAGGCGAAGCTCGCGGGCATCGCCTCCCACACGGGCATGGCCGGCGTGTTCGTGCTGCAGGGCTCCGACATCTACCGGGTGCTGGACATCGAGGATCTCCCCGGGAATCCGCTCCCGGCGCCCCCCCGTTCGGGCGGTGGCCTTACTGCCCTCAAGGCCTGCGCCCAGCGCCTGGCCACCTGCACAGATCCCGATGGGCTGCTCGACGGGCTGCTGGAGGGCCTGCAGACCCACTTCGGCTTCACCCACATGCTGGTGATGATGCTCGATCCTTCCCGGGCCCGGCTCTACACCTTGGCGAGCCGCGGATATGAGGCTTCGGGCGTGGGATCGGAGATCGCCATCGGCGATGGGGTCATCGGGGTCTCCGCCCGGGAAGGGGTGCCCATCCGGATCAGCCACATGACCACGGAGTACGCCTACGGCCGCGCCATCCGTGAGCAGGCCGTGAAGGGCGGCTTCACGGACTCTCCCGAGCTCACCATCCCCTTTCCGGGCCTCGCTTCGCCGGGCACCCAGCTGGCCGTTCCCATCCAGACCTCGGGGAGGCCCCTGGGCGTGATCTTCGTGGAGAGTCCCTGCGAGATGCGCTTCACGTTCGAGGATGAAGACTGCCTCGTGACCCTGGCCGCCCAGTTCGGAGCCATGTTCCGGCTGCTGCAATCGGAGGGGGAGGTGGCGGAGGAGCCCGTGGCCCAGCCGGCCCCTCCGCAGGTGGCGGTGGGAGCTCCCGTCCGAGTGCGCCATTTCGGGGAAAGCGATAGCGTGTTCCTGGATGAGGAGTACCTGATCAAGGGCGTGGCCGGGAACATTCTCTGGACGTTGCTCCAGGCCTACCAATCCCAGGGCCGCACCGCCTTCAGCAATCGGGAGTTGCGGCTGGATCCCAACGTGAAGCTGCCCGATGTCAGCGACAACCTGGAAGCCCGGCTCGTGCTGCTCCATCGGCGGCTCTCGGAGCGGCAGGCCTGTGTCCAATTGGAAAAGACGGGGCGGGGACGATTTCGACTCCGGGTGGACCGGCCCCTGGTGCTCGAGGAAGCCCAGCCCTGAGGCGCTCGTCACGGGTTCGACACGGTTTTCTTAAAGCCTTCTTAAAAGCCCGCTATTTATTCCTTAAGGGTGGAAAAAAGCAATAAACCAAATCTCGGGCGTGGGATAAACCCCCCTGTCGCCGGACGCTCCGGCCCCCTTCCCGAGGTGCCCATGAACTCCATCACCCCCACCGCGCTCGTGCTCGCCGCCGCGGCGCTCTCCCTTCACGCCGGGCCGGCCCCCAAGTCCGTGATCCAACGCGGGGGCTACCTCGTGCAGGTGGCCGGCTGCCACGATTGCCACACGCCCCTGAAGATGGGCCCCAAGGGCCCCGAGCCCGACATGAGCCGCATGCTCTCGGGCCACCCCGAAGGCATGGCCATGCCGCCCGCCCCCAAGCTGCCCGAGGGCCCCTGGCTCGTGAGCGGCGCCGCCACCCTCACGGCCTGGTCCGGCCCCTGGGGCGTCTCCTTCTCCGCCAACCTCACGCCGGACAAGGAGACCGGCCTGCCCGCCGAGGGCGCCGATGGCTTCGTCAAGCACGTCCGCAGTGGCCGCCACCTCGGCAAGGGTCGCCCCGTGCTGCCGCCCATGCCCATCCAGAACCTCCAGGCCATGACGGACGAGGACCTCAAGGCCATCTACGCTTACCTTCGCACCATTCCGGCCGTGAAGAACCGCGTGCCCGACCACATTCCCGCGCAAGGGGCCGCCCAGCCCACTTCCGCCAAGTGAGAAAATGATTCCCATGCGCGCCTTCCTCGCCGTACTCGCCCTCGTCGCAGCCCCTCGCCAGGAGCCTCCCAAGGCCCCGGCCCGGCTTTCGCAGACGGGGCTCTACGATGCGGCGGGGAAAGTGGCCCGGGGGAACCTGGCCTATGCGCCTCAGTACCCGCTCTGGTCCGATGGGGCGGCCAAAACGCGCTGGCTCCAGTTGCCCGAGGGGTCGCGCATCGACGCGACGAACGAGGACGGCTGGCGATTCCCCGTGGGCACCAAGGTCTGGAAGGAGTTCGCCTTCGGCGGTCGCAAAGTCGAGACTCGCCTGATCTGGCGGACCACGGAGAAGGACTGGGTCTTCGCCAGCTACCGCTGGAATGAGGCCCAGACCGACGCGGAGCTCGTTCCCGTGAAGGGCCTCGCCGACGTGGCGGAGATCGCCCCGGGCAAGCGCCACAGCATCCCCTCCCTGGCCGACTGCAAGGCCTGCCACGACAACGCGGGCACGGAGCTGCTGGGCCTCACGGCGCTGCAGCTCAGCCCGGACCGGGATCCCGGCGCCATCCACGCGGAGCCCCTGGCCGCGGACATGGTGACCCTGGACCACCTTCTGGCGAAGGGCCTGTTGCAGGGTGCCCGGAAGGACCTGGCCACCCGGCCGCCCCGGCTACCCGGGAACGCCCAGGTGCGGCCCCTGCTCGGGTATTTCGCCGCCAATTGCGGCACCTGCCATCGGGCCGACGCGCCCTTGCCCTACCTGACCCTCGACCTCCACCCCACCTTCAAGGCCACGGCCCTGGAGATGGAGCCCGCGCACCAGACGGCCCTCGACCAGCGCGGCCAGTACCTGATCCCCGGGGATCGCGGCGAGGGCAGCTACCTCCTGGCCTCCGGCCATCCCGAAGTCAGCTCCGTCATCCACCGGATGGCGAGCCGGGATCCCGACGTGCAGATGCCCCCGCTGGGCACCGTGTTGGCGGACGAAGCCGCCCTCCAGGCCCTCCGCGCCTGGATCCGGAACCGGCCCGCTCCCGCCGTGCCCCCCGCCCACTAAACGTTCCCCATTCCAAGTCCCACCCCCTTTTGCCGGAGGTTTACCTTGTCGCGCCCCGATTCCCCCCACGCCCGCCTGGATCTGCTGGAGCAGATGCTCCTCATCCGGGCCTACGAACAGAAGATCATCGGCTTCCACGAGGCCGGCCAGTTCCCCTCGGTCTGCACCTCCGTGGGCCAGGAGGCCGCGGCCGTGGGCGTCGTCTCCGCTCTGCGGCCCGAGGACAAGATCCTCACCAACCACCGCAGCGCGGGCCACTTGCTCGCCCGGGGCGCGGACCCCGGCCGCATGCTGGCGGAGGTCATGGGCAAGGCCGACGGCTACTGCAAGGGCAAGAGCGGCACCCTGCACATCTCCGCCAAGGAGCTGGGCGTGGTGCTCACCTCCACCATCGTGGGCGGCGAGCTGAGCCTGGCCCCCGGCGTGGCCCTGGCCAAGACCCTGCTCAAGGAGGCGGGCATCGTCGTCTGCTTCTTCGGCGACGGCGCCGCCTGCGAGGGCATCTTCCACGAGTCCCTGAACCTCGCCTCCGTGTGGAACCTGCCGATCCTCTACGTTTGCGAGAACAACCAGTGGCAGGCCTATGTGCGCCGCCGGGAGACCATGGTGGGCGACTTCATCGCCCCCTGGGCCGCCTCCTACCAGATGGAGAGCAGCACCGTGGACGGCAACGACGTGGAGGCCGTGCGCGAAGCCGCCCTGGCCGCCGCCACGCGGGTGCGGGAGACCGGCCGCCCCTACCTGCTGGAGACCTGGACCTTCCGCCAGCGCAGCCACATGGAGCCCCACGATCCCTCCTACCTGGACCCCGAGGAGATCGCGGCCTGGGCGCCCAAGGACCCCATCCTCCGCCTCTCCAACCAGCTGAAGGAGGCCGGTGAGCTGGATGAGACGGGCCTCCAGGCCCTCAAGGCCCAGGTGGCCGCCCGCATCGACGAGGCCGCGGCCTTCGCCCAGGCAAGTCCCTATCCCGACTTCGCCGAACTCACCACCGACGTGTACGCCTGAGGAGCCGACCATGAGCCAGATGAACGCCTTTGAAGCCATCAGCCACGCCCTCGCGGAGGAGATGGCCCGCGATCCCCGGGTCCTCGTGTTCGGCGAAGGCACCGCCACCAAGCAGAAGCACCTGATGGAGGCCTTCGGAAAGGAACGCGTCCGCAACACGCCCCTCGCCGAGGGGATCATCGCCGGCACCGCCGCCGGCGCCGCCGCCTCGGGCCTGCGTCCTGTGGTGGACCTGCTCTTCGCGCCCTTCCTCTGCTTCGCCATGGACGAGATCGTGAACAGCGCCGGCAAACTCCGCTATATGAGCGGCGGCCAGTTCTCCTTCCCCATGGTGGTGATGGCCATGACGGGCGGCGGCTGGACCGTGGGCGCCCAGCACAACCACAACCTGGAGGCCTGGTTCGTCCACGCCCCGGGCCTGAAGGTGGTCATGCCCAGCACCCCCGCCGACTTCAAGGGCCTCCTGAAGGCCGCCATCCGCGAGGACAATCCCGTGCTCTTCTTCACGGACATCGGCCTCACCTACGTCCCCGGCGAAGTGCCCGAGGGCGAGGTGGTGGTGCCCCTGGGCCAGGCCGCCGTCCGCCGCGAGGGCAGCGACGTCACCCTCATCTCTTACGGGAAGACGGTGCACACCTGCCTCAAGGCCGCCGAGACCCTGGCGGAGCAAGGCATCCAGGCCGAGGTATTGGACCTCCGCACCCTGAAGCCCTTGGACGAGGCCGCCATCCTGGCCACCGTGCGCAAGACCGGCCGGCTCATCGTCGTCCACGAGGCCAGCCGCCTCTGCGGCGTGGGCGCCGAGATCGCCGCCCTCGTCTCGGAGCAGGCCTTCGACGCGCTGAAGGCGCCCATCGTGCGCCTCACGGGCCCCGACGCGCCGCCGCCCTCCAGCTACCCGCTGGAGCAGGCCTTCATCCCCCAGGCCGAGGGGATCGTGGCCGCGGCGCAGAAGCTGATGGCGCCCGTGGCCGTTTAAGGGCTAGGGGTTCTGCTTCGGCGTGAACCCGAATTCCTCGACGTTGAGCAGGTCGGGCCGCACCTGGCCCACCTCGCCCTTTTCGAGGCGGCTGATGGCCTTGGCGCCGGTGGCCGCCTCGTAGGCGAGCAGCACCTTTTCCTCGATGAACTCTCGGGTGGGGGTGTCCAGAGGGAAGCAGATGTCCACGAAACGGCCGTCGCGCTTGCGGCGGCTGGGCATGGACACGAAGTAGCCTTCCTCCCCCTCCACCACGCGGATGTCCCCCACCAGGAAGCAGCCATCGAGCACGATGCTGGCGAAGGCCCGCAGCTTCTCGTCGTGTTCCACCTTTTTGATCTGGACGTCCGTGATGTTCAACATGCCTTCATTCTACCGGAGCCGCACCCAACCCCACTGCCGGGCCTTCACATCGCCCCGTCGGTAGGACCAGAGCAGATCCGGCTGGCACACCGTGCAGAGGTTCACGCTGCCGTCCTTCAGGGGGTCCAGGCTCAGCTGCCGGGCTTGGGCTCGGATCAATCCCGGTAGATCCAAATGGGGCTTCCCGGCGGGGCCGGTACGCACCAGACCTTCCTGCCAGGCGGCATCGGCCCGGAAGGCGGCGACGACCTCGGGGCCCACCTCGAAGTGGCAGGGTTGGATGCAGGGGCCCAGGGCCCAGCTCAACTCGGAGGGATCGCCCCCCAGGGCCCGATAGCGGGCCACGCCGACCTCCAGGATGCGGGCCACGGCGCCCTTCCATCCCGCGTGTAGGGCCGCCGCGAAGGCCTTGCCCTGGGGCAGGGGGCCCGCCAGGAGGATGGGCGTGCAATCGGCCACCCGCACCCCGATGGCGACGCCTGGCTTGGTGGTCCAGATGCCATCTCCTTCCACCACCGCCTCGGTGGCCTCCACCACCCCGCAGCCGTGCACCTGAGAAAGGCGGACGGGGGGCAGGGAGTCCGGCGCGTCGGCGCGGGTGGAGAAGCCCCATTCCAGGGGCACGGCGGGTTTCACCTGGGGCGTGAGCATGTCAGTGCTTGGGCCAGAGGAGGATCAGGGCGCTGATGTCCGTCACCGCCCAAGCGGCGAGGCCCCGGTACATGCCCGCCTCGGCCTTCTCGGGGCTCCAGGTCTTCCAGCCCGCGCGCCAGGGGATCAGCAGGCCCAGCCAGGCGCCGAGGCTCAGCAGGAGGGGCGCGGGGCTCACGTGGGCCTTGAGGCAGGCCTGGGCGAACCAGAGGTGGGCGGCCAGGGTGGCGAGGATGGCGTAGGTGAGGCTGCGGCCCACGCCCATGCGGATCACGAGGGTCTGATCCCCGCGGCGGGTGTCCTCCTCCACCTGGTAGATCTGGGTGAGCGGGTAGAGGGCGGCGAAGAGGAGGCCGAACCCCACGCAGAGATCGATCAGCACGGGATTGAGCCCCCGGCCCGTGGCCACCCAGCCGGCCATGGGGGTGAAGAACCCGAAGCCCAGGCAGTTGATGAGCAGGTCCCAACCCGCGCGCGCCTTGAGACGGATGGGGGGCACGGAATAGACGATGCTCATGAGGACGCAGGTCATCACGATCTCGAAGAAGTACTTGCCGCCGGGCTTGAGGCGCAGGAACACGGCGCTCCAGGCGAGGCTGGCGAAGAGCAGCACGTAGCCGAACAGGGCGAGGTGCTTGGGCGGCTTGGGCGGGTTGCGGAGGTAACCGATATCCCCTTCGTCCTGATCGAAGGCGCTGTTCAGGGCCAAGGTTCCACCGTTCATGAGCACCACGAAGATGGCCCAGACGGCGAAGGTTTGGCGCGGCATGGGCCACCCCATGGCCAGCAGCGTTCCCAGCAGCATGTGGGCCGTCATGATGGGCCACTCCAGCGGCCTCAGGTGCAGCAGGTAGCCCATCACCGTGGGGCCGAGGATCCGTTGGAAGACGTTGCGCAGGGCGAAGCGGCTCATGGGATCAGCAAGACCTTTCCAGTGGTGGTGCGGGATTCGAGCAGCCGGTGCGCCTCGGCGCCCTCGGCCAAGGGCACGCGGGCCGCGATGGACACCTTGAGCAAGCCGCGGCGCACCCAATCGAAGAGCTCCTCCGCCCGCTGCCGCCGATCCTCGGGGGTGCGCAGCACATTCCAGAGGTCGCCCCCGGTGAGGCTCTTGCTGGTATCCATGAGATAGCGGGGATCCACGGGGACGGGGTCGCCCCCGGCCATGCCGAAGAACACCACGTGGCCGCCCGTGCGGGCCGCCTCAAGGCTCTTTTGGAGCGTGGAACCTACGCTGTCGTAGACCACGTCCACGCCTTCGCTGAGGATCATGCCGGACTCGTCCACATCGCAGCTGAAGTCGCGGGCCGCCTGGGACCAGTCTTCCCCGAAGAGCACCACGTCTTTGGCCCCGGCATCGAGCACGGCTTGGACCTTGGCTTCCTTGGACACGATGCCGAGCACCTGGGCCCCCAGGAGCGTGGCCATCTGCACGAGCAGGAGGCCCACGCCCCCGGCCGCGGCATGGACCAGCACGCTCTCGTCGCGCTCGATGGCGTGGCTGTCCCGCACCAGGTATTGGGCCGTGAGGCCTTGGAGCAGCAGTGCCGCGGCGGTCTCGAAGGAGATATCGGCCGGCAGGGGGATGAGCTTGCCCTCGGGCACCACCACGCGTTCCGCATGGGCGAACGGGCTGTCGGCGAATGCCACGCGATCTCCGAGCTGGAAGGCGGTGACTCCTTCGCCCAGGGCTTCGACCTCGCCCGCGGCCTCGTAACCCGCGATCCACGGGGCTTCGCCCCTCAGGTGATAGCGCCCCTGGCGGCGGTAGCAATCGGCGAAGTTCATCCCGATGGCGCGGGTGCGCACGCGCACCTCGCCGGGGCCTGGGATCGGATCCGGAAGCTCGCGGAATTCGAGCACTTCGGGGGCCCCGAAGCGGCTGAACGTCAAGGCTCTCATGGACACCCTCCTAGGCCGAAGCCTCACGGCTCACGGGTTCGAGCCTGGGCTTGGGCTCCACCAGCTCTTCCATGGCGGCCGCCAGCAGCGGCACGCTGAATTGGGTATCCACGCACATGCCGTGGGGCAAGGAGAGGGGCATCACGTAGGCGGGTACGTCGGCCACCTTCACCATCCCCTTGAGCAGGCGATCCGTGCAGCTGACGGCCACGATGAGATCGGGGCGGTAGGCCCGGGCTTCGCGGTAGGCCTTGTGGCTGCGGTTCGTGATGCGGCTGTCCCAGCGGTGCTCGAGGGTGGCGTGGAGGAAGTCCTCCACGGGGCAGAGCCCGCATTCGTAGCAGGAGGAGAGGTCATCCAGCACGGGCGCCTTGCACCGGGCCAGCTGGATGCAGTGGGGCAACAGGATCAGCGCCTTGCGGGCCTTCCGGTGGGCCATGGCCTCCCGGACCCGGGCGTTGTGGAATCCGCAAAAGGCGAGGATCCAGGCATCCTCCATCCCCAGGAATCGCGCCAGGGGGCGGAAGGCCTTCACCCATCGGGCGTCCCACCGCACGAAGCTGGGACGGGCCCGGAGGTACGCCTCTCCGCGCTGGAAGGTGGTCCATACGAGGGTGAGGCCGATGACCCCGGCGAGCACCCACCAGCCCCGATGGGCGTGATCCGCCAGGGCCAGGAGGAACGCCGCCATGGCCGCCACGAAGGGCACGCCCCGTCGCACCCAGAGGAACAGGGCGAAGCGTTCAGGGGGCAGGGAGGCGGTCATGGGAGGGGCGGGGTCTTTTCGATTCTACTTGCTGCCGCCAGCGGCGAGGCCGATCAGTTTCTTGAGATCGTCATCCTTCCAGCGGATGCCGCCGCCGAAGGTGAGGGTGCGGAGTTCCTTGTTGGCGAAGTCCTGCAGGCCGGCCTGGATGTACATGCCCTTCCAGAATTGGTAGGTGGTGCTGAACCGGAGCCGGGGGTTGGGCTTGTCATCCCGCTTGGTGAAGTCGTAGGCCAGGAGCCCGAAACGGAAGCGATCCTCGAAGGTGCGGAATTCGAGGCCCGCGCCCCCCTTGCTCTCCACGATGCCGGCGCTGAACACGGCGGGGCCGTAGCGCTTGGCGAACTGGGCGGAGAAGGTGAAGGCCTTGTCCACGGTCACCGTGCGGGTGTTCTCGAGCACGGAGGTGGGGAGGCCGTTCACATACACCTGGCGCTGGCTCTCGGTGATCTTCCCATCGGGGGTGGAGGCCAGTTCGATGGCGTACCAGTAGTCGGGCCGGGGGGCGAGTTCGATGCCCAGGCCGATGCGGCTGTCGTGGCGATCCACCCATTGGGAGGCGCCCATGTCCAGGCGCAGATCCATGGCCTTGAAGCCACCCAGCATGCTGTTCACGTTGTCCACGGCCTCGTTGATCTTCTTGATCGTGGTGTCGTCGTTGAGCAGCTTGCCCACGGTGCCTTCACCGCGGTTGATCTTGTCGGTGAGGGTCTTGAGGTTCTCGGCGGTGCCGTTAAAGCTCTGGGCCAGCTTGTGGGTGTCGGCGATGAGGCCCTTGAGTTCAGGCCGGTTCTCCGCGAGGAGCTCGTTCAGCTGCTTGCCCACCTGCTCGAATTGGGCGGTGAGCTTGGGGAGGCGGTCCTTCAGGTCACCGGTGATGGCCTCCACGTTGGCGGTGGTGGCGGCGATGGCGGGGCGGTTCTCCTGGGCCATGGCTCGCAGCTCGCCGGTGAGCTGGCGGACGTTGTCCACGATCTCATCCAGCTTCTGGCGGCCATTCTCGCCGCCGATGCTCTGGTTCAGGGCGTAGGTCACACCCTTCACATCCTTGCCGATCTCGCCCAGGGTCTCCATGAGGTTGTCCAGGCCGATGCCCGTCTTGGAGGCGATGGCGGCGCCGGGATCCATGAGGCCCGCGGATTCATGGCCCTGGTCCAGCTCGATGTACTTCTCACCGAGGATGCCGATGGAGACGAGCGAGGCGGTGGCGTCCTTGTAGACCGGCAGGTCGGGGCGGATGGCCAGCAGGACCTTGGCCTTGCCATGATCCAGCGTGATCTTGCGGACGAGGCCGACCTTGACGCCGGCCACGCGCACCTGGCTCTGGGGGTTGAGGCCCGCCACCTGGCTGAAGAAGGTCTCGAATTCCGGCTGCCCGCCGTTGCCGCCCAGCTGGATCTTCTCCACGCTGAAGATGAGGATCCCGATGACGGCGATGGATCCGGCGAAGAAGGCCCCGACTTTGGTCTCTAGCTTCATGGGTGGTTCCTAGGAATTCAGAGGCGAGTGGCTGACGGTGGATTGGGTCCGCTTGGGGGGCGGGGGATCCAGCAGGAAGGGGCCATCGGCATCCCCCCTGAGGAATTGCTGCACCACGGGATTCGGGTTCACTTTGAATTCCGCGGGCTTCTCGCAGGCGATGACCTCACCCCGGAAGAGCAGGGCGATGCGGTCGGCGATCTCGAAGGCGCTCTTGAGGTCGTGGGTGATGGTAATGGTGGTGACGCCCAGCTCGTGCTTGAGATCCAGGATCACGCGGCCGATCACGTCGGTCATTACCGGGTCGAGGCCCGTGGTGGGCTCGTCGAAGAGGAGGATCTTGGGCTTGAGGGCGATGGCGCGGGCGAAGCCCACGCGGCGCTTCATGCCGCCGGAGAGTTCCGCGGGCTTGAGCTGGTCGGTGCCCTTCATGCCCACGAGGCCCAGGCACTCCTCCACGCGGGATTGGATTTCACCGGAGGTCATGGTGGTGTGGCGCCGCAGGGCGAAGGCCACGTTCTCGAAGACCGTCATGGAATCGAAGAGGGCGGCCATCTGGAAGCACATGCCGATGTGCTTGCGCACCTCGAAGAGTTCCTGCCAGGTGAGCTCGTGGATGGTCTTGCCCTCCACGGAGACGTGGCCCTGATCCGGGGTGAGCAGGCCCATGATGGTGCGCAGCAGCACCGTCTTTCCGGTTCCGGAGCCGCCCAGCACGACGAGGCTCTCGCCCTCCTCCACGCTGAGGTTCACGTTGCTGAGGACGACCTTGGGCCCGAAGGCTTTGGAGAGGTTGACGACGTCGATGAGGGGCAAGGTCACACCAGCAACAGTTTGGTGAGGAAGAAGTCGGCGATGAGGATCCAGAGGCTGGAGGTCACCACGCTGCTGGTGGGCGCGTTGCCCACGCCCTCGGCGCCACCCCGGGTGCGGTAGCCGCGCCAGCAACCCACCAGGGCGATGATCAATCCGAACACGAGGGCCTTGGTGAGGGCGATGCGGAGGTCCTTGAAGGCCAGGAGTTTGTAGAACTCACTCTGGTACACCACGGCGCTCTGGCCTTCGGAACCCACCAGGAGCAGGTAGCCGCCCCAGTAGCCCACGTAGATGGAGAGGGCGGTGAGGAGGGGCACCATGACGGCCGCCGCCAGGAGCCGGGGCACGAAGAGGTAGTGGATGGGATCCGTGGCCAGGCATTCCAGCGCGTCGATCTGCTCCGTCACCTGCATGGTGCCCAGCTCGGCGGCCATGGCGGAACCCACCCGGCCCGCCAGCATGAGGCCGGAGATGACGGGGGCCAGCTCGCGGACCACGGCGAGGCCCTCGACCTGGGAGGCGAGGCCCTCGGCCTGGAATTGTTTGAAGCCGAAGGCGAGCTGCACGGCGAACACGGCGCTCACCGCCAGGGAGGTGAGCACCACCACGGGCACGGAGTTCACGCCCACGGCCTGGAACTGGCGCAGGAGGTTCTCACCATCGAAGGGGCGGCGGAAGATCGCACGGAAGGTGCGGCCGGACAGGACGGCGAAATCCCCGGCCTGGTCCAGGGCGCCCAGGATGCGGGAGCCCAGGGGATCTAGAAGGGTCTGGAGCATCCCGACAGTCTACCGTGCCCCCGCGGATTACGCAGGTTTCAGGCCTTCTTCTGCCGGGCCCGGAGCCGGATGGCCGCGCCGTCCTTGTTGTCCTGCGGCACCCGGGAGAGGGCCAACGCACCTGCGGGTACGTCCTTGGTGACGGTGCTGCCGGCGGCGATGAGGGCATCATCCCCCAGGGTGACCGGGGCCACCAGCTGGGTGTCGGAGCCGACGAAGACTCGCTTGCCGATGGTGGTCTTGTGCTTGTTGACGCCATCGTAGTTGCAGGTGATCACGCCCGCGCCGATGTTCGTGCCCTCGCCCACCTCCGCATCCCCCACGTAGGAGAGGTGGTTGGCCTTGGCACCGGTGTGGAAGCGGGCTTTCTTGGTCTCCACGAAGTTCCCGATGTGCACCTGATCCGCCAGGTCCGTCCCTTCACGCAAACGGGCGAAGGGGCCGACGTGGGCCTCAGCGCCCACTCGGGCCCGGTCGAGGATGGAATAGGGCCGGATCTCCGTGTGGTTTCCGATGCAGCTCTCCACAATCACGCTGCCTTGGCCCAGCCGAGCGCCTTCCCCCGCGGTGACGGAACCTTCGAGGCGCACCCCGGGCTCCACCACCACGTCCCGGGCCAGCGCCACGCGGGGTCCCACGAGGGTGCTGTCGGGATGCAGGAAGGTGACGCCCTCCCGCATCCAGAATTCGCGGATGGCATGGGCGGCCAGGGATTGGAGATGGGCCTGATCCAGGCGGGAGTTCATGCCGATGAGCTCGGCTTCCGGCCGCACGGCGATGGCTACGGGGCTGTCGGCGGCCACGGCCACCACGGCATCCGTGAGGTAGTACTCCTTCTGGGCGTTGTCGTTGCGCAGCTCCTGCAAGGCCGTGCGCAGGGGCTTCCAGGGCAGCGAATAAGCCCCGCCATTCACGAGGCGGATCTCCCGCTGCTCGGGGCTGGCGTCCTTCTCTTCCACGAGGCCCGTGAGGTGGCCGCGGCCATCCGTGAGGATGCGGCCGTAGCCCGTGGGGCGCTCCAGCTCCATGGCGAGGATGAGGCCCTGGGAGGAGGCGAGTTCGGTGACGGTGCTGGCGGGTAGCAAGGGCACATCGCCGCTGAGGATGAGCACGCGTTCGGCCTGGAGGCGATCCAGGGCGGCGGTGCAGGCCTTCACGGCATGGCCGGTGCCAAGGGGTTCTCCCTGAGGCACGGCCTCCACAGGGCAGGGCAGCAGGCCCGCGGCGGCCCACGTTTCAAGAGCGGCCATGACCTTCTCCTGGCCGTGGTGGACGACCACGACGGCGGCGCGCAGGTCCGAGGGCAGGGACCGCAGCACCCAGAGGAGGGAGGGATCGCCGAGGATGGGGTGCAGCACCTTGGGCAGGGCCGATTTCATCCGGGTTCCCAGTCCTGCTGCCAGGACCACCGCGACTGTGGACATGCTTCCCCCGTGAGGACAGACCGCGGAATCGGACGGCAGGACGAGGGCCAGGGCCCTCCCCCGGTCCAAGGCCGAGGCCTCGACTTCCTCCTAGTCTGGCACAGTCCCTCAGCTGGTTGGGGCGAGGAGTGCCAGCAAGCTCTGCACGAATTCCTGGCTCGGGAAGGGCTTGTCCAGGAAGCCCAGCCGGCGCAGGCCCAGGGAGCCCGGATTCACGGGCAGCGCCTCGCCATTGCCGAGCACCAGGGTGGGCAGGGGGTCCCGCTGGAAGCTCCGGAGGGAGCGGTGGAAGCGCATGAGCTGGTGGCTGCGCTCCAGCACGAGCAGATCCGGTACCGCCAGGTTGCGGCTGGCCTTGAGCATGTCCTTCAGCTCGGGGAAGGCCTCCGCTTCGCCGCCCTGACTGTGCACCAGCGCCACCAGCGCATCCCGCACGCCGGGATCTTGATCCACGATCCAGGCCCTGCGGCCGGCCAGGGGATCCACTTGGACGAGGGTGGGGCCATCCACCACGGGGAGGTACACCATGGGCCAGAGCCCGCCCTGGGGATCCTGGTCCAGTTCGAGCATGCCGCGGCCCGTGCGCACGGCCTCCTGCAGCCAAGCGCTGCCCAACAGCTCCGTGGGCGTGCGCCCGGGGGGACCGTCCACTTCCACGCCGAGCACCGCCCACGTGCGGCCGCCCAGTGTGCGGGGCGCGAGCGTGAGCGTGAGGGTGCCCTTGGTGATGGCCTGGCGCGCGTGGAGCAGCAGGTGGGTGGCGATCTTCTTGAGGGCCTCGGGGCTGGTGCGCAGCAGCACGTCCGGCCCCTGGTGGCCCACCTTGAAGTGGGGGGGGAGCATGCGCTGAAGCCAGGGAATCAAGGCATCCATGGCATCGAGGGCGGGCAGCTCCACGTCGGAATCCACCTGCTGGGGACGCACCTTCTGGGCGGCCACGAGGATCCGTTCGGCGGCGGCGCGGGTGCTTGGTTCCTGCGTGGTGGCGAGGATCTGTTCGGCGGCGGGGAGGATGGCGCCCAGGGTGTTGGCCATGCGGCTGGAGGCGCCTTGGGATTCCAAGAGCACCGCGCCGCCGCGGTTGCCCCGCAGGGCCAGGGATGCGGGCTCCGGCGAGGAGATCCACACGAGGGCCAGGTTGCGATCGAAGGCCACGGATTCCAAGGTGACGGGGGTCCACCCGCCCTCGGCGTCCGCGAGGGTGCCACCAGCCTTGCCGCAGCCATGCTGGAGCAGTTGCGTCTGGAGGTCATCCCATACGGGCTGCCCTTCGCCTTGGATGAGTTGGTTCAGGCGGTAGCCCCGCAGTTGATGGCGAGGCAGGCCCACGGCCCGGGCCACGGGGCCATTGGCCTCCAGGAGCAGGCCCTTCTCGTTCACGAGCACCATGCCCTGGCTGGCCTCCAGGCTGTAGGCGAGGGTCGGGCCCTCGGGCTTATCGCCCCGCTCGAGGAGGGAAAGCGCCGTGCGCAGCGCCTCGCCGCGACCCTCCACCCACGTTCCATTGGCCCGCAGCCACAGCAGCTGCTGCAGGGCCACCAGGCCCAGGAGGATGCCGGCGAGGGCCGCGGCGGGCCAGGGGAGACGGGGCAGTTCATCGGGCCAGGGCCGGAGCATGAGGGAGCCCACCATGAGGGTGACGCCGCCGACGATGGGGATGCGCAGTTGCAGCCACCGCCCCCGGGTGAGGGCGTAGAGGAGGTCGGAGAAGACGAGCCAGAGCAACGCCTCCGCCACCGCCGTGACCCAGAAGGCCATGAGGCTCTGGAGGGGCACGTTCAGCTGGAGCATGAGCAGGAGGCTGAACACCGACGCGCCGCCCACGCCCACGCCGAGGCGCCGGAGCCCCTGGCCCCCCTCGCGGTGGGCTTGGAGGAAGAGGGTGAAGCCGAACAGGGCGCCGCCCATGTGCGCCGAGGGGAAGGGCAGCTGCACGAGGTGGGGCCAGGGCAGGGTGAGCAGCGAGAGGATGCCACCCAGGAAATACCCATAGCTCAAGCCCACGCGGCCTTTGCGTCGGAAGATCCAGAACCCCATCCAAGGCGGAAGGGGCAGGATCAGGGCGAAGAGGAGGTTGGAGAAGCTCATCTCATCCGTTCATCGGCGGGAGGGGGGCGGAGCTTTCAGCCTGCCACACCCCGCGCACCGCGTTGAGGCACCAGAGGGTTCCGCGGGCTGCCGTGGCCAGATCGAAGGCGCGGGTGCCCAAGGGCAGGCCCCGCGCGGAGGCCCAGGCGGGAAGATCCAGGGATTCGCCAAGACTGGCCACCCGGCCGCCAACCGGTGGGACCCACAGCGCTCCTTCCAATTGGAGGGCGACCGCGGCGATGGCGGTTTCCGCCACGGTGCCATCGGGCCACAGCAGCAGCGCGTCATGGGCGCCGGCGGCGCGGGCGGTGGCCAGCACCGCGGGATGCCAGGCGCCATCGACGCCCTTGACGCGGGGCGCCGCCGCGGGGGGCAGCGGGTGAGTCAGGGGCAGCAGCCGGTAGGGGGAAGGCGTCGCCGGGAGCGCCTCCCAGGCGGTCCAGAGCCGTCCGCCCGCCCAGTCGAAACGGAGCCGCAGCATGCCGTCCGGGGCGGCGGCGTAGTGGGCTTGGGCGGCGCGGAATGCGGCATCGAGCCAGGGTGTCGGGGGCCCGCTGGAGGTGAGGCGAGCCAGGTGGGCCTCCGCATGGGTCAACCGGCCGGCTTCCAGGCGTGCGGCGGTCCGGGGGCAGGGGCCTTCCGGGGGGGCGACGGCAGGGCCTGGGCCGAAGGGCAGGGGCTCAGAGACCAGGGAGGACCTCGGCCCGCCACGCGGCGCCCTTGGCGCGTCCCGCCAGGCGCACGGCCAGGGCCGTGGCCTCCAGGAAGTTGGTGGGGTCGGCGCTCCACTTGCCGGCCTTGTCGAAGGCGGTGCCGTGATCGGGGCTCGTGCGGATGAACGGCAGTCCCAGGGTGAGGTTCACGGCCCGGGCGGGCTCCAGCACCTTCATGGGGATGAGCCCCTGATCGTGGTAGAGGGCGACCACGAGGTCGAATTCCCCCCGGGCGGCGCGGTGGAAGAGGCTGTCCGCGGACAGTGGCCCGAAGAACCGCGGCGCGGGTTTGGCCAGTTCCGCGGGCTCGCCGTGACTCCGGGAAACCACTTCGATGTCCCGTCCCGCGCCAAAGGCCGCGGGCGTGGAGGGGAAGATCTGCCACCCCTCGGGCAGGGGGCCTGTTTCAAAGGGGGAGGCCACCTGGGCGTAGGGTCCCGAAGGGTCGCTGTCGAAGTTGAGGAAGGAAGCTTCGGCCTGCACAAGCGCATCTTGGAGGAGGAGTTCCTCGGAGCCGAAGGCGCCGTTCTCGCCCGCGTGGGGATTCAAGGCACACAGGGCGACCCGAAGATCCTTCTTGCCGGTGAACTGGATGAACCGATCCGCGGCGAAGCTGAGGGTTTCGGCCACGGAATCCGCGTCGAGGTTCTCCACCACGGAGCGCAGGCTCTGATGCACGGTGTGCAGCACCACGGAGAGCCGGGGGCTCACGAAGGCCATGCGGGTGATGGGCGAGCCGGCCAGCTGCTGGAGCAACTCCGTGTGGCCGGGGATGTCGTAGCCCGCCAGATGGGCGGCGGATTTGGCCAAGGGCAGGGTGACGAGGGCGTCGGCCTCTCCGGCCATCACGATGCGGGCGGCGGCCTTCACGGCTTCCACGGCGGCCCGGCCCGACGCGGCGCTGCCCTGGCCCAGGGTGAGGAGGTCCTGGGTGATGTCCGGGGTGGGATCCAGCCACAGGGCCTGGCCGGCCATGCGGGGCTCGTGGAAATCCCGGGAGGTGCTGGTCCAGAGCCCGTAGGCTTCGCCCTTGAACCCTTCGGGGGCGGGGCCCTGGGGATGGCCCCAGCGCCAATGCACCCGCTGGTCGGCGGTGCCATCGAGGAGGTCCGGACCCGCCTTGGCGCCCACGACGACCACGTCCGCCCAGACGTGCAGCGCATGCAGCACGCCCAACAGGATCTCGGGGCCCACCCCGCAGGGATCGCCGAGCGAGATGGCGATCCGGGGACGACGGGGGGAGGCGTTTCCAGTCATGGCTATTCGAAGGTCTGCAGGTCCAGATCCGGGACGCTGGGCTCGTCCTTCTTGGTGGGCCGCCCGCGCCGGATGCGGGGCTCTTCGTCCTGCTTGTAGATGTATTTGATGTTGTGCTTGGGGACGAGGAGGTTGGGCTCCTTGATCCGGTTGATCTTGAGGCAGTGCTTGTCGTACCACTCGATGACGCCGCGCAGTTTCTCGTCGTTGTGCAGCACGATCACCATGGGCGTCTTCGTCTGCATCTGCTTGAGGTAGTAGAAGCTCTCGGCGTTCGTCTGTTCCGGGGGCGCGATCTTGCGCCGGGGGCTGCCGAGGCCCTGGGGCGCCGTGGGGGCGCTCAGATCCGTCACGGGGTTGGGCGCGCCACCGGCCGTCACCGGGGAAGGGGTGGGCGTGATGACTTCGGTGCCTCCGCCCGGGCGCGGGACATGGCCCATGCGCTCTTTGATCTCGTTGAAATTGGGGCGGATGAGCTTGCGGTTCATGGCGGATCCTGTGAGGACCTGGTCCGGCGGTGGGAGGCTTTCAAGGTTCTTCGGCATCGGGTTCCCGGGACTGGAGCTTGGGGCCGATGGAGGGTGGGGATTGGATTCAAGGATGCCACCGAGGGGGTGGATGCTCAATGCTCAAGCGAGGTCATGGCAGGGGATCACCAGGGAGATCCGGCTTCCCTGGCCCGGAACGCTCTCCACCCGCAGCGACCAGCCCATGCGCTGCACCATCTGGAACACGAGGCTCATGCCCAGGCCAGCCCCCTCCTCGAACCCGCTCTGGAACGGCAGGAACAGCCGCCGCCGGCGATCCTCGTCCATGCCGCAGCCGTTGTCCTCCACCCAGAGGATGAGCTGATCCCCCTCCTGTTCCCATCCCAAGCTGACCCGGGGCTCGGCCACCGCGGCCACGGCCTTCCGGGCGTTGGAGAGGAGGTTGGTGAGGATGCGGTGCGAGGCCGTGGGATCCCCCTGGATGGAGAGCGCCGGGGGATGGCCGGGCATGACAAGCGGTAGGTCCTGGGTGCGGGGATCCATCTCCCAGCTGGCGGCCACGCCCTCGATGAAGGCGGGCAGGGAGATCTCCTGCATCTGGGGCTCCCGCGGGCTCGCGAAATCCAGGAAGTGGGTGACGATCTCATTCACCCGGTCGGATTCCCGGGCCAGGATGCCCAGCACCCGCTCCCGGCTGGGGCCCTCCTTCCCCCCGGCCAGCAGCTGGACGCAGCCCATGATGGAGGCAAGCGGATTCCGCAGCTCGTGCGCGAGACCGGCGCTGAGCTGACCCACCGCCGCGAGCCGTTCCGCGGTATGGGTGCGTTCCTCCAACGCCTTCCATTCGGTGAGGTCCTGGAAGATCAGGATGGAACCGCCACTTCCGCCCTGGGGGCCGCGCAGTGGCGCGAGGTGCCCGCCCATGATCCGGTGGCCTTCGGGGGAGGGGATCGTCAGTTCGAAGCGGGGCTCGCCCTTGGGGGCCCCCAGTGCTTCCGGCGTGAGGGGCAGGTGATCCGTGATGGCCACGCCTGGTTCCAGCCGGCGTTGGAGGATCGCTTCCGCGGCGGGATTGGCGGAGGTGATGCGCCCCTGGGCATCGAGGGTGACGAGGCCCGAGGACATGCTTTCCACCACGCGCAGGTGGAGCTCTGCCAGCTCGTCCGCCTCCGCTTCCCGGAGGTTGAGGTTCTGGCGCAGGGATTCCAGGTTCCGGCGCAGGAACATCATCACCAGGGTGGCGGTGAAGATCTGGAGGGAGGCCATGGCCACGACCTGGATTCGGTGGGCGCCCTCCAACCCCAGGCCGGAGGCGCCGAAGGGCGGAAGCCAGCCATTGGAAAAGCCCACTACCAACCCCGCGTAGAGGGAGGCGGAGAAGAGGCCCACGCCCAGGATGTCCTGGGTGCCCACGTAGAAGGCCGAGGCCAGCACCGGGAACAGGTAGAAGGTCGCCAGGCGCTCCTGATCCGTACCGTGGTAGGCCACCACGAGGGTCACCAGGGCCACGTCCAGCAACAGGTTCCACCGCACGCCGGTGATACCCGGGATGGCGAAGAGGCGCCCCTTGGCCTGGCGATGGAATTCCAGCTCCACGATGGATTCGAGGAAGAAGAACAGGAGCATCGACAGGTAGAGCCATTCGCCTTTGGCGGGCAGAAGGCCCTGGGGAAGCCAGAGATGGAGCAGCACCAGGCCCACGGTCGCGGCCAAGCGGAAGGCCAGCGGGAGGAAGGGGGGTGCCGAAGCCGAAGGCGACATCCGGGCGAGGGTGCGTTGGAGCATGGCGCAAGGATGCCAGAGAGTTGCGCCATCGCCGGGCTTGGATCCAGGGAGAATCAGCCCCCTTTCGCCCAGATCCGCCCTGAGCGATCCTGGATCCATGAGCCATGCGGATTCCGCCTCCCTGCCATCCCTCCGCGCGGCGGGAATGCGCCAAACCCCTCAACGGCAGCACATCCTGGAAGTGCTTCAGCAGGGGGATCATCCCCTCACGGTGGAGGAGATCTGGGAGCGCATGCCCAAGGGCCGGTCAGGCCTGCCCACGATCTACCGGAATCTGGAGCGCTTCGTCGCGGAAGGCTGGGTGGAGAGCGTGCTGGGAGAGGATCAGGTGATGCGTTTCGTGCGCTGCCACAGCCCCCACCACCATCACCATATTCAATGCGAGCGCTGCGGCCGCGTGGTGGAAGTGGATGGCTGCGCCCTGGGGGATGGACTGGCTTCCATGGAGCAGCAGAGCGGCTTTCGTATCACCCGTCACAAGCTCATGCTTTTCGGGCTCTGCCCCCCTTGCGTGGAAAAAGAACGTTGACGCGGATCCCCGTCGTGGTAGCATTTAGGAACAACGCGGGTGTAACTCAGTGGTAGAGTGCAACCTTGCCAAGGTTGAAGTCGAGGGTTCAAATCCCTTCACCCGCTCCACCGATCGGGCCGCGCAAGCGGCCCGACTCGTTTAAGCTGTTCTTTCACTCAAGGCGCCGTCGCCAAGTGGTAAGGCCCGGGACTGCAAATCCCGTATACATCGGTTCGAATCCGATCGGCGCCTCCAATCCAGCCCCCACTTTGTGGGGGCTTTTTGATGCCGATGATCGCCCCTTGGACTGAGTCCACCACCCTCTGGCTGATCGACATCAAAAGGTAGCCGAACGGTCCATTGACGCTGTCTAACTGCTTGATTATCCTTACGACAACCTCTCCCTGGTGCCGTAGCCAAGTGGAAGGTCCCCGACCGCAGATCGGGAGCAGTTGGTTCGACTCCAACCGGCACCTCCAGAACTGAACCCCTTCCCAGGGGTTCTCTGGCATTCCCGGGGAGCTTTGCGCCGCGAGGTTCCCGCGCGTTGGAGGGGCTCAGGCCATGAGGCCCGTGCGATCGATCCAACCGCCGCCGAGCACGTCGCCGTCCCGGTAGAACACCACGGCCTGGCCCGGAGCGGGCGCGCGCTGAGGCTCGGCGAAGCTCACCTTGACGCGGCCATCCGGGAGCGGGATTACGAGCGCTTCCGCTTCCAGCGCACGGCTGCGGATGCGCGCTTCACAAGGCAGAGGATCCGAAGGAGCGTCCGCCACCCAGGAGAGATCCTGGGCTTCCAGCTGATCCGTCCACAGGGCGGATTCGGGGCCCACCCACACCGTGTTCGTGGCCCGCTCCACGCGAATCACGTAGAGCGGTTCCGAATGGGCCACGCCCAGGCCCTTGCGCTGCCCCACGGTGTAGCGCCAATAGCCGGCGTGCCGCCCGAGTTCCCGTCCATCCACCATCCGGATGGGGCCTTCCCCGGCGGCCGGGGCCCGGCCCTGATCCTCCAGGAAGGTGTCGTAGCGCTGCTCGCCCACGAAGCAGATCTCCTGGCTCTCGGCCTTTTCCGCGAGGTGCAGCCCCAGCTCCCGCCCCAACTCGCGGACCTCGGGCTTGCTCAGGTGGCTCAGGGGGAACAGCGTGCGGGCCAGGGTGGCTTGGGTGTGGTGGAACAGGTAGTAGCTCTGATCCTTGTTGAGGTCCGCGGCTTTCCCCAAGTGCCAGCGCTGATCGGAGCGGTGGATGGAGGCGTAGTGGCCCGTGGCCACGAAGGGCGCCTCCAGGGCATCGGCGCGGTCCATCAACGCGTCGAACTTCAGGTGCTGGTTGCAACGGATGCATGGACTGGGCGTCTCCCCCGCCTCATACCCTTGGATGAACCCTTCGATGACGAAGTCTTTGAAACGCTGCTCGAAATCCAACACGTAGTGCGGAAAGCCCTGTTCGAAAGCCACCCGGCGCGCGTCCTGGAAATCATCCAGGGTGCAGCAGCGGCCTTCGGCTCCGGAGCCCAGCCCCGTCTTGTCGAAGAGCTGCATGGAGATGCCCATGACGTCGTATCCGGCCCGGTGGAGCAGGGCGGCCATCACGGAGGAATCCACGCCGCCGCTCATGGCCGCCAGTACACGATCCCCGGCCTTCAGCGTGGGGTGGTTGCGCAGGGGCTCCAGGGCCCGTTCGAGGATGCTACTCATCGCGCCTTCCCGGAGCGGAAGCTGAGGAAGGGATCCTGCTCCTTGTGGGACTGCACGGTGGCGCAGATATCCACGCACTCGCCGCAGTTGAAGCAGCCGCTGCCGAAGCCCAGTTGCAGGTGCTTTTCCCGGGGATCGAGGTCCACGAAGCAGGCCTTGAGGCAGGCCTGGCAACCCCCGCAGGCCTCGGTGGAGGCGGGCAGGAACCGGGGGCGGAGCACGGTCTTGGCGTCCGCGGTGGAGACCACCATGGCCTGGCCCATACCGTAGATGCAGACGTAGCGGCAGAAGTGGAACCGCACGAAGAACCCACCCAGCACCGCGACCAGCCAGTTCAATCCCAGCCAGGCCCAGAGGGCCGTCTGCTCCGTGCCGCCCTGGCCCCAGGGCAGGCGCAGGGTGGTGAGGATCTTCGCGGGGCTCCAGAGGTAGGCGGCCATGCTGAGGGCCAGGGCCGCCGGCACGATGACGAGGGTGAGCACCGCGAGGGCGCGCAAGGCGATCCGGTGCCCCAGGGACCGGCGCATCCAGCTGGCGACTTTGCGGTGGGTCCCCTTCCACAGGGCGGTGCGGAGGCCATCGAAGAGTTCCACGGCCGTGCCATAAGGGCAGGCCCAGCCGCAGAAGACCCGACCCTTCACATAGGTGAGACCCGCGATGCCCCACACGAGGATCACGAAGGGGACGATGAGCCCCAGGGCCTGGGGCATCTGCAGCGGATAGGTGGTGCCGAAATAGGTGACCGTTTGATCACCGATGTCGATGCGCACCCAGCCAAGCCAGGGCTGGGCCATCCCCAGGGCGAGGGTGGCGAGCTGCACGATGCGGCGGGGCAGGTGATAGACGGGGGCGGGCGCGGCCATGACCCTCCAGTCTATCGGCCGGAGGGGCCAAGGACTACGTTCGGAGACGCCGCATCTGGAGCAGCCAGGTGCTGATCAGCAAGAGGCAGGGCGCGAGGGAACCCCAGAGGACGGGGATTTCACCGGCTTTGGCCGCCCCTCCGAAGAGGGCCTGCAAGCCGAGGAACAACAACCCCATCACCAAGGCGAAGCCCAGGGCCTGGCCCCGGCCATCGCGGGGCCCCGGGAAGGCGAAGGCCAGACTGGCCAACACGAGGCAGGGACCGGCGAGCCAACCCAACAGGCGGCTCCAAAGGAGGAAGGCCTGCTCAGGGGCCGGGGCCCAGGTCTGCCATTGGGCCAGTTCCAAGGTGGGCGCTTCCTCGGGGGAGGCGACGCTCCGGAGGCTCAGGGCCGGGAAGAGCTTTTCCGCCGCAGGGCCTTGAACCATCCGGGCCCCGCCCCAGGCGAGGGCCTCGCTGTAGGGGGCCCCGAGCTTCCAGTGCAGCAGGATCGGCGCTTCCCCGGGCTGCTTCAGGGGGAAGCCCCAGCGCTCGGAGCCCTCCAGCCGCCAGAGCACGCCCGTGGAGCCCAGGTGCAGCCAGGGCTCCACCCGGCCGGAGTTGGAGGGTCGATCCAGGATCCGTTGGTAGAGTTCCCGGGATCGCTGGGCCGCCACGGGGCCGATGCCGACATTCAGGACGAAGGTCGTAGCGAGGACCGAGCCCCAGGCCCAGCGGCTGCTCCGGATGAACTGCACGAGGCTGACACCCCCGGCCCGCAGGGCCACCCACTCTTGGGACGTGGCCGATTCCGACAGGGTAAGCACCCACCCTAAGAGAAAGGAGATGGGCCCCAGGGTGGGCAGGAGGGTGGGGAGGTTCCAGAGCCAGTAGGCCAGGAACACATGCAGGCCCACATGATGCTCGGAGAGATCCCCCGCCAGGTTCGAGTACTCGATGAGGAGGTTCAGCAGGAGCAGGCTGCCGAAGGCGGCGCCCCACTGCCGGAGCCAAGCCGAAGCGGCCCACCGGTCCAGGACATTGCGATCCACGCCATGCCCATGGAGGCGGTCTTCCAGGTTCTCGATCCCCCGGCCGACGAAGCTGGAAATGGGCTCCACGAAGTTGTTGAATGGACTGAGCCAGCGTTTCCACCGGCCAGCCCAGCGGTTGGAGGCATGGGGTCGCAGCCGCTTGCGGAGCAGCCACCAGCCCCAGGTGAGGAATAGGATCGGTTGGAGGTAGAGGTAGGCAGAAGATTTAATCTTTTCTGCTAAATATTGATTTTCAACGGTTTTCATCACGAGGTAGTAGATCGCGATGACCCCCAGGCTCTTCACGACGGCGCCGCCCTTATGGAATCGGGGGTGACCGAAGCTGAGGGCGATGCCCAGGATCAGGAGGGCCGCGGAGGTGATGGGCAGCGTGATTCGGCGGCTCAACTCGATGAGCGCCTCGCGTCCACCGTCCTTCCAAAGGTTCAGGGTTTCCCAATGCCGGAAATGGGTGACCTTGAGGATCCGGGTGGGGGCGGGGATGTGGTAGTCCAGGGATTGCTTGTCCTGATGAAGGTGCAGGACGGAGGCCGCCTGGGGGCGATACACCACCCCGCTCAGATCCGCCATGGCCACTTGCAGATCCCAAGAGTTATCTGCGTTGTTTTTCAATGAGTAAGTGAAGTTTTTTGAAACGATGTGTTTGATGCCGCCGTCGGCGGTCTCCATCACATGGAGCTGGCCCGTGGGGTCGGCCCACAGGGAGGTCTGGGGATTTTGGAGGGGGTGCCAGGGAGCGCCACCGGGCTTGAGGAACCGGGCCTTGGCTTCCTGAATCATCCGCTCGCGCAGGCGGATCTGAAGACGGCTTGAGGCGGGCACCGCCCAGTGGGCGTTGAAGGTTGCCAACGCGATCATCGCACTGGCGAGAAGCGCGTAGGGCCGGATCCATCCGAAGCGGGTGATTCCCAACCCCTGGGCGGCCACCAGTTCTGAACCCTCCATGAGGTTCTGGGTGCCGAGCAATCCACCGAGCACTGCGGCCATGGGCAGCACCATTCCCAGGATTTCGGGAAGGGCTGAGATGAGCAGCGGGAACAGCCACCGAAGGGGAGCTCCTTGCTGAAAGATCTCCTTGGAGGTCATGACCATCTCCTGGGCCAGGAGAAGGCAGCCGTAAAACAGCAGGGCCCCCAGCAAAGGAAGGCTCCAGCGGCGGAGGAGGTACCGGGTGAAGATGCTAGGACGGAGGCTCAAGATGACTTTCGATAATGCATATTATGTAACCTGATGATCAGCGAAGCTCAGAGTACCTTGGCGGCCAAAAGATCATGGATATGAAGGATTCCCGCGGGAATTCCCCCCTGCTCCTCGACCACGAGGAAGGTGATTTTGCGGGCCTCGATCTGGTTGGCGGCTTCCAGGGCCAGGGTGCCGGTGCCCACTCGCGCGGGGTTTGTGCTCATGAGATCCCCCGCCTGGAGCTCCAAGGGATTCTTGCGGGTTACCTGGGCCTTGGCGATCCCGCGACGGATGTCGCCATCGGTGATGACGCCGTGCATCGTTCGGCCCTCCATGACCGTGCACATCCCCAACCGTCCTTCGGTCATGGCCTGGAGCACGTCGACCAGGAGCGCCGATGGGGACACCTGAGGCCATTCTTTGTGCATTAGGTCTTCCACTTTCATGAGCTTAGCGCCAAGACTTCCGGCGGGATGATTCAGGGCGAACCCCTCCCGCGTGAACCCTCGGGTCTTCATCAGGGTGGCCGCCAGGAGGTCGCCCCATACCAACTGGAGCGTGGTGCTGGCCATGGGCGCCAAGTCCAGGGGGCAGCCCTCGCCCTGGGGCAACTGGTAATCGAAGCACCATCGGGCGGCCCGGCCCAGGCTGCTCTCCCGGCGGCTTGTAAGCGCTGCCAGGGGGATGTTCATGCGCAGGAGGCTCGGGAGGAGCCGCACAATCTCCTCGCTCTCGCCGCTGTTGCTGAGGGCGACCACGGAATCGTGCTCCGTGACCATGCCCAGGTCCCCGTGGAGGGCTTCGGCGGGGTGCATGAAGAAGGAGGGGCAACCCGTGCTGGCCAGGGTGGCGGCGATCTTCTGCGCGATGAGCCCCGACTTCCCCATCCCCGTCATCACCACCCGCCCCGGCCGGGCCAGGATGGTGGCGCACCAATCCCGCACCAACGCCGGATCCCAGGTGTTCGAAAGCTGGGTGAGGGCTTCCTGAGTGGCCTGGAGCACACCGGCTCCGGCATCCCGCAATTGAGTGGCATCAAGGACGCCGAGCGGGTCGGCTGCATTTTCATGAGACACGGGCATTGCTCCGATGGATGAGCTTCAGGCCATGCTACCAGCCATCCTCCCGCTCTTCCCCTTGCCCCAGGTGCTGCTCTTCCCGCACACCTTCCAACCGCTGCACATTTTCGAGCCGCGGTACCGGCAGCTGGTCACCGAGGTCCTGGTTTCCCACCAGCATTTCATCCTGGCCCTAGCCCGGGATCCGGTGACCACGGACCCCAGGGACAAGCCGGCGGTGTTCGACGTGGCCAGCCTCGCTCGGATCGTGCGCGCCGAACCCCTGGATGACGGCCGCTGGAACATCCTGGTCGAAGGCATGGGCAGCCACCGGATCCTCGAAGAGGTCGGCGGCAAATCCTATCGCCAGGTGCGGACGGAGGCCCTGCCCTTCGATGCCGGCACCCCCCTGCGGACCGGGGACCGCGAGCGCCTCTTCGCCACGCTGAACTCCTACGCCGGGCGCCATGGCATCGATGGCCAGGTGCGTGAGCTCCTGGAATTGCCCCTGGATCTCGAAGCCCAGCTCTTCACCTTGAGCCTGGCGCTGGAGTTCGAGCCCGTGGAGAAGCAATTCCTGCTGGAGAGCACCACCCTGCCCCAATTGGGTGAACGGCTGAACCAGCTGCTGGACTTCGCCCTCTCGGATCGGGGCCTGCACGGCGAAATCCACTGAGGCGCGCCGCCGCCTAAGATTGAGGGATGCGACGTCTCAGGGCCCCGGCCATCCACCGCTTCCGGGAGAAGGCCTCGGTGTTCCTCACGGAGCTCCACCCGGCGCGCGGCGCCGCGGAGCGGGACGTCGTGCTGGCGGCCCTGCGCAAGCGGGATTTCGACGCCACCCATCACTGCAGCGCCTGGCGGGAGGGCGTGCCCCTTGCCGCCGCGGGGTCCGATGACGATGGAGAGCCCGGCGGCACCGCGGGCCCGCCCATGCTCCGGGTGTTGGAAGGAGCTGATGTCTCGGATCTCTTGGCCGTCTGCATCCGCTGGTACGGGGGCACGAAGCTGGGGACGGGCGGGCTCGTGAAGGCCTACACCGAAGGCGTGCAGGGCGCGTTGGCCGTGGCCGAGGCGGAAGGTTCCCTGGTGGAGGTCATCCCCCTCCTTCACGGAAGCATCCTCTGCGCCCCCGAGCAGGCCCACCTGCCGTTCCAGCTATTGGGCGCCTTTCCGGGCGCGAAGATCCTCGATCAATCCTTCGAATCCGGGATCTCCACCCTGCGCTTCGCGTTGGCGCCGGAGGAAGGTCCCCGGCTCGAGCACCTCTGGCGCGAGCGCAGCCGGGGGGGCGAAGTGGCTTGGGAGGGGGTCTTCGCCGACCCCTGAGCGCCATTCGCCGATCCCGGCCGACCGGGGGCCCCAGACCCCCGTAGGTTGATTACCGGGACATGGAGTCCCCACCCCGACTTCCATGAGCGTGCCCTTCTTCTTCCTGCTGACCCTCCTCACCCTTCCCGGCCTATTCCCGATCTTCGGGGGCCACGCGGGCGCAGGTCGCAGCTTCGGAGTCCGCCGATGACCTCCTCCTCCGACCATCCCACCGCGAACCCCTCCCGGGGGCGGCTGGTGCTAGGGTTTGGCCTGATCTGCTTCGGGCTGCTCTTCCTCGCCTACCGGCTGCATCTGCTGCCGGAGCACTTTCCCTTCGAGCTGTTCCCGGTGGATGAGCCCTGGCGCTTCTGGCCCATGATCCTCGTGGTGCTGGGCCTCTCCAAGATCGCCACCCACGGGCTGCTCCACGGCAAGGGGCACTTCCTCCTGGGCCTCGGCGTCGCCTTCCAGCTGGAGATGCTGGAGCATGGCGATCTGGTTCTGACCTGGTGGCCCTTGCTGTTGGTATGGTGGGGTTTCCTCGTGATGCTCCGCGCCCTGATCCGTCCCTCGAAGCCCGAAGCGCCCGCTTCCGTGGAGCCCGACTCCCATGACTGAACCCAATAAGCCCGCCTCCACCAGTCCCCAGCTCATCCTGGGCGCCGGCATCGTGATCCTGGGATGCCTGCTGTTCCTCTCCAACCTCGGCTTCGTCCGCAGCCACTTCATCTGGAAGCTCTGGCCCCTGGTGCTCGTGGCCCTCGGCGCCGCGCGGCTCATCCAGAAACCGGAAGGACGCTCCCCCGTGGGGGGCTACATCCTCTGCGGCCTGGGCACCCTGCTCCTGCTCAACAACTTCGACCTCGGGCGCTTCGAGGATCTCATCGGGCCCATCATCATCGTGGCCGTGGGCATCCTCCTCGTGAACCACGCCCTGCGCCGCCAGCGGGATGTGCCCCAGCACCTCATGTCCTCCGAGGATTTCCTCAGCGGGTCGGCCATCTTTGGTGGCGTGGAGCGACGCCTGGCCACCTCGAACTTCCAGGGCGGCGAACTCACCTCCATGTTCGGCGGCTTTGAAGCGGATCTCAGCCGGGCCCAGATGACGGGCAGCGCCCGCATCGATGTCTTCGTCCTCTTCGGTGGCGCCGAACTCAGGGTGCCTGAAGGTTGGGATGTAAGTGTTCGGGCCACAGCCGCCTTGGGTGGCATCGAAGACAAGACCCACCACGGCCCCACCCCCGTGGAGGGACAGGAGCCCCGGCCCCGTCTGGTCATCACGGGCCTCGTGCTCTTCGGCGGTCTGGAGATCAAGCCCGCGTGAGGCACCCCATCCTGGCGCGGCGCACCACGCTCGCAGCCTACCTCCTGGCCTGGGTCCCCTTCGGGGGACTCATGGCCGTGCTGGGGCGGAGCCAGGGGTGGACTTGGACCGAGGCCGCGACCCTGGCCTTGGCGCAAACCCTCACCGGGGCCTTCCTGGTGCTGTCGGCCTGGTACCTGTGCCGCGCCCTGCCCCTGGAGCGGACCCAATCCTCCGCGCGGTGGATCGCCTGGGCCGTGGATGCGCTGCTGGTGGGATTGGCCTGGGCGGGCCTGGCCACGCTGGAGGCCCGGGCGCTGGCCCTTCTGCCCGCCTTCGGCTCCCTGCCCACCAAGGTCGCCAAGGCCTTCCCGGTGCTTTGGTCCCTGGGCGCGCTCTTCCAGGCCGCCGGCATCGCCCTGCACTACCTGCTGCTCGCCCTGGAACGGAGCCGGGAAGCCGAGAAGGCGGGGCAGGCCCTCAAGGCCCTGGCCCAGGAAGCGGAACTCAAAGCCCTGCGGGCCCAGATCAATCCGCACTTTCTATTCAACAGTCTCAACAGCATCAGCGCCCTCACCAGCCTGGATCCGGCCAAGGCCCGCACCATGTGCGTGCTGCTCTCGGATTTCCTCCGCATCACCCTGGGCCTGGGGGAGCGGGCGTCCGTGAGCCTCGGCGAGGAGCTGACCCTCCTCCGCACGTACCTGGAAATCGAACAGGTGCGGTTCGGCAAGCGGTTGCAGGTCACCTGGGAGATCCAGGAGGCCGTGGCCTCCATCCACCTTCCCCCCTTGTTGTTGCAGCCCCTGGTGGAGAACGCCATCAAGCACGGCATCGCCCAGGTGGCGGAAGGCGGGCAGCTGGGCATCCGGGCCTGGGCGGAGGAGGGCCGAGCCTTCATCCAGGTGGAAAACCCACGGGATCCCGATGAACCCGTGGCCCCGGGCCTGGGCCTCGGCCTCCGGGCCGTCCGGGAGCGATTGAAGGGCCGCTTCGGCGAACGGGCCCGACTGGATGTGGAATCCGGTCCTACCTTCCACCGGGTCCGCCTCAACATCCCCCTGTTCGAATCGAGGGAGTCCCTATGAGCCCATTGCGTGTCTTGATCGTGGACGACGAAGATCTCGGCCGGGCCGTGGTGCGGGAGCACCTGGGCGCCCATCCCGACCTGGAGGTGGCCGGCGAGGCCTCCAACGGCTTCGAGGCCCTGAAACTGGCGGCGGACTTGAAGCCGGATCTCCTTTTCCTGGACATCCAAATGCCCAAGCTCGATGGATTCGAAGTGCTCGAATTGCTGGAGGGCGACCCCGCCGTGGTGTTCGTGACGGCCTTTGATCAGCATGCCCTGAAGGCCTTCGATGCCCATGCCGTGGACTACCTCCTCAAGCCCTTCTCCAAGGAGCGCTTCGACGCGGCGGTGGAAAAAGCCCGAGTCCAGCGGGCCGGGCGTCGGAGCCCGGTGGCCCAGGCCCCTGCCCTCAGCGCCTCCGCCCACCCGAAGCTGGAACGCATCGTCGTGAAGGATGGAGCCAAGGTCACCGTGGTGCCCCTGGACAGGCTGGACTACGTCCAAGCCCAGGATGACTACGTGATGCTCCGTTTCGAGGGGCGGAACATCCTCAAGCAACAGACCCTCTCGAACCTTGAAGCCCAGCTGCCGGCCGATCGTTTCATCCGCATTCACCGCAGTTACATTCTGAACCTCGAACGGTTGGCCAAGATCGAACCCGATGGCAAGGACAGCCGGGATGCCCTGTTGAGGGATGGCACCCGGCTGCCCATCAGCAAGAGCGGTTACACCCGTCTGCGGGAGCTTTGGGAAGGCTGATCAGGCCACCACGGGGGCCAGCTCCAACCGATGGCTCAGGGATTCCCAGGCGGGGCCTGGGAGGACGGAGGCCACCAGCGCCCGGATGCCTTCGAAGGCTTCCGCCGGGAGCTTTGCCCGCAGGGCCTGCAGCAGCTCCAATCGCTCGGGTTCGTGGATGGCGGGGAACATGAGGCGGAAGGTGTGGGCCCGTTCCTCGGGGCTCAGGGCCCCCACGATACGCCCATGAAGGGCCGCGAGTTCGCCATCGGTGAAGGTGGCTTGGAGGGCGGGCATGATCACCTGCTCTTCCAGTTGCATGTGGGCGAAGTCCGAAGCCATGAACGCCGCGGTGGCCAGGTAAGCCTCCTGCAGCAGGGTTGGCCGGGCGGCGGCGCTGCCCGCCTCGAGCTCCACAAAGGCGCGGGAAACCGTGGCCAATCCCGCATGGTGGGCTTCGTGCTCGGCCTCGATGCGGCGGAAGAGGGCCGGGGCCGCCTCACCCAGGGCCGCGCCAATGTGGCTGTCCTCATGGTGGGCATGGGCTTCCATCATTCCCTGCAGGTCCTCCCATCGGCGGCACGTGGCGGCGATCGCGCTCCGATCTTCGGGATTCACGGCGCCCAGGTCCGCTAGGAATAGGGCCAGGCTCCGGCGCAGGGTCTTGTGGATGGCACGGTAGAAGTTGGGGCGTTCCAGCATGGGGGGATCTCCAGAGGCCCCATCGGGGCACCCTGGACCTACGGACGACGCCTCAAGATGGGTTGCGAAGAATACGCTGCGAATTCCCTAAATCTTTCTTAAGCACTCAGAAAAACAAGTGTCACAGCCTGGTCATGATCGGAGACTTCGGATGTCTCCCACGCTCAACCGCTGCACGCCCTCAGCGGTCGTCACCTTCAGGCGGCCATCGGGCTCCCACCCCAGGCAGACCCCTTGTCCGCCTTCCCAGCGGAAGGATTCACCTTCGCTCGGCCACCGGAATGCCTTTGGAAGAATGGATTCCAAATGCTGCCATTGGTCCAAGATGGCCTGCGCCAACGCAACCCGGTCGAGCGGGACCTCGCACACCTCGGCGAGGCAGGCAGCCGGGAAGGCCCGGTCGGGCAGGTCTGGCGCCGAGGTGAGGTTCACTCCCAAGCCCAGCACGAGGCGGGAACCCACCCGCTCGCCGATGATGCCGCCCACCTTGACCAGGCCCTCGCCCTTCCGGGCCACCAGGTCGTTGGGCCATTTGAGGCCCCATGCAACGCCCGTGAAGGCCAGAGCGGCGATCACGGCTTCCATGGCCTGCTGCAAAAGGATTCCCGGCGGGAGATCCGGCGGGGCGAGGCTCGCGGAGAGCCAGAGCCCCTGGCCCTCCGCGCTTTCCCACCGATGCCCCTGGCGACCTCGGCCCTCGGTCTGGGCGTCGGCCATGACGGCGCAGGGGTGCAACTCCGGGTGGCGGCGCAGGAAGGTTTGGGTGGAATCCACCCGGGCCAGCCGGATGAGGGGGATGGGGCCCACCCTTAGGGCCTGTTCATGAATGAACTTGCCAGTTGCGGGGGGCGTCGGCGGAGTAAGCCAAGGCGGCCGACCGAGGGTGTATCGGGAATACGGAGAGGGGTTGCCCCCTCTTCGCGCCCCGGCCGCGTCGTGCCGCTTGCACGATGTCACCGGATCGCGCTGCGCGCCTCTCCTTGCTGGATGGCGCGGATGGGGGGCAACACATGGCCAATTGATTCATGAACAGGCCCTTAGCCCTGGTTCTTGAGCCAGAGGATCCGGAGCCCCTCGAGGGTCAGGTCCGGGGCGATGTGCTGGATGTACTTGCTGTGCTGGGCGATGACCCGGGCCAGGCCACCCGTGGCTACCACGGCCGCGGCGGGGTACTCCTCCCGGAGCCGGGCGAGGATGCCATCCACCTGGCCTACGTAGCCGTAGAAGAGGCCCGATTGCATGGCCTGCACGGTGTTGCGGCCCACGAGGCGCTCGGGTTCGGTGATCTCGATGCGCGGCAACCGGGAGGCGCGCTGGAAAAGCGCTTCGGCACTGATCTTGAGGCCGGGGGTGATGAGGCCGCCCAGGTATTCCCGCTTCTCGTTCACCACGTCGAAGGTGGTGGCGGTGCCGAAGTCCACGGCGATGAGGGGGGCTCCGTAGGATTCCAGCCCCGCCACGGCGTTCACGAGGCGGTCGGCACCCAGCTCGGCGGGGTTGTCGATGGCGATCTTGAGGCCGGTCTTGATGCCCGGCTCGATCCAGAAGGGGCTCACGTTGAAGTAGGCCTTGGCCCAGCCTTCCAGCACCGGGTGGAGGGGCGGCACCACGGAGGAGATGACGAGGCGGCCGACTTCATGGGCCTCGATGTTCTTGTGCCGCAGGAGGGCCAGCGTGGACAGCCCATACTCATCCACCGTGCGCTCCCGGCTCGTGGCCAGGCGCCAGGAGCAAAGGAGGGGTGCCTTCGGCCCTTTGGACAGGTCGAAGATCCCCAGGACGATGTTGGTGTTGCCGACGTCCACGGCCAAGAGCAGGCTCATTCCGCCTCCAGCCTTCCAGCTTCACCTACCGTTGGGACTGTGTCTACGCACCCCTGCCCCATTCAATGGTCCCGGGGTGCGTGCCGAAGAGGCGCCATGGAACATTCCGGCGGGGACCTTGATGTCACCCATCTCAGGGGCCGTGTGGCGGCACTGATCCGGGCCAGCGTGCTGGCCACCCTGACGGAAGCCCAGAAAGCGACGTTGCGGGAAGCCCTGCCGCCCGAGGTGAAGGCCTTCATGGCCCAGGCGCCGGAGGCTGAAGAGTGGGTGCCCACGCCCCTCCTCGCCCGGTTCCTGGCCGAGGCCCAGGCGCTCTCGCCCGTGCGCACGGCCCGCAGCCGGGCGCAGATGCAAGCCGATGTGTTGCTGGAGGGGGTTCCAGCCCTCAAAGGGGCCGGGCCGCGCGAAGTGGTGGCCCGCCTGCCCTGGTTCTATTCGGAGGTCCACCAAGGCGGGCGGATCTCCCTCTCCGAGGTGGCCGAGGGGAGGGCGGTGGTCCATCTCCTGGCCAGGTATCCCTATCCCGATTGGTACACCGAAGTGCTGCCCATGTGGCTCCGCAGGGCCCTGGAACGGGCGGGAGGGAAGGAGGTGCGCGTCCGCCACCACCCCCCGACCCCACCGGCCGAGCCCTGGCTCCACCACTACTTCTTGAGCTGGAAGCCCTGACGTCAGTCGAGCAGGAAGTGGCCCTCCAGCACCTTCACGGCGCGGCCGCCGATGCGGACCCGGTCACCGGCCAACGCGCAGGCCAAATGCCCGCCTCGCGCCGAGGCCTGGAACGCCGTGAGCTCCGTGCGTCCCAACCGTTCGGCCCAATAGGGGATGAGGGTGCAGTGGGCGCTACCGGTGACGGGGTCCTCGGGCACGCCGGCTCCGGGGAAGAAACATCGGGAGACGAAATCCGTGGCGAGGCCTGGGGCCGTGGCCAGCACGCCGAAGGCCTCCAGGGCCTTCAGGGCTCCGAAGTCGGGCTGAAGGGCGCGGAGGGTGGCTTCATCTTCGAACACCGCCATCCAATCCCGGGCCTTTCGAACCTCCAAGGGCCGCGCGCCCAGCACCGCGGCGATCCGGTCGATGAGCTCCGGCGCGGGGGTTCCAGGCCGGCTGGGGAAGTCCAGCACCAGCAGGTCCCCCTCCAGGTCCACGGCCAGGGGGCCGCTGCGGCTTTGGAAGTCCACGTGGTTGCCCGGCTCCAGCTCCGTGAGCAGCAGGAAGGCGCTGGCCAACGTGGCGTGACCGCAGAGGTCCACTTCCTCTTCGGGGGTGAACCAGCGGAGGTGCCATCCGCGGGGTTCCTTCACCAGAAAGGCCGTTTCGGCGAGGTTGTTCTCGGCGGCGATGGCCTGCAGGGTCGAATCCGGAAGCCAGGCTTCCAGGGGCATCACCGCGGCGGGGTTCCCGGTGAAGGGGCGATCCGCGAAGGCATCGATCTGATGGATGGGCAGGCGCATGGCAACTCCTTCCGGAAGCATGCCCTGAGATGCTCCTGGCGGGGCCGGATCTGACGAACCGTCAGCCCTGGGCCGATTCCAGCGCCCCTTGGGCTTCTTCCCAGGCGGTCATGGCGTAGGCCAATTCCTCTTCGATGGATTTCTGCACGTTCAGCTTCTCGCTGAAGGGCTGCCAGTCGGAGGGATCCATCTCGGCCAGCTCCTTTTGCACCGCGTCCATTCGGGCCTCCAGCTCGGAGACCTTGGCTTCGGCTTCGGACACGTGGCGCTCCAGACGCTTGAGCTGCTTCTGCTTTTCCTTGTCCACGGCCTTGGGCTTGGCGACTTCGGCGAGGGGCTCTGGCTTCTTCTCGGGGGCCTTCTCGGCCTTGGCGGCCTTCTTGGGCTCCTTCACGCCATCGCCGGCATCATCCTCGCTGCCGAGGTCCAGATCGACCCAGGCCCGATGATCTTCGTAGCCGCCTTCGCGGGTCTCCGCCTTGCCTTCGTGGATGCGCAGCAGGTGATCGGCCACGCGGCCCAGCAGGTAGCGGTCGTGGGTCACGAGCATCACGGCGCCAGGAAAGGCGAGGATCGCGTCCTCCACGGCCTCCATGCTCGGGATGTCCATGTGATTGGTGGGTTCGTCCAGCAGCAGGAGGTTCACGCCTTCGCGGATGAGCGTGGCCAGGCTGAGGCGCGCCCGCTCGCCGCCGCTAAGGGTGCCCACGGCCTTGTCCACGTCGTCGCCGCGGAATTGGAATTTGGCCAGGAATCCGAGCACGTCCTGCTTCACAGCCTGGGGGTTCACCCCGTGGATCTGCTGGAAGACGTTGTTCCGTTTGTCGAGGTTGCGGTGGTGCTGGTCGAAGTAGCCCACTTTCACCTGGGAGCCCAGCCGCGCCTGCCCTGACACGAAGGGGATTTCCCCCATGATGGCCTTGAGCAGCGTGGATTTGCCGGTGCCGTTGAGGCCCACCACGCCCATCTTCTGGCCGCGTTTCAGCTGCAGCTGATCCAACGGGCCCCAGAGGGCCTTCCCGTCCCACCCCACGGCCACCTCTTCGAGCACCAGGGCCACGTCGCCGCTGCGCAAGGTCTCTGGGAAGGAGAACTTCACCTTGCGGCGATCCGACAGGGGCTTCTGGATGCGCTGGAGTTTGGAGAGGTGCGTGCGCCGGCCCCGGGCCTGCTTGGTGTTCTGGCCGGCGATGTTCCGGCGGATGTACTCTTCCTGCTTCTTGATGTAGTCCTGCTGGCGCTCGAAGTGGCGTTCCTGCAGCTCCAGCTCCTGCTCCTTCTTCTCCACGAACTCGCTGTAATTGCCTTCGTAGATGCGGCTCTTGCCGAGCTCGATCTCGAGGATGGATTCGGCGATGCGATCAAGGAAGTAGCGGTCGTGGCTGATGACGACGACGGTGGCGTTGGTCTCCTGGAGGAAATCCTCCAACCAGCGCAGGGAAGGCAGATCCAAGTGGTTCGTGGGTTCATCCAGCAGCAGGAGGTCCTCGCCTTGGAGGATCGCCTTGGCGAGCATCACGCGGCTCTTCTGCCCGCCGCTGAGGCTGTTCACATCCAACTCGAACTGGGCCTGGGTGAAACCGAGGGCCTGGAGGATGCTCTCAGCGCGGGCCCGGATGCTGAAGCCATCGAGGCGTTCAAAGGCCTCGGTGACTTTCTGATAGCGCTCCATGATGGCGTCCAGCTCCACGCCGGGTTCGGCCATGCGGTGTTCCAGGTCGCGCATCTCGTGCTGCAGCTTCTCCACGTCGCCGAAGGCCGCCAGGGTTTCTTCCAGCACGGTACCGCCCGTCTCGGGCACGAGGTCCTGGGCGTAATGGCCGAAGCGCACGCCCCGTTCCCGGGAAGGCTTCACCACGGTGCCGCTGTCCGGCTCGAGCTGGCCCAGGAGCAACTTGAACACAGTGCTCTTGCCGGCGCCATTGCGCCCGATAATGCCCCAGATCTCGCCCTCTTCGAGCGCCCAGGTCACATCCTTCAGTACCTCATGGGGACCGAAGCGGAGGGAGACATGGTTCAGGGAAGCGAGCATGGTTCCAGCCTACCGAAGGAGCAACCGCGAAAAGGAAAAGGGCCGCCTTGCGGCGGCCCTTTTTTTGGTGGAGCTTACCGGGATCGAACCGGTGACCTCTTGCATGCCATGCAAGCGCTCTCCCAGCTGAGCTAAAGCCCCGGGGGAGTAATTAGAATGCCATCCCTTCCCCGTTCATGCAAGCCCTAATTTCATCGGGGATGCAGTCGCAGCCTCGCTCCAAGCTGGACCTTGTTCCCCTTTAAGCGGTTCCAGCTCCGGAGTTCCTCCACGGACACGCCGTACTGGCGGGCGATGGAGAAGAGGGTTTCCCCCCGGGCCACGGTGTGGAAGGCGGGGCGATCCGGCGCCTCGGGCGGAGCCGCTGATGGCTCGGTCGGCGCGGGGCGGGTGGCGGTCTCCGCTGCGGGAATGGCCGGCAGGTTCGGGAGGGGGCGATCTTCCATGGCCGGACGCCCCTGGAGGTCCTTCTCATCCAAACGCTGGGCGGGGGGCGGTGGCACTTGGATCCGCTTGCCGGGCTTGAACTGCTTAGCGCTGAGATCGTTGGCTTCGAGCAGATCCTGGGCGCTCATCTTGAACCGCTTGGCGACCTTGGCGGGGGTATCGCCTTTCCGGATGACGTAGGTCTTGAAGTCCAGCCGCTGGCTGCCCTTCAGGCCGGACAGCACGCGATTCACCTGCATGGCCTTGCCAGGGGGAACGCGCAGGGAGTAACTGCCCGGCGGCGTGGAGCCCCGCAGCAGCTCGGGGTTGAGGTCCTTCAAGGTGGAGACGTCGGTGCCGGAGAGCCGTGAGATCACGGTGAGGCTCGTGGCCTTCTCCACCTGCACGTTCTCGTACACATAGGGAGGGAGCTGCGGCACGACGAGGCCGTATTTCTCAGGGTTGCGCCCCACGAGCACCGCGGCGCACATCTCGGGGATGTAGTTCTTCGTCTGGTTGCGCAGCCAGCGGCTGCGGTAGAGATCCCAGAAGTTGCGGCTGCCCACGTTGAGGATGGCGCGTTCAGTGGTGAGCGGTCCCGCGTTGTAGCCGATCAAGGCCAGGTACCAATCTCCGCTGATCTCGTGGAGACGGCGCAGGTAGCGGGCGGCGGCGCGCGTGGCCTTCACCGGATCGCGGCGTTCCTCCACCCAGGCGCTGCCCTTGAGGCCGAAGATGCGGCCCGTGCTGCGCATGAACTGCCACATGCCCACCGCTTTGGCGTAGCTGCGGGCATCGTTCTTGTAGCCACTTTCGATGACCGCGAGGTAGGCGAGATCCTCGGGAACACCCTCTTCATTGAAGACCTGGCGGACCATGGGGAGGTAGCGGCTCGCCCGGGAGAGGGAGCCCTCCATGAAGCCCTTCTTGGTGGTGGAGAACAGGTTCACCCAGGTGGCGACCTTGTCGTTCAGATCGATGGGGAAGTCGTAGGTGATGCCCTGTTCCCCGGCCTTGACGCGGGCCAGCTCCGACATGAGTTCGGGGCCGCTCAAGGAGACGACTTCCTCTTCGGCTTTGAGGCCCAAGTCGGGCTCCTCCTCACCGAGCTGTTCGGAGACGTCCTTCAATCGCTGGATCAGGGCCTGGGTTTCGAGGGCCTTCAAGAGGTCATCGGGCCAATCGGCGGTGTAGGTCTCGGCCTCATCCACACGGCTGGCGGCGGTATCTTCATCTCCGGCTTCGAGGGCCTTCTCCGCGGCGGCCACGAGCTCGCGGAGCCTGCCGAGGCGGGCATCCTGGGGTGCCACGGCCGGAGTCGGGGAAACAAGGATCGCGGCGGGAGGGGCCTGTCGGGAAGACAGGACCATCCCGCCGCAAAGCAGGGCGGCGACGAGTTGCAGCCGCATGCCTAGTGAGCCTCGGCGCTCACCAGCTTCTGGTAGGCGGCGGCATCCATGAGGTCGCCGGCCAGGTCGCCCACCAGCTTGATCTTGATCATCCAACCCTTGCCGTAGGGGTCTTCGTTCACGTATTCGGGGTGGGCTTCCAGATCGCCATTCATGTCGAGCACTTCGCACCCGGTGGGCATGTAGAGTTCGCTGACGGTCTTCACGGATTCCACGGTGCCGAACTCATCGCCGTGGGCGTAGGATTCGCCCACTTCGGGCATGTCCACGAAGACCACATCCCCGAGGGCATCCTGGGCGTAGTGGGTGATGCCCACCAGGGCCGTGCCGTCGGCGGCGATCTTGAGCCACTCGTGGTCCTTGGTGTACTTCAGATCGGCAGGGTACATGGAACCTCCAGCTGGGGATTGGGACAGTCTACTGGGCTTGGGCCGATGCGGCCAAGGTGTCGGGGTTGCATCGCCAGGGGATCCGGCGAATCGTGACCGCCGTCGGCGGGTCGCGAGGGCCAGCCCTAGGCGCGCTTGTAGAAGGGCGTGGGGATGATCTCTGCTTCGGCCGCACGGCCGCGGATGTCGATCTGGATGCGGTTGCCCACGGCGGACAGGGCGGTGGGAACGTAGGCCAGACCGATGTTGGCGCCCACCGTGGGGCTCGGCGCGGCGGAAGTGACGAAGCCGATCTCGGCGCCATCCTTCAAGACCTTCATGCCATCCCGGGCGATGTCGCGCTTCTCGAAGGTCTTGAAGCCCACGAGCTTGCGGGTGAGGCCCGCGGCTTTGGCGGCCTCCAACGCGGCTTTGCCGAGGAAATCTCCCTTGGCGAGCTTCACGATCCAGCCGAGACCCGCTTCCAGGGCGTGGATCTCATCGGTGATCTCATGGCCGTAGAGTGCCATCTTGCACTCCATGCGGAGCGTGTTGCGGCAGCCCAGGCCCGCAGGGCTGAGGCCCTTGCCCTGCCCCGCGGCCAGCACGAGGTTCCACAGCCGCTCGGTGTCCCCGGCGGCGCAGTAGAGCTCGAAACCATCCTCGCCCGTGTAGCCCGTGCGGCTGATGAGGCACTTAATCCCGGAGACTTCCCCATGGGTGAAATAGTAGTACTTGATGGCGGCGAGGTTGGTGCTGGTGAGGGGCTGCAGGATGCTTTCCGCCAGCGGTCCCTGGAGGGCGATCTGGCCGGTGGCGTCACTCTCGTTGGTGACGGTGACGTTGAAGCCCTTGGCCTTCGAGGTCACCCAGGCGAAATCCTTGTCGATGTTGCCGGCGTTCACCACCAGCAGGCACTCGGTATCGGATTCGCGGTAGATGAGGAGGTCATCCACGAAAGTGCCCTGCTCCGTGAGGAAGCCGGTGTAGTGGATCTGGCCGTCGACGAGGCTCATGACGGCGTTGGGCGTGAGCCAGTCGAGGAAGCGCAGGGTGTCGGGTCCCTTCACGCGGAACTCGCCCATGTGGCTCACGTCGAAAAGGCCGGCCTTCGTGCGCACCGCCTCGTGCTCGGCGAGGATGCCCACGGGGTACTGCACGGGCATGTCCCAGCCCCCGAAATCCACCATCTTGGCGTTCAGGCCGCGATGGGCGGCGTTGAGGGGGGTCTTCTTGAGCTCGGCCGTGGCAGACATGTCGACTCCGGGTAGAACCCCCAGTCTAGCTTGGATCAGGGTGCCCGTCTCGCCTTGGGAGCCCAGCCTAGGCGCCTGTGAACGGGGTCACCGGTGGACCCAGGGAAGCAACCCATCCAGGTTCCAGGCCAGGCTCCACAGCCCGTTCGGGCCTGCCTCCGCGGCCATTCGGACCTGCAGGGGCAGGACCTGGACACCGGCCGCCGCGGCTTGATCCAACGCCGCCGCATAGGCCGGATCGATCGCCCGGGCGGCATCGAAGCGATCCACGTCCGTGCGATGGACGAAGAAGGCGATGGCGGCCACGTGGCCCAAGGCGACCATGCCCTGCAGCTCGCGGAGGTGCTTGGTGCCCCGCTCGGTGACCGCATCGGGGAAAGTGGCCCAGGGCCCCTCCTTGAGCGTCGTGTTCTTCACTTCGATGTACACCTCGCGGCCCTGGACGTCCCGGGCGAACACATCGATGCGGCTGCGCTCGGCCCCGTATTTCACTTCGGCCTTCACCTCCCGGAGGCCGGGAAGGCCGGGGATCCGATCCTGACGGGCGGCTTCGGCCACCACGCGGTTGGGCATGCCCGTTTCCACGCCCACCCAGCCGCCGGGCCGTTCACAAGCCAGCCAAGTCCATTTGAGCTTGCGGTCGGGGTTGGCGGCGGGCTCCAGCAGCACCCGATCGCCGGGTTCCCAACAGGTCTTCATGGATCCGGTGTTGGTGGTGTGGGCAGTGACGACGGAGCCATCGGCCAGGGTCACGTCGGCCAGGAAGCGTTGATAACGCTGGAGGATCCGCCCTTCGACGAGGTTGGACTTGGTGATCAGCGGCTGGGCCACGGCCATCCCGCGAGGATGTGATCCACCGCGTGGGGGAGGGAATCGGCCACGTGTTCGGCTCCGCCGGGGTCATGGCTCGTTCCGTAGCCCGTGCGCACCATGCAGGCCCGGCATCCGGCACGATGCCCCGCTTGGACATCGATATCCTTGTCACCCACCATCCAGGACCGGGCGAGGTCGAGGCCATGCTCTTCGGCGGCGCGTCGCAGCATGCCGGGATTGGGTTTGCGATCCGCATGGTCGGCCACGGCGTAATCGCCCTGCCCCTTCTCGTGATGGGGAGACACATAAACGGCATCGAGGTGCGCGTTCTCCAGGGCCAGCAGCGTGCCCATGCGGCTCATGACGGCGCTGAAATCCCGCCAGTCGTAGTAGCCCCGCCCGATGCCGCTCTGGTTGGTCACCACCACCACGGGGATGCCCGCGGCATTGAGCCGCGCCACGGCTTCAGCGGCACCCGGGATGAGCACCAGATCCTCGGGCTTGTGGAGGTAATCCACTTCCTCGTTGAGGGTGCCGTCCCGGTCGAGGAAGACGGCGGGCCTCAAGGCATCCAATCCGCGACGAACACGTTGAACTGGCGCGGGCCATTCATCACCCGCCCGCTGACCCACAGAAGTTGTTTGCCATCGGGGCTGAAGCACGGGAATGAGTTGAAGGTGCCCGTATGGGTGATCTGCTCCAGGCCCGTGCCATCGAGGTTCACGCGGAAGAGGTCGAAGGAGCGGCCTTGGCCATTGCGGTCATGGTGGTTGCTGGCGAAGACGACCGCCTTGCCATCCGGAGTGAAAATGGGGGCGAAGGCCGCCCCGGGGAGCTTGGTGAGCTGGCGCTTGTTCGCGCCGTCCGCATCCATCACCCAGATGTCCATCTGCATGGGCTCCACCAGGTGTTGCTTGAGGAGCTCCTTGTATTTGGCGGTGGCCGCCTCGCCCACGGGGTAGTTGGTGCGCCACGCGATCTTCTTGCCATCGGGGCTGAACACGGCGCCGCCATCGTAGCCCACGCCCTCGGTGAGGCGCTGGAGTTCCTTGCCATTCGTCCGCATTTTCCAGATGTCGATATCGCCGCCGCGTTCGGAGGTGAACACGATCCAGGCCCCATCGGGACTGCCCGTGGCCTCGGCATCGTAGCCCGGTGAGGACGCCAGGGGCTTCAGATCGGAGCCATCCGCCTTGCAGGTGTAGAGGTCGTAGCCCGGGAACACGGGCCAGCGGTAGGTGCCAGGCGTGAATGGCGGCGCCGCGGGGCAATCCGGAGCGTCGCCATGGGTGGACGCGAAGACGAGCCGCCCGCCCTTCAGGAACCAGCCACAGGTGACCCGCCCCTTCCCCGGCGAGATGCGCTTCTGATCGCTGCCATCGGGATTCATGGTGTAGAGCTGATCGCAGGGGTGGCCGTCCCGCGTGCTCTGGAAGACGATCTTCCTCCCGTCAGGACTCCAGTAGGCCTCGGCGTTGGACCCCACCTGGGTGAGCTGCCTCGGGTTCTGGAGGTGGACCTCCTTGGGGTCCAGGAGGGGGCTGCCCGTCGTGGGCGTGGCCTCGGGCCGCATCTGGGCCGAGAGCGGCGGCACGGACATCCCGGCGGCCAGGAGGAGGATCGGCAGGAAGGTGCGGATCGGTCGGATCATGCCCCAACTATCCCAGAGTTCCGCCCGTCCAGCATGGTCTGTGAGGTTGGTCGGGATGGGGTGGCATGGCAGACTGGGGGGATCGAACGGGGAAAGCCATGATCGACAAGCGGGTCGCCAGTGCCGAGGAAGCCTTGAAGGACGTGTTCGACGGAGCCCACCTGGCCGTCGGCGGGTTCGGCCTCTGCGGCATCCCGGAGAACCTCATTACGGCCCTGGTGAAGATGGGGGTGAAGGGCCTCACCTGCTACTCCAACAATGCCGGCGTGGATGATTTCGGCCTGGGCCTGCTGCTCCAGAACCGGCAGGTCAAGAAAATGGTGAGTTCCTACGTGGGCGAGAACGCCGAATTCGAACGCCAATACCTGAGCGGCGAGTTGGAAGTCGAGCTGGTGCCCCAGGGCACCCTGGCCGAGCGCATGCGGGCAGGTGGTGCGGGGATCCCCGCGTTCTACACGCCCACGGGCGCTGGGACCTTGGTGGCGGAGGGCAAGGACGTCCGGATCTTCGGCGGGAAGGAATGCATCCTCGAGGCCGGGATCCACGCGGACTTCTCCCTGGTGAAGGCCTGGAAGGCGGATCGACTGGGCAATCTGATCTACCGGAAGACGGCCCGCAACTTCAACCCCATGGCGGCCACGTGCGGAAAGGTGTGCATCGCCGAAGTGGAGGAGATCGTGGAGGTCGGCGAGCTGGATCCCGACCAGGTCCACACCCCGGGCGTGTACGTGCAGCGGCTGATCCTCGCCCCCTCTCTCGAGAAGCGCATCGAGAAGGTCGTCACCCGCAAGGGGTGATCAGGCCTCCAGCGGAAGATCCAGGCGCACGATCGTGCGCCCGGGGCCACTTTCGAGGCTCATCCGACCTTCGTAGGCACCCATGAGTTGCGCACAGGCGGCGAGGCCGGGCGCGGGGAGCCGGCCCTCCGTCAGGGCCGTTTCGGAGAGACCCGAGAAGGGCTCGAAGGCCACGGCCTGGAGGGCCGGTGAGATGGCGGCGCCGTCATCCTCGAAGGTGAGGGAGAGGCGATGGCCATCCCCTTCACTCCGGACTACGAGGGTTCGGGCGGGCGGCATGCCTTCCATGGCGTTCTGGACGAGGTAGCCGATCACCTCCGTGAAGTCCGAGGGCACCCCGAACAGCCGGGCGGAGGCCGCTTCGAGTTTGAAGGTCACATCCAGCCCCACGGGAAGGGTTCCCAACACACGGAGGATCTCGATCTCCTGCGGCAGCAGCGCGTGGAGGTCGAGGTGCTCGGGCATGGCCGAACCCACCTGCCCTCCCCGGCGGAGCACCGCCTTGATGAGGCTGGCCACCCGGGTGCCAGCGGCGGGATCCCCGCCGCTGGCGAGGGCGTCGAGGTCCGTGAGCATCCGGGCCGCCAGGGCGTTGAGGAGATCCCCCACAGCCACATTGCGGCTGCGTTGCCCCGCGGCGTGCTGGACCTTCTGCAGTTCGCCCAAGGACGTCTCCACCCGTTCGTAGCTCTCCGCCAGGGCCTGATGGGCCTGGTTGAGGGTGGAGATGAGGCTGGCGTTGGAGGCGCTCACCTGGAGGATGCCGCCATAGAGGCCCATGAGCTCCCGCTCGTGAGCCTGGAATGGCCCGGATTCCCGGGAGGCCGCGAGCAGGCCCCAGAGCCCCGGGACGCCCGTCCGACTGGCCAAGGGAAGGACGAGGCCCTGGGAGCGGTGGGTCCACCACCCCAGCTCGAGGCCGGGCTCCCAGAGGGGGCTGTGGTTCAGATCGTCATCGCCGAAGGCCTGATCCCAGGGGAGCCCCTGGAGCCGCGCCACGATGGGGTGATCCACCCCCAGCACCGGCAAGGCGCGGGTGCCCCGGGCATCCCAGGACCGGCCCTCCATGTAGCCGCCGCTGTCGTGCACCCGGTAAGCCGCGATCTGCTGCAGGCCGAGCTCCCGCTGGGCCTGATCCAGCACCCGCTCGAAGATCCGCTCGGGCTCATGCTCCCCGACCATGGTCTGGCTGAGGTTGAAGAGGCTGCTGAGGTTCCGGTTCCGGGCCTCCAGCTCCCGCTGGGCCTCCGTGAGCCGGCGGTTGCTCTCTTGGGCCTCCTTGAGTTGGGCCTCGAGGTGTTCCACCACCTGTTGGCTGAACTGCCGGAGGGCCGCGCCCTCCCGGCCCTGCTCGATGCGATCCCGCCGCCCGGCGAGGTACCCCTTCACCTGCTCCACGAAGTGAAAGGGGTCGATGGGTTTCGAGATGAAGCCGTCGCAGCCGGTGACGAGGGCCGTTTCCCGGTCGCTGCGCATGGTCTTCGCGGTGAGGGCCACGATGAGGGTGGCATCCAGATCCCGCTGCTGCCGCAATTTGGTGGCCACTTCAAACCCGGAGAGGCCCGGCAGGTTGATGTCGAGCAACACGAGATCCGGCTTCAATTCCATGGCCAGCTCGAAGCCGCGCATGCCTTCCTCGGCCCAGTGCATGTCGAACCCGGCCTGCCCCAGCAACCGCTGGACCAGGCGCCAGTTCATGGGGTTGTCCTCGATGCAGAGGATCCGGCCCAGGGATTCGCCGCCAGCGCTCATGATCCCACCTCGTTGAGCAGGGGCATTTCCACGGTGAAGGTGCTGCCCCGGCCCTTCTCACTCCGAACGAAGATGTGCCCGTGCATGTAGCCCATGATCCGTTGGGAGATGGCGAGGCCCAGCCCCGTGCCGCCGAACCGACGGGTGATGCTGCCATCCACCTGCTGGAAGGGGCGGAACAACCGGGCCATCTCGTCCTCCGTCATGCCGATGCCTGTGTCTTGGATGTGGACCCGGAAGGTGTGGCCTTCGGTCTCCGCCAGGATGCGCACTTCTCCTGCCTCCGTGAACTTGACGGCGTTGCCCACCAGGTTGTTGAACACCTGCCGGAGCCGCTCGGGATCGCCCAGCACGCGGTAGGGCCCTTCGGGTCGCTGGTAGGCCAGCTTGATGGGCCGTTCCTTCACGAGGCCCTGGGCCATGCCGCGCACCTCGTCCAGGATCTGGATGGGATCCATCTCCTGCAGTTCCATCTCCATCTTCCCCGCTTCGATCTTGGAGAGGTCGAGGATCTGGTCGATGAGGCCCAGCAGCGTCCGGCCGTTCTGGTAGATGATCTGGATGTCGTCCCGCAGCTCCGGGCCCAGGTGGTCGTCCTGCAGCAGCATGCCCGAGAAGCCGATGATGGAGTTCAGAGGCGTGCGGAGCTCGTGGCTCATGTTGGCGCGGAACTCGTCCTTGAGACGATCGACTTCCTGGAGCTTCTGGTAGCTGGTGAGGAGGTTCTGATTGAGGGTCTGGAGTTCTTGGGTCTTCTCCTCGACCTTCTCCTCCAGGGTCTCGGCCCAGGCCTTCAGCTCGCCCCGGCTCTGTTCAAGCCCGCGGGTGCGTTCCTGCACCAGTTGTTCCAGGTTGGCCCGGATCTCCTCCAACTCCCAGATGGTCTCCATGAGCTGCCGGGTGCGTTCCTGCACGCGGTATTCCAGGAGGCGGTTCTGCCGTTCGATCTCATCCCGGCTCACCTTCAGCCGATCGGTCATGAGCTGGAAAGCCTTGGAGAGGTCCTCCAGTTCATCCCGGGTGCGGACTTCCACCGGGGGGCTATCGAGGTTCCCGCTCGCCACGGCCTGGGCGGCCTGGGTGAGTTGCAGCACGGGGCGGAGGTAGCGGTTGGAGAGGAAGGCGGCGATGAAGACGCCCAGCACCAGGATCACGCCGCCCACGAAAAGGCTCGCCCGGATGTTCCGGGAAATGGCGGCTTCCGTATCCTCGGTGGAAAAGCCCATGGTGAGGACGCCCACCTTGGAGGTCTGGGGATCTTCGTAGAAGATCGGGGCGGTGACTACCAGCAGCTCGCCCCGGGTCATGACCTGCGCCACCGTGAGGGGCCCTTTGGGCCGCTCCTGGGCGAGCCAGCCGGGCACGTTGGGGGTGCTGTCGAGGGTCTTACCCGCGGCGTCGTATACGGCGCTGAACTGGAAGGCCGGAACCTTCTGCTGCACGCCCTGGAGGATCTTGGCCACTTCGCGGGTGCGGCCATGGGTGAGGTTGGGGCCCAAGGCGTAACTGGCCGTCTCGGCCACCTGCCGGGCGCTCAATTTCGCCTGGTCCAGCACCAGTTCCCGGGTCCACGTGGGGTAGATCACCACGTTGAAGAGGATGAATCCGAGCACGAGCAGGCTGATCACCAGTGTCAGCTTGGTCTTGATGGAGGCCCGGAACATCTGGACAGTCTAGCTACAGGCGGCGTCGCGGGGCGGACTCTCTTGGAGTTCCCACCCGGAACCGCGTCACAGCTTGAACCTGTTCACTTCGCGGTTCAGCAGGTTCACCTGGACGTTGAGGCGATCCACGAATTCGGCGCTGGCGGCCACGGCCTCATCCCCCTCCTGGGCCATGCTCAGGATCCGGTCCATGGTGCCCCGGAGGCTGAGGATGTGATCCTCGTGGTGGGCCAGGATCTGGTGGAGGCTGGCGGCCAGGGCGCGCACCCGTTCCATGGCGCGGGCGATCTCATCGCTGCCGATGCTCTGTTCCTGGGTCGAATCCCGCACCACGGCGGTCGCTTCCCGCACGTTCATGGCCAGCGAGAGGATGTAGTTGCTGGTGGCCTGCTGCTCCTCCATCACGGTACGGATGGTTTCCGCCTGGCCATGGATGTTGCGGTTGGCTTCATGGATCAGGCTGGCATGGCCCGCCTGCTGGCGGGTTTCCGTGAGGATGAGCTCCACCACGCTGTCATTCTCGCTCACGCTCTCGAGGATGGCCTGCAGGGTGCCTTCGCTCTGGGCCACGGAATCCGCGCCTTGCTGGACGGCGTCCAAGCCCCTTTCCACCTGTTCGTAGGCGGAACGGATGGTGCTCTGGAGGTTCTCGATGATGCGCTGCACTTCCCGGGTGCTGCCCGAGGTGCGCTCGGAGAGCCCCTTGATCTCATCGGCCACCACGGAGAACCCCTTGTTCTGGTTCTCCTCGCCCTGGGAGGCCACGATGGCGGCGTTCAGGGCCAGCATGTTGGTCTGTTGGGTGAGGCCTTCGATGGTGTCGACGATCTTGGCCATTTCGGAGCCCATGAGGAGCAGGTTCCGGGTGGTGCCCTGGAAATCCTGCACCACGCCCTCGATGATGCGCATCTTCTCTTGGTTGCGGCCGGCCAACTCCATGCCCCGGGCGGCGTTTTCCAGCACCTTCTTGGCGTAGCGGCGGGCGATCTTCACGCTGTCATCGATGGCGGATGTGCTCTGCTCCAGGCTCTCGGCGAACTCCCGGGTGTGCTCGGCCTGGGCCACCAGCTGATCCGTGTTCTTGCTGACGCTCTTGATGGCCGTGTCGAAGTCCCGGATGGCGCTGGTGATGCCATCCACCACGAGCATGAGACTGTCCATGCTCTTGTTGATCTGCTGGATGCTGGCGGCCATCTCGATGATGGTGGCGTTCGTGCTTTCCGCGCTGAGACTGAGTTCCATAGACGAGGCGCTGATGCTCACGGAGGTTTCGCTCAGCTCGTGGACGCCCGCGTTGAACCCTTCGATGAGCTCCCGCTGCCCCTGGGTGGCCTTCCGCACGCCGAGGGCGGACCCCTGGATGGCGCTGGCGGCGTGGCCCAAGTCCCGACTGGCGCCGCGGATGGAGACCACCATGCTCTGGAGGCTATGGACCATGCGATCGAAGCCCGCCGAAAGGTTCTCCACCTCGTCGTCGCAGTAGATGGGCCGGATGCGATCGATGCGGCCTTCACCCACCCGATCCGTGTTGTGGGTCAACAGGCGGAGGGGGTTCTGGATGTCGGAAAGGATGACCAGCATCAGCCACACGAAAAAAGCGATGCCCAGCCCCAGGATGATCAAATTTGGGCTGAGTGAGCGCCAGATGGCGCCGGCATAAGCCGTTTCAGGGACCTGAGCCACAAGTTCCGAGCCATCGGACAGGGAGGTTCGGATGAGGATGTCGCCCGGCCCTCCCCCAGGGGGCACGATGCCGAGGACTTTCTTCCCCTCGGTGGCGGAGAGGATCAGGTAGACGGAGCCGCCGGCCGCCGGCCGGAGCGTCTTAAGGAAGGCCTCCTGGTCGTCGATGGGCACGTGCATATCCCGGACCAGGGTGGTGGCTTCGACGAAGTTCCGCGTCTCATTCCGAACATATCCCTCGACGCTGCGGCGCAGGCTGGCCTGGAGGGTGAGGCCCGAAAAGAGCCCGGTCACGATGAGCGTGCCCGCCATGTTGGCCAGCACTCCGATGCCCACCTTGGTGCGGAGGCTGACCCGGAGCCGGCCCTGATGCTCCCGGAACCCGGGAAGGGCCGCCAGCCAGGCGTGCAAGGGCACCATGTTCTGCTTGGTCAGGAAGTACTGGGTGATGGCACCCATGCCCACGAGGGTGATGAAGAGTACGAAGACGATCAGGCTGTTCCAGGCCCCCTGCCCCAGGCCGATCCGGAGGCCCAGGTAGGAGAGCACCGACAGGCTCACCCCCACGAAAGCCGCCATCAGCGAGCTGGTCTGGGGGAACCGGGTCAACGAGGAGTAGAGTTCCGGCCCGAGTTCGCCCCGGGTCTGGAGCAGCTTCATGAGCCGGGCCACCTGGATGCGGCATGCCACCACCAGGATGGCGGTGGCCAGGGCGAAGCCTCCCAGCACCCAGGGGGAATGCCCGATGCCAGGCAGCCCCGCGAGGTAGAAGAGCAGCAGGGAAACCAGGCCAAGGACGATCCAGACCGTGGTCACCCCGGTCCGGAGCCGCTCGCCCATCGGGGCGGTCACGGCGGTCAATTCCTTAGTGGGGACGGAGGAGGTGGAAGCAGGCTGCGCCATAAAGGCGCGTTTCGGCGAGTTCGAGGCCCGTCTGTAATTCCAGTGTCGTGGCCCGGTCGGTTTCCACCACGACGAGGCCATCCGGGCGCACCCACTCCCGAAGCCTCGGGGCCAGCCTCTCCCACAGGGAGGTCGCCTGGGCATAGGGCGGATCCAGGAAGACGATGGCCTGGGGCGGGAAATCCCCCGGGGCCAGCTGGGTGACGTCCTTCCGGAGGGCCATCACCGAGGTTCCCTTGAGGTTCGCCTGAAGCGCGCTCCAGCCGGGTTCCCCGGATTCCACGCAGGTCACCGGGGCGTAGCCTCGAGACCAGGCTTCCAGGCCTACGGCCCCGGTTCCGGCGCAGAGGTCCAGGAAAGGTCCCTGGGGCCAGCGCTGGAGGATGCTGAACAGGGCCTCCCGGGCCCGGTCCGACGTGGGGCGGACCCGCAGATCCTCTCCGGGAGGGGCTACGAGCTTCCGCCCTTTGATCGAGCCTGCAATGATTCTCATTGAACTTGTTTGATTTGAATCTTTAATGCGCGGATAGAGGGATCAGTAAGCCCAGCGCAGCAGCGCGCCGCCCCAGGTGAAACCGGCGCCGAAGGCCGCGAGGATCACGTTGTCGCCCTTGGCGATGCGGCCCTGTTCGAAGGCCTGGTGGAGGGCCGTGGGGATGGTGGCGGCGGTGGTGTTGGCGTAGCGGTCGATGTTCACCATCATCCGCTCCTCGGGCAGTTCGAGGCGCTTGGCGGCGGCATCCATGATCCGGGTGTTGGCCTGGTGGGGCACGAAGAGCTTCAGATCCTCGGGGGCCACGCCATTGCGATCCAACATGAGGCGGGCGTACTCGGCCATGCGGGGCACGGCGTTCTTGAACACGTCCTTGCCGTGCTGCACGACGTAGTGCTCCTTGTTGGCGATGGTCTCCGCCGTGGGGGGCTTCTTGGAGCCGCCCGCGGGCATGAAGAGGAAGCAGCCGCCGCCGCCATCCACCCGGTGTTCGAAGTCGATGATGCCGAGCCCCTCCTCCACGCGCTCCAGGATCACGGCGCCGGCGCCATCCCCGAAGAGCACCGTGGTGGTGCGATCCTCCATGTTCAGGATGGAGCTCATGACGTCCACGCCCACCACGGCCACGCGCTGGTGGGTGCCGCTGGCCACGAGGGAGGCCCCGGTAGTGAGGGCGTAGAGGAAGCCCGAGCAGGCGGCGCTGATGTCAAAGCCGTAGGCCTTGGTGGCGCCGATGCCGTGCTGCACGAGGCAGGCCGTGGCCGGGAAGGAGTAATCCGGGGTCACGGTGGCCACCAGGATGGCATCCAGGTCATCGGGGCCGATGCCCCGACGATCCAGGGCCATCTTGAGGGCCGGGATGGCCAGCTCGGAAGCGCCCGTGCCCGGCTCCACCCAGCGGCGCTCGGAAATGCCCGTGCGGCTGCGGATCCACTCGTCGTTGGTTTCCATGGTCTTGGAGAGGTCGTCGTTCGTCACGACGCGCTCGGGATAGAACTGCCCGGTGGCGGTGATACCGACGGGAATGGCCAGGCGACGGGTCAAATCGACCTCCAGTTGAAGCTTCCGTCGCCTCAGCGACGCAAACTTCGATTGTGCAGGAGGGCCAGCAGCTTTTCCACATCCAGCACACCGTGGCTATGGCCTGATAAGCGCCGCCTATGCCCCAGCAGTGGATTCCAGGGATCCCCGCGCTTGAGCCCCACCTCGGGAGCCCCTTCCAAATCGCGGACTTCCAGGATCCGGGTCAGGGGAATGCCCAGGCGGCGTTTCAGTACCGCCACAAAGGGGCAGTCGGCTTCGCCGGCCCCATATACCTCCCAATCCATCACGGGCAGCGGCTCGCCATGGTGGGCCATGATGCCCGCCAGCCCCGGCAGCGCCGAGGGAAAGGGCATGAGGTACTCGAGGGGCACCACTTCGTCCACGTCCCCAGCGGGAATGAGCAATTCCCGATCCCCCACGGAGGCCCGGAGGAGCAGCCTGGACTCAGCCATGGGTCACCCGCCGCACCAGACTCTCCATGCCCAGGCCCACGAGGGCATCGGGATCCAGGCCCCAGAGGACCCCGCCCTCATTGAAGTTCACCCCGAGGATGCCGGCGGGCTGGGCGTGCTCGGGAAGGCCCCGGAGGAGCACTTCGCCCCGTTCCAGGATCGCGTCGACCCCCAGCGCCAGCTCCACGCCCGTGGCCGCCGAAGCCGCCTGCAGCGCGACGACCACCACCGTGCGTTGCCCCTGGGGTGGATCCGGCCGGCCCATGCAGGCCTGCAGGGATTCGAAGGTCAGCTCCCGGCCAAGCACCGTCACGCGCTCGCCGCCCCTGAGCGCCTTCGCCACGGTCTGAACCCGGACCACGCTGGTGAGGGGAATGCCGTACAGCACCCCACCGGCCCGCACTTTGAGGCAGGCGAGGATGGCCTTGGCCATGGGGAAACTCAACCGGATGAGGCTGCCCCGCTTCCACTCGCTGCTGAGGTGCACTTCGCCGCCCAGGCGCTCGATCTCCTCGCGGACGGCATCCATGCCCACGCCTCGCCCGCTGATGGCGCCCGCTTCATCCCGGGTGGTGAATCCGGCCTCGAACACCATGCGGTGGAGGCGCTCGGGCGTAGGGGCCTCCTCCGGCCGCAACAGGCCGAGGCCCCGACCCTTCTCCTCGATGCGGGCCAGGTCGAACCCCCGGCCATCATCCCGGATGTCGAAGCGGAGCACGCGCCCCTTCTGCGTGGCTGAAATTCGTAGGGTCCCCTGCTCGGGCTTGCCCTGGCCCCGCCGCTCCTCGGGAGCTTCCAGGCCGTGGTCGAAGGCGTTCCGGATGAGGTGGATGAAGGGTTCCACGAGCTTGCCCACGAGGGCCCGCTCCAATTCCAGATCCCCGCCCGTGAACGTGAGCTTCACCGGTTTGGAGAGTTCCCGGGAGAGGGACTTGATCATGGGCTCCAGCCGTTGGAAGAAGGTCTCCACCTTCACCATCCGCATCTGGAGGAGCGTCTGCTGGAGCCCCAGCAGGCGGGCCTCCATGGCGGCCAGGAGGGGGACCGCATCTTCGGCCTCCCGGCGGCGGGCCCAGTTCGAAAGCTCATCCCGGAGCTGGATGACCTCTTCCAGCTCTGATTCCAGGCCCACCACCGTGGTGGCCGGGAGGCGGAGGAACTCCACTTCGGAGGCGGAGGGCGCCGCCACTTCCTCCACGGGGGCCGGGGCGGCGGGTTCCGGCGTGGGAGCCTGGGCGGAAGCCTGGAGGGCCCGCGGTACACGGGTGGGGTCGCCCACGAGCTTCAGGGAGCGGAGGGTGCCCTCCGGCAGGCTCAGGGCCGCCAGATCCAGGCTCTTGGCGGCCACCAGGATCAGGAAGCCCAACAGGTCCGGGGCATCGGGCAGGTCCACGGGCAGGGTGGAGATGATCTCGCCCTGCTGGTTCATGGCGTCGGTCACCAACCGGAGATGTTCATCGAAAACGTCGAAGCCCAGGCCCAGCTCCAGGCCATGGATGGGGATTTCATCCTGGAGGGTCACGGTCACCCGGGCCCGCTCTTCCTCCGCCAGGGATTTCCGTTGGGATTCCGGCAGGTCGAGGATGTGGCTCAGGTCGACGCGGCCTTCACTCCCCAGGCGCCCCAGGGCCTCCAGCTCCCCCAGCTGCTTCCGGACCTTGTAGAGGTAATCTTCCGGCTCCGGCCGCCCTTTCCGAAGGTCGCGGAAACCCGCCTCCAGGGCCAGCAGGCCCGCTTCCAGGGTCTCGACCAGGCTGTCCGTGGATCGGAGCTTGCCCTTCCGGATGAGGTCGAACAGATCCTCCATCCGGTGGGCGCCCCGGGCGAAGGCCGAGTAGCCCATCATGCCGGCCATGCCCTTGAGGGTGTGGGTGGCCCGGAAGAGGGCGGCAATGGCCTGCTGGACCTGATGGGGTGCCTTGCTCGTTTTCAGCGCCTCGATCTGCACCCTCCCCTGGGAGAACAAGTCCTCCCATTCGGCCCAGATCTCGTCGAGGTTCTGATCGCCCAAGCGCGCTCCGTCCCGAACCCATCGGCAGATCGCCCCCGGAGCCAAATCCTGTGCATGGTCCGGCCCGTGGGAGCGATGCGATAGTAGGGGGATGCGAACCCTGGCCGTCCTTCCCTCCCGTTTCTCCGCCACCCGCTTCCCGGGCAAGCCCCTCGCCCTGATCGCCGGCAAGCCCATGATCCGCTGGGTCTATGAGGCCGCCCGCAAGGCCGAAGGCGTGGATCGCGTGGTGGTGGCCACGGATGACGACCGCATCGCCGCCGAGGTGCGGGGGTTCGGTGGCGAGGCCATCATGACCGACAGCGCCCTGCCCTCCGGCACGGATCGCACCGCCGCGGCTTTGGCGGCCCTGGAGGCCCAGGGGGACCACTTCGAGTGCGTGCTGAACATCCAGGGCGATGAGCCCGCCATGCACCCCGAAACCGTGGCCAGCGTGGTGGCCCTCATGCGGGACAACCCCGACCTGCCCATGGGCACTGCCGCCTGCCCCTTCGCCCATGCCGACGAGCTCTTCAACCCCAACGCCGTGAAGGTGGTGGTGGATGACGCCCGGCGGGCCCTCTACTTCAGCCGCAGCCCCATCCCCTACCTGAGGAATTCCGCCATCTTCGAGCCCGACTTCCGCCCCTGGATGACGGCCGGGCAGCTCGCCTTCTTCAAGCGGCACCTGGGTCTCTACGCCTACCGCCCGGACGCCTTGCGCACCTTCACGAACCTCCCCCCCCATCCGCTGGAGCAGCTCGAGATGCTCGAGCAGCTGCGGGCCCTGGCGGCGGGCATCGCCATCGGCGTGGCCTCGACGCCGCACCTGAGCCTCGGGGTCGACGT